>JAHECA010000065.1 GCA_024642005.1 Robiginitalea sp. | reverse complement strand
AAGGGTGTACCCCGACAGAAGCCCATGAGCTCCAGGAAACCTACCAGGCCCGGCTCAAAAGGCCGGTACTGCTCCCCCTTGAGGAAGGCGTAAACAAACTCATTCCGGTACTTAGAGAACTCTGCGAACGCAACAAACCGAAAACATGAAAATTACAGCCATCAGGTCATACGGTAAAAAACTGGCCCTCAAAAAGCCCTATACCATTGCTTACAACACCTTTTCAGACGTGCATATCGCCTACCTGGAAATCGAGCTGGCCAACGGCGTGGTAGGCTATGGAGCCGGGAGCCCGGCCGAGGACGTGGTTGGGGAAACCACGGCAAAAACCCTGGAGAACCTGAACTCAGACTTTGTACAGGAACTCTGCGGGCGCGACATCCGCACCTTTCAGCAGCTCATCTTTGAAGCCCAGCAACGGTTTGCCGGGTACCCGGGTACGGTAGCGGCCCTCGACATTGCCCTGCACGATGCTTTCGGGAAATTCCTGGGGATTCCGATTGCCTCCTTTTACGGGCAAAAGCACCAGGGGTTGCCAACCTCTGTGACTATCGGCATCAAAAACGTAGCAGACACCCTGGCAGAGGCACAGGACTACAAAAAACAGGGTTTTCGGGTGTTGAAAGTAAAAACCGGGCTCGACCTGGCTACCGATGTCGAACGCCTGGCGAAGCTCCGCGAATCATTCGGCGACTATTTCACTTTGCGGGTAGATGCCAACCAGGGCTACGACCTGGCGCAAACCAGGCAATTCCTGGAAGCAGCCCGACCGCTGGGACTGGAGCTGGTTGAGCAGCCCATGCCCGTAGGACGTGAAGCCGAGCTGGCCATGCTCACTGAAGACCAGCGGAAGCAATGCGCCGGAGACGAATCCATCAAAGATGCTGCCGCTGCCCTGAAATTTGCCTCGATGGGGTATTTCGGGATCTACAACATCAAACTTATGAAATGCGGTGGACTGGCCGGTGCCCGCACCATCGCCGGCATCGCCGAACAGGCGGGCATCGAAGTTTTCTGGGGCTGCAACGACGAAAGCCGGGTCAGCATTTCGGCGGCCCTGCACATCGCCTACGCCTGCCCCAACACCCGGTACCTCGACCTGGATGGCCACCTCGACCTGGCCGAAGACCTGGTACGCGATGGCTTTGAAATCCGGGAAGGACGGATGTATAGTAACGACCGGCCCGGCTTCGGTTTCTCTCTGCTGTAATCCGCACAGGATAGCCACCTGGAGGCCAGCCTTCCTCAAGCCGGGGCAACCGTCACTAAGGAGCATGAAAAATGCCGGCAGAATTGCCGGCATTTTCCAACATTCGGGCACGGCCCCCGAGGTTCGGGGAGCGGCGCGAATCTCAAGTTCAGCCTACATGGAATCGGCCAGGGATGCCATCATGGACCCCAGGAACACGAACCAGAGTACTCCCATGATCACGTAGAAGATCAGGGCGGCCTTGGCCCAGTTCTTCTTCGATTCATTCGTCCCGGATGAAAAGGCCCATACTAATAGCATGATTAGCCCCACAATAGGGATGCTTGTAACAATCATGGTGATTAACCAATCACCTACTGACATCGGTTTGTTTTCAGTCATAATTTTGCGGGTTATTTAGCTGATATTAAATCGAATATAAGCAATTAATCCTTGCCATGCACATTGGTCATTTCCCGGGAACTCCACTCTGCTTTTGCTTTACATACCGAACCGGTATTACAAACGGGGTTTAATTTTGTTCCGAAGCCTCCTCAGTGGCAACGGTATCAAACCCGGCCGACAACGCCCCGCGGTTGCGGATAAGTTGCCTGGTATAATACGGGGCGATGATAAGGCCGATACTAAAACAACAGGCAGACCAAAGCGTAAGGGGAAATTCAAACAGCTCGCTCAGCATCCAGCCCGTATTGGCCATAAGCCAAAGGGCGATGAGCGTGTTTTCGAGCCGCAAGAACCGGGATCGGGAAACAGCGATCAGATAGAGGGTGATGCTGATGGTCGGGATCGCAAATATCAGGGAAATATACTGGAAGTAGATTTTATAGGCCGTAATATGCAAGGCGGCAAACCAGGCGGCGTCCTTGACAATCCAGAGGGGGAAGTGCAGGTATTCCAGCACCTCGACACTTGTTTTAATGGCTTTCAATGCGTCTTAGTTGGTTGGTTACTGCCTAAATGTAGTATAGTTCCCCGAATTTGTCAGAACCCTCCGTTCCAAAATTCATATAACTCAGGGGAGGAGACGTACAGGCTGCCTGCATGGTAAGGCGCGAAAGCCAGGAAAGAAAAAAGCCGGGCTTTTAAGGCCCGGCTCATTAGTTACATTACTTTCCCTATTTACGAAACGGAGGTCAACAGCTCTTTCTGGATGATATCTTCCAAAACATGCTTGGGCAATGCCCCGGCTTGCATCATCGGCTGCTTATCCTTGGGGATAAACAAGATGCTCGGGATGCTTCGAATCTGGAAGGCAGAGGCCAGTTCCTGTTCGACTTCGGTATCGAGCTTGTAAATGACTATTTCGGGGTTCTCGTCGCTCAATTGTTCCAATATGGGTGCCACCATTTTACACGGGCCGCACCAGTCGGCGTAAAAATCGATGATAGCCGGTTTATCTCCTTTATAGTTCCATTCCTTCTCGGTGGTATAGTCGAAGATTTCGTCCTTGAATTTCTGAGTGGTGAGTTTAACTGTAGGCATGATTTAATGATTTATGACGCAAAGATAGGCCTCTTGTTCCGGGCTCACAGTAACCCAGGTTACTTTCGACCTGAGCACCCTTGGCAGGCAGTAAACAAAAGGCCCCGGCCAAAGAACAGCTGCCCCGCTGCTGCGGGCATGAAAAGACGCCTTAAAACTAAGGCTCTTCACCTAGAACGGCTTCGGCCTCGATCTCAACCAGGTATCCGTCGCCTACCAACCGGGCCTCTACCAGGGTGTTGGCCGGGTTTATGCCCTTGAAGCGCTCCCCGTGGGCCCTTGCCACAGACTCCCAATCTTGCAATTGGTTCACGAAAACACGGGTCCGGACCACATCTTTCAACGTGCCGCCCAATGATTCGATGGCCGCCTCGATTTTATCGATCACAAAATGCGTCTGACCTGCCGGGTCATTGCCTCCGATAACACGAGCCCCATGAGTTGCAGTAGTCCCCGAGACATAGATCACATTTCCCTTTCGAATGGCCCGGGAGTAGCCTGCGAATTCTTCCCATACGGTGCCGCTATAGACCTGCACCCGGTCGCCCTCAACCCCGACAGGGTCAAATACAGCCGGAATACTCTTTAGATGATGGCTCAAGTCTCCTGAGGCGGTCAGAAATGGAGGTTTGCGGTATTCATCGCCGCAATCGCCCGGAATGGGCTTGAGCAGTTGCTGCGCTGCCTTTATGCAAGCCATATCGTCAGCGTCGAGGTGAATCTCAAGCAGGCGCTTATGCTCTTCGATATGGGCGTTTTCCCCCAGCCGGGCTCCGACGATTACCGCACCCACGCAGGTGTTTTCCAGGACAAACCGGCTGGCAATGGCGGCAAGGCTCGTCTGGTGTTTCAGGGCCACCTGTTTCAGGGCGCCGAGGAGCT
>JAHECA010000006.1:117551-141243 GCA_024642005.1 Robiginitalea sp. | reverse complement strand
CTGGAATGCTCAGGCATGCCTGAATCGCTGCAACTTACAAAGTGAATTTTTCAGGGTTGGTCGCTCAGAATACCTTTTGAGCCCTTCCCACTTTGCCGTCGGGGGTAACGGTTTCGGCAGTTACCTGAACCTTGCTGTAATCGCCCGGGCTGCGGAAGCGTACCACGGCCTCCCCGTTGGCATCGGTTTCCACGGCCGGGTTCCAGTACAGGGTGGCCGGGGCGGCTTTACGAAGCTGGCGGTCGTCTTGGCGAAGGGCCAGGTAGGCATCGAAATCGAGGCGGGGTTCGTAGCCTTTGAATACCAGCTGGGCGTCTTTACGGCGAATGTAGTCCAGGCCTGCCCCACTTCGGGTGTACAACAGAAAAACACCCCCTGCCCCGCGACTTCCGAATATGGCTGCGGCAGCTCCCGACACCAGCTCGATACGCTCAATATCCGTACTTGGAATCATGGCGAAGGGATGGCCGTCAATGCCCTGCTGACCCAGTACCAAACCATCGACAACCCAGAGCACGGGGGCCATGGTACCAACTATTCGCATGGGGAGGGTAATGCGCGGGTTCATATTCAAATCTCCGGAAACCGAAACGCCAGGAATCCGGCTCAGCAGGATTTCGGTCGATACCGGCCGCTTGGGATCCTGATATACCGTGTTGTCGGGCACTACCCCATAGGTAGAAGGGCTTGCTTTCTGTTCCAATTTCTTCGCTTTTACCACGGCTTCATTCAGGGCGATCAATCCCGTGGTATCCATTTCCAACCAGGGGGTCGTCTCTACCATGGCCTCTTTTTTCCTGGTCGCTTTTTCCTTTTCATTGGCCCCATCAGGGTCCTTTTTTGGGGAAAGTGGCTCGATGCGCACCAGCCTCTCGCGGGTTTCATCGCCGTTGGTCCGGAAAACCAGGGAGGTTACCCCGTAAAGATTCAGGTTGGTAAGCTTTAGTACCCCCGATCCATCGGTTGTGATCTCATCAAGGACCAGGGCGTTGTCGGCCGAACCGATTACCTGGATGCGGGTATTACGCAGCAGGTTGTTATTCAGGTCGTAAGCGTATCCAATCAACTCCAGGCCCTGTTGCACCCGGTACCTGATAGCGTCTGGCAGTTCCATGGACAAAGCCGAATTGTAGTCGCCCAGGATTTTCAGGTCACTGAGAAAACGTGCCTGGTTTTGTGTGCCTGTGTGGTTCTCAGCCGCTGCGGGCCCGGAAAGGAAGGGTCCATTTTGCGGAACCCCCGTATTCGGGGCAGCGGTTACGGCCAGGGAAAGGCTGGCCTGTACGGGCCGGCCCTGACTGTCTGTAACCCGGAGACGGAAGGCCGTTTCCGCGCCCCGGCTGAAGTCGGCAGCCATCGGACTGAGCTCGATGCGCAGCTGGGAGGCCCCTTCGATCTGTACCGGGCGCAGCGCCTGTTCTTCGCCCCCGGCATCGAGCAAGACCAGGTTAAGGGTGCCCGCGGGAAGGCCGGCGGTGGGTATGTCTAATTCGGCTTGCCGGTTATGGTCGAGGGTCACCGATTGTTCAAAAACCGTATGCAAGCCCTGCCTGCCCAGCAAGGTCAACGATCGGGTCAGGGAGGTAGCTGCCGCTTCTATCCGTACCCGGATGCGAGCCGGGTCGAGGTTGTTTACCCGCAGTGCATACCCGCTGGCGGCCACTTCGGGGAGGCTGTAGGCATCCCCGTTTTCCAATTGGAGCCTATACTGTTCTCCCGCCTGTGGCTCAAAGAGGGCCGAGGCGTACCCGGCACCGAAGGATTGTACCGGAATGCGCTGTGTGCCCGAGGCGTTCGCGATTTCGCCCCTGACGGCCACCGGGCAGCCGTGGGCATCGCGGGTCACAATGGCCAGGTTGTTCGAAATCCCGGAGATGAGTTCCCCGCCTTCTGGTTGAAATTCAACCGTGGCAATGGTGGGGCTTTCACCGGCTTCCACGGAAATGGCAGGGAGTGAGCCGATTTGCAGCGAAGTGGTGTAAAAATAGGTAGGGCCGTAGTTGCGCATCCACCGGGTATAGGCCCGCAGCGTATAGGCCCCCGGCTCCAGTTTATCAGGGATTTGCAGGGCCCCGTCGGCCGTGCCGGCGCTCAGGGGGTAATACTGGGTGCTTACCACCTCTTTTTCCGTGTTCAGCAACTCTACCTTCAGTACCCCGCTGGGGCTGAACAGTACCCGATTGGGGCCGGTGGTGGCAAAGGCTTTGAAGAAAATGTAGTCGCCGGGGTCGGCTGCCGCGCGGTCGGTATGCAGGGTAATGTGTTCTTCCCAGCGCTGCAGGGAGTCGAGCACAGCCCGATCTTGCAGAGCAGGTGTTGTATTGTACCCGTACGCTTTTAAGGGCAAATGGAAATCACCCTGGGCGGCCAGCGGAAAAACAGGCATGAAGCCAAGCAACAGGCCCAGACGGAAAATCTTCATATCTGATGGTTTTAGCAAGGGGAGAGACAGGAAGTTACGCGAAAAAAGTTTTTCCTACAAATACCCTGTGAGACAGCAACAAAAACTACGCCGGAAAGGGTGGGGCTTACCTATTCCGGGTATTCCACCCTGAGGTGGTAAATGTTGGTGAGCCGGTGCTTGAGCACCCTTTTGACGGTCTCGATCTCCTTGAAGGTAATGCTGGCGTTCAGGAACTGCCCGGCCTGCATCTGCCCGCCCACGATGCGGTCCACAAACTGGTCAATAATGGTAAAGGTCGGGTTTACCAGGCTTTTGGAGGCAGCTTCGACGGAGTCGGCCATCATGAGTATAGCCGTTTCCTTCGAGAACGGGATGGGGCCCGGGTACCGGTAAGGGGCATCCGAAATCTGCTCCTCGGAGGCGTCCTGGGCTTTTTTGTAGAAGTAATAAACCAGGGTAGTGCCGTGGTGCGTACGGATGAAATCAATGATGCGGTCGGGTATTTTGTACTTCCGGGCCAGTTCGATCCCCTCGATCACGTGGCGCACGATAATTCGGGCGCTGGCCTCGGGCGACAGGTCGTCGTGCGGGTTTATGTTCGTGGTCTGGTTCTCTGTAAAATACGTGGGATTAAGCATCTTCCCGATATCGTGGTAAAGCGCCCCTACCCGCACCAGCATGGCATTGGCACCCACCTCGTTGGCAGCCGCCTCTGCCAGGTTGGCCACCTGCAGGGAGTGGTTGAAAGTGCCGGGCGCCTTGTTGGACAGCTCCTTGAGCAGGCGCGAGTTGGTGTCTGACAACTCCAGGAGGGAAACGTCGGAAACCATGCCAAACATCTTTTCATAAATGTAGATGAGGGGCTGCACAAACAGGGTAATCATGCCATTGAGCAAAAAGAAGCCGAAGTTGACCCAAATCAGATTGTCGATGTTTCCCTCTTGTATGACGTGGAAGGCAAAATAACCGACTATATAGATGAGGGTGATCTGCCCTACCGAGATAAAGAGGTTAGCGCGTTTGTACAGCTCTGAGACCGACAGGATCGTAACGATACCGGCAATGATTTGCAGGAAGATGTACTCAAAGCTGTTGGGTACCACAAAGCCGAGGAGCAGCAAGGTGAGGGTGTGCACGAACAGCCCCAGCCTGGGGTCGAAAAAGGTCTTGATGATCAGGGGCAAAATGCAGAGGGGCACCACAAAAACATAAGCCTCGTCGTACTTGACCACAAAAGTGGTGAGGAATACCACGATCAAAATATTGAAAAAAATGAAGGTTACCTTCACATTGTTGTGGTACACATCGGGGCGGTACTTCTTCAGGAAAAGCAGCAGCATCATAAGCACCAGGGCCACCAGAATGGTGTATCCGGCCAGGATGTAATACTGGTTGCTGGCCGACCAGAGCTCAGAGGCGAATTCGGCCTTTAGCGACTCCAGAATCTTCAGGTTGTCGGCCTCTACCACCTCCCCTTTCGCAATGATGAGCGCCCCTTCGTCCACGTTGCCCCGGGTCATGGAAATCTTGGCCAGTTCGTTATTCAATTCACGCTGGGTGAGGTCTTCGTCCCGGCTTACGTTGGGTTGTACCACCCTGAAGAACAGGTCCTGGAATTGCGGGAGGTACTCCCTTACCAGGGGGTCGCGAGCAATTCTGCCAACGGTGGCCTGCAGATCGGCCATGCGGTGGATCTGTGAAAAAGGCAACCGGCGGGCCTCATTATCGCGCACCAGCAGTACCTCGCGGGTCTGGGGGGGCGTGCTGCCGTCCCACAGCCCGGTCTGGTACAGGCTGTCGAGTAATTCGCGCCCGCGCACCTGCAGGGTATTCCATTGCCGGGGCGAATAATCGGTACCGGGAAAATAATTCGGGAACTCGAGCTGATAGTCATTGTACACCTGCAGGGCCTTCTCGGTATCGAAACGGTAATAGGGGATCTGAGACCGCTCGAGTTGTTCGCGCTCTTCCTGCAACTCGGCAGGCGATTTGTGGATGGAAAAATCAAAGGGGGCGTACAGGTTTTCGTACTGCCAGGGCTTGCCTTTTTGGAATTCGTACTTGAACTGCCCGCCTTTGGGAAAGAAAAAGACAATGGCCGCTATGGTCGCAAAGTACAGGATGTACTTATAGATCAGTGATTGGGAACGCAGTAAGGTATCGAGCGACTTGGACATGCCCCGGAGTTCTAAAAGCCAAAAATAGAAAAATCCGGCGGGATGCGAGGCTTTTCAGGTGGTAAGTAAAAAGGGTCCGGATATAAATTCGTATTTTGGACCCACCAAATTATCACATCATGAAAGAGGTTGTTGTCGTATCTGCCGTACGTACCCCAATCGGTAGTTTCATGGGGGCTCTCTCTACCGTTCCCGCCCCGAGACTGGGGGCTGCGGCCATAAAAGGTGCCCTCGACAAAATCGGGCTCGACCCGGGCCTGGTAGACGAGGTATACATGGGGCACGTGGTTCAGGCAGGCGCCGGACAGGCCCCAGCCCGGCAGGCTGCCCTTTTTGCCGGTCTGCCCGATACGGTGCCCTGCACTACCGTGAACAAGGTCTGCGCCTCGGGCATGAAGGCCGTAATGCAAGCCGCCCAGAGCATCGCTTTGGGGGACAACGCCATAGTAGTGGCCGGAGGCATGGAAAACATGAGCCTCATCCCTCACTACGCACAACTGCGCACCGGCCAGAAGTTCGGGCCTGCCACCCTCGAAGACGGCATGCAGCGCGACGGCCTGGTCGATGCCTACGACCAGCAGGCGATGGGCGTCTGCGCTGACGCATGCGCTACGGAATACCGCTTCAGCCGCGAAGAGCAAGACAGTTACGCCATCCAATCTTACCAGCGTTCTGCAGAAGCCTGGAAAAGCGGGGCCTTCACAGAAGAGGTTGTACCGGTGGCCGTTCCCCAGCGTCGGGGCGAACCCGTCCTGGTAACCGAAGACGAAGAATTCAAGAACGTCTTTTTAGATAAAATCCCTTCCCTGCGGCCAGCATTCACCAAAGACGGCACGGTTACCGCAGCCAACGCCTCGACCATCAACGACGGGGCTGCCGCCCTGGTGCTGATGAGCGCCGAGAAAGCGGCTGATCTCAACCTGAAGCCCCTGGCCCGCATCCGCAGCTACGCCGATGCTGCCCAGGAACCCAAGTGGTTTACCACAGCCCCTGCCAAAGCCCTGCCCCTGGCCCTGGGCAAAGCCGGCCTGACCCTCGAAGAAATCGATTACTTTGAATTCAACGAGGCATTCAGCGTGGTGGGCCTGGCCAACATCAAGCTGCTCGGGCTTTCCGACGCGGTTGTCAATGTAAACGGGGGAGCCGTTTCACTGGGCCACCCCCTCGGGTGCTCCGGGGCGCGCATTACCGTAACCCTCATCCACATCCTGCACCAGCGGCAGGCCAAACTCGGGGCAGCAGCCATATGTAACGGAGGCGGAGGTGCCTCGGCCCTGGTGGTAGAACGGCTTTAACCCCCGCCGGCCCGGTATGCGTTACGGTATCTGCCCTCTCAGCCTGGTTCCTGTGTACGAGTCGCCCGACGCCGGGTCGCGACTGGCTACCCAACTGCTCTACGGGGAGTGCTTCAAAGTGCTCGAATCGCGCAAGGCCTGGCACCGCATCCGCATGCACCTAGATGGTACAGAGGGATGGTTGCGCGACGGGCAATTCACCGAACTCGAAAAGGATACCTATTCACAGGCCACACCACAGGTGCCGGTCGGGAGTGCAGCCGACCTAATCGGGCACCTCAGCACAGATAAGGACCTGTTGATCCCGGTGCTCCTGGGCAGCGATGCGGCCAACGCCGCACTGCTGAACCACCGCTACGAGGGCGAGGTGTTTCCTTCCGGCGCAGGAAAGGACCAGCTGGTGGCTACCGCCCTGCTCTACCTGAACAGCCCTGAGATGGAAGGGGGCCGCTCCCCTTTCGGGATAGATGCGGCCGGCTTTACCCAAATGGTCTACAAATGCTGCGGCCACAGCCTGCAGCGGACCCCGGCCGGGCAAGCGACCCAGGGCACGGCCCTGAGCTTTATCGAAGAGAGCAGCCCCGGCGACCTGGCCTTCTTCGACGGCCCTGACGGCGCCATCAACCATGTGGGGCTCATCCTGCCTGAAAACTATGTGATCCACGCCTTCGGCCAGGTGCGCATTGACCGCATAGACCACACCGGCATCTTTAACCCCGAGCGCAGGAACTACACCCATCCCCTGCGGGTTATCAAGCAAATCCTGTAAACAAAAAATCCCGGCTCTGAAGCCGGGATCATTGCCTGGCCCAATGACCAGGTATATGCCTTAAACTGCCCGGGTTATTCGCCCAGCAGCTTTTTGATGCGCATAAATTCTTCGTTATTGCCAAGTGCGGCGTAGATATTTTTCAGCTGGGTAAGGATGCCCTGGTTGTCAGGGTTGGTTTTCAGGGCCTCTTCCAGCACGTCTGCACCCTGTTGGAAAAGCGAATCCTTTTTGGATTTCAGCTCGTCGTAGCGCGCGATATCGGCCTTGGAGTTCCCCAGGCTGTTCATCTCGTCGATCAGGGAGTTGCCTTCGTTTACATAGGTAGTCGAGAGGTTCAGTTGGGCATTTACATAGCCCGGATTGATCTCAATAGCCTTGCGGTAGGCGGCACGGGCCTCTTCCACATTGTCCTGTTCCATATTGATAACCCCGATATTGTAATGCAGGTCTGCATTGTCGGGGGCCATACGGGCGGCCTCGGCCATCAACTCCTTGAACTTATCCTTGTCGCCGATCTGGTAGTACAGGTTGGCTTCGTTCAGCACCAGGTTTACATCGTCGGGGTTATCTGCCCGGGCGTCCTTGTAGGCTTCCAGCGCTTCGTCATTCCTGCCGAGCTGGGTGTAGATCAGGGCGATGTTCTTGACGATCTCGGCCTTTTTGGAAGGCTGCTTTTCGTCTATCGGGTTGGCATAGGCTCCCGATTTAACCATAAGGTCACGCTGCACCTTGTTCATTTCATGTACTTCGCCGGTTTCCACTTCGGTAGCCTTGTATACCAGGGAGCTGCCGTCGTAGCCCACTTCCTTGAGCTCATTGTAATACAGCAGGGACTTCTCATAAAGCCCTCCGTTTACGGCACTGCTGGCGGCGTAGTAGAGGTAGATGGTGTCGGTGGGGCTGAGTTTGTAGCTCAGGTAGAGCTTGTCGGCAGCCGATTCGAATTGCTGCTTCCCGTTGTCGTCCACGGCCGAGTTCACCAAATCTGCAGCCAGTTTGCGCAGGTATTGGTCGTTTTCGTCTGTGTACTTCAATTTGCCGCTTGCCGCCTCGATTGCATTCGATTTTTTGAAGGCGTCGGCGGCGGGTTCAAAGGCGCTGTTGTCGCCTTTCTCGGCCAGGTCGGTATAGGTTTTACCGAGCAGGTAATAGTATTGGGCCTGGGTGCGCTCGTCGGCAGAGGCGATCATCCCGCTTGCGCTTTCGAGGGTGGTCTTGGCC
The DNA here is from genome assembly GCA_024642005.1 of Robiginitalea sp. Lineage (GTDB taxonomy): Bacteria > Bacteroidota > Bacteroidia > Flavobacteriales > Flavobacteriaceae > Robiginitalea. Next base: position 133,374 of record JAHECA010000006.1, on the reverse strand, counting down.
GTAGCTGCATCGCCTCCCTTCAGGGCCTTTTCGGCCTCCTTTATCTGGTCTTTTTGTGAAAAACCGACGGCCCCGGTTAAAAGGGCTGCCAGCATGATAATCTGCGTTTTCATGAAGTAATGTTTATTGAGATATACGAAATTAATCATTCTTGGGATTCTGCCTGGTCATTATCAAGAGCCGTGCCATCTTCGTCAGTGCGCACTTCCAGGTCGCGGATATCGGCATCTTCCAGGTTGTCTTCGTCGCGCATGACCTTGGCTACGGCCGCAATGGAATCGCCCCCTTTCAGGTTGATCAGCCGCACGCCCTGGGTTGCCCGGCCCATGGTGCGCAGGTCTTCCATGCTCATGCGGATGGCGATGCCCGATTTGTTGATGATCATCAGGTCGTCGGATTCGCTTACGTTCTTGATGGCAACCAGGCCGCCGGTCTTCCCGGAAATGGAAATGGTCTTGACGCCCTTCCCGCCCCGGTTGGTTATCCGGTAATCTTCGATGCTGGAGCGTTTGCCGTACCCGTGCTCAGACACCACCAGGATGTCTTCGTCGAAATTGTTCACAGAAACCATGCCGATTACCTCGTCGGCATCGTCAGCCAGGGTAATGCCCCGCACGCCTGAGGCGCTGCGGCCCATCGGCCGGGTCTTGCCTTCTTCGAAACGGATGGCCTTACCCGATTTCAGGCCCAGGAAGATCTGGCTGGTGCCCGTGGTCAGGCGCGCTTCGAGCAGCTCGTCGTCTTCCCGAACGCCAATGGCGATAATCCCGTTCTGGCGCGGACGCGAATACTGCTCCAGGGAGGTCTTTTTTACAACGCCCTTCTTGGTGGCCATAATCACAAAATGGCTGTTTACGTAGTCTTCGTCCTTCAAATCCTGGGTACAGATAAACGCCTTTACCTTGTCGTCCTGGGCGATGTTGATCAGGTTCTGGATGGCCCGACCTTTGGAGGTGCGGCTGCCTTCAGGTATTTCATAGACCCGCATCCAGTAGCACTGCCCCTTTTGGGTGAAGAAAAGCATGTACTGGTGGTTGGTGCCCACGAAAAGGTGCTCCAGGAAGTCTTCCTGGCGCGTGGCCGAAGCCTTCTGCCCCACCCCGCCGCGGGCCTGGGTGCGGTATTCGGTCAGGGGGGTACGCTTAATGTACCCGGCGTGGGAGATGGTAATAACCACCTGCTCGTCGGGAATCATGTCTTCAATACTCAGGTCGCCTCCGGCGTAGTTGATCTCGCTGCGGCGCTCGTCCCCGTATTTGTCGCGCACCTCGATCAGTTCCTGCTTGATGATATCCATCCGGCGCTCTTCCCGGGCCAGGATGTCTTTCAGGTCTTCGATATTGGCCAGCACTTCTTCGTATTCGCTGCGGAGCTTATCCTGTTCCAGCCCGGTGAGCTGGCGCAGGCGCATTTCCACAATGGCCCTGGCCTGGATCTCGGAAAGCTCGAAGCGCTTTATAAGGTTTTCCCTGGCCTCGTCGGGGTTTGCGCTGGCGCGGATGATCTCGATTACCTCATCGATATTGTCGGAAGCGATAATGAGCCCCTCCAAGATGTGGGCCCGCTCCTCGGCTTTCTTTAGCTCGTACTCCGAACGGCGCACGACCACCTTGTGGCGGTGGTCCACAAAGTGCACGATCATCTCTTTCAGGTTCAGCAGCTGCGGCCGGCCTTCGACCAGCGCAATATTGTTCACGCTGAAAGACGACTGCAGGGCCGAATATTTGTAAAGCATGTTCAGGACGATGTTCGGAATGGCGTCGCGCTTGAGCACGTAAACGATGCGCATGCCTTTCCGGTTCGATTCGTCGCGGATGGAACTGATGCCTTCTATTTTCTTCTCGTTGATCAGGTCGACGGTCTTCTTGATCATGTCGGCCTTGTTAACCTGATAGGGGATTTCGGTTACCACGAGGCACTCGCGCCCCTGCACCTCCTCGTTGTGTGCCTTGGCGCGGATCACCACCCGGCCCCTGCCGGTGTGGAAGGCTTCCTTCACCCCGTCATACCCGTAGATGATCCCCCCGGTCGGGAAGTCAGGCGCCTTGACGTGGGCCATAAGCTGGTCGATCTCGATCTCGCGGTTGTCGATATAGGCCACGGTGCCGTTCACCACTTCGGTGAGGTTGTGCGGCGGCATGTTGGTAGCCATGCCCACAGCGATGCCAGACGCGCCGTTTACCAGCAGGTTTGGAATGCGGGTAGGGAGCACGGTGGGCTCCTCCAGGGAATCGTCAAAGTTTAGCTGGTGGTCTACCGTGTCTTTGTCGATATCGGCCAGCATATCGTCGGCGATCTTGCGCATGCGGGCTTCCGTGTAACGCATTGCCGCCGGGCTGTCGCCGTCAATCGAGCCGAAGTTGCCCTGCCCGTCTACGAGCATGTAGCGGAGGCTCCATTCCTGGGCCATCCGCACCATGGTATCGTACACAGAAGTATCTCCGTGGGGGTGGTACTTTCCGAGTACCTCCCCGACGATACGGGCCGATTTTTTATACGAACTGTTGGAACGCACACCCAATTCGTGCATCCCGTAAAGCACCCTGCGGTGAACGGGCTTGAGGCCGTCTCTGACATCGGGGAGGGCGCGTGAAACAATAACCGACATCGAGTAGTCGATGTAGGCAGATTTCATCTCGTCCTCGATGTTGATGGGGATCAATTTTTCTCCTTCCGCCATGTTGTAATTGGTAACTGAAATTAGTGGTTAAAAAATCATGGCAATATACGTAAAAACACCCCTTTTGAGCCTTTTCGGCCCCGTTTTATTAAAGAATTTATCAACACAAAACCGGGCGGTAATCGTTCATAAAAGAGCTGTTAAATTTTTTGTTATCAGGTGTTTTTTTCGTCATTTCGGCTTGCTTTGTCGAATAACGGAACGGGTTTTGACGTTCTGTCAATTAGATTTACTAATTTTAGGCTTGAATTCGGAGGATTTATGGACGATAATTTTTCACCGCGAGTTAAAGACGTCATTGCATACAGCAAGGAAGAGGCACTGCGCCTGGGCCATGATTTCATCGGCACCGAGCACCTCATGCTGGGTATCCTGAGAGACGGGAACGGCAAGGCCATCAGCATTCTCGACGCCCTGGAGGTCGACCTCGACCACCTGCGCCGGAAGGTGGAAATCCTGAGCCCTGCGAACCCGAACGCCGGTTCGCAGCCCAAGGACAAAAAGAACCTCCACCTGACGCGCCAGGCCGAGCGGGCCCTGAAAACAACCTTTCTGGAAGCCAAGTTGTTCCAGAGCACCTCCATCAACACCGCCCACCTGCTGCTCTGCATCCTACGCAACGAAAACGACCCCACCACCAAGCTGCTTCACAAGATGAAGGTAGACTACGATGGGGTCAAAGAACAATTCAAGAGCATGATTACCAGCGAGGACGATTTCAACGACGGCCCGAGCGCAGAATCCTTTCCGAGCGATTCAGACGATACCGGGGAAGCCAAAGAGGGATCTTATGGAGGCGGGGGCGCCGCCCAGAAGGGCAGCAAAAAATCCAAGACCCCCGTGCTTGACAATTTCGGGCGCGACCTTACGCGCCTGGCCGAGGAAAACAAGCTCGACCCGGTGGTGGGCCGCGAAAAGGAGATCGAACGGGTCTCCCAGATCCTGAGCCGCCGCAAAAAGAACAACCCCCTGCTCATCGGGGAGCCCGGCGTGGGTAAAAGCGCCATTGCCGAAGGCCTGGCCCTTCGCATCATCAACAAAAAGGTGTCGCGCATCCTGTACAACAAACGGGTGGTCACGCTCGACCTGGCCTCCCTGGTGGCCGGCACCAAATACCGCGGCCAGTTCGAGGAACGGATGAAGGCCGTGATGAACGAACTGGAGAAGAACGACGACGTAATCCTGTTCATAGACGAGATCCACACCATTGTGGGGGCCGGGGGCGCCACGGGCAGCCTGGACGCCTCCAACATGTTTAAACCCGCCCTGGCACGGGGAGAAATCCAGTGCATCGGGGCCACCACCCTCGATGAGTACCGACAGTACATCGAGAAGGACGGCGCGTTGGAGCGCCGCTTCCAGAAGGTGATGGTAGAGCCCACCACGGTGGAGGAAACCATTGAGATTCTCAAGAACATTCGGGGCAAGTACGAAGACCACCACAACGTTTACTACACCGAAGAAGCGCTGGAGGCCTGTGTCAAGCTCACCAACCGCTACATGACCGACCGCTTTTTGCCCGACAAGGCCATTGATGCCCTGGACGAGGCCGGCTCTCGGGTGCACATCATCAATATGGACGTGCCCAAGCAAATCCTGGAGCTTGAAAAGCAGCTCGACGAGGTCAGGGAGCTGAAAAACAGCGTGGTCAAGAAACAGCGGTACGAAGAGGCAGCCAAGCTGCGCGACGACGAAAAGCGCCTCGAGAAAGATCTGGCTACCGCTCAGGAAAAATGGGAGGAAGACAGCAAGATACACCGGGAGACCGTTACGGAAGACAACGTGGCCGACGTGGTTTCCATGATGAGCGGCATACCTGTAAACAGGATTGCCCAGACCGAAAGCAACAAGCTGGCCGAATTGCCCAACCTGATCAAGAACAGCGTAATCGGCCAGGACGAAGCCGTGGCTAAGGTTGCCAAAGCCATCCAGCGCAACCGGGCCGGCCTTAAAGACCCGAACAAACCCATCGGCAGCTTCATCTTCCTGGGTCAGACCGGGGTTGGGAAAACCCAATTGGCCAAGATACTGGCCAAGGAGCTCTTCGACTCGGAGGAAGCCCTGGTGCGCATCGACATGAGCGAATACATGGAGAAATTCGCGATTTCACGCCTGGTGGGGGCACCTCCCGGGTACGTGGGATACGAAGAAGGCGGGCAGCTTACCGAAAAGGTGAGGCGCAAGCCCTATTGCGTGATCTTGCTCGACGAGGTGGAGAAAGCCCACCCCGATGTATTCAACATGCTGCTGCAGGTTCTTGACGACGGCTTCCTAACCGACAGCCTGGGCCGGAAAATCGATTTCCGGAATACGATCATCATCATGACCTCCAACATTGGCGCCCGCCAGCTGAAAGACTTCGGGCAGGGGGTCGGCTTTGGCACATCGGCCCGCCAGGCGCAGGAAGACTCCCACCACAAGACCGTTATAGAAAATGCCCTTAAAAAGGCCTTCGCCCCTGAATTCCTGAACCGGATCGACGATGTAATCGTGTTTAACCCGCTGGAGCGGGAGCACATCCACCAGATCATCGACATCGAACTGAAAAAGCTGTACGCCCGTATCAAGGATATCGGATACAACCTGGTGCTCAGCGACAAGGCACGCGAGTACATCGCCGACAAAGGCTTCGACAAGCAGTATGGGGCACGCCCGCTCAAAAGGGCCATACAGAAGTATATCGAAGATGCCCTTGCAGAGGAAATCGTGAACAGCAAGCTAAATGACGGCGACAACATTAGCATGGACCTTGACGAAGCCGAAGACAAGCTCACCATTTCCATTAAAAGAGGAAGTAAATCGTCAAAGGAGGCCTGAGGCTTCCTGCATGTTTCTCACAAAGGAGTCGTCTTCGGATGACTCCTTTTTTTTTAGCCCCGCTCAATGGCCGTAAGAATAAAAATACAGGATTTTGCCTGCGGTGTCGCTTGAACGATATTTAAGCCGATAATCTAGTATTTTTCAAATTAGAAGGGCATCGGCCTACTTTCGTTTCCGAGACACACTAAAGAAATTGGGAATGAACTACGGACCGGCCAAACGGACCGTCATTGTCAGGGAGTACCTGCTCGATGTCGGAAAAATCCAGGTCTACGACAACTACATGGTATCCATCTTCGACGAAGGTGCCACGTTGACCCTGGAACGCGCCTATCAGATCATCGGCATATCGGAGATCCACTTCAGGGACAAAAATTTCGGAATCATCAGCCTGCGCAAACACTCACATGCCATCGACCCGACGGTGTACAGCTACCTGAGGGGGCTCGAAAACCTGAAGGCCTTTGCGATTGTTTCGACCAAGGATGTGGATATGCACAACTTCCCGATCGAAAAGATGTTTTTCAGAAAACCGATGAAGCTCTTTATCGATTACCGCAACGCCCTGGAGTGGTTGCGCGGCCGGTTGAAATAACCACAGTGGTTTTCCCGGTAAGCTCAGGGCCCGTTTTTACAATGGGCTTTTGATGTTGCAAAAGATCAGGACTCAGACAGTTCCCGGAATGCCGGGCCAAGCGCCTCGATAATCCCGGAGGCGGTCAGCCCCTCAAAACCCGTCTGCAGCACTTTCAGGTCGCCGGCACGCCCGTGCAGGTACACCCCCAACCGGGCCGCTTCCAGGGACGGGTATCCCTGGGCGAGCAGGGCTGTAATCACCCCGGCCAGCACATCCCCGCTTCCGGCAGTGGCCATACCCGGGTTCCCGCTGCTGTTCACAAACCCCTTCCCCTGGTAAAAAACAATGGTATGCGCCCCCTTGATCAGGAGCACGCATCGGTGCCGTGCGGCAAAGTCACGGGCTTTTTCCAACTTGTCGAAGTCGTCGCTCCAGGGGCCCGTCAGGCGCCGGAGCTCTCCCGGATGGGGCGTGAGGATGCACCCGGGCGGAAGGTCGGCCAGGGCCTCGGGATTTTCGGCCAGCAGGTTCAGGCCATCGGCGTCGATGACCAGGGGCTGCTCCTGACCGGCGAGCCATGCCAGATAGGCATCCCGGGTTTTGGGGTGTTTTCCCAAGCCCATGCCCAGCCCCGTGGTATAGTCCTCCCCTGATTCGGGGAAGGCCGAAAGGAAATCGGCCTCGCCGGCCGTCTGCACCATGGCTTCGGGCACGGCAGCCTGCAGGGGCACCGTGCCACAACGCGGAAGCCAGGCGGTTACCAGGCCGGCGCCACTGCTCAGGCAGGCACGCGCCGCCAGGGCCATCGCCCCTATCTTTCCGTAACTGCCTCCGATCAGCCGGGCGTGCCCGTAGGTCCCCTTGTGGCTGAATTTGTCGCGGGGCCGATAGAGGGCCCGGGCTTCCTGAGCTGTAAAAAGCTCATATGCGGTTTCCACACCGGCCAGAAAGTCGGCGTCAAGGCCAATGTCGAGCACCTCCCATTGCTTTGCAAAGATCCCGGTCTGTGGCAAAAAGAATACGAGTTTCGGGCTGCCGATGCTCAACACAAAATCGGCCCTGACCACCCCTTCGGGATGGGCCGGCACCTGGTGCATCGCCATACCCGAGGGCAGGTCTACTGAGACCACATAGGCGCCGCTGGAATTGAGCCGGCCGATAAGGGCCCGCACCCAGGCTTCAGGCGGGCGGTTCAGGCCGATGCCAAACAGGGCATCGACGGCAACAGCGCCAGCCTCCAGGGCTGGAAAAGCACTGTTTTCCCGCAATTCAGAAGGATGTATGCCCATTTTTTGCAGGGCTTCCAGGTTCAGGGCAAAATCGGCCGAGCGCCTGGTACTGAAGGCTACCACATACACGGCGGTGCGATACCCGTGCCCGGCCAGAAGGCGGGCAAGCGCCAACCCGTCGCCCCCGTTGTTGCCCATGCCGCAGAAAATATGAAAAGGTACCTCCCCTACCGGATAGCGGGCCCGAAGCCATTCGAAGAGTGCCCCGGCGGCCCGCTCCATGAGCCCGGCGCTGGCGATGCCCTGCCGTTCGCCGGTAATCCGGTCGGCCTCAAAGGCTTGTCGCTGGTCCAGTATCTTCATTCTCAAGGTATTTCGGGGTAGTCTTGCCGAAACCATTGCCCGGCAGCGATTTCACTTTTAGTGATTTTATACGTAAATGTAACAGGTATCCGAAAGAAATGACAGGAATTTCTGCGGACTTTATAAAAATGGGGCAAACTTTGGCACCAGTGGGCAAAAATGCTACTTTTGGTTGCGTTACCGTATAACAAAATGATGCCCTGCAAAACCGCTTTACGTTCCCTGCGCCCGACCACCACGGGTTTCACCCCCTGGGGGTAAGCGTCTGTTCTACCTCCGGTTCCCCATTTTGTTTACCTCCCTGTAACTAAAGCAGTTTCCTGTATGAAAATCCTCAAATTCGGCGGCAGCTCTGTGGCCCAGGCCGAAGCCATTGCAAAAACCCAACAAATCGTATCCGTATCGGGCAGCCCCCTGGTGGTGGTGGTCTCGGCTCTGGGCGGGGTAACCGACCTGCTGCTTGAGGCAGCGACCCTGGCCGCAGCACAAGACGACAGCTTCCGCTCCCGCCTGCAGCAAGTTGAAACCCGCCACCTCGAAGCCATCCGCCAGCTCATCGCCCCGGCCGGTCAGGCCGGGGTAATCGGCAAGGTCAAAGGCGACCTGAACACCCTGGAAACCCTGTTGGAAGGAGCTTTCCTGATTGGCGAGACCACCCCGAAACTGCTCGATAAAATTGTGAGCTACGGGGAGCTGCTCTCGTCCTTTATCATTGCCAGCTACTATCAAAGCAAGGGCATGCCCGCCAGCTTCCGCGACAGCCGCGAGCTCATTCGCACCGACACCCGTTTCGGCAATGCCCGCGTTATCAGGGAGGAAACCGCCAGACTGGTGCGCGAAGGCCTGCGGGACGGCAGCCCCATTGTAGTGTTGCCGGGCTTTATTGCGGCCACTCCCGCGGGCGATACCACTACCCTGGGCAGGGGCGGTTCTGACTATACCGCCGCCCTCTACGCCGCAGCACTCGATGCCCAAGAACTGCAGATCTGGACCGACGTGAGCGGCATGTACACCGCCAACCCGAAGTGGGTGCGACAGGCGCGCCCCATCCCGGCCATCTCCTACGAGGAGGCCATGGAATTATCGCATTTCGGGGCCAAGGTCCTGTATCCGCCCACCATTCAGCCAGCTCTGGAGGCAGGTATCCCGATCCGCATCAAAAATACCTTTGAACCCGAACAGGAAGGCACCCTGATACACGCCGGAGGCAACACGGAAGGCCGCACCGTGCGGGGCATCAGCCACGTACCCGATATCGGCCTGCTCTCCCTGGAAGGCCCCGGCATGATTGGGATTACGGGCATCAGCAAGCGTTTTTTCGAAACGCTCTCTGAAGAAGGGATCAGCATCATCTTTATTACCCAGGCCTCTTCAGAGCATTCCATCTGCGTGGGCATCGCCGCGGGGGGTCTCGATCGAGCCGCCGCTGCCGTGAATGCCGCATTTGCCTATGAGATCGAGAAAAAGCAGATCAAGCCCGTGCAGTGCGAAAGCGGCCTGTCCATAATCGCCCTGGTGGGCGACCAGATGAAAGAGCACCAGGGGCTAAGCGGGAAGATGTTCAGTGCCCTGGGCAAGAACAACGTAAACATCCGCGCCATCGCCCAGGGGGCCTCCGAGCGCAACATCTCGGCTGTGATCGGCTCGGCCGACGTCAAAAAGGCCCTGAATACGCTCCACGAGGCCTTTTTCGAGGAACAGGTGAAGCAGCTTAACCTCTTTGTGATGGGGGTTGGCAATGTGGGGTCGCGCCTGCTCGCCCAAATCCACCGGCAGCAAAAGGTCCTGAAAAAGGAGCTTCGCCTGCAGCTGCGGGTGGTGGGCATCTCCAATTCGCGCCAGATGGCTTTCCAGGAGTCGGGCATCGACCTGGGCAACTGGCACGAGACCCTGGAAAAGGGCAAACCGGCCAGCCTGCAGGGTTTTTTTGAAACCGTGCGCCAGCTGAACCTGCGCAATGCCATCTTTGTCGACAACACGGCAAGCCCCGAGGTTTCCGAGCAGTACGGGCACTACCTGCACAGCAGTATTTCAGTGGTAACCTGCAACAAGATCGCCTGTTCTGCGGGGTACGAAACCTACGCCGGCCTCAAGCAGCTCGCCCGAGACTACGCAGCCCCCTTCCTCTTCGAGACAAACGTGGGAGCCGGCCTGCCTGTGATAGACACCCTGAAAAACCTAATCCTTTCCGGCGATCGGGTACGCAAAATTAGGGCGGTGCTCTCGGGCAGCCTTAACTTCGTATTCAATACCTTTGATGGCCAGGTGCCTTTCCATGAGGTTGTCAGGCTTGCCGGGGAAGCCGGGTATACCGAACCCGACCCCCGTATAGACCTGAGCGGGGTAGACGTGATGCGAAAAATACTGATCCTGGCCCGGGAAAGCGGCTACCGCCTCGAAATGGATGACATCGAAAACAGGTCGTTCCTGCCTGTATCTGCCGGCAATACCGGCTCGGTGGCTGAATTTATGACGGCCCTGGAACAAGAGTCGCGTCATTTCGGAGAGCTCTTCAAGCAAGCCGAAACCCGGGGATGCCGGCTCAGGTATGTGGCAGAGTTCGACCAGGGGCGCGCCTCGGTGGGACTGGAAGAAATCCCACAGGGGCACGATTTTTACAACCTGAAGGGCAGTGACAACATCGTGCTCTTCTACACGGAACGCTATCCCGAACAACCCCTAATCATCAAAGGGGCCGGGGCCGGGGCCGAGGTTACCGCCTCGGGCCTGTTTGCCGATATCATCCGGATCGGGAATTTTTAAACACTGCTATGCAAGCAACCCGCCTATCGCTATTTGCACCGGCTACCATCGCCAACCTCTCCTGCGGCTTCGACGTGCTCGGCCTGGCCCTGGAGGGCGTGGGCGACTGCATGCACCTGGAGCTCACCGAGAGGCCGGGGGTGGAGATCCGCAAAGTCAGCGGCATGGACCTGCCCCTGGAAGCCGATAAAAATGTGGCAGGAGTGGCTGCCCTGGCCCTGCTGGCCAAATCGGACTACAAAGGCGGCGTGGCCATTGAGATCGACAAACGCATCAAACCAGGCAGCGGCATAGGCAGCAGCGCCGCCAGTTCGGCGGGAGCCGTATGGGGTTTGAACCAGCTGCTGGGCTCCCCGTTTTCTCCTGAACAACTGGTAGGCTTTGCCATGAAGGGAGAGGAATTGGCCAGCGGGGCGGCCCATGCCGACAACGTTGCCCCTGCCCTGCTGGGGGGCATAACCCTGGTGCGCAGCACCGACCCCCTCGACCTGGCCCGGGTGCATTGCCCCAAAGCCCTGCACGCCTGCGTATTGCACCCCCAGATTGAGCTGAAAACCTCAGACGCGCGAAAAATACTCAAGACCACCATTCCCCTGAAGCTGGGCATCCGACAATGGGGGAACGTGGGAGGCCTGATTACCGGCCTGTTCACGGAAGATTTCGGGCTCATTAGCCGTTCTCTGGAAGACGGCATCATAGAACCCGTGCGTTCCCTGCTCATCCCGGGCTTTCAGGCCCTGCGGGAAAAGGCCCTGGAGGCCGGGGCACTCGGCTTTGGTATTTCGGGTTCGGGCCCTTCCGTATTTGCCCTTACCCATGGCCCTGAAAAGGCCCATAAGGTGGCCCGTGCCCTCGACGAGGTATATGCGGGGTTCGGCATCCCCTTTGAAATACACGTGAGCGGCATTAGCCGGCAGGGCGTGCGGGCACTGGACAGCACGCCAATAATAACCTGAAGCGAGAAAGAAGATCATGCGCTATTACAGCCTCAACCAAAACGCCCCCGACGTAACCTTTCAGGAAGCCGTGGTACGGGGTATTGCCCCCGACCGGGGCCTGTACTTCCCCCGCGAAATCCCGAGGTTGCCAGCGTCGTTCTGGAACAGCCTGAATACCATGGCCGTGACCGAACTTGCCCTTGAACTGATGCGCCCCTATGCGGGAGAAAGCATTCCCAACGAGGCCCTGTCCGCCATGCTGGCCGAAACCCTGAGTTTTGACTTCCCTCTGGTAGAACTGGCACCGGGGCTTTATTCCCTGGAATTGTACCACGGGCCCACCATGGCCTTCAAGGATGTGGGCGCGCGTTTTATGGCACACTGCCTGGGCTACTTCTCGCGCGATAGCGACAGGGAGGTTACCGTACTGGTCGCCACAAGCGGCGACACAGGAGGGGCAGTGGCCAGGGGATTTCTGGGCGTGCCCGGCGTGCGGGTGGTGATCCTGTACCCTGAAGGCAAGGTGAGCGAAGTGCAGGAACGGCAGCTGACCACTTTGGGTCAGAATATCACGGCGCTGCGCATTAAGGGGAGTTTTGACGATTGCCAGCGCATGGTAAAAGAGGCATTCCTAGACGCAGACGTGGCCGGGGCCCGGCAACTCACCTCGGCCAACAGCATTAACGTGGCCCGCTGGATTCCACAGATGCTCTATTATGTCCTCGCCTACAGGAGCCTGGGCCCAAAGGCCGGCCGGCCTGTCTTTTCGGTACCCAGCGGGAATTTCGGCAATATCTGCGCCGGTATGCTCGCCCATAAAATGGGTTTGCCCTGCCGACAATTCCTTGCCGCCACCAATGCCAACGATACCGTGCCCCGCTTTATGTCAGGGCAGCAGTACGAGCCCCATAGCTCCGTAGCCACCATCTCCAATGCCATGGACGTGGCCGACCCCAGCAATTTTGTGCGGGTGCTGCAGCTTTTTGGCAACCACTTTCCCGAACTGGCCGCTGTGCTTACTTCGAAATCGTATACAGACGAACAGACCCGGGAAGCCATGCGGACCCTGTATGGCACCTATGGCTACGTGGCTGACCCGCACGGGGCAGTGGGCTACCTGGGTCTGGCCGAATACCTGGAAACGCATCCCGGGGGCCCCGGCATTTTCCTGGAGACGGCCCACCCCATCAAATTCATGCCCGAAGTGGAGCGCTGCCTGGGGATAACCCTGGAGCTTCCACCCCAGATCAAAGAGGTCATGAATAAAGTCATGCATGCCATTCCGGTAGCCGGGTACGCACAGCTCAAATCGTTCTTGCTGGAGACGGAATAATACAGGCTGACTGGCCGGAAGGCACCTTGCTTCCGAACTATTTTCAATACCTTTGCGGCAACAAATCCGAACGCGATGAAAGAAACGGCCTTGGCCCATGTACACCGGGCCCTCGGGGCAAAAATGGTCCCCTTTGCCGGGTATGAAATGCCCGTATCCTACGAGGGTGTAAACGCGGAACACCAAACTGTACGCGAAGGCGTGGGGGTATTTGACGTATCCCATATGGGTGAGTTCCTGATCGAGGGACCTAAGGCCCTCGACCTGATCCAGTACGTGACCTCCAACGACGCCTCGAAGCTCGAGGTTGGCAAGGCACAGTACAGCTGCCTGCCGAATGAAACGGGGGGTATTGTAGACGACCTGATCGTGTACCGGGTAAAGGAAGCGACTTACCTGCTGGTGGTGAACGCCTCCAACATCGCGAAAGACTGGGACCACATTGCGAAATACAACGAGCGGTTCGGGGCGCAGATGCGCAATTTGTCAGACGCCTATTCGCTGCTGGCCATACAGGGGCCCAAAGCGTCCGAGGCCATGCAAACCCTGACTTCAGTAGACTTACAGGCCATCCCCTTCTACAGCTTTGTGGTGGGCGATTTTGCCGGCATCCCGTATGTGATTATCTCGGCCACGGGCTACACCGGCTCAGGCGGATTTGAGATCTATTGCAAAAATGAGGAGGTGGAACAGGTCTGGAACAAGGTGTTCGAGGCCGGCGCGCCGTATGGCATTAAACCCATCGGGCTGGCCGCCCGCGACACCCTGCGCCTGGAAATGGGATACTGCCTCTACGGCAACGACATAGACGACAACACCTCCCCGCTGGAAGCAGGGCTGGGCTGGATCACCAAACTCGGAAAAGATTTCGTGAACCGGGACGGGCTTGCACTCCAGAAGGAAGCCGGTGTTGCCCGCAAGCTGGTGGGCTTCGAACTGCAAGAGCGGGGCATTCCCCGCCAGGGCTACCCGATCGCCGATGTGGCCGGGCAGGTTTTGGGCGAGGTTACCTCGGGCACCATGTCGCCTTCCCTGAACCAGGGCATCGGGCTGGGTTACGTTCCGGTCGGGGCAGCAGCCCCGGGCAGCACCATTTACATCCAGATTCGCAAGAACCTGGTGCCCGCCACGGTTGTTAAACCCCCATTTTACAAGGGATAGGCGCAAAAAGGGAGAAAGGAGGAAGCAGGCGTGCGAGAAGGGGGAAATCGAATACTTATCTTAGGGGGGAGCGGCTTTTTGGGCCAATCGCTTTACCGCGAACTCTGCAATTATTTTGATACTTACGGCACCTACTGTTCGGCCCGCAGGCGGTTTGAAGGAAACAGGCAATTCCTGCGCTACGACATGCTCGAAGACGAGCTGGAGCCCCTGCTGAGGGAAATCAGGCCCGATATCGTCATTGCCGCGCTCAGGGGCGATTTCGAAGCCCAGGTGCAGGCCCATGCCCAGCTGGTGAGGTACGTTTCGGAACGGGACGTCCGCCTCCTGTTCCTCTCCTCTGCCAACGTTTTCGACGCTTACAGCAAATTCCCGTCCTACGAGATGGACAAGACCCTTTCCGAAAGCATTTACGGCAGGCTCAAGATCAAAATCGAGAACATGCTGCTGCGTATGCCCCCTGAAAAAATGGCCATCCTGAGATTGCCGATGGTCTTCGGGAACGCCTCGCCCCGCATCAGGGAGATCAGGGAGGCCCTGACCCAGGGAGAAGCCATTGAGGTGTTCCCCAACCTGATCATGAACGTGACCACCGACGACAAGCTCAGCCAGCAGGTGCACTATATCATCAACCGCGACCGACACGGGATTTTCCACCTTGGGTCGTCTGATCTGGTGCACCACGAAGATTTTATCAAGGAGATCTGCGGGCACCTGAGCCAACGCAAAGCGCTGCTCAAGCGGGTCTTTACCACCAACGAGGAAAGGTACCTGGCCGTGCTGCCCAAACACAATCCCCTGCCGGCCAACCTGCAGCTCAGGTACCAGGAGGTGATCGACCACCACATCCCCCACTAGGCATTTTTTGTACCTTGCTTCACGAACCCAATTGAACGCATATGGAAAAGCTTACAGCGCAGGCCATCAAAGAGGCCCTGAAAGATTTACCCGGGTGGGAATACCGCGACGGAGCCCTGGTAACCGTGTTTGAATTCGCCGATTTCAAGGAGGCCTTTACGGCCATGTGCCGAATTGCCTTCGAATGCGAAGCACAGGGGCACCACCCCGACTGGACCAATGTGTACAACGAGCTGGAAATTAGCTTGAGCACCCACGACGCCGGGGGGGTAACCGACAAGGATTTCCGCCTGGCCCGCACCATCGATACCCTACTGGCCGCCCCCTGAGTAACAGCCTTTGAAGAAGCCCCGTTGCCCTTGCCTGCATGGGCAGAATTGCTACATTTGTGCTGCCAAAAATCGAAGTACCCATGGGAAGAGCTTTTGAATTCCGGAAAGCCCGCAAGTTTAAGCGCTGGGCGGCTATGTCGAAGGCGTTTACGCGCATAGGCAAGGAGATTGTGATTGCGGTGAAGGCCGGAGGTCCCGACCCGACGTCGAACAGCCGGCTGCGTGCGGTAATCCAGAACGCCAAGGCAGTGAACATGCCCAAAGACAATATTGAGCGTGCCATCAAACGTGCCTCCGACAAATCACAGGGCGATTTCAAAGAAGTATTGTTCGAAGGGTACGCCGCTCACGGCATAGCTATTTTGATCGAAACGGCCACCGACAACAACACCCGCACCGTGGCCAATATCCGTTCGTACTTCAATAAATGCAACGGCAACCTGGGCACCTCCGGTTCGGTGGAATTCATGTTCGACCACACCTGCAATTTCTGCATCGCCTCCACCGACCTCGACCTGGAGGAGCTTGAACTGGAACTCATCGATTTCGGGGTGGAAGAAGTTTTCAAGGACGAGGAAGGCATACACATATACGCACCCTTCGAATCGTTCGGGGCAATCCAGAAAGAACTGGAATCGCGGGAGCTGGAAATACTATCCTCGGGTTTTGACCGCATTCCGCAGGTTACCAAGGAACTCAGCGAAGAGCAGGCCGAAGAAATCGAAAAGCTCCTCGAACTCATCGAGGAAGACGACGACGTGCAGAACGT
>JAHECA010000006.1:0-117451 GCA_024642005.1 Robiginitalea sp. | reverse complement strand
CCAAAATGATGGGCACGCCGGCTTCCAGGGCAATATAATAGAAGCCGCTGCGCCATTGCGCTACTTTTTTGCGGGTCCCTTCCGGGGCAAGGGCCAGTCGGAAAACCTCTCGGCTGCGGAAGAGCGCTGCCACGGCATGGACTGTATCGCTGCTCTTGCCACGGTCTACAGGCGCCCCGCCCATCCAACGGAAGAACCACCCGAAGGGTGGGCGGAATAAACTTTTCTTGCCGACGTAATTCATTTTCACGCCTATCAGGCTTCGTACCAACACGCCCAATGGAAAATCGACCCAGCTCGTGTGTGGGGCAACGGCGATCACGCAGCGGTCAAGGTCTGGAAACCTTCCCACCAGCGACCACCCCATCAGGCGGTGAAAAATCAAGGATGCCAGGTAGCGCATTCGAGCTGTGTATTAGATTCGAGCAAATAATCCGGCTAGCTTATCAGGGGTCATGACCGCCTTCCAGTCGGGGCCAAGGGCGTTCTCCCAGAGCGGCTCCATGCCGAGCGAGACCTGTACCATGGCCTCGAGCTCCTGGTCAGAAAGGGAACTGCAAACCCCTTCCGGCAACACGATGCCGTGTTTTTCCTGCATCTTCATGAAGGTAGCCACCCCTTTCGGGTAATATTCTTCTAAATGTCTAAATACCAAACAATTACCAAGGCCATGGCGCACGCCTAACACATAAGACAGTCCGTAGCTGATGGCATGGGCCACCCCTACCTGAGAATAGGCGATGCTCATGCCCCCGTGCCAGGAGGCCATCATCAGTTTCTCGCGCTGCTCGGCCGCATTCAGGTTTCCAAGGAAAACTTCCTCGCACAGCTCCATGGCTTTTTCGCCATAGCTCTGACTGAAGGCATTCAAATAGGTGCCGCTTAGCGATTCCACACAATGGATGTAGCAATCCATACCGGTAAAGAACCATTGCTCCTTCGGCGCATCTCGGGTCAGGTCGGGGTCCAGCACCACCTGGTCAAAAACCGTAAAATCAGAGTTGATCCCGAGTTTGCGATGTGGGCCGTTCAAGACGGTGGTGCGCGATACTTCGGAGCCGGTGCCGCTCAGGGTGGGAACACCGATATGGTACACCGCCGGCCGGTTCACCAGGTCCCAGCCCTGGTAATCAGCACTCGTTCCCTCGTTGTTGAGCATGATGGCGACTGCCTTTGCCAGGTCCATCACAGTGCCTCCGCCAATCCCCACGATGCCTGAAGGGGTAGCCCCGAAAGACTTTCTGATCTGGGCAACAAGGGCATCTACCTGTATGGTTTTAGGCTCCTCCTCGGCGCTGATCAGGATAATCTGGTCGTCAAAAATGGCAGGAATGCGGTTCAGGAGCCCCTTGCCTTCGAAAAAATCGTCGACCAGGAAGATTACGGGAGCTTCTGCATGCCGGCGCTGGGGCATCAGAATATCGCCCAGCTGGTCAAAGCTCCCAGGGCCAAAAACCACCCGGGGTACCATCGGAAAGTTCCGAAATTTCGTGACAGTTTGGTGCCACTTGGTCTTGGTTGGTTGTCTTTCGATATTCATGCTAACTAATATATTTCAATAATTCTTTCAGGTTCCCGACGGTCAGATGGGCATTTTCGTGCTCGGTGGCATCTACCTGCTCGTGGGCCCAGGTGGTATGGAAAGGCACATGCACGGCACGCGCCCCGATGCTGATAATAGGCAACACGTCAGACTTCAGGGAATTCCCCACCATGAGGAATTCGGAAACCGGAATTTCAAGATGGTCGAGCAGCCTCTGGTAATTGCCCTCCTTCTTGTCGCTCAGCACCTCCACGTGGTGGAAGTAATCGATGAGCCCCGATTTCTCGAGTTTGCGCTCCTGGTCGAGCAGGTCGCCCTTGGTGAGGACCAACAGGCGGTACTTGCCGTGCAGCGCTTCCAGTACTTCGGCCACCCCGTCGAGGAGTTCGAGCCGGTGTCCGATCATGTGCTTGCCGATTTGCAGGATTCGGCCAATAGTCTCTTGCGAGACGCGCTGGTTGGAGAGTTCCAGGGCCGATTCAATCATGGAGAGCATAAAGCCTTTGATGCCGTACCCGTAGAGGTCGAGGTTTCGCATCTCCATCTTGAACAATTCCTGGTCTATGGTATTGCGGGTTTCGAATTCCTCAAGCAGGCCTGCGAATTCTTCCTCCGCACTCCGGAAATAGGTCTCGTTCACCCAAAGGGTGTCGTCGGCGTCGAAGCCGATGGTGGTTATGTTTTCGAAATTCAGGTCCATGCCGCTTTCGCCCGTTCCAGGTCTTCAGGTGTGTCTATTTCAATACCCGTTACCCGGGTCTGTACCATTTTAATCTTCTTGCCGTACTCCAGATAGCGGATGGCCTCAATTTTTTCAACAGCTTCCAGGGGCTGCATGGGCAGGCGCCTGAAATCGAGAAGGGCCTGTTTGCGAAAAGCATACACCCCCTTGTGCTTGAAGTAGGTGGCCCGGGGCAGTTCGGCCCGCTGGTACGGGATCGGTGCCCTTGAAAAGTAGAGGGCGAACCCGCGGTGGTCGGTTATTACCTTTACGGTATTCGGGCTGCGGATGTCTTCCGGATCGGTGATTTCGGTCATCAGGGAGGCCAGGTCTATCTCCCGGTCAGGATCGTCCCTGAAAACCTGCAGCAGCTTGGCCAGGCTTTCCCGTTCGGTAAAGGGTTCGTCGCCCTGTACGTTTACCACGATGTCTACCTCGAGGTGTTCGACCGCCTCGGCAATACGATCGCTTCCCGTTTCGTGCGACTCCCGGCTCATGATTACCGTGCCCCCCACGTCCTCTATGGCCTCGCGTATGGCCTCGCTGTCAGAAACGACCACTACCCGGTCGAAGAGCCCGGTTTGGAGGGCTGCCTCGTAGGTGCGCACTATAACCGGCTTTCCGGCCAGGTCTTGCATCAGCTTCCCTGGGAAACGAGAGGCCCCGTACCGGGCAGGAATCATGGCTATTATTTTCATGAATTTCAGGTTTGGTACACCCTAACACAAAGGTACATTTATTTGGCTTCCCGGCTACCTGCCAGGTCTCAGTTTGCGGTATACCCTGTACACCAGGGCCAACACCAGGATTACCAGGACGGCAGCCACGACAGGGGCCAAAATCGAGGCCAGGCTCATCACGGCCGCCGTGCCGGTTTCAACCGTCGCGATCACCGGATTGGCAATGCCGCCCGTGCTCAGGGTAGAGGCCATGCGCCCCCCGGCTGCCGCCCCTTTGATGGCAGTGGCTGTACCCCCGCCCGCAATGATGGCAAGCGACCAGGTAACCACCGGGTCGAGGCCGGCCACGGTCGACACTACCACCGCCGTGCCCGCCAGGCCCGCCAGGGGTATGGCCAGGGAGTCGAGGAGGTTATCCAACCACGGGATGAAATAGGCAAAAAGCTCAACTAAGGCGGCGACCCCCAGGGTAATAACAGCGGTAAGGCTGCCGAGCCATTGCCAGTTATCGTTGAGCTCCCAGAGCCCGTTGTAAGCCGCAAGGCTCAGGGCCAGCAGGGGAAGAAATACCCGGAATCCCACCGAGGCGGCCAGGCCGATCCCCAGAAAAATACTCAATACGGTGTCGCCGCTCATGGCTTCGCTTTTGCTCTAATTTAAGTTATTCGCCTGGCACAAAAAAATCGCTGCGAAAGCCGATGAGGCATAGCCGGGTTCGGGCCCGGGTCACGGCCGTGTACAGCCAGCGCAGGTATTCCCGGTCGGGCTCGCCAGGCAGGTAGGGCTGCTCGACGAAAACGGTCTCCCACTGTCCGCCCTGCGACTTGTGGCAGGTAATGGCATAGGAGAATTTCACCTGGAGCGCGTTGAAGAAAGGGTTGTTCTTCACCCCCATGAATTTGCGGTACGAAGAAGTCTCATGCTGGTAGTCGGCCATCACTTCCTGATAGAGGCGATTGCCGTCTTCGTAGGAAAGGGAGGGGCTCTCGGCCTTTATGGTATCGAGCAGCAAAACGGTCTCAAAGGGATCCTGCTTCGGATAATCAACCATGCGCACCTTCACCTCAGCAAAGCGAAAGCCGTACAGTTCCTTGATCGCAAAGAGCTCCAGAATTTCCAGGATGTCGCCATTGGCAATAAAACCGGCCTCCGAACTGCTCTTGAGCCAGAAGTAATTGTTCTTGACTACCATCATGTAATCGCCCACGGCGATCTCGTTCTCCAGAAAGAGCAGGCGGCTGCGGATGTTTTCGTTGTACAGGTTGGCCCGCTTGTTCGAGCGCACGATCACGGCTGTTTCCTCCCAGCCGTGGCGGTCGTATGCGCTGCTGATGGCATCCTGTATTTCGTAGCCGTCGGTCAGGCGCACGATATCGGTAAACCCCCTGAGGCCAAAGGCGAAAGGGGCTACCGGCTGCTCGGCCAGCGCCTCCCTCAGGCGGGTGGCGTTCATCAGGATACCCGACCCTTCCGACTGCCGCATTACCTCGTCGAGTTCGATTTCGGCCACGGTTTTGCCGTAGGCCCCTTCCAGTGTTTCAGCCTGCAGGGCGGGGCTCAGGCTCAGGTGCACCGGAGGCAGCTGGGCGGTGTCGCCTACCAGCATGAGCTGGCAGCGGAAACCGGAATACACGTAAGTCATCAAATCGTCGAGCAGGGAGTTCTCGGCACCTCCCGGGCCCGAGGCAGGGGCATCGGGGATCATGGAAGCCTCGTCTACGATAAAGAGGGTATTGCGGTGCCGGTTGGGCGCCAGGGTAAAGCGCACCCCTCCGGAACGGTCTTTTTTCGGGAAGTAGATCTGTTTGTGTATGGTAAAGGCCTGGGTGCCCGTGTAGGCCGACATAACCTTGGCGGCCCTGCCGGTGGGCGCCATGAGCACGGCCTTTTTCTTGCTGTGCCAGAGGTTGGTTATCAGGGTGCCCAGCAGGGTGGTCTTCCCGGTGCCGGCATACCCCTTTAAGAGAAAAATCCGATCCTTGTCGGCATCGAGGATAAAGGCAGCGAGCATTTGCAGGGCGCTGTCTTGTTTCAGGGTGGGTTCGTGGGGGAATTTCTCGCGTAAAAGCCTGTAAAATGAGGATGCCGTGAGGGGGTTCATAGACCTTCAAAGATACGGACGAATTTGGCGGAAACGCTTTTGCGATTAAAAAAAAATTGTAGATTTGTGACTAACCACTAATTGGAAATAACACCGTATAAAATGAAAACTGTACTTCAGATTGGACTTTGGATTGTTTGTATAATACTGGGGTATATGATATACCGGTCAGTGACCGGCCCTATCGAGTTCGACAAAATTAAAAAGGAACGCTATACTGAAGTAATCGACCGGCTTAAAGACATCCGCAATGCCCAGGAGGCCTACCGGAGTGTGAACGGGCGTTATGCGAACGACTTCGAAAGCCTGATCAATTTCGTGGAGACCGGCAGATATGTGATTACGACCCAGCGGGACTCTTCCTATATGGAGTACGATAAGAGCTACGGCATCGACCTGTTGAAGGAAATCAAGATTATCGATACCCTTGGGTACGTACCGGTAAAAGATTCGCTTTTCGCCGGCTCTGAGCGTTACAAAAACCTGATGAACGTACCCCATGCAGCGGGCAACGAAACTTTCACCATGAAGGCCGATATGCTTGAGCAGAGCGGATACCGCGCGCCCGTTTTCGAAGCCAGGGTGGCGAAAAACGTAGTTCTCTCAGACCAGCCCAAAGACCTGGTGACCCGCGAAAATTCCCAGATGAGCGTGGAAGAGGTGAACGGGACTGAAATTAAAGTCGGGTCGTTAACCAAAGTTAGCACCAGCGGTAACTGGCCGCCGATTTATGACAAAAAAGGAGAACAACAGTAGCCTGCCGCATCAGCAAGAAGATTGGTACCATAAATTGTCCATTCAGGTAGGCCTGGATGGACTTTCTTTTTGTATTCTGGATACCATCGGAAACAAGCTTGTTCTGAGCTATGCAAAGGCCTTCGAAAACCAGCTCGACCCGTACCGACTGCAGCAGGAACTGCGGGAGGCGTTTCGGGAGCAGGGGGTGCTTGAGTACCGCTTCTCTGAGGTGGTGGCCATTCACCGGAACCTGTTGTTCAGCCTGGTGCCCCAGGCCCTGTTCGACCCCGCCCACCTGGCCGATTACATTAAATTCAACGCCAAGATCCTGCCCACCGACCACCTCGAGTACGACCCCATTGACGGGCTGGAAATCACAAACGTATATGTGCCCTTCACCAATGTGAACAATTACCTGTACGACCTTTTCGGCGAATTTGAGTTCAAGCACGCGGCCACTGTCTTGATGGAAACATTCCTGAAGCTCCCCAGTAGTGCCCAGGGCACCATTTGCTATGTGCACCTGGCCGAATCGCAGATGGACCTGGCCGTATTTTCCCAGAAAAAACTCCGGTTCTTCAACAGTTATGCCATCGGTTCCGAAACCGATTTCATGTATTATCTACTGTTTACCCTTGAACAACTCGGTTTGGAGCCCTCCTCCCAGAAGCTCCGGTTGCTGGGAGAGGTGGAGGAAGGCGACCCCTATTTTGAGATAGCGGCCTCTTACGTTGAAAACGTCTCTGTTTTTGCACCTGCAGGAGCGGCCTTCCCGATTGGCACCGAACAAGCCGGCATCGACTTCACCCTGATCAATTCGCTGTGATACGGATTGTTTCCGGAATGCATAAAGGCAGGCGCCTTCAGGCGCCCAAAAATTTGCCCGTACGGCCCACTACAGACCGTGCCAAGGAGGCCCTGTTCAATATCCTGGCCAACCGGCTCGACTGGGAGTCGACCCGGGTACTCGACCTGTTTGCAGGCACGGGCAATATCTCCTACGAATGCGCCTCAAGGGGCAGCCAGGCTGTTACTGCCGTGGATGCCCACCCGGGCTGCGTGGCCTTTATCGAAAAAACAGCGACGCAATTGGAGCTGCCCATACAGGCGCTGCGACAGGACGCCCTGCGTTACCTGGAACGCAACCGAATACCTTTCGACTTTATCTTTGCCGACCCACCCTATGTGTTTACTCCCGGGCAACTCGCCTCCCTGGCTGAAATCTGCCGGGCAGCCGAAAACCTGGCCCCCGAAGGGCTGCTGGTACTCGAACACGCCAGGCAAACCGACCTGAGCAGCCTGCCCGGTTTTCAGGAAGCGCGCCGCTATGGGCAGTCGGTCTTCAGCTTCTTCGGGCCAGCATAGCACTTCATTCCAGGAAGTCGGCTAACTGCATAGCATTGAAGGAAAAAGAGAACCCTGCTTGTGTTGGAAAGATTCCATTACAAACAGGGTTCAAAAAAAGCAAGTTAATAAGCCGGATTCTGTCTCCCGACCAGGTCGGGCGCCTATCATTTATCTGGACCCGGAGTTGCCCCCGGGTTCTATCCGCCTACCCGCCAGCTCGGACGTGCCGCCCTTAAGCGCTGGCTTATTTGGCGTTTCACCGCATAGAGTTTACCTGATTTCACTACAGCCGAACTGTACATCCTTTCTGTTGCACTGGTCCTCCCGTGAAGCGGAAGCGAGCTTCGCTTCACGGTGACGGGCGTTACCCGCTATGCCGCACTATGGTGTCCGGACTTTCCTCCCCGGCGCCGGGCGCCGGAGCGATAGGCTCACCTGCCAGGGTGTAAAGATACGGGTTTTTGTTGATAAATTCCGGAGGGCTGTTACCCGCAAAAGGCTGAGAAACCCCACTGGATGCGTATATTTGTGGATGGCGCGGTTGGAAGCCTCAGGCTCTGGCCGCCCCGAAACAGCAGCCATGGAACCCTTTGTCGTATCGGCCCGGAAATACCGACCCCAGCAGTTTGAAGACGTGGTGGGGCAACAGGCCATTACGCGAACCCTGCTGAACGCCATCGAGAGCAACCACCTGGCTCAGGCCCTGCTGTTTTGCGGGCCAAGGGGCGTCGGGAAGACTACCTGCGCACGAATCCTGGCCAAAAAAATTAACGAAGACGGCAAACAGCGAGAAGGGGAAGATTTCGCCTTCAATATCTTTGAGCTAGACGCCGCTTCGAACAACTCGGTAGACGACATCCGCAACCTGATCGACCAGGTGCGCATCCCTCCCCAGGTGGGCCGGTACAAGGTCTATATCATAGACGAGGTGCACATGCTGTCGCAGGCGGCTTTCAACGCCTTTTTAAAGACTTTGGAAGAACCGCCCCGTCACGCCATCTTTATCCTGGCCACCACCGAGAAACACAAGATCATCCCAACCATCCTCTCGCGTTGCCAGATCTTCGACTTTCGTAGAATTACCGTGCGCGATGCAACGGAATACCTGCAGCACATCGCCCAGCAACAAGGGGTGGAGGCCGAGGAGGAGGCCCTGCACATGATCGCCCAGAAAGCCGACGGGGCCATGCGCGATGCGCTCTCCATCTTCGACCGGGTGGTGAGCTTTGCAGGCAAAAGGCTCAGCCGCAAGGCTGTGGCCGAGAACCTGAACGTCCTGGATGTAGACGTCTACTTCCGCAGCACAGACCTAATCCTGGAAGGCGACATCCCCGGGTTGCTGGTCTATTTCAACGAGATCCTGGCACAGGGCTTTGAAGGGCACCATTATATCAACGGGTTGGCCTCCCACCTGCGCGACCTCATGGTTTGCCGAAATGAAAAGACGGTGGCCCTGCTTGAAACCAGCGAAGGGAGCCGTCAGCGGTACCTGGAACAGGCAGCCCTGTGCGATGGAGATTTTCTGCTGCAGACCCTGGAACTCGCCAACCAATGCGACCTCGATTACAAAAACAGCAAGAACCACCGCCTGTTGGTCGAGCTCTGCCTGATGAAAATGGCCTCCGTGGGGAAGGTCGAAAAAAAAAAGGGGTCTGACCACGGTCCTGCCCTGATCCCGGCCTCGCACTTTCACCAGCTTTCACGTCCAAAACCCGCTCAGGCAAACATACCACCCGCCGAACAGCAGCCAAGCGTACCGGAAATTGCTCCGGAGCCTGTCTCCGCGCAAATGGCCAAAGCCCTCCCCCACCCTGTGCTGCCAGAAGATACCGAATTTCCCGCAGCACCGATTAAAGGCAACCGGCGGGAAATAAGCATTCAGAAACAGGGCGGGACCACCGTGTCGGGCCTGTCCCTTTCGAGCATCCGCACCAAGAAGGAATTCCTCGCCCAAAAAAGCGGGGACAACCCCGATGAAGAAAACCTGCCCCGGGAGGCCTTTGATGAAGCCACCCTCCAACTGCACTGGAAAACCTTTACTGACGAGGTCGAAAACAAGGGAAAAAAGATCCTGGCCTCCAACCTGTCTGCCGATAGCCCCAAGCTGATTGGCGACCATACCCTCTGGATTGAGCTGCCCAACAGCACCATGAAAAAGGAGGTGGAACGCGACCAACTGGAACTGATGGAATACCTGCGCGAAAAATTGCGCAACTACGACATTCAGCTGAAAATTACCGTAAACGAGGAAACGGCACGTCAATACGCCTTCACCCCCCAGGAGAAATATGAGAAGCTGCGCGAGAAGAACCCGGCCATAGATATTCTGCGCAAGACCTTCGACCTCGAATTATGAGATCCGGCGGCCTGTGGCCCGCCAGCTGTAGAAGAAGAACACCAGGGCCGTAATGGCCAGCCCCAGCGACTCGCGCCCGCGCTCGATGTTCATACTGGCCATGCCCTTTTCCCCGAAGCGCACCCCCTCAAAAGACTCGGGCCAGTACAAAAAGGCCCCTACCACAAAGGCAATGGCGAGCAAAAGCGCCACCCACGACTTGAGCTTGCCAAAGGCGAACAGGAGGGAGCCGGCTGCCGCCACCCCGTAAATGGGGATCCACGTGCCCGGATCGGGGTCATTCAGTTGTACATAAGCGGCCCAGAGGAACAGGGCTGCCATGAGAAAGGCGAAGGCTTTGCAAAATTGATTCATGGTCTGGTTGTTTACCGGCCTTTCAGGTGTCGGACAAGTTCTCCAAATACCTCGGTGGCTTCGAGCAGCCCGCCCCTTTCCGGGCCCGGATTGTCACTTATAAAGATAGGATAATCCTGCCGATCTTCGGGCAGTCGGCCGTGAGAACCCTTTACAAGGTCCGCCTTCAGGGGGATTACGTCCATCAGGGTGCGGAAGCCCAGCTTCTTTTTGAACAATTTCCACACGATTCGGGGCACCACCAGGGGGTCGGCAGGGTCTGTGAAGAGCTCCACAGGGTCGTATCCGGGTTTTTTGTGAATCTCGACCAGGCGTGCAAAATCGGGGGCTCGGGCATCGTCTTCCCAGTAGTAATACGAAAACCAGGACTCCGCATCGGCCACTGCGAGCAATTCGCCGCATCTCGGGTGGGCCAGGCCGGCCGCTGCCAGTTCTCTTTCGCCCAGCACGCGCTCCACCCCGGGCACCCCTTCGAGTAGCGATCGAACTTCTGCCACACGCGCAGGGTCTTTTACATAAACATGGGCCACCTGATGGTCGGCCACGGCAAAGGCTTCGCTGGCGCCGGCATCGAGCAGCTCCAGGCCGCGTTCGAGGCGCAGTGCCAGCAGGCCCCTGGCACGCAATACCCGGTTCAGGTGCACGGGCCTGTTTACGTCGGTAATGCCATATTCCGAAAGCAATACTATGCGCGCATCCTGCTGCTGATAATAATCGAGCAATTGCCCTACTACCGCGTCGATTTGTTCCAGGTCTTTACCGATTTTTTCAAAATCGAGGCCGTGGCGCTGCAGGTTGTAATCGAGGTGCGGCAGATACACCAGGGTCAGGGTCGGGTTATGGATGCGGTCTGTTTTCAGAGTGGCTTCGGCAATCCAGCGGCTGGAGCGGATGTCGGCCTTCGGTCCCCAGAACCGGAACAACGGAAAACTCCCCAATTCTTGTTGCAAGGTGTCCCGCAGCTCTGGCGGATGGCTGTATATATCGGGGATTTTCCGCCCATCTGCCAGGTAATTAGGCCTGGGGGTCAGGCTGAAATCGACGCTGGAGTACATATTGTACCACCAGAACAGGTTGGCGCAGGTGAAAGCCGGGTCTTCGGCCTTGAGAACCTCCCAAATTTTAGGCGCCCCGACCAGGCGGTTCGACTGCCTCCAGAATTTGACCTCGCATTCGTCCTGAAAGTACCACCCGTTGCCCACGATGCCGTGCCCGGATGGGGGTTTTCCGGTTAGGTAGGTAGCCTGGGCCGAACAGGTAACGGCCGGCAGCTGGGGTTTAATATCGCGCAGGCTGCCCGCCTCCGCAAAGGCACGGATGCGCGGGGTATGCCCCCCGATAAGCCGGCGCGTAAGCCCAACTATGTTGATTACGATGGTTTTCCTCACAATTCCAGGTGCTTTTGGAGCCACGCAAGCTCCCTGCTAATGGAAGCCGGCAAGGCCTCCTTCAGGCCCGGGGGCAAAACCTCCCAGGTATAGGTTTCCACTTCGAGGTGGTTGCAGACCGGATGCCGTTTCAGATACTCGAGCACTTCCAGAATTTCTTGCTGAGTAGCTTCGAGCAAGCCATAGCGCTCCGTAAAGATGGGTACGTGATAATGGGCTCGCAATTCCTCGAATTCCCCCGGGTTTTCCAGGAGCTGCGGCAGGTCGGGCCAGGTATGCACCCCCTGAACGGTCTTGGTGGTTACCTGGTGCAGGTAAACCGGTTCGTCGAACGCCCTGAGCGCCTGCAGCACCCCTTCCCTGTTGCCGTTTTGGGGCCTGATGCGCAGGGCAGCACTCACCTGTATCTTGCCGGTACGGATGCCGGCAGCAGCCATGCGCGCGAAAACTTCTTCAGGCGATTCGAAGGCCAGAGCGAAGTGGCAAATGTCGTAGCAGAGGGTCAGGTGGCGCAGCACAACCTTCCGGGCAGCCGGCAGGTCGATGCCCAACTGTTCGCTCAGGAGGGGTTCCCCAATCGGAAGGAGGAACTCCCCGAAAAAGCGGAGTACGTCTGCAGAGTTTTCCAGCAGTCCATCGGGTTCCGGTTCGATGTCGAGGTGCAGGTATTTGCCTGAGCGCGCCTCTGTGCGGGCCAGTTCCAGAGCTACCTCGGCCATGGCCTGTGCGCCCTTGCGCAAGATGGCATCGCGTGCCGGCCCCTCAGGGTGCCAATGCCTGTAACTTACCGGAGAGGTAGAAATCCCCCCGTCCAGGCCTGCCGGCAGCAGAACCTCGAGTTGACGGAACAGGCGCAGGGTATATTCCTTCCGGGCTAATGTGGTCCAGTCGGGCTGGTGAACCTGGTCTTTGACGCGTTCCCCGTGAAAATTCCCAAATGGGAAACCGTTCATGGTAAAAACATAGAGCTGTTGGGCCTCGAGCCAGTCCCGAAAGCCCTCGAGCCGCTTTCCTTCCCCCAGCTCACGGCTGGCCTGGTCTGAAAGCCGCAAGCCGAGCCCGAATGCCCCTTTGGGGGCCAAAGACGACCGGATGGAACCCAGATGGTTTTCCAGGGCCCGAAAGGTACTCTCCCAGTCGGCTCCCGGGTGCACATTGGTGCAATAAGTGGTATGGAAATGCTCCCGAAGCAGCATCAGATACGCGTATTATGGTTCACTGGCGGGACAAGCCCGGCAATAGCCTCCTCCATGACCGCCCGGTCTATCTGGTGCACATCCCTTTTGCGGCCAAGCCCTTCAAGCAGGGTTATGGTGAGCTTCCCGCCCAGGTGTTCCCTGAATTCTTCGAGTCCGTCGAGCAGGGCTTCCGGCCCGCCTGGCAGGTCGACGGGTATTGCCAGTGTAAACCCGAGTTTGATCAGCAGCTGCAAAATCCGGTCTTTGTCTGGCCCGGGCAGCATACCGATTTTGGCGCTGTAAATTACGTCCAGGGCCATCCCAATGGCCACCGCCTCCCCGTGCCTGAGCGTGTAACCGGTAAGGTGCTCCAGTTTGTGGGCGGCCCAGTGCCCGAAGTCAAGCGGGCGGGACGAACCCGTTTCAAAGGGGTCACCCCCTGAAACGATATGGTCGATGTGCAGTTCGGCGCATCGGTAGATAAGCCGGTCCATGGCCTGCTGCTCGCGCCGGCGCAGGGCCCCGGCATCTGTTTCCAGAGTTGCAAAAAAGGCGGCGTCCCGAATCAGGGCTACTTTAACAGCTTCGGCCGTGCCGGCTATCCAGTCGCGGTCGTCCAGGGTCTGCAGGAATTCCCGGTCGTCGATTATGGCCAGCGGCAGGGCAAAGGTGCCTATGAAGTTCTTTTTTCCAAACAGGTTGATCCCGTTTTTCACCCCCACGGCGGCATCGTTCTGCGCCAGCACGGTAGTGGGAATGCGGATGAGGCCCACCCCACGGTGGGCAATGGCGGCCGCATAGCCGGCCATGTCGATAACAGCCCCGCCCCCAATGGCCACCACTAGGGAATGACGGCAAATGTGCCGGCGGTCGATCGCCTGTAAGACATCCTGCAACGGCCCCTGCGAATTCTTGCAGACTTCCCCCCCGGGCACGGTAAGTACCTCGGTAAAGGTGAGGTACTGGCTGTACGCCTCGCAATAGGTGCGAATGTCGGTGTGGAGACCCGGCCAGGCCGCCGCTACCCCCGAATCGAGTACGAAGAGCATCCTGACAGGTCCACCCGGGCGGGACGCCCCGGCCACCTCTGCCAACAGCGCGTTCCCGGTACGGAATACGCCTTCCGTGAAAAGGAGGCGGTGGGTATGGTGGGTGCTGAAAGTTCGTTCTATCGATGCGTTCATGCCTTTTTATTCTCAGGTTACTGCAAACCGCCGGGCCAGGCCGGCAGCCAGGGGGAAAAGCAGCACGACCAGCAAGGGAAGCCACCAGGGCCCGTATCCCGCGGCCCAGGTTGCGTCGAGAGCCACGATGCCCAAAACGCCCCCTTTAACGGCAGCCCTTATGGAAGCGGGTCGCCCGTCGCGGATGGCCCGCATCAGCGGTCGGAAAACCAGCACGGCCAGCAACAGCAAATAGGTCAGCGGCCATAATACCCGGCCGGTTTCCCAATAGATCAGGCCTGCGGTACCCAAAATGACCGCCGTGTACAGAAAAGCCGCCAAAATCCGGTACGGTTTGTGACTGCCGTGAACTTCGCCCCGGCTTACGGCCGTTACGGCAAATATATACAACAGCGGGGCCCAGAGATATGGCCAAGGGGCCACGAAGGGCATCAGGCTGATGCCCAGCCAGAGGTTCATGGCCCGGCACGACCCCATGACCAGGGGCCCTAACAGGTCGTGTTTCTTGGCGATACTGTCATAAATCAAGATTCCGGTGGTCAGCAACAAGGCCAAAAGGCCAAGGTCGGTACCCATCCAGAAAGCCAGCAGGCAGCCTGACAACAGCAGTGCACCCCCGAAGATCGCAGCGCTTTTAAGGGGCACCAGCCCGCTTGGGATAGGCCTTTCGGGCCGTTCCACGGCATCGAGGCGGGCGTCGAAAACATCGTTGAGTACAACGCCCCCTGCATAGAGCAGGACCGATACCACGCAGAGCAGGAAGATGGGCAGTCCGTAGGCCATCAGGTCGTAGAAAGACGGGAAATGGCCGGGATAAGCTCCGGCTATGGCCGCCCCGGCCAGGATATCGGCAGCTGCGGTCGGCAGGTTTGCCGGGCGCATCAGGCGCAGGTATCCGCGCAGTTTCTCGGCCTTCATTTCAACGTATTTGATCAGCATCTACCCGGGGAGACTGACCCCTCAGCACACTGTTGTCATTGAACAGCAACCGCTGGTCTATGCCTTTGTTATTGAGCCAGTCAGACTCGCTCATCCGGCTATTGCGGCTGAAAGCCTCCAGGGCATTGCTGTAACAACTGCGCTCCACATCGGTACGGGCAATACCCCGTTTGAGCATGAGGGAAGCCGTTTTTGGCACGGCCATGGGGTCGCTTACCCCCCAGTCGGCAGAGCTGTCGACAATGATGCGCTCGCTCCCGTACTGCCTGATTACCTCTACCATGCGCTCATTGCCCATTTTGGTCTTGGGGTAAATGGTAAACGCTGCCCAGAATCCCCTCTCGAGCACGTCGCGCACAGTTTCCTCGTTGTTGTGGTCTACAATCACATCGGCCGGGTTGAGCCCGTGTTCGAGGCATACCTCCATGCTGCGAATGGTGCCCGCCTTCTTGTCACGGTGCGGGGTGTGGATCTGCACGGTCATCCCCAACTCGCGGGCCAGCTCGAGCTGGGCCCTGAAAAACCGGTCT
Source organism: Robiginitalea sp. (assembly GCA_024642005.1). Classification (GTDB taxonomy): domain Bacteria; phylum Bacteroidota; class Bacteroidia; order Flavobacteriales; family Flavobacteriaceae; genus Robiginitalea. The sequence continues at coordinate 102,392 of JAHECA010000006.1, read as the reverse complement.
TCGGCAGGGGTCTGGTCGTCATAACCGATCTCGCCCACGGCCACAACATTCTCTTTCTGCAGGTAGAGGGGCAGCAATTCCATAACCTGTTCGGCCAGGGGAATGTTGTTGGCTTCCTTGGAATTCAGGCCGATGGTGCAGTAATGCTTGATGCCGAACTGGCTGGCGCGAAAGGGCTCCCAGCCTACCAGGCTGCTGAAATAGTCCTGGAAAGAGCCTACCTGGGTGCGGGGCTGGCCCATCCAGAACGCCGGCTCTATCACGGCCACCACCCCGGCTGCCGCCATGGCTTCGTAATCGTCTGTGGTGCGGGAGGTCATGTGTATATGCGGATCGATAAATCTCAGGCTGTCTTCCATGGTTCAGGGTGTTAGATCTTCCCAGTTAAAAGGTTTGGATGCATAGGTGGCTTGCAGGGCATGGCCGGAGAGCAGGGCGGTTACCCGGGGGTCTTCAGACGCCCGGCAACTTAAGAACCCGGCCCGCTGCTCGCGTTGGTCGGCACTTTCGAGCAGTCGTTTCATATCGGCCAGCAGGGCATCGTCTATAAAAGGGCCCACCGGGCGCCAGATCAATGGGTCTACCGGACGCGACGCCGCCCAGCGTTCGTGGGCGTAATCAGAAATGATGCGGGCCAGGCGGGCATTGCCACGGTGTTCCACACCTATTATCCTGAGCAGGTCGCGTTGCATGAAAGCGGCCTTGAGGTACATCTGGTTCCACTGGGCCTGATCGAAAAGGGTTTCCGGGTACGGGTTTTCAAGGGCAATGGCGTCAAAAACGGGGGCGATGTTGGTGCGCAGGGCGTCAACGGCAGTGGCTGCAAATTCCTCCGAATGGGGAAGTACCGGCAAAAAGCGAAGGAAAGTAATGAGCTCGCCTGTATCGGCCACCTGCACCAGCGTGCTTACCTTGGGGATAAAGTAGTAGGGGTCGCGTTCAAGGGCTTTGGAAAGCAGGTAAATCCGGGCCAGCTGGTCGAGCCGGATCCCGTGCCGCCCCAGGTAGTCCCACAGACGGTCTTCCGGCACCCCCGGTACGGCTACCTGCCTGTCGGGGAGCTTGCGCCCGATCAGCGTATAGGTCAGAAACAGGTCACGCCCCGACGGAGGCTCAAGCGACACCTCCAGCCTGCCGTCGAGCCAGCTCGCCTGGTGGGGCTCGAGGTGGTCGTACAACAATTTTTTGAGGCGCTGCGAAACGGATGGGGTGTTCATAGGGTATGCCTGCCAAGAATCTCTTTCAAGGGATCGGCCCATGAGAATGGGCCGGCCTCCTACAAAACTAACACTTATTATCCGGAATCCCGCGCCTTTCGGGGCCACAATGGCAGGCGAAAAAAGAAACGACCGGAAGTTCGTAACTTCGTAAAAAAGAAACCCGATGTTAGGCCTGAAACTCCCTACCGACCCCCGCTGGGTCAACATTGTCGAAAAAAATACCGACGAGATTCTCACCGACCACGCTTTCTGCGAGCAAAAAGCGGCCAGCACAGCTATTTCCCTCATCGTGAAGTTTCCGGAATACCCGGAATTGGTTACCGAAATGGTGGCATTGGCCCGGGAAGAAATGGGGCATTTCAAAATGGTACACGACCGGCTGCTGGCGCGGGGCAAGACCCTGGGGCGCTACCGAAAGGACGACTATGTGGTGGAGTTGATGAAGTTTTTTCCGAAGGGAGGCAACCGCAAAGACCTGCTCATCCACCGCCTGTTGTACGCGGCCCTGATCGAGGCGCGCAGCTGCGAACGCTTCAGGCTCTTGTCTGAGGAATTGCAAGACCGCGACCTGGCCGAATTCTACCGCAAGCTCATGGTCAGCGAGGCGGGCCACTACACCCTATTCCTGAATTTTGCCCGCCAGTACGGCGACAGGGCCGAGGTAGACCGCAAATGGCAGGATCTCCTTACTTATGAGGCCGAGATCATGAAAGGACTGGGTACCAAAGAAACCGTACACGGCTAAGCCCTGCCTCAGGATTGCTTCGGCACCGCCCCGTTGTAATACAGGTGGCGGATAATGCCGTCGACCAATCCCATCTGGGGCACGAAGATCTGACGGGCCCCGCTCCATCGGGCGGCCGACAGAAAGATTCGGGCAGCGGGCAGAATAACGTCTGCCCGGTCGGGGTTGAGGCCGAGCTCGGCCACACGCTGCTCATAAGAAAGGCCCTCCAGGAATTTGTATTGCTTTTGAAGCCAGGCACGGCTAAGCGGTTTTTCGCGCTTGCGCCCCGACATCTTGTGCAACTTGTTGATGTTGCCACCCGAACCAATGAGGGCCACAGCGTCAAACGAGGCCGATTGTTCCCTGAGCCAGGTTTCGAGATCGCGCCAATCGGCTTCGGCGACCATGCCGTCGAGCAGGCGTACGGTGCCGATCCGAAACGAGCGCGATTCGGCCGGGACCCCCTGCAGGAACCAGGTAAATTCGCTGCTGCCGCCCCCCACGTCTACATTGAGGTAGGTGGTTCCCTCATGCAGGTAGCGCTGCAGGTCTGTGGCGGCAATTATTTGGGCTTCCTCCCGCCCCTCGATAAGTTCTACGGTCATGCCCGTCTCCTGTCTGATCCGATCGAGGATGGGGCGACCGTTGGCGGCCTCGCGCATGGCCGAAGTGGCACAGGCCCGGTAGCGCTCCACTCCGCTAACCTCCATGAGCAGGCCAAAGGCGCGCAGGGTTTGCTCGATACGCAGGGCGTTGGTATCTGAGATGCAACCGGTTCGAAAACTCTCTTCCCCCAGCCTTACGGGTACCCTAAGCAGCATACTCTTGTTAAAGCGCGTTGCACGGCCGGGTGACTCGATCACGTTCTGGATGAGCAGCCTGATGGCGTTGGAGCCGATATCGATCGCGGCATACTTACGAATCTTCACGGGGCTCCTGCAGTTTGCGCACGTAGTAGTCGTACATCTCGAACTGGGAACGCAAGGGCGGCAGGCTGCTCTGGCGGTAGCCATTCGACTGAACAGCGTCGTACACGCGGGCCTTCACGTTGTCGCGCCAGGAGATCTCAAAGGCGTCGATGAGTTCCTGTTTGATGTCTTTTTGGTAGATCGGGCAGCCCACCTCGACCCGGTAATCGAGGTTCCGCGTCATCCAGTCGGCCGACGAGATAAAGACCAGGGGGTCGCCGTCATTGGCAAAGATGAAAAGGCGCGGGTGCTCCAGAAACTTGTCGACCACGCTAATGGCCTCGATGTTCTCGCTTATGCCGGGAATACCCGGAACCAGGCAACAGATGCCCCTGATAATCAGCTGCATTTTCACCCCGGCGCTGCTGGCCTCGTAAAGCAGGTCTACCATGTCGTACGAGGTGAAATTGTTCATTTTGATCTTGATGTAGGCCTCTTTCCCTGCTTTGGCATTGGCAATCTCGCGCCGAATCAGCTTTTCGAAACGGGCGCGGGTGTAATGGGGCGAAACGATCAGGTGCTTGTAATTGCGCACCTTGTAGGTCGTTTCAAAAAAGTCAAACACTTTGCTCACCTCCTTCAGGATAGGCTCATGGGCCGTGAAGAGCGTGTAATCGGTATACACCCGGGCCGTGGATTCGTTAAAATTCCCGGTGCTGATAAAACCGTACCGCTTAACGCCCTCGCCCTCTTCCCGCTCAATCACGCAGATTTTGCTGTGGACCTTCAGGCCCGGCACCCCGAATTTGAGCCTGACGCCTTCGGCCTGCAATTGTTCGGCGTATTCGATGTTGGCCTGCTCGTCGAAACGCGCCTGCAGCTCGATCTGTACCGTTACCTGCTTGCCGTTCTTTACGGCGTTGATCAGGGAAGAAGCCACCTGGGAGTTGTCGGCCAGCCGGTATACCGTTATCTTGATGCTGCGCACCTTCGGGTCGAGGGCTGCCTCCCGCAAAAACTTGATCACATAGGTGAAAGTGTGGTAGGGGGCGTGCTGCAGAAAATCCTTTTGGGCGATCTGCTCCAAAAGGCTCCCTTCCAGGTTGAGCCCTTTTATCGGCAGGGGCCTGATCTTTTCATAGTGCAGGTCTCCCCGGCCCAGGTTCGGGAAGCCCATGTAATCGCGGCGGTTGTGATAGCGGCCGCCCGGAATCACACTGTCGGTATCTTCCTGAATGCGCATGCGCTCCTTGAGGAAACTCAGGGTGTCTTTCTCGATATCGCGGTCGTATACAAAACGCACCGGCTCGCTTATCTTGCGGTGCTCCACGCTGCTGGAAATCTTCTCGATAAAACTCTTGCTCAGGTCGTTGTCGATATCCAGCTCTGCATCGCGGGTTATCTTGATCATGTGGGCCGTAATGTTCCTGAAGGCAAACATGTTGAAAATGCTGCGCAGGCTGTAGCGGATCAGGTCGTCGAGCAGGATGATGTAATTTTTTTCCCCTTCTTTCGGGAGCTCTATAAACCGGTTGATCCCCTTGGGGATTTCAATGAGGGCGTACCTGACCTTGTTGCCGACCTGACCATCCCCGTCCTCGGTATCTATGAGTTCCATGCGAACGGCCAGGTAGGCCGCCGTGTCCTTCAGGGTAGGAAAGCCCGAATGCTCGTTCAGGATGATGGTCATGAGCACCGGGCTCACATTCTGGATGAAATAGGCCTTGAGGAATTCTTCCTGCTGCGGCTGTATCTCCGTTTCGTTGATGATGAAAATGTTTTCGGCTTCCAGCTCCTTTTCAACGGCGTGCAGTATGGCGATGCTTTTCTCCTGTTGTTCGATTACGTTGTTGGTGATCTCATCGAGCAGGTCCTTGGCCCGTTCGCCTCCCAGTTCGCTCTTGCCCGATTTGCCGGCCTGCACGATACGCTTGACCGTGGCATAACGGACCTTGAAAAATTCATCGAGGTTATTCGAGAAGATACCCAGGAAACGCAGCCGCTCTAGCAAGGGGGTGCATTTGTCTTCACTCTCCTGCAGGACCCGTGCGTTGAAACGGAGCCAGCTGATTTCCCGGTTTACATATTGATGTTTGGTCATTACTTATTTCAGGTGTTTTGGAAAAATGGCCTGCAAGGTTTGTCCCTTGTCTACTTCAGACCAGCGTTTGGCCTCCAGTCGCAGGTGCACACAACCCGTTGTGGGCACGTTGTCGATATATTGGTTGCCCCAGGCGTTGGCCAGGTGGGTAAAAGCGTGGTTGTGGCCAAACAACATAACGCGGTTCAGGCCATCGTCCAGGCCTTTAACGAAACCAGCCACGCTGCCCCCGGAAAAATCGTAAAGCGAATCGGTTAGCCTGAGCACCTCCAGCGGCAGCGGCAGTTCCCGCAGGATGATGGTACAGGTATGCAGGGCCCGGTTGGCCGGACTCGAAAATACGGCGTCGGGCGCGGGCAGGGACCTCATCGCACCGGCCATGAGGTGGGCATCTGCGATGCCGCGCTCCTGAAGAGGCCTGTCGCGGTCTGATACCCTGTAGTCCCAGGAAGACTTGCCGTGCCGCACCAATATGATTTCTTTCATCCCAGTAGTTTTTCAAAAGTACCTCAGGCCTATCTCAGGGGGCCAGTCGTTCGAGCTTCCAGTCCCAGGTTTCCAAAAGGGTATAACGCAGGCGGTCGTGGAGCCGGTCGGGGCGGCCCTGCCAGAATTCCACGCTCTGCGGCCTGACCAGGTAGCCTCCCCAGAATTCGGGCCTGGGAATCTCCCTTCCGTGATATACCGCTTCGAGCTGTTCCACAGCCTTTTCCAGGTATTCCCGCGAGGGGATCACCCGGCTCTGCTCCGAGACTATGGCGCCCAGCTTGCTCCCTTCGGGCCGCGATTCAAAATAGCCGTCTGAGAGGTTTTCGGGAAGCTTTTCGGCCTTTCCCTTGATGATGACCTGCCGCTCCAGATAGGGCCAGAAAAAAGAGAGGCATACCCGTGGGTCTGCCGCCATGGCCAGCCCTTTCTCGCTCTGGTAGTTGGTAAAGAAGACAAAGCCTTCATAGGTATACCCCTTGAGCAGCACCACTCGGCTTTTCGGATACCCGTCGAGCCCGACCGTGGCCAGGGTCATGGCGTTGTGTTCGTCGGTACTGCCGCTGGCCTCGATTTCATGGAACCATTGCTGAAAAAGCTGAAGCGGGTTATCGGGGGCTTCGGCTTCCGACAATTGTTTCTTGGCGTATACTTTCCGGTAGTTGCCGAGGTCTTTTTCCATGGCGCGTGTCTGGGCCCACAAGATAATCAAAGTTCCCAAAAAGAGAGGGGGCGGCAGTGCATTAAAAGCGGGAAGGGATGCGACCTACCAGCTGAAAACGCGCCCGTCTTCGGCCAGTTCCACGGCCGGGAAAACGGCAGCAGCCTCTGCCTGAAAGCCCTGCAGGTCTTTGTACCGGCTAGAGTAATGCCCCAGGATGAGTTGTTGCACCCCCGCTTCCCGGGCTATCAGGGCGGCTTCCCGGGCAGTGGAGTGCCCGGTTTTGGCTGCCAGGGCAGCGTCTTTTTCCAGAAAGGTCGCTTCGTGGTACAGGGTATCTACGTCTTTGAGCCAGGCCGGGAGTTCCGGTTTGTAGGCCGTATCGCTGCAGTACGCATAACTGGAGGGGTGGGTGGGCGGGTCGGTGAGCTCGGCATTGGGTATCAGTCGGCCGTCGGAGGCCAGGCCATCGGCCCCCTTTTTGATTTTTCGGAAATAAGCGGTATCGATCCCGTACCTGCGGGCCGCCTCGGGGCGCAAGCGTCGCTCACCCGGGAGTTCCCTGATGAGGAATCCATTGGTGTAGATGCGATGATTCAGGGGCAGGGTGGAAACCGCTACACCTGTTTCTTCGAGCAGCAGCTGCGGTTCCCGGGCCGTGAGCTCGTTAAAAAGGAGTGGGTACTGGGTCCAGGAATCGCCCAGTTTCAACAGGAGGGTAATGGCCTCTTTGATGCCCTTTGGGCCGTGAATGTGGAGCGGCTTTTCGCGCCCCAGCAGCCGAAAGGTCGACACCAGGCCGGGCAGGCCGAAAAAATGGTCGCCGTGCAGGTGCGAGATAAAGATGTGGTCTATTTTCGAGAAGCGCAACTTGTAACGCCTGAGTTCCATCTGGGTTCCTTCCCCGCAATCGATCAGGAAAAGGTGACCGCCGGTTTCCAGCACCTGGGCACTCGGCCGGGTCTGGGCCCGGGGTGTGGCTGAATAACAACCGAGAATATGGAGTTTCATCGACATGCCGCCCCGACCACCCTCAGAGTTCGAGATCGCGTTCGATCTCCTCCATCTCGATCAGGTCGCGGGCTTCCTGCAGGGTAGGCACCACGCAGAGTTCGTCGGGCACATGCTCGTACGCTATGGCATTCGACACCAGTACAAACGATTTTCCTGCCCCCCTGTGGCCATTGGAAAGTTCCAGGAACAGGAGTATATCGCCTGTACTGAGCTTCCCGAACGAAAACAGGTTCAGGATCAGGTGGTCGTTCTTCAAACCCGGGTAGGCCTCACTGAAATTCTTATGAAATTTCTCGAGGGAGACGTTTTCCTGGAAGACAATGGTGGTATTCCCGTCCTTGTCGAAAATCATGATGTGTTATTTTATTTGAGAAGCAAGCAAATAAATGACTGCCATTCGAATGGCGACCCCATTCTCCACCTGGTTCAGGATAATAGACTGGTGGGAATCGGCGACGTCACTGGTAATTTCCACCCCCCTGTTGATGGGCCCCGGGTGCATGATCACAATCTCCTTGCCCAGGCTTTCGAGCAAGGCCTTGTCGATGCCGAACTGGCGGGAGTACTCGCGCGTGGAGGGGAAGTAGCTCATGTCCATGCGCTCGTTCTGGACGCGTAGCATGTTGGCCACATCACACCACTGCAGGGCAGTGCGCAGGTCGGGTTCTACCCGTACCCCGAGCGATTCCACGTATTTGGGGATCAGGGTCTTTGGGCCGCAAACCCGCACCTCTGCCCCCTGCATCTGCAAGGCGAAAATGTTGGAGAGGGCCACCCTTGAATGCAGGATATCGCCCACAATGACCACTTTCTTGCCCCCTACCCCGCCGAGCTTTTCCCGGATGGAATAGGAATCGAGCAGGGCCTGGGTGGGATGTTCGTGGGCTCCGTCGCCCGCGTTCACGATGGAGGCCTTTACGTGGCGCGACAGGAAGATGCCGGCCCCGGGGTTCGGGTGGCGCATGACCACCATGTCTACCTTCATCGACAGAATGTTGTTGACCGTATCGATCAAAGTCTCGCCCTTTTTGACCGACGACTGGGCAGCCGAGAAGTTGATCACATCGGCCGAGAGCCGTTTTTCGGCCAGCTCAAAGGAAAGCCGGGTACGGGTACTGCTTTCAAAAAAGATATTGGCGATGGTTATGTCGCGCAGGGATGGTACTTTTTTGATGGGCCGCCCCAGCACTTCCTTGAAGTGGTCGGCGGTTTCAAATATGAGGTCGATGTCCTTTTGGTTCAGGTACTTGATCCCCAGTAAATGTCGTACACTCAGTTCACTCATGAGTTACTTGCTAATCAGATACACCGCGTCTTCCCCCTCGTTTTCCTCCCAGCACACCTTTACCTTGTCGCCCCCGATGGCGTCTACCTGCCGGCCCCGGTAATCGGGCTGTATGGGCAGGTGCCGGCTAAAGCGCCGGTCGATCAGGGTGAGCAGCTCTATGGAGCCCGGCCTGCCGAAAGACTGTATGGCTGTAAGGGCCGCGCGGATACTGCGGCCGGTGTACAGCACATCGTCTATGAGCACCACCCTTTTGCCCTCGACCAGGAAATCGATCTGGGTACTGCTGGCGGCCAGGGGTTTGTCGCCGCGTCGAAAATCGTCTCGGTAAAAGGTGATGTCGAGCAGGCCGAACGGAATGTGCTTTACCTTGTATTCCCGTTCGAGAATGGCGAGCAGCCTGTGGGCCAGGTAGGTGCCCCTGGGTTGCATCCCAATCAGGACGCTATCAGAAAAATCGAGGTGGTTTTCAAGCAATTGGCAGGCCAGCCGGTGCAGGATGATGTCGATTTCTTTTGAATTAAGAAGCACATGTTGACTCATACAGAGGCGGCCCTAAGACGTTGGTTAACAAAAATAGGCATTTCTCTCCAATTGGGTGGCCCTAATTGCCGTTGGGTTTTGGCGGGGCCATCCCCCCGGGACAGGGCAAAAAAAAACCCCGGGATTTCCCGGGGTTTAGCTATAAGAGGCTACCTCACTTCTTCTTTTTGGCGGCTTCCATTTTATCCTTCAGCTTTTGCAGCTGAGCATTGGCATCACCCAGGGTGGGCTTGGACTCTTCGGCCATGGCGGCTGCCTTTTTCTTGGCGGCGCGCACATTGCGCTGTTCTTCTTCCTTGAAGATGGCGGTGTGGCTTGCCACTACCCGCTTGTAGTCCTTGTTGAACTCAATAATCTTGAATTCGGCTTCTTCCCCACGGGTCAGCTTTTTGCCGTCTTCCTTCTCCATGTGGCGCTGAGGCACGAAGGCAGTAATGTCTTCGTTGAACTCGATAATGGCGCCCTTGTCGACGATCTCGCTGATTGAGGCTTCGTGTACCGTTCCTTCACCGAATTCCTCTTCGTACTTGTCCCAGGGGTTTTCCTGGGTCTGCTTGTGGCCCAGGCTCAGCTTGCGGCCGTCCACATCCAGTTCGAGCACTTCTACTTCGAGGATATCGCCCACGGTAACAAATTCAGAAGGGTGCTTGATTTTCTTGGTCCACGACAGGTCTGAAATGTAGATCAGGCCGTCGATGCCTTCTTCCAGTTCCACGAACACACCGAAGTTGGTGAAGTTCCGAACGATGCCCTTGTGGCGCGATCCAACCGGGTATTTGGTGGTGATATCGGTCCACGGGTCGGGAGTGAGCTGTTTCAGGCCCAGCGACATTTTCCGGTCTTCCCTGTCGAGGGTCAGCACCACGGCTTCCAGTTCGTCCCCGACTTTCACGAAGTCCTGGGCAGAACGCAGGTGGGTAGACCAAGACATCTCAGAGACGTGAATCAGGCCTTCCACGCCTTCGGCTACTTCCAGGAAGGCTCCGTAATCGGCGATGACCACCACTTTGCCTTTCACCTTATCGCCTACTTTGATCTCATCGCCCAGGGCATCCCAGGGATGCTTCTCAAGCTGCTTGAGACCCAGCTGGATGCGCGACTTGTTTTCGTCGAAATCCAGGATAACCACGTTGAGCTTCTGGTCGAGTTCCACGACCTCGTTCGGGTGGTTGATGCGGCTCCAGGAAAGGTCGGTGATGTGGACCAGGCCGTCTACGCCGCCCAGGTCGATAAAGACCCCGTACGAAGTAATGTTCTTGACAACCCCTTCCAGTACCTGCCCTTTTTCGAGCTGGCTGATGATTTCTTTCTTCTGCTCTTCGATGTCTGCTTCGATGAGCGCCTTGTGAGAAACTACCACGTTCTTGAATTCCTGGTTGATTTTCACCACCTTGAATTCCATGGTTTTGCCCACGTATTGGTCGTAATCGCGAATCGGCTTCACGTCGATCTGCGAACCGGGCAAGAAGGCCTCGATACCGAAGACGTCTACGATCATCCCGCCTTTGGTGCGGCATTTTACAAAGCCGGTTACCACCTCTTCATTGTCGTGGGCGGCGTTCACACGGTCCCAGGCCTTGATGGTGCGGGCCTTCCGGTGCGAGAGCACCAGCTGGCCGTTGCGGTCTTCGCGGATGTCGATGAGCACCTCCACTTTATCGCCAACCTTCAGGCTCGGGTTGTACCGGAATTCGTTCAGGGAAATTACCCCTTCCGATTTCGCGTTGATATCGATAATCGCCTCCCGGTCGGTCAGGTGGGTAATTATCCCCTCTACCACTTCCTCGTCGGCAGTATCTACAAAATTCTTGGTTACCAGTTCTTCGAATTCCTTGAGTTTGGCATCTTCGACCCGCTCAATACCTTCTTCGTATTTGGTCCAGTCGAAATTGTCCAGGAATTCCTGGGGATCCTGTTGTTGTACGGGCGCTTTAGCCTGCTTTTCGGCGGCTGCGGTTTCTACCGCTTCGGCGCCTTTTTTGGTTTCAGCCATGTGCTGATTTGATTTGTATCCCGAAGTACCTCAAGAGTGCGCTTTTCCTTCGGAAGCTGTTATCGTGATTTTGTCTGTTCCCTTTTCCTCTTGATTCCTAGCTAAAAAGGTGTGCAAAAATACAATTAAATGCGGGGTTTGCAAAGCTTTTCTGCCAAAGGTTGGGGCCATGGCCTGATTTTGGAACATACGCCGGCACAGGCGCTTGAGTTTCCTTATCTTTAAGGGAGATGTTAACCATTAAACTGAAAAAATGAGTGTTAAGGAAAAGTATCAGGCAGTGCTGGACCTGGGCCAGCAACTCGGCGTACGCAACGGCGATGTACATGTAGAAGAAAACGTGCTGAAAATTAAGGGATTAACCCATACCCAGTATGAGAAAGACCTGCTTTGGGACAAGATCAAAGCCCTTGGGGGCGAAAACCCGGCCGACATCAAAGCCAACATAACCGTGGAAGACACATCGGTTTACCACCGCCATGTGGTTAAAAGCGGAGAGTCGCTGAGCAAGATTGCCAAACACTACTACGGCGACGCCATGAAATACAAGAAAATTTTCGACGCCAACACCAATATCCTCAAAAACCCCGACCTGATCCACCCCGGGCAGGAACTGGTAATCCCGAACCTCTGAACCGGAAGCGGCAACTGCATAAGGGCGCTCCCGGAAGGGGGGCGCCTTTTTTTTTATTTGGCGATCAGGCGCTCGGCATGGGCGTGCACCCGTTCGAACTGTTCTTTGAGCCCCATATCGCTGTTGTCGAGCTCTATGGCGTCGGGGGCTTTGCGCAAGGGGGAAATCTCCCGGTTCGAATCGAGGTAGTCGCGCTCGCGCACATTGTGTAAAACAGCCTCGTAGGACACTTTTTCGCCCCGGTCGAGCAATTCCTTATACCGGCGGCTGGCCCTAATCTCAGGGCTGGCAGTCATGAAGATTTTAAGGTCGGCCCCGGGCAGCACCACGGTGCCGATGTCGCGCCCGTCCATTACTACCCCTCCCTGGTTGCCCATGGCCCGCTGCAGGGCCACCAGTTTTTCACGCACGGGCCCCAGGGCTGCCACCTGGCTCACCTGAGACGATACCTCCAGGCTGCGGATCTGTTTTTCCACATTCCTGCCGTTCAAAACGATTTCGGAGCGGCCGGTTGCCGGGTTGAGCTCAAAACGCAGGTCTATTTCGGGCAGGCGTGCTTCCAGCCCAGCGGCTTCGGCCTGTTCGCCGATCAGGCCGTGTTCCTGGGCGAAAAGTGTAACTGCCCGGTACATGGCTCCTGAGTCGATGTAAACGTACCCCAGGGCATGGGCCAGCTGGCGGGCCAGGGTGCTCTTGCCGGTAGAGGAATATCCGTCTATGGCGATGGTGATCTTCCGCATGCGCCAAAAATACGGATTATAAACAATTGGCACCCCTGAAATTCACGCCGGGGCCCGGTCAGAGGGTTTTGGCGTGTTTCACCTTCTGGTCGGTAATGGCCAGCTCGAGCACCTGGTCCATCTCAGACACGTAATGGAAGGTAAGCCCTTTCAGGTACTCTTCTTTGATCTCGGCCACGTCGCGCCGGTTTTCCTCACAGAGGATCACCTCCTTGATGCGGGCCCGTTTTGCCGCCAGGATCTTTTCCTTGATGCCCCCAACGGGCAATACCTTGCCCCTCAGGGTAATTTCTCCCGTCATGGCCATGCTCTTCCTCACCTTGCGCTGGCTGAAGAGGCTCATCAGCGAGGTAAGCATGGCAATGCCCGCACTGGGCCCGTCTTTGGGGGTGGCGCCTTCGGGCACGTGAATGTGGACGTTGTATTTTTCAAAGACCTCCGGATCTACCCCGTACCGTTCGGCATTGGCTTTGAGGTACTCCAGGGCTATGGTAGCCGATTCTTTCATCACCTTCCCGAGGTTTCCGGTAATGTTCAGGGTCCCCTTTCCCCTGGAAAGGATCGATTCGATAAAGAGGATATCGCCCCCCACACTCGTCCAGGCCAAACCGGTAACCACCCCGGCCACCTCGTTGTTCTCGTATTTGTCGCGTTCCAGTCGGGGCGGCCCGAGTACTTCCATTACGTCTTCATCGGTTACCTTCACTCGGTATGCTTCTTCGGTGGCGATGTTTTTGGCGGCGTGGCGCACCATTTTGGCGATCTGCTTTTCCAGGCCGCGCACACCCGATTCGCGGGTGTATCCCTCCACGATTTTTTCGAGTTGCCGCTTGCCTATCTTCAGGTGCTCAGGGCCCAGGCCGTGCTCTTTCAGCTGCTTGGGCAACAGGTGCCTTTTGGCGATCTCAACCTTCTCCTCGATGGTATAGCCGGTAACATTGATGATCTCCATCCGGTCGAGCAGGGCCGGTTGGATGGTCGACAGGTTGTTAGCCGTGGCGATGAACATTACCTTCGACAGGTCGTAGCCCACTTCCAGGAAGTTGTCGTGGAAGTCGTTGTTCTGCTCGGGGTCGAGCACCTCGAGCATGGCCGAGGAGGGATCGCCCTGATAGCTCGACGAGAGTTTGTCGATCTCGTCGAGGATAAAGACGGGGTTAGAAGTGCCTGCCTTGCGGATGCTTTGCACGATGCGCCCCGGCATGGCGCCTATGTAGGTTTTGCGGTGGCCCCTGATCTCGGCCTCGTCGCGCAGGCCGCCCAGCGACATGCGCACGTATTCCCGGCCCAGGGCCTCGGCCACCGACTTGCCCAGGGAAGTCTTCCCGACCCCGGGTGGCCCGTACATACAGAGGATGGGCGACTTCATGTCGGCCCGCAGCTTGAGCACGGCCAGGTATTCCAGGATGCGTTTTTTCACATCTTCCAGGCCGTAGTGGTCGCGGTCGAGGATGCGACGGGCCCGTTTCAGGTCAAAACGGTCTTCAGAATAGGAATCCCAGGGCAGGTCGAGCAGCAGATCCAGGTAATTCCGCTGAATGGAATACTCGGCCACCTGCGGGTTCATCCGCTGCAATTTGGACAGTTCCTTTTCAAAGTGGGCCGCAACGGCCTCGCTCCATTGCTTTTCCTGGGCCTTGGCCTCCAGCTCTTCGATTTCCTCGTCGTACGACATGCCGCCCAGTTCTTCCTGGATGGTCTTCATCTGCTGGTGCAGGAAATACTCCCGCTGCTGCTGGTCGAGGTCGCTGCGCACTTTCGACTGCAGCTCGTTGCGCAATTCCAGTTTCTGCAATTCGGTATTGAGGTGCTTCAGTACCGCAAGGGCCCGTTCCTGCAGGTTACCGATTTCGAGCAATTCCTGTTTTTCGGCCACGCTCAGGTTCAGGTTGGAGGAGACGAAATTGATCAGGAAGGGATTGCTCTGTATGTTTTTGATGGCAAAAGCCGCCTCGCTCGGGATGTTCGGGTTGTCCTTGATAATCTGCAGGGCCAATTCCTTGAGCGAATCGATGATGGTGGTAAATTCCACGCTTTCCTCGTCGGGCCTCACCTCGGCAGTTTCGCGCACCGTAGCCGTGAGGTAGGGCTTTTCAGTAAGGATTTCGGCGATCTCAAACCGCTTTTTCCCCTGTAGGATAACCGTCGTATTCCCGTCGGGCATTTGCAGCACACGCAAAATGCGGGCCACCGTGCCCAGGGTGTTGATATCTTTTATGCCGGGGGCTTCCACCGTTTCGTCTTTCTGGGAAACTACTCCGATGACCTTCGAGCCCGCATTGGCGTCTTTGATCAGGTGGATGGAAGTGTCGCGTCCCGCGGTGATCGGGATCACCACCCCCGGAAAGAGCACCGTGTTCCGCAGGGGCAGGATGGGCAATACCTCCGGCAGCTGCTCGTTGTTCATCTCTTCTTCGTCTTCGGGGGTGAGCAGTGGAATGAGCTCCGAATCGGTGTCCAGATCCTGAAGCGACAGTTTGTCAAATGTGGTAAATTTTGTAACTCCCATAAGTTTTTTTCGGTCATTCTGTCACTTGCGGACAGTCTTCATCGGTTTAACAGCCAGCACTGTATTTTATAACATATTCATTTTCAATGTATTTCACAATACAGTGCCGCATATATTCGCTTATACATGGCAATTCCTGTGCCAAGGAGCAGCCAAATCATAGGCCCGAACTGTAACAATCCGTAAATTGATTCATCTATAAGGCAAAGATCAACCACTTTTTGAGCCAACAGACCGAACATACTGATGTTTTGTTGCAAGCCTGCATGCAGGGCGACCGACGAGCGCAGACAGCAATCTACGACCGGTATTACCGGGCTATGTACAACACGGCCCTCCGCATCGTAAAAGATTCCGCAACAGCCGAAGATATCATGCAGGAATCGTTTCTGAGTGCGTTCACCAAACTCGGCACCTTTAAAGGGGAAGTAACCTTCGGGGCCTGGCTGAAGCGGATTGTCATAAACAATAGCATCTATCAGTACCGCAAGGGGCAGAAACATCAGGAGGTCGGATTAGAGGGTGTAATGTACAAGGTCGAAGACAAGGACGTAACCGAGAGTGATTCGGGGCGTACAGAACGAATGGCTCAAAAAGTACTGGAAACTCTGAACGAGCTCAAAGACAATTACCGAATTTCTTTGACCTTACACCTCATCGAAGGCTATGATTACGAGGAAATCTGCGAAATCACAGGGATGAGTTACGGCAGCTGCCGCACCACCATCTCCAGGGCCAAGGAAAGTTTGCGAAAAAAATTGACAGTATCTGAAATCGTATGAAAAAGAAAGAAACCATAGAATCCCTCTTCGTCCAGTTACAAGGCACCTTTGACCAGGCCGAGCCGCCTGCCGGGCACCGCGACCGGTTTTTGAGCAGGCTGGAGAAGCCATCCCCTGGCGTGGTACCCCTGCGTCGAAGCTGGTGGAGGCCCCTCTCCATCGCCGCTTCGGTGCTCATTATGGTTGCCGCCTCAGTGTTCCTGATGCGGCCCGAAGCCAGCCTGGAAGAACGCGTGGCAGCAATTTCCCCTGAAGTTTCAGAGACCTCAGGGTATTTCGCCAACCTGGTCAATCAACAGGTAAAGGCATTGGAGCTGGAACAAAGCCCGGAAACACAGCCCCTGGTCGCAGCGACCCTCAGACAGCTGCAACAACTGGAGGCCGACTATGGGAAAATGGAACAGGACCTGTTGGCAGGCGGCAATAGCAAGCTAATTCTCAGCGCCATGATCCGGAATTTCCAAACCCGCATCGATCTGTTGCAGGACGTGATGATGCAAATCGAACAAATTAAACTTTATAAAAATGAGACCCATGCTACTCAAACCATTTAAACGATTCCCCCTTTACCTGGCCCTGCTGGCCGGCCTGGGAATCTCACATGCCCATGACTTTCAGGGCAAACAGACCAAGGAAAAGACTATCAAAAAGGAATTCAAGGTAAACCCCGACGCCCTGCTGAAAATCGACAACAGCTTCGGTAACCTGGTACTGAAGTCCTGGGATGAAAACCGGGTGGTGATCGAAGTGCACATTACCGCCAACGGGGGCAATGAAGAAAAGGTGCAGCGTAAACTCGACGAGATCACCATCGAATTCGAAGCCACCGCCGACCTGGTATCGGCCCGGACCCGCTTTGAGAAAAGCAGTTCCTGGAGCTGGTGGGGCAAGAACAACAATGTGAACATGCAGATCAACTACACGGTCAATATGCCCATCAAGAATTCGGTGCACCTGAGCAACGACTACGGCAACATTACCCTCGACCGCGTAGACGGGCATGCCAAGATCAGCTGCGACTACGGGCGGCTCGACCTGGGCGAGCTCCGCGGGCGCAACAACCAGCTCAGTTTCGACTACACCTCCAAGTCGCGCATCGGCTACATGAATTCGGGCCAGATCAGCGCCGATTACTCCGGATTTACTGTGGAGAAAGCGGGCGACCTGAGCATTTCGGCCGATTACACGAATGCCACCATTTTGAAGATGGATAACCTGATTTACGCCAGCGACTATGGAAACCTGGAAGTGGAAGATGCCGGGAACATTCAGGGCAACGGCGACTACATCAACGTAAAGCTGGGCACCATTCACGGTAAAGTCGATATCGCGGCCGACTACGGTTCTATCCGCATTGACCGCCTGGCCGAAGACGCCGGCAGCATCGATCTGAAGACTGACTATACCGGCATCAAGATCGGGTACGACCCTGCCTACCACTTCGATTTCGAGATCACCACAGAATACGCCGGGGTGAATGGCAAAGACGATTTCAACATGAGCATCAGCAAGGAAAACAACAGATCGCGCTATTACAAGGGCTACTACGGCAGCTCGGGGAGCGGACGCAGCATCCGCATCAACAGCGAATACGGCACCGTGTCGTTTGAACGTCGGTAAACTAACCACTAGTGCACAATAAGACCATGAAAAAAACAATACTGCTGGCCCTGGCCAGCCTGAGCCTGAGCCTGCCTGCCACTGCCCAATGGGGTAACCACCGGGTGAAGGGCAATGGGGTGGAAACCTCCGAGAAACGGCAGGTAGGCTCCTACGACCTAATTAGCGTAAGCCATGTAATCAAAGCAACCCTGGTGCCTGGGTCCGAAGGCGAACTGCTGCTGGAGGGAGAAGAAAACCTCCTGCAACACATCATTACCGAAGTCTCAGGCAACCAGCTGACGCTGAAGGCCGAAAAAGGCTACCAACTGGAACCCAGCCGGGGTTCGGAGGGCATCCGCATCAGGGTGCCCGTAACCGACCTCCGGGCCCTTGAGGTGAGTGGGGCCGCCCATATTTCGGCCCGGGACGGTTTTACTTTCGGGGATCTGGAAATCGACGGTTCCGGGGCAGGTGAAATGGACCTGGCATTCAGTGCAACCCACCTCGAAGTGGAGGTATCAGGCGCCTGCGAAATAACCCTGAGGGGGAGTACGGAATCATTGGAAGTAAGAGGTTCAGGGGCATCCAACCTGAATGCCTTCGACCTGCAGGCCCAGACAGCCGAGGTACGGCTTTCAGGCGCGGCAGACGTAAAAATATCGGTGAGCCAGTCGCTTGAAGCCGAAGTTTCCGGGGCGGGCGACCTGCGCTACCGGGGCAATCCGGAAAAGCTGCAGAGCCGGGCTTCCGGAGGCGGCAGCGTCCATAAAAGCTGATGGTGCGCCAATCTCATTTTGTAAACACAGACATCATTAAAACGAACAACATGAAACAAACAATGCTCCTGGCCGCCGCGTCCCTGCTGCTGGCCTGTAATATGAACGCCCAGGGGGGTACCAAACGTGTCAAAGGAAGCGGCAACGTGGTAACTGAAGAGCGCTCGGTTGGCACTTACGAAGGTGTCGGCCTTTCAGGATGGTTCGACGTAGAGCTGGTGGCCGGTCCGGAAGGCCGCATTACCCTGAAAGGCGAAGACAACCTGCTTGAGCACCTGGAAACCGAGGTGCAGGACGGGGTGCTGCAAATCCGCCCTGAAAAGGGGTTTAACCTGCAACCTTCTTCCTGGAAAGGCGGAGGAATACTGGTTACCGTACCTGTGGAATCGATTAACCATGTGGCCCTGTCGGGCTCGGGCGACATTGTCGGGAAAACCCGCATAAAAGCATCGCCCTTCCGCGTGGCCATGTCGGGCAGCGGTGACATAACCCTCGAGGTCGACTCCGACGACATGGACGTGGCCCTTTCCGGTTCGGGCGATATTGCCCTGGCCGGATCTGCCGCAAAGGTGGAAATCAGGGTCTCAGGCTCAGGCGACGTGAAGGCCTACGACCTGGAGGCGCGCAACGTTGAGGCGGTTATTGCGGGTTCGGCCGATATACGCGTAACAGCCACAGAATCGCTAACAGCCCGTGTGTCCGGATCAGGCGACATCCATTACCGGGGCAACCCTGCCAAGCTCGATACCAAGACCAGCGGTTCGGGCGACATAACCCGGGGAGAATAACCTTACATCAAAAACGAACAGTCCCCGGAAGTGTGTTTTGTGCCACTTCCGGGTTTTTTACGCCCTTTTGGGAACGCGCAACAGCAACACGATGCCCAGGGCGAAGAACAGGCCGAGGAAAATGGTGGCATTGCGCATGCTGCCTGTAAACTGAGCTACAAAACCATAGAGGAAAGTGCCTATGACAATGCCGATCTTTTCGGCCACGTCGAAGAAGCTGAAAAAGGAGGTGGTGTCTTTCGTATCGGGCAGCAGCTTGGAATAGGTAGAGCGCGAAAGGGCCTGTATGCCCCCCATCACCAGGCCGACCAAACCGGCGGCTGTATAGAAATCCATGGGGGTGCGCAGCGAATAGGCGTAGATGCAAATCCCCAGCCATAGGGCGTTCACGATTATTAGCGTGCTGATATTGCCGATGGCGCTCGAAGCGCGCGCCGTAAGGGTGGCCCCGAGGATGGCCACCACCTGAATGACCAGAATGCTCACAATCAGGCCGGTGGTGCGCTCTGAGTCTGACCCCCAGGCGATTTCCTCCTCCCCGAAATAGGTGGCGATCAGCATCACGGTCTGCACAGCCATGCTGTATACGAAAAATGCCCCAAGGTAACGCTTCAGCCGCACGGCTTCCCGCAATTGGCGCCACACGCCCTGCAGTTCCCTAAAGCCGTTGAAGATGATATGGGTGCGGGCCCCTTCCTTTTTGAAGCCCCGGGGCAGGTGAAAAAAGGTGTACTGGCTGAAGCCGATCCACCAGATGCCCACCGATACAAAGGAATACCGCATGGCCAACAGCTCGGCCGACTGGCTGCCATCATCGATAATCCCGAAACGCTGGGGGGCCATAACCATGGCCAGGTTGAGCACCAGCAGCAAAACGCTGCCGGCGTACCCGAGCGAAAACCCCCGGGCGCTTACCCCGTCTTGCTGTTCGGGGTAGGCAATATCGGGCAGGTAGGAGTTGTTAATGGCATAGCTGACCCAAAACCCGACCAGGCCAAGGAAATAGCAGACCAGCCCCAGGTAGATATTCTCAAGTGAAAACCAGTACAGCCCCACGCACGAAAGCCCGCCCAGGTAGCAGAAGAATTTCATAAAGGTCTTCTTGTTGCCCAGGTAATCGGCTATTCCCGAAATCAGGGGCATAACCAGGGCGATAAAGATGAAGGCGGCCGAGGTTACATAGCTGATCAGGGGAGCGCGGGCAATGGCCCCGCCGAACACATGCACCTCCTCAATGCCGGCCGAGCGGAAAAGGGCCCCGTAGTAAATGGGAAAAATGGCAGAGGCGATCACCAGGCTGTACACGGAGTTCGCCCAGTCGTAAAAGGCCCAGGCGTTCAGCAGCCTCCGGCTGCCTTTGATGGCAAGCGCTTTGTCCATAAAAAAACCATTCCGGTAAGAATGGTTTCAATATACGATTATTTACGAGGTCGCGACCCGGCCCTCACTGAAAGCTGGTTACCCCGAATTTCTGGGCTTCGGCCCTGGCGGCCGGGGCCCACTGGGTAAGGTTGGCTATGCGTGTCTCGTTTGAAGGGTGGGTACTCAAAAATTCGGGCGGGGCGCCGTTGCTCTGTGCGCTCATCCGCTTCCAGAGTGCTGCGGCCTCGTCGGGGTTATACCCGGCTATGGCCATGATCTGCAAGCCGATACGGTCGGCCTCGGTCTCATGGCTGCGGCTGTAGGGCAGCATAATGCCCACCGTGGTGCCAATGCCGTAGGCCTGGTTGAAGGTATTGCGCCATTCCTCGTTCTCGATGGCCACATTCCCGGCCACGGCCCCAATCTGCTGCAGGGTGCCGGCACTCATGCGCTGGGCCCCGTGGTCGGCCAGTGCGTGGGCCACCTCGTGCCCCATTACAACAGCTATTCCGGTTTCCCCCTGGCAAATCGGCAAAATGCCTGAGTAAAAAACAATTTTGCCGCCGGGCATGCACCAGGCGTTTACGGTTTCGTCCTGCACCAGGTGGTATTCCCAGCGGTAGTCCTTCAGGTACCCGGGGTAGCCGTTGGCCGTAAGCCAGCGCTCGGCCGCCGTGGCAATGCGCTGCCCTACCTTGGTAATGGTATGGGCATCGGCGGTGCCTTCGACAACATTGTTCGCTTCCAGAAACTGGTCATACTCGGCGAAGGCCATCGGAAAGACCTGGCTGTTCGGATAAAAGTTAAGAGTGCTCTTTCCCGTAAAGGGATTGGTCTTGCAGCCCGCCGCCGTGAACAGCAGCAACAAGAGGAATCCTATCTTTTTCATGGCAGTGCTATTTGGGTTCTAGTTCCGTGGAAATTACGAAAAATCAGGCGCCACTGATGTGCAATTCACTGAAATTTTTGTTCACCACGATGGTGTTGTCCCCATTGAGGCGCACCTCATCTAGGCTCACCTCCTCGTTGTCTACCTCGATGCTCTCGATGCGGAAAGGCAGCCCAATCAGGTTAACCTTGAAGGTCTCGTAGGGGGTAATGTAGGTACCGTCTTTGTACTGTTGTATAATGAGTTCCTTGTCTTTCCCGCTCAGGCGGAAATTGCGCAGGCTGTACTCTCCTTTCCGGTAGTCGTACCCGTCCTGGGAATCTTCGTACACGGTGGAATGCTCGATGCCCTTTTTGTAGTGCACGTTCAGGGTAAGCTGGTCGATCTTCTTCTCGCCCACGTATTGCTGCACCGGGTATTTTGGGATGATGGCCCCCTCCTTGATAAAGAGCGGGATTTTGTCGATGTCTGCGGCAATCCATTTCTCGCTGCCCCCTTCGACGATCTCTCCCGTCCAGTAGTTGTGCCAGCGCCCGCGCGGGATGTACATCCGGCGCCCTTTGGCATTGGGCTCCTGGACAGGGCAAACCAGGATCTGCTCCCCAAAAATGAATTCGTCTGTGCGGAAATGGGTCTGGGTGTCTTCCTGGTCGTAGTACACCAGCGATTTGAGCATGGGCACCCCCTCGCGCACGTACTTCCAGAACATGGTGTACAGGTAGGGCAGCAGTTGGTAGCGCAGCTCGATGAATTTCCGAACAATTCCGGTTACCTCATCGTCAAAAGACCAGGGCTCCTGGTCGCCGTGGTCACCGCTGGAATGCACCCGGCAGAAGGGGTGGAATATCCCGAGCTGGATCCAGCGGGCGAAGAGCTCCCCATTGGGCTGCTCGGCAAACCCGCCTATGTCGCTGCCCACGAAGGAATAGCCGCTCAGGCACATGCGCTGCACCTGTACATTGGCGATCCAGAGGTGTTCCCAGGTGGCCACGTTGTCGCCGGTCCAGGTACAGGAATAACGCTGGGTGCCGGCAAAGGCAGCCCGGGTTATCACAAAGGGGCGCTTGGGGAATACCGTCTTTTTCACCCCCTTGAAGGTGGCCCGCACCATTTGCATCCCGTAGACGTTGTGCGCCTTGCGGTGGCTGCAGCGGTGCCCATCGTAGTCGTGCCGCATGTCGAGGGGTGCCGTTTTGGTGGGCACCTCCATTACGGCCGGCTCGTTCATATCGTTCCAGACCGCGTGTATGCCCGACTCCTTGATAAAGTCTTCGTACAGCCCCGCCCACCACCGGCGCACTTCCGGATTCGTGAAATCGGGGAAACTGCAGGGCCCGGGCCACACCTTGCCGCTCATCAGCGGGCCGTCAGCCCGTTTGCAGAAATAATCGTTCTCCAGCCCCTCTTTGTACACCCAGTAATCGCGGTCGACCTTAATGCCGGGGTCAATCATCACCACGGTCTTAAAACCGGTGGATTCCAGTTCTTTGACAAGCTTTTTAGGATCGGGGAAGCGTTTTTTGTCCCAGGTAAAGCAGCGGAAACCGTCCATGTAGTCGATGTCGAGGTAAATCGCATCGCAGGGAATCTTGAGTTTCCGAAAAGTCTTTGCGATTTCCTTTACTCTTTTTTCAGGGTAATAGCTCCATTTAGACTGGTGGTACCCAAGGGCCCAAAGGGGCGGCAACTCCGGGGTGCCGGTAAGGTCTGTATACGACTGCACCACCTTGGACAGGGCCGGTCCGTAGAAAAAATAGTAGTTCATCTCGCCCCCGTCGGCCCAGAAGCTGGTCACATTGCGCCGTTCGTGCGCAAAGTCGAAATGGGTGCAGAAGGAATTGTCGAAAAAGATGCCATAAGCCCGGTTGTTGTGGAGGCCGAGGTAAAACGGGATGGCCTTGTAGAGCGGGTCTTCTTCCTTTCCGTAAGCGTACTGGTCGGTTACCCAGTTGGTTACCCGCCTTCCTTTCAGGTTTGAATGGGTAGCCTTGTCGCCCATGCCGTAAAAGCTCTCCGAAGCCTGGGTGATCTTGCTCATCTTTACGGTATTCCCCCCGTACTCGTAATTTTCTTCCCAGTGGAAGCCGAGTTCGTCTTCGTTGATGATGTTGCCTTCCAGATCAGAGATCTGCACACGCATGGTCTTCTTATCGACCAGCACCTGAAGGCGGGAGGTATAGATCCGGTAATCGGTAGGGGTAGTCTCGTCTTTGAGCTCGTCATAGCCACGGCTGGCCTGAGACGAAATGGCATAAGAGAAGTCGGGCTCGAAATTGTAATCGGTCGCGTAGCGCACCCGCAACACGCTGTTGCGCATCACGGTAATCTGCAGTACCACCCCGTTGTCGCTGGTAAAGAAAAATTTACCGCCATCCCTGCGGAAGTCGACCACCATGTTCGGGTACAGGTTCCCTTTGTATTCCAGTTCGGTATTCGTAATCATAACCGCTCGTCATTAAGACCCACAAAAGAAAGACTTTCGCTCCATATAGGGAAATGATTGAGCGGGCAATTATAAACTACAACGTTTGCGGCTGTCTTTTTACCGGAAGATAACCACCCCAAGGGGCGGCAGGGTAACTTCGACGGAGCGTTCGAAGCCGTGCCAGGCCGTTTTGCTGATACTGGCCGTGCCGTTTAACTGGCCGCTGCCCCCGTAGCGCTTGTCGTCGCTGTTGAAGACCTCCTTGAGCTGGCGGGTTTTCGGAACGCCGATCCGGTATTTTTCCCGGGGTACCGGGGTCAGGTTGCAGGCCACTATGAGGTCGTCTTTTGACTCATGCCCTTTCCGGATAAAGGTCAGGACGGAATTCTCGGCATCGCCGTAGTCGATCCAGCGGAAGCCTTCGTGGCTATATTGTTTTTCATACAGGGCAGGCTGGGCCCGATACAGGGCATTCAGGTCTTTTACCAGTTCCTGTACCCCTTTGTGGAAATCGTACTGCAGCAGGTGCCAGTCGAGGCTTTGCTGGAAATTCCATTCGGACGACTGCCCGAATTCGCCCCCCATGAACAGCAGCTTGCTGCCCGGATGCGTGAACATATACCCGAACAGCAACCTCAGGTTCGCAAAGCGCTGCCATTCGTCTCCCGGCATGCGGTACAGCAGCGATTGCTTGCCGTACACCACCTCGTCGTGTGAAAAGGGCAGCATGAAATTTTCGGTAAAGGCATAGGTCATGCTGAAGGTGATGGCATTCTGGTGGTATTTGCGGAAAACCGGTTCTTTCTTGAAGTATTCCAGGGTATCGTGCATCCAACCCATCATCCATTTCATTCCGAAGCCCAGGCCACCCATGCTCACGGGTTTGGTAACCCCTGAAAACGCGGTCGACTCTTCGGCTATGGTCTGTACCCCCGGGAAGTTCCCGTACACCTCCGAATTGAGTTCGCGCAAAAATGAAATGGCCTCGAGGTGCTCGTTGTTCCCGTAGACATTAGGTTCCCATTCCCCCTGCTCCCTAGAATAGTCGAGATAGAGCATGGACGCCACGGCGTCTACCCGCAGGCCGTCAATGTGGTACTGGTCAAGCCAGAACAGGGCATTACTGATCAGAAAGGCCCGCACCTCGTTGCGCCCGTAGTTGAAGATGAGGCTCTTCCAGTCGGGGTGGTAACCCCGGCGCCGGTCGGGGTGCTCGTACAGGTGTGAACCGTCAAAAAGGCCCAGCCCGTGGGCATCTTCAGGAAAGTGCGAGGGCACCCAGTCCAGGATCACGCCAATACCGTTCTGGTGGAGCGTATCTACCAGCACCTTGAAATCTTCGGGTTTCCCGAAACGGGAGGTCGGGGCAAAATACCCGGTGAGCTGGTAGCCCCAGGAGGGGTCGTAGGGAAATTCCATGACCGGCATAAACTCCACGTGGGTAAAGCCCATCTCCCTGACATAAGCCACCAATTCGTCGGCCATCTCGAGGTAGGTCATAAACTTATCCCCCCCGTTTTTCCGCTTCCAGGAGCCCAGGTGCACTTCGTATACCGAATAGGGTTTGTCGAGGCCGTTGTGGTTGATCCGGTTTTTCATCCAGGCGCCATCCTGCCAATTGTGTGGGGCCTTCCAGACCACCGAGGCCGTTTTGGGCGGGTGCTCGCAATAGCGGGCATAAGGGTCGACCTTTTCGGTCTTCACATCGCCCAGATGGGAGTGTATTTTGTATTTGTACAGGGTGCCCTGATCAAGGCCCGGGATGAAGCCCTCCCAGATGCCGCTGGCATCCCAGCGCACGTTTAAGGGGTGCTCGCCCTCGAGCCAGTAGTTAAAGTCGCCTACCACGGAAACCGCCTTGGCAGACGGGGCCCAGACCGCAAAATAGACTCCTTTGACCCCATTTACCTCCACCAGGTGTGAGCCCAGTTTTTCGTAGAGACGAAAATGTTTGCCTGATTTGAAAAGGCTGATATCAAAATCTGTAAATAAGCTATGCGGGATTACTTGTCCCATAATGGTTGTCAGGATTTGTCGTTAATGATACTTCGTATCCCTTCGAGGGGGATCACTGCCCAGTCGGGGCGGGAATTCATCTCGTAGCCCAGTTCGTAAACCGCTTTTTCGAGCATGCAGTATTTGAGCAGGAAAATGCGTTCGGCATTGTAGCCAATGTCGATGTTGTGGTCCTGGATCAGCTGCACGTACGTTTCCATGAACACCCCTATGAAATAGCGGTACAGGAGTTCGCCTGCGCCGAAGAGCTCTTCCTGCGAATAGGGGTATTTGTCAGGGTTGAGGAACAGGGTGGCATATACCGCATAATGGAAAGAACGGAAAATACCGGCAATGTCTTTCAGGGGGGGCTGTTTCACCTTCCGGTCGCGGATGGTGCTCTCGGGCTCCCCTTCGAAGTCAAGTAGGTAAAAGTCGTCTCCCTTCACCAAAATCTGCCCCAGGTGGAAGTCGCCGTGCACGCGCAGGCGCTCACCCTTGAGTTTGGTCCAGTCGAAGGTGAGGAAGCGTCTGCGTATCTCGTCCTTGCGCGCCAGGAGTTCCTGGGCCAGCTCCAGGGTTTTGCCTTCGAGGCGCTCGAGGTTGTTCTCAACCGTGTTGATCCGGTTCTGGAACATGTAGATGAGGCGGTTTTTGAGCCATACCTCGTAATCGCCATTGAAGTGGGAGGGCGTAAAGCCGGTGTCTTCGAACTCCGAGCCGAGGGCGATGTGCATCTCGGCCGTGCGACGGGCTATTTTCTGGAGTTTCAGGAAAATATTGAGTCCGGCCCAGTCGATGATCTCAGGGGGTACGTCGCGAATCTTCAACCGCTGGAACAGCTCGATCTCGGGCAATTCGGCCAGACGGATGTTTTTGATCTCCAGGTTGCTGAATACTTTGTGGAGCTCGCCGAGCATGTATTCCCAAGCATCGCCCTGGTTGGGCACCATCTGCTGCATCAGGGCGATAGTGATGTCGTCTCCGTCTGAATCGATCAGGCTCAGGCTGCCCTGGTAGGCCGGGGTGTTCTTGTAGCCCTTGCGGTCGCTGAGAAAGCGGCTCATCTCGTAATCGGGGTTCTTGTCGGCGTAGATTCGCCTAAAAAACTTGAGCACAGAGGTGTCGTTGATGATTACCGAGGTGTTGCTCTGCTCCAGGCCCATGAGGCGCGAGCTCGCATACGGGGCCGGGGCAAAGTTGAGGCTCTTGTGGTAGCGCACCTTGGTGGTATCGTTGGGCAGGGCAGTCGAGATGCGCTCGTAAACCAGTTTGCGAAAGGCCTCGAGGTTTACGGCATCGATAATAAAGCCCTCCTGCCCCTTGATCTGGATGGGGAGTATACGGTCCTTTTTGGCGAAATTCTCGTCCGATACAAAAGCGATGGGTAAGAAGTAATGCTGGTAGAAGGCCTCCTCGAAGTTCACTTCGAGAAGCAGGCCGTAGTACACTTCTTCGCGTTGCTGGATGCGGAAGTACTCCTGGAGTTCGATATACTTGAGTGTGCTCGACTTGCCCCCGTACCAGCGCTGTTTCTGGACATAGGTTTCCAGCACTTCCGAGAGGAAGGCCTTTACGAAGCGGCTGTCTTCCATGAGCCCTTCCCAGGGCTGTTCACTGGTGAAGACGTTTTCGGGGGCGGGTGCTGTTTCCTTTTTCGCCATAACGGGTTATCCTCTTATCTGAAATACGTGCATGGGCAGGTTGGGGTGGAGCTCCACGAAATTCCATTCGTGCTGCCACCGGTAAGCCGTCTGGGTGAGCAGGTCGTACATTTCCAGGGCGCGCTGGCCCCGCCCCATGGCGTGGTAGGGCAACTGCACATTGCCCTGTTGCGACTCGTTCGGATCCAGGTTAATGACCACCAGCACCTCATCGGTGCGGGCATCGTCCCATTTGTAAAAAGCCAGCAGGTTCGGGTTTTCGAGCCTGCAGAACACCAGGTTGTTGGTCTGTTGCAGGGCCGCGTGCGCCCGGCGAATATGGTTGAGCCGCCCGATGATGTGGACGAGTTTGTTTTGCAGGGTCCAGTCCCAGTGCCTGATCTCGTACTTTTCCGAATCGAGGTATTCTTCCCGGTTCGGGAGCGGCTGGCTAACCATGTACTCGAAAACAGGCCCGTATATGCCGATGTTGCCGCAAAGCAAGGCTGCCAGGGCATAGCGTATCATGTGCATGGCTTCCCCGGCGCCCTGCAGGTGGTAGGGGTTGATATCAGGCGTGTTCGGCCAGAAATTCGGCCGGTAGTACTCCCGCATTTCGCCCTGGGTGAGCTCGACCATGTAATCGATGATCTCCTGCTTGTGTACCCGCCAGGTAAAATAGGTGTACGATTGGGAAAATCCCTGCTTGGCCAGTTGCTGCATGATGCGGGGACGCGAGAATGCCTCGGCCAGGAACAGCACGTCGGGGTGTTTTTTCTTGACTTCGTCTATGAGCCAGTTCCAGAAAAAGAAGGGTTTGGTGTGCGGGTTGTCGACCCGGAAGATCTTCACCCCGAACCCGACCCATTGCAGGGTAACCTCCAGCAATTCCTGCCAGAGCGCCTTATAATCCTTCGATTCGAAATAGAAATTGACAATGTCCTGGTATTTCTTCGGGGGGTTCTCGGCGTATTGGATGGTACCGTCGGGGCGTTTGCGGAACCACTCCGGGTGCTCCTTGATGTAGGGGTGGTCAGGCGCAGCCTGAAAAGCCAGGTCCATGGCGATTTCCAGGCCGTGTTCACCCGCCTTTCGGATCAGTCGCCTGAAATCGGCTTCGGTGCCCAGTTCGGGATGCAGGTGGCGGTGCCCGCCTTTTTTCGAGCCGATGGCCCAGGGTACGCCACAGTCGCCTGGGCCGGCTGTGGTGCTGTTGTTCTTCCCCTTCCGGTTCAGCTCCCCAATAGGGTGCACCGGAGGCAGGTAAACCGTATCGAAGCCCAATTGGGCGATGCGCGGCAGCAGCCGTTCGCAGTCTTTGAAAGTGCCGTGTTTCCCCGGGGTCTCAGAAGCCGAGCGCGGAAAGAACTCGTACCAGGTGCTGAAGTTCGCCCTTTGGCGATCTACATACACTTCCAGGGGGTCAGCGGTATGCGCCAGCGCGCGCTTTGGGTGTTCCAGGAATAATTCGTGCAGGTGCTTGGAAATGGCTGCTTCCACAGCCTCCTGGTAGCGTTTTTCATCGGGAAAACAGCTGGCCAGTTCCAGGGCGTAGCCGGCATCGGCCCCAGAGGCCGCTTCTGCCAGGTATTCCAGGTACTGCACCCCGTCGAGGAGTTCGCTGCGCACGTGCTGTCCGTCGCGGAGCTTGGCCTCAATGCCGTGCTGCCAGTTCAGGGCATAATCGACCCACCCGCGTATTTTATATTGGTAAAGACCCTGTTTTTCGACGGTAAAGGAGGCCTGGTACCGGTCGTTCCCGAGCGGGTGCATGCGAACCTGCCGCCACTGCCGCTCGCCCTGGTGCTTGTACAGCACCTCTGCCTGCATCACGTCGTGCCCGTCGGGCAGCACATCGGCCGAAACCGTAACCGTCTCGCCCACTACCCTTTTGATAAAAAAACGGCCGCACTCTACCTGGGGGTGTACGGCGTCTATTACAACGCGTTCTTGTCGCATCATGTCTTATTCGCTTGGCTACTGCCTAAAAGTAGGCATTTCTCCCCATTTCGGGCAAGACTTATTTGAGCGTTTGGCCTCAACCGATCTCGTCTACGGCCACACTAGCCCGGTCGTGCACCCGCAGGGTTAGCAATCCTGACAGCAGCATGGCACAACCTCCTATAATAAGGGCATAAACGGGCTGGCCGTCGAAAAAGGCCTTCACCAAAAAGCCCAGGATGGTGGCGGCCACCATTTGCGGGATCACGATGAAAAAGTTGAATACCCCCATGTAATAGCCCATTTTCTTGGGGGGCAGGGCACCAGCCAGCATGGCGTAGGGAATGGAGAGGATGCTCGCCCAGGCGATACCCACCCCGATCATGCTCAACAGCAGCCAGTTAGGGTCGCTAATAAAATAGACCGACACCAGGCCCAGCCCACCCAGGCTAAGGGCGATCAGGTGGGTCAGCTTCCGGCTGGTCTTTTTGGCCAGTACGGGCAGCAGGAAGGCGACGATGGCCGCCACCCCGTTGTAGACGCCGAACAGAATGGTTACCCAGTCGGCCCCGTCATTGTAAAGTTGCGAAGTGGTATCGTGGGTGCCAAACACGTGACCGGTTACTGCCTGGGTGGTGTAAATCCACATCGAAAACAGGGCAAACCAGGAAAAGAACTGAACCCAGGCCAGTTGTTTCATAGTCTGCGGCATGTAGAGCAGGTCGGTCATTATGGTCACAAAACCGTTGCGCCCGCGGCGTGCCCTTACCCAGGAGGCCAGCAAAAACAGACAGCCCACCACCCCCAGGCCGAGGGTGAGGATGAACAGTTCCTTCTGCAGGTTGAAATAATAGGGTACCGAGGTGGCCAGGATACCGAAAATGACCAGCCCCAGGCCGTAATCCTTCAGCCTGGCGATACGG
Organism: Robiginitalea sp.; assembly: GCA_024642005.1. GTDB lineage: Bacteria > Bacteroidota > Bacteroidia > Flavobacteriales > Flavobacteriaceae > Robiginitalea. Next base: position 72,445 of record JAHECA010000006.1, on the reverse strand, counting down.
CGGCGGTTCTCCTCTGGGCTGATCTCGGACGTTTCGAATTCCTGGTTTTCGGCAAATTGCTCCAGCTCTTCCGGACTGTATTCCGTCGACCGCCAGACGGTCCAGAGCACGGCGAGCAAAAAGACGACGGCCCCCATATAAAAAGACCATTTCACCGAATCGGGGATCATCCCTTCGGGGGCGGTATTGCTGATGCCGAGCCAGTTGGTGAAGACCCAGGGCATTACCGAGCCCACCACGGCCCCGACGCCTATGAAAAAGCTCTGCATGGCAAAGCCCAGGGTGCGCTGGTCGCCGGGCAGGTTATCGCCCACAAAGGCGCGGAAGGGTTCCATGGAGACATTAATGGAAGCGTCCATGATCCACAGCATGCCGGCCGCCACCCACAAGGCAGGAGAATTGGGCATGATGCACAGGGCAATGGACGCCAGCACGGCCCCCACCAGGAAGTAGGGGCGCCTCCGGCCGAGACGGGTCCAGGTGCGGTCGCTGAAATAACCGATTACGGGCTGTACCAGCAGGCCGGTCACCGGGGCAGCAATCCAGAGGATGGGGATTTCTTCCACCTGGGCACCCAGGGTCTCAAAAATGCGGGAGGTATTGGCGTTCTGCAGCGCAAAGCCGAATTGGATGCCGAGAAACCCGAAACTCATGTTCCAGATTTCCCAAAAACTCAGGTGGCGTTTTTTCATAGGAGGGCTTGGTTTGGCATAAAACACGGGCAGGGCCTGTGTGTTGATTAAAGATAGCTTATTTTTGGAATGCGCGGCACAGCCAAAGCCGGCCTGGTTTTTTGGTGGTTGCCGCACATAATTTCTAAGTGCTTGATTACGTGTTTTTTACAGCCCATTGAATTTTTTGGAACGCTTTTTGAATCCCAACCTGTACCTCCCGGTTACCGGGGATAAACCGCAAAACAATACCCTTATGAAAAAATTCAGCCTTTTACTCAGCCTGGCCACCGTATTTTTAACACTCTCCTGCGAAGGGCCGACAGGCCCTCCCGGCCCTCCCGGATTTGACGGGCAAGACGGCCTGGACGGGATTAACATCCTGGGGCAGGTATACGACATTACCGGCGATTTTACCCCGGGGAACAACTACACCCTCTTCACCGTTTTCTCAGAAGACGCCCCTTCGGTGGAGGTCTTTGAAACCGACGTGGTGCTGGTGTACATCCTCTGGGAACAGGTAGACGACCCCAGCGGCCCCATCGACGTGTGGCGCCTGCTGCCACAGACCCGCCTGCTGAACCAGGGCATCTTGCAGTACAACTACGATTACACCTTTTTGGATGTGAGCATTTTCCTGGAGTCAACCTTCGACCTGGGCACCCTGGCCCCGGGAGATACTGACAACCAAACCTTCCGCATCGCCATATTGCCGGCCGACGGGGTGGGCGCCGCCAAGCTCGACGTCTCCAACATGCAGGCCGTGCTCGATTACCTGAACGTTCAGGAATCTATGGTCCCCGAGGTTTATGCCCGGAACTAAAGATTCAAAACCCTGTTAAAAACACCCCCGCCACCAGGGGGTGTTTTAATTTCCGGAGTATTTTTGAAAGGATGGCGCCCAGCCCGCGTCAAACCGAATAAACAGCAACTATGAAATCCTTCCTGCTTTCCCTGAGTTTACTGCTCACCCTGGCCTGCAAAGGACAGACCCAAGAAAAATCAGACACGGCATCGCCTGAAAATGCTGCCCGCTCTGAATTTGCCGTACAGAAAACCGACGCCCAGTGGCGCGCCCAATTAAGTGAACTTTCCTATGCGGTGTTGCGCAAAGGCGGCACCGAGCTGGCAGGCTCCAGCCCCCTGCTCGACATTCACGAGCCGGGCACCTTTGTTTGCGCCGGTTGTGGTACCCCGGTTTTTAAAAGTGAGCACAAATTCGAGTCGGGCAGCGGCTGGCCGAGTTTTGACCGGGAAATCGAAGGGAATGTGGCCTTTAGCGTCGACACTTCCTATGGCATGCGTCGGGTAGAAGAACACTGCGCTGTATGTGGCGGCCACCTCGGGCATGTTTTCGACGACGGGCCCCGCCAGACTTCAGGCAAGCGGCATTGCATTAACGGGGCCGCCCTGGAATTTCTGCCCGAACGCTAATCGGCACTGAGGCATATGGAAACGATCTATCGGGAATTTCTGAGCAGTGCCCGGGCTGAGTTCGAGCGGTACCGCGGCCTGGGCGAAGCTGCCATGGCCCAGTTGAGCGATGCGGAGCTGTACCTGCAACCCGGCCCGGGCGATAACAGCATGGCCACAATCGTAAACCACCTGGCGGGCAATATGCTGAGTCGCTGGACCAACTTCCTGGTAGAAGACGGTGAAAAAACCTGGCGCAACCGGGAAGCGGAATTTCGGGAGCCACCGGGAGACCGTGAACAACTGCTGCAGCACTGGGAGGCCGGCTGGGAATGCCTGTTCCGTGCCCTGGAGACGCTCCGCGAGGCAGATCCGACAACCAAGGTGCTGATTCGCGCCCAACCCCATAGCATCCCCCAGGCCGTACACCGGCAACTGGCGCACTACGCTTCGCACGTGGGCCAAATGGTCTACCTCGCGAAGCACCTCAAGGGGGAGCACTGGATGTACCTGAGCATCGCCCCGGGCCAGAGCGAAGCCTTTAACCGACAGCTCTTCGGCAAGGGCCCCAAACAAGCCTAACAAACTGGTTTTCAAAATCGTGAACATGTGAGCTGCCGGCCGGTATGGAGGGCGTTCCCCGGGGTGGCTGCATTCAGATTGGTTTCGTACCTTTGCCGGGCAATCATTGAGAAACAACACCACTATGAGCACCTTTGATGTCATTGTGCTGGGCAGCGGCCCCGGCGGGTATGTAACAGCCATCCGGGCTTCCCAACTGGGCCTGAAAACGGCCATCATCGAAAAGGAAAACCTCGGGGGCGTATGCCTGAACTGGGGGTGCATCCCCACCAAGGCCCTGCTGAAATCGGCCCAGGTGTTCGGCTACCTCCAGCACGCCGAAGACTACGGCCTCAAGGTGGCTTCTGCCGAGAAAGATTTCGGAGCGGTGGTCAAGCGCAGCCGCAACGTGGCCGATGGCATGAGCAAAGGAGTGCAGTTCCTCATGAAAAAGAACAAGATCGAGGTCATCGAAGGGTACGGTACCCTGCAGCCCGGCAAGAAGGTAAGCGTGAAGGCGGCCGACGGGAAAGAAACCGTTTACCAGGCTTCTCACATCATAATCGCCACCGGGGCCCGCAGCCGCGAATTGCCCAGCCTGCCGCAAGACGGGAAAAAAGTTATCGGCTACCGAGAGGCCATGACCCTGGAGAAGCAACCCGCCAAAATGATTGTGGTGGGCAGCGGGGCTATCGGCATCGAATTCGCCTACTTCTACAACGCCATGGGTACCGAGGTAACCGTGGTGGAATTTTTGCCCAATATTGTGCCGGTCGAAGACGAAGACGTTTCCAAACAGCTCGAGCGCAGCTTCAAGAAAGCCGGGGTTAAGATCATGACCTCTTCCGAAGTAACAAAAGTAGACACCTCCGGGGCCGGCGTCAAGGCCACCATTAAGACCCCTAAAGGGGAAGAAGTGCTGGAGGCCGACCTGGTGCTCTCCGCAGTAGGGATCAAAACCAACATAGAAAACATTGGCCTGGAAGCCGTGGGCATCGCCACCGACCGCGACAAAATACTGGTAAACGACTACTACCAGACCAATATACCGGGCTATTACGCTATTGGCGACGTTACCCCCGGGCCGGCCCTGGCACACGTGGCCTCGGCAGAAGGCATCCTCTGCGTGGAGAAAATCGCAGGCCAGCACGTAGAGCCCCTCGATTATGGCAATATACCGGGTTGTACCTACTGCACCCCCGAGGTGGCTTCAGTGGGCCTCACCGAGAAAAAGGCCCGCGAAGCCGGGTACGAGATCAAGGTGGGCAAATTCCCCTTCTCGGCCAGCGGCAAGGCCAAAGCCTCCGGCAACTCAGATGGCTTTGTAAAAGTGATCTTCGACGCCAAGTACGGCGAATGGCTCGGCTGCCACATGATCGGCGCCGGGGTAACCGATATGATCGCTGAAGCCGTGGTGGCGCGCAAGCTGGAGACAACCGGCCATGAAGTCTTAAAGGCGGTGCACCCCCACCCCACGATGAGCGAAGCCGTGATGGAAGCGGTAGCCGACGCCTATGGGGAAGTGATCCACATTTAAGCTTACACCAACCGAAGGTCCTGCCATGCTGAAATCCCTGAGAATTACCGCCGTTTTGGAAGGCATCAGCTACCTGCTGCTGTTCACCCTGAGCATGCCCCTGAAACACTGGGCCGGCATCGGGCAGCCGAACATCTATATCGGCTACGCCCATGGCTTTTTGTTTATCGCCTACCTGGCCATTGCCCTGCTGGTCTGGAAAGAACGGGCCTGGCCACGGAAGATCCTGGTATATCTGGTACTGGCTTCCCTGTTGCCCTTCGGCACCTTTTACATCGAAAAACACTTTTTGAGGAAGCAGTAGGCGCGCACCAGCCTGGCCGGGTTCAGTGCCCGAATCAGAGGAAGCTCCTGATGGCCAAATCGTAGCCCTTCAGGCCGAAACCGAAGATCACCCCTTTGGCCCCGGCAGAGATGTACGAACTGTGGCGGAAGGGTTCCCGCGCCGCCACATTGGAAATGTGCACCTCAACCACCGGTGTTTCAATGGCCTTAACCGCATCGCCGATTCCGATAGAAGTATGGGTATAGGCCCCGGCGTTCAGGATGATCCCGTCATAGCTGTAGCCGACTTCCTGTAGCCTGGAAATCAGCTCACCTTCGATATTGGACTGGAAATACTCCAACTGCACGTCTCTGAACTTGAACTGGAGACTGCTGAAATAGTCTTCAAAGGTCTGCGCCCCGTATACCTCGGGCTCGCGCCTGCCGAGCAGGTTGAGGTTGGGGCCGTTGATGATGATTAGTTTCATAGATATTCGCGGGTGGCGCAACCAGCCAATCCCTTTCGGCTAAGGTACAAAGTTCAGGGCATTTGCCTGCCAGGCGGGCAACCCTGAATCGGCATGACCGGTTCAGGGCAATAAAAAAGCGGAGGGGTTGCCTCCGCTTTTCTCATATTCAGGCACCCCTGGGAGGGTCTCAGAAGGAATACATAAAGCCAAGGCCAATGGTAGACCAGGTTCCTCCGTCGAGGCTGATCCCGGTGTAGGAAAGGTTCAGCTCCATTTTTTCATTCAGGCCATAACCGACCATCGGACGGTAATAGAAGCCCCCGTCATTGCCATCGCTGATGCCAATGGCGTAGCCAAGGTCGGCACCCACCCTGAATTTATCGGTGGCGTGGAACCGTCCGGCAGCCGCGATCGGGAGGAATTGCACATCGTCGACCTCAAAACTTCCAAAGCCCGGCACCTCGATTTCCTTCCCAAAGGCATTGGTAAACCCTGCGGCCGCGCCGACATCGAAAGAATCTGAAACATTCCAAAGGTAATTCACATCAAGGCCAATGCTGAACCCGGACACGTCTGCCGCGTCACCTGTGGGAATAGCCAGGTTGATCCCTGCCCTGAATCCTTCCTGGGCCTGAAGGGCCAGTCCTGAAACCATCAAGAATGCTATAAACAATACTTTTTTCATACTCGTTGTTTTTTTGTGAGATTGAGTTTATCCGTACAAAACGACGAATTAGGCATTTTGTTATTTTCCGGCCATTATTGTTGTCCTGGGATTGCGCCGTGCAGGGCACTTCAAATCCCTATCTTTACCGGGTGAACTGGGAGCAAGCCATACAGGATTATCTGCATTACCTCCGGCTCGAAAGGGGGCTTTCTGACAACTCGGTGCAGAACTACCGCCGGGATGTCGGCAAGCTTGCCGTATTCATGCGCGACCACGCCCCTGACCGCTCGCCCAAAAATACCCGGCGCGAAGACATCGAGGCCTTTGTCCACGCCCTGGCCGCGAAGCTGAAGGCCCGCTCCCAGGCCCGTATTCTCTCGGGCCTGCGCGGTTTTTTTGCCTACCTCATCTTTGAAGGATACCGCCAGGACAACCCCATGGAACTGGTCGAATCGCCCAAAATTGGCCGGAAACTGCCCGACACGCTCTCGGTGGCCGACATCGACAGGGTAATCGGTGCCATCGACCGGTCGCTGGCCGAGGGCGAACGCAACCGGACCATACTCGAAACGCTGTACGGATGCGGGCTGCGGGTATCCGAGTTGCTTGACCTGCGCCTGAGCGACCTTTTCTTTGAGGAAGGCTTTATCCGGGTTACCGGGAAGGGCAACAAACAGCGCTTTGTGCCCATCGGATCGTTCAATCAGGGGTGCATTTCCCTGTATCTGCGTGAAATCAGGCCGCACTGGAGCCCTAAAAAGGGATGCGAAGACCTGGTATTTCTGAGCCGCCGCGGGGGGCGCCTGAGCCGGGCGCTCGTATTTGCCGTGGTAAAAGATCTCGCAGAAAAAGCCGGGATAGGCAAGCGCATAAGCCCGCACACCTTTCGCCACTCCTTTGCCACCCACCTGCTGCAGAACGGAGCCGATATCAGGGCCATCCAGCAAATGCTGGGCCATGAGAGCATTACCACCACCGAGGTGTACATGCACGTAGACCGCACCCACCTTTCGGAGGTGGTGCAGCGCTACCACCCGCGGAAAACGCTCTGAAAAATGTAGGTTTGTCTGCTGCGGGGCAGTTCGTATATTAGGAGCCAAACTTATCCAACACCATGAAACTACGAATCGCATTAATGCTATGCGCCTGTGCCGCCGGGCTGAACGCCCAGGAAGACGCCTTCAAGAAAATGGATGCCAGGGCCGGGGCCTATGGTGACATCGCCCTGCAAATCTGGAACTGGGCCGAAATGGGCTATAAGGAAGAAAAGAGTGCTGCCCTTTTGCAGAAAACCCTCGCGGATGCCGGCTTCAAAATAACGAAGGGAGTGGCGGGCATGCCCACCGCCTTTGTGGCTGAGTACGGGAGCGGTTCGCCGGTAATTGGCATTCTGGGGGAATACGACGCCCTGCCGGGGCTCTCCCAGCAGGCAGTTCCCGAGAAACAAACAGCAGGCGGGGCAGCCGGGCACGCCTGCGGCCACCACCTCTTTGGCACGGCCAGTACGGCGGCGGCCATCGCCGTGAAAGACTGGCTGCAACAAAATGGCAACAAGGGCACCATCCGGTTTTATGGCTGCCCTGCCGAAGAGGGCGGCTCAGGAAAGGTATATATGGTACGGGCCGGCCTGTTCGACGACCTCGACGTGGCCCTTCACTGGCACCCGGGCGCCAATAACGACGCCGATGCCGGCGCGGCCCTGGCCAATAAATCGGCAAAATTCCGCTTTCACGGCATATCGGCCCACGCTGCCGGAGCCCCTGAACGTGGGCGGTCTGCTCTTGACGGGGTGGAGGCCATGAACTATATGGTAAATATGATGCGCGAGCACATCCCCCAGGAAACCCGCATCCACTATGTGATCACCGACGGGGGCAAGGCCCCAAACGTGGTGCCCGATTTTGCCGAAGTTTATTATTACGCCCGCCACAACAACCGCGAAACGGTTATCGGCGTGTTCGACCGCATCGTAAAAGCGGCCGAAGGGGCGGCAATGGGTACGGGAACCACCATGGACTACGAAATGATCGGAGGCACACACGAGCTGTTGCCGAACCTCACCCTGCAACAGGTCATGTACAAAAACCTGCAAGCTGCAGGCAGGGTAAGCTACACCCCGGAAGAAATGGCCTTCGCCGAAAAGATCAGCCAATCCCTGGGGCGGGGAAGCCTGAATACCGAAGAGGTTGGTCGCATCGACCCCTTAAGGGAAATCGGCCAGGCCTACGGCTCCACCGACGTGGGAGACGTGAGCTTTACCGTGCCCACGGCCGGGCTGAACACAGCTACCTGGGTACCAGGCACCCCTGCGCACAGCTGGCAGGCCGTGGCCGCCGGGGGCACGACCATTGGCCTGAAAGGCATGATGGTGGCAGCCAAAACCCTGGCTTCAACCGCAATCGACCTCATGTCCAACCCGGAAACAGTGGCCAAGGCCAAAGCGGAGTTTGAGCAACGACGCGGGCCCGATTTTCAGTATGTACCCCTGCTGGGCGACCGGCAGCCGGCACTGGATTACCGCGATTAACCATCTGAAGCGGACCCTGCCATGTCCTTTTTACGACCCGGGCTGTAACATCGGGCCGTGTTTGTCTACATATCAACAAAGCAACGACCAACCCTCGTGACCCAAGAACTCGAGCACCAATTTGTGTCGCAGCTGGAGGCCAACCAAAATATTGTACACAAGGTCTGCAGCCTGTACACGGATAATCGGGAAGCACACAACGACCTCTTCCAGGAGATCGCCATCCAATTGTGGAAGGCCTATCCACGGTTTCGCGGCGATTCCAAGTTCAGCACCTGGATGTACCGGGTGGCGCTCAACACGGCCATAACCCTGTACCGAAAGTCGAAGAAACAACCCCGGACGCAAGACTTCGACGCCGTGCTGTACCGGGTAAAGGCCGAGTATTACGACCCCTCCCAGGAGCAGCAGCTGAACCTGATGTACAGCGCTATCAGGGAATTGGGCGATATCGACAAGGCGCTGGTCTTCCTCTACCTGGAAGACAGGAACTACAGCGAGATAGCAGAAACGCTGGGCATAAGCGAAGTAAATGCAAGGGTAAAGATGAATCGCATCAAGACCAAACTAAAAACCATTCTAAACCCGTGAGTTTATGTTGGACGAACTTGAATTACTGAAAAAGGACTGGAAGCGCAGGGAACACGACCTGCCAAGGCTGTCTTTCGACCAGATCCACCGGATGATCTGGAAAAAATCCTCCTCCCTGGTGCGATGGATTTTCTTTATCAGCATCATCGAGTTTCTGGCCCCACACCTGCTCTACCTGCTCCCCTCCTTCCGCGAGGGGATGAATTACGAAGTAGCCGACAGCCTTGGGATCAAGGCACTGCTAATCGGGCTCACCGCCGTGCAGTACTCGGTAACCCTTTTTTACATCGTACAGTTCTACAAACGGTACCAGGAAATTTCGGTGCTCGACAGCGCCAAAGCCCTGATGAACCGCATCATCCGCACCCGCAAGACGGTTATGCACTACATCGTGTTTTGCCTGAGTATGATTATCGTTTTTTTCGGGGTCTTTATCGCCGGCATCTTCTTTGCCGACGACCTGGTGGGTAGCCTGCACCTGCACGAGCAGGCCAATACCGATCCGCAACACCTCAAATGGGTGGTAATGGGTATAATGGGCGCAGCCGGATTGCTGTTCACCGCGCTGATGGCGGGAGTCTACTTTTTGCTGTACGGGCTGCTCACCCGCAAATTATACCGGAACTACCAGGAATTGAAACGGATGGAAGCCTAGTCTTTATCGGGGCGCCACCGGCGCTGTTTGTGCTCGGCTTCATATTCCTGCAAATCGGCCTGGGAAAGTACCTTGAGGAAGGAAGGGTGCTGCTCTATGGCGTATTCCAGCTTTTCGATGATGGCATCTACCGATTCCCCGTCGTAGTCGATCTCCAGGGGCGGTTTGATTACCATAGACTGCAATATCCCTTTTTTCTTGATGTGCAGGCCTTTCTTGTCAAAAGACCGCCTGAACCCGTCGATCACCACAGGCACAACCAGGGGTTTGTATTTCTTGATGATATGGGCGGTGCCTTTGCGCAGCGGTTTCCAGGGAGTGGTAGTGCCCTGTGGGAAGGTTATGACCCACCCATCTGCCAGCGCCTTGCCGATATTGCTGATATCGCTCATCTTTACCTGCCGTTGCACATTGTGCCCGTCGGCGCGCCAGGTGCGCTCGATACTGATGGAACCGGCATAGGCGAGCACCTTGGTCAGCAGGCTTTTTCCCATGGTTTCCTTGGCCGCAACATAGTAGATATTCAGTTTGGGATTCCAGAGGTACCCGACATTTTTGATGCTGTTTTCGCGGCCGCTCAGGCTGGCGTTGAAAACGTGGAACATGGCCACCACATCGGCGAAGTAGGTTTGGTGGTTGCTCACGAAAAGCACCCCTGTTTCGGGCAGGGATCGGATGATATCGGAGCCTTCGATCTCCAGTTTGTTGAACTGCTTGTACCGCTGGTGGGTAAGCAGCCCCATAATGCGAATAAGCCACTTTTTCAGGAAGAGGATATGGCCGAAGGGGTTTTGTTTAAAGAGTGTCATGGGGGGTAAAAGTACAAAATTCGCAGCACTAGAGCGCCTGTAAAAGCTGCTTGAGCTCATTCAGCATCATGGCCGTGGCGCCCCAGACCACATGCCCCTGCAACAGGAAAGCAGGCACCTCAATGTCGCGGGCATAGGAGGTGGTGAGCCGGCGGGTGGTGAGACTGCGGGCGTCGAGCAGGTGCTCCAGCGGCACTTCGATCAGGGAAGCTACTTCAGACGGCTGCCTGCGGAATTCCTGGGGTCGGTCGGCAACCCCCAGGTACGGGCTTACCTCAAAATTGCTGGGGGGGATGTACAGGGGGGTGAGGGCCCGCAAGAGTTGCACCTGCGACGGGGCCATACCCACTTCTTCCCGGGCCTCCCGGAGTGCCGTGGCCAGGAGGTCGGGATCGTCTTTCTCCATGCCGCCTCCCGGCAGGGCCACCTGTCCGGAATGCACTCCCGGGTAGGTAGGGCGCAGGATCAGCAACAGCCGGGCCTGCTCCGCTGCATCCGGATAACAGAGCGCCAGGACTCCCGCTTTGCGGGCGGTGCGCGGGCCTGCATAAGCCTTTTCCAGCTCGCGCAGGCGTATCTCCGGTGCCATTTGGTAATGGGCCTGCACCCCCGGTAGGGGCAAATTCTTTATTTTTGGGATGGAATGGGCTAAATCCGAGAACCTCATGACATTTTCCAGATGCGCCTTTGCCTCGGGAATCCTTTTGCTGGGAATCCTGGGCTGCGGGCAACAAAGTAAAGAAAATACCCCGAAAACCCCTGAAGAAAGTACCGGTGCCGTGCTGGAACAAGCGGCCGACAGCCTGCCTGCCGAGGAGGCAGGGCCCGGGAAATTCGTGCTCACCGAAGACAATGCCATCGATTTCTTCTTCAACTACCAGAAAGGGCTCCGGGAGAACAAGGTGCGGATTACCACCACCATGGGTTCCTTTACCATACAGCTGTACGATAACGTGCCCTACCACAAGTCCAATTTCATCTACCTGGCCCGGCAACATTATTTCGACAGCACCATGTTCCACCGGGTGGTGCGCGATTTCATCATCCAGGGCGGTAATGCCGACAACGTTAAAACGGCCCGCAAACGCTCTGAAATCGGGCGCTACCTCCTCCCCCCTGATACCCGTAAGGGCCACCGGCACGACCGGGGCACGGTTTCGATGCCCTCGAGCGAAATGGACAACCCGCATATGCTGGCCTCGCCCTATGAATTCTTTATCGTGGTAACCCGGCCGGGCTCGTACCACCTCGATGGCGATTACACCCCTTTCGGCAAGGTTATAGAGGGGATGGACGTGGTCGATGCCATTAACCAGGTAGCGACCGACGACGGGGAGTGGCCCATGAAGAACATCTACATCCTCAGGGCAGAGGTGCTTAACTAGGTGCCTGGGCAGGAGCCTGCAGGCACCTGCCATCGATCGGTTTTTTGTATCTTCCCCGGGAACAAATCCAAACCGATGAAATACCGCACCTTCCCCCTAAAGCAGGGCAACTTGCCCTTTTGGCTAAGCGCATTACTGTTGCTCGCCTTCTGCCAACTTTCGAGCCAGCAATCCCCTGAAGTTAATGCCGCAAGGCTCGACCAGACCCTGCAGCAGCTGGCCACCTTTGGGCGCGACGCAGCCGGCCAGCCCAACCGGGTGGCCTACAGCGACGGAGACCTGGCCGGCCGGGCTTACGTAATGGACCTGATGCGGGCTGCCGGCCTGGCCGTGCACACCGACGCCGCCGGCAACATCATCGGCACGCGGCCCGGCACGCAGGCGGGCCTGAAGCCGCTGGCCATGGGGTCACATATTGATATGGTACCCCACGGGGGCAACTACGACGGGTGCGTGGGGTCGTTGTCGGCCATAGAAGTGGCCCGGACCCTGCATGAAAACAAGATTAGCACGCGCCACCCCCTCGAAGTACTCGTATTTACCGACGAGGAAGGGAGCCTGACCGGCAGCCGTGCCATGGTGGGCAAACTTTCTCCAGGGGCCCTTGAGGTGATCAACAGTACCGGATACACCGTCGGCCAGGGCATACAGCGCCTGGGCGGCGATACGCTGGCCTTTGCGACGGCGGCTCGGGAAAAAGGCAGCCTGGCCGCCTTTCTCGAAATGCATATTGAGCAGGGCGCCATTCTGGATCAGGAAAAACGCGATATAGGCGTGGTGGAAGGTATAGTGGGGCTCAAATGGTGGGACGTGACCTTCCGGGGCCGGGCCAACCATGCGGGTACCACGCCCATGCGCATGCGGCAGGATGCCTTGCTGGCAGCCGCCCGTTTTATCCAGGCCGTAAATGAAGAAGCCCTGAACCGGGATGGCACCCAGGTAGCCACGGTGGGCCGAATCAGGGCAATGCCCGGGGCGCCGAATGTGATTCCGGGGGAGGTGGTGCTGAGTCTGGAGATTCGCGACCTCTCAGAAGACGTGATCACGGAAATGTTCGCAAAAATTAAAGCCCGGGCCGAGGCCATCGCCGGCGATTCGGGCACTTCCGTTTCCTTCCTCCACCTCGATACCACCGCCAAACCGGCCCTTACCGACGCGCGCATCCAGGCCCTGGTCGAGGCCGAGGCCGGGGCACGCGGCTACAGCAGTAAACGCATGAAAAGCGGGGCCGGGCACGACACCCAGGACATGGCCCTGATCGCCCCGGCCGGCATGCTTTTCGTTCCGAGCCAGGACGGCATAAGCCACGCCCCTGACGAATACACCTCCCCCGAAGCCATAGCCCGGGGCGCCAATGTGCTGCTGGGTACCCTGCTGCGGCTCGACCGCGAATGGGACTGAACCGGCATTTTTTCGCCGACGGGGCCCGGCACGCTCAGAAAAAAAATGTAATTTCAACACTCAACCGATTACCAGAACCCAAAATGAGAACACGTATTGCCATTCCCCTGCTGCTCGCGATCTGGAACCTGCAGGGTCAGGCCCTTACGGGCTTTACACCAACCGCGGCCGAAAAGGAGCGACAGCTGGAAGCCCGGTTCGACAGCCAGCTTTCTGCCGACAACCTCGACGCCTGGATGCAGCGGATGACCGCCCAACCCCATTGGGTCGGAACCGATTACGGGGCCGAGAACGCGCGCTGGATGCAGCAGCAATTCCAGTCCTGGGGCTACGAGGCGCGTATCGACACCTATCAGGTGCTGTTCCCCTACCCCAGGGTGCGCTTGCTGGAAATGACCGGGCCGGAACCATTCACGGCTTCGCTTAAGGCCATCCCGGTGGACGGTGATCCGTACACCCAGCAGGGCGACGCCCTGCTGCCTTCTTACAATGCCTTTTCCACCGACGGCGATGTTGAAGCCGAGCTTGTTTTCGTGAATTACGGCGTTCCAGCCGATTACGAAGAACTGGAAAAATTGGGCATCGATGTCAAAGGCAAGATCGTGATCGCCAAATACGCGGGCTCCTGGCGGGGCATCAAGCCCAAACTGGCCGCCGAGAAGGGAGCCATTGGCTGCATCATCTACTCCGATCCCAAAGACGACGGGTATTTTCAGGGCGATGTATATCCGAAAGGGGCTTATAAAAATGCTACCGGCGTGCAACGGGGCTCTGTTATGGACATGCCCCTGTACCCCGGCGACGTGCTTACCCCGGGCTATGCGGCCACCGAAAACGCCCAGCGCCTGAATCGGGAAGAAGCCCCGACCATCACACAAATTCCGGTACTCCCCATTTCCTATGCCGATGCGGAGCCTTTGCTGAAGGCCCTTGAAGGCCCGGTGGCCCCGCCCGCATGGCGCGGCGCCCTGCCCATTACCTACCATATCGGGCCCGGCCCGGCCCGGGTGCACCTGAAGCTCGAATTCGACTGGCAGCTCCGGCCGGCCCACAACGTGATCGCCACCCTGAAAGGGAGCATGTTTTCCGACCAGTGGGTGGTAAGGGGCAACCACCACGATGCCTGGGTACACGGGGCCTCCGATCCGGTGAGCGGCATGGTGGCCCTCATGGAGGAAGCCCGGGTCGTGGGTGAACTGGCCAGGGCAGGGAACCGGCCGAAGCGAACCGTAATTTACTGCGCCTGGGATGCCGAAGAGCCGGGCCTGATCGGATCCACGGAATGGGTGGAAGACCATAAAAAAGAACTGCAGGAAAAAACGGTAGCCTATGTGAACACCGACGGGAACGGGCGCGGCTTTTTCGGGGCGGGAGGCTCCCATACACTGCAAACCCTGGTCGGAGAAGCTGCTGCCGACGTAACCGACCCACAGACCGGGGTTTCGGTAAAGGAGCGCCGCATGGCCCGCGAGGCGGTCGATGGCGAAGCCGGTGAATTCAGTATTTCGGCCCTGGGCTCTGGCAGCGACTACACGCCCTTTATCCAGCACGCCGGCATTGCCTCCCTGAACATCGGTTTCGGGGGCGAGAACGGCGGGGGCGAATACCATACCATTTACGATACCTATACCCATTTCAAACGGTTTAAAGACCCCGACATGGCTTACGGGGTGGCCCTGGCCAAGGTTGCCGGTCGGATCGTGCTGCGTTTGGCGAATGCAGAAGTTTTACCGCTTACCTTCGGCCCCTGGGAACAGACCGTTTCGGGTTATTTGAAAGAAGTGATGAACACAGCCGAAACGATGCGGAACGAAGTGGAGGCCCACAACGCCCTGGTAGCTAAAAATGCTTACGGCCTGGCGGCCGATCCGAAGGAACCCGTTGCTAAGCCCGGCGAAAAGACACCTGTCCCGTATCTCGATTTTTCGCCCCTGCAGAATGCCCTGGCAAGCCTCGGCAATCAGGTTAAGCAACTGGAGGCAAAAGATCCGCAGCAACTGCCCGCCGATAAAAAAGCCCGGCTCAACCGCCTGCTCATGCAAACCGAACACCAGCTTACCGATGAGGCAGGCCTGCCAAGGCGCCCCTGGTACAAGCACCAGATCTATGCGCCCGGATTCTATACCGGCTATGGGGTTAAAACCCTCCCTGGGGTGCGCGAGGCCATCGAACAAAGGAACTGGCCCGAAGCCCAGACTGAAATCGGACGGCTTGCAGCCACACTCGATGCCATGACGGCCCACCTGAGTACCATCAACCAATTGTTTCAATAAAGATTCCCACTGACATGCAAACCCATAGGCACGAACCATCCCGGTCGCGTAAAATCCATACCAAGCTGGCCACAGTGGCCATCCTGGGCTCTTTTGCCTGGCTGGCCTCCTGTAACTTCGGACCCGATATCCCGCCCGAACAGCCCCTGATTTTCACCCAGGCCGACAGCGTAGCCGACAGCCTGGCCAGCAGGGCGCGGGCAGGGGTAGCCGCACAGGTGGCCGAAGGCCTGGAATTACACCTTTGGGCAACCGATTCCCTGGCGCCCGACCCGGTGGCCATGGATATTGACGAGCAGGGCCGCGTGTACCTGACGCGGACCAACCGGCAGAAACATTCCGAATTCGATATTCGCGGGCACCGCGACTGGATGATACGCTCCATTAGCCTGCAGTCTGTGGAAGACCGGCGCGCTTTTTTGCACGAGGTCTTCGCGCCTGAACTGAGCGAGGAGAACAGCTGGCTGGAAGACCTGAACAACGACACCATCCACGACTGGCGCGACCTCGCGGTGGAGGAAGAGGAAGTCTGGCGCCTGGAAGACCGGGACGGAGACGGACTGGCAGATGTGTCGATGCGGATCCTGCACGACTTTACAGAGGAAGTTTCAGACGTGGCCGGCGCCCTGCTGGTCAACGGGAAGGAAGTATACGTAGGCGTGGCCCCCGACCTGTGGCGGCTTACCGATACCAACGGGGACGAGGTGCTCGACACCAAGGAATCGCTTGCCACCGGCTTTCAGGTGCACATCGGCTTTGGGGGCCACGGCATGTCTGGTGCGGTAATGGGGCCCGACGGCAAATTGTACTGGGGCATAGGCGATATCGGGGCGAGCATCACCGCCCGTGACGGGTCGAAACACCACTATCCGAACCAGGGGGTCATCGTACGCTGCAACCTGGATGGAAGCGATTTTGAAGTATTCGCCCGGGGCTTGCGCAATACCCACGAATTCGTATTCGACGCCTATGGCAACCTGATTACCTCCGACAACGACGGCGACCACGCCGGGGAGAGCGAGCGCCTGGTGTATCTGGTCGACGGTTCCGATTCGGGCTGGCGCACCAACTGGCAGTTCGGCAAATACGTCGACCCAAAAAACAACGGCTATAAGGTCTGGATGGACGAAAAGCTCTACCTCCCCCGCTGGGACGGGCAGGCCGCGTACATTGTGCCTCCCATCCAGAATTACCACAATGGCCCCACCGGCATGCAGTACAACCCGGGCACGGCCCTGGGCAAGGCCTGGCAGGATAAATTCTTTTTGGTGGAGTTTGTGGGAGACCCGGGCCGTTCGCATATCTGGGCCTTTGACCTGCAGCCCGCCGGGGCGGGCTTCACCTTAAAATCAGAAATCGACGTGCTGAGCGGCGTATTGCCCACCGGTATCAGGTTTGGCCCCGACGGGGCACTCTATCTGGCCGACTGGATCAACGGGTGGGGAACCAAAAACTCGGGGCGGGTCTGGAAGCTCGACGTGACGGCCGAAACGAACGACCTGGCCGCCGAGCGGGCCGAAACCAAACGGCTCATGCAGCTCGATTACGACGAACTGGACCTCGACAGTCTGCCCCCCCTGCTCCGCCACGCCGACAAACGCATCCGCCAGAAGGCCCAGTTCGAACTGGCCTTGCGTGGCCGGAGGGGTTACCGGGCATTCCGGGAGGTATTGCCCGACACCACCCACCAGCTGGCCCGAATTCACGCCATCTGGGGCATCGGCCAGCTCGCCCGCGACGACAGCGACCGGGCCGAAGCCCTGCTGCCGCTATTAACTGACAGCGACCCTGAAATTGTTGCCCAGGCGGCCAAAACCCTGGGAGACCTGGCCTTCAAACCGGCCGGGGAACCCCTGCTGCCCCTGTTGCATAGCGACGCGCCCCGCGTGCGGTTCTTCGCGGCCCAGGCCCTGGGCCGGCTCGGTTTCAAACCGGCCGTTCAACCCCTGCTCGATTTCCTGGCCGAAAACGACGACCGCGATGTATACCTGCGGCATGCCGGAGTGCTTGCCCTGACCCGGATCGGGGAGGTCGAGCCCATCCTGGCGCTGGCCGGGAACCCCGATGCCAGCCTGCGGTTGGGGGGTGTGCTGGTATTGAGGCGCCTGGCTGACCCTGGCATCGTGCAGTTCCTGCAAGAAGAAGACCCCTATATTCTGGCCGAGGTCGCCCGGGCTATTAACGACGACTGGTCTATCCCGGAAGCCCTGCCTGCCCTGGCAGCCCTGCTCGACCGCCCCGGGCTTTCCTCAGAACCCGTGCTGAGGCGTGCCATCAGCGCCGCCCTGCGCACGGGCAGTACCGAAGACCTCGACCGGCTGCTCAATTTTGCACTTCGCGAAGATGTGCCTCCCGTGCTGCGGGGGGAAGCCCTTGCCACCCTGGGGGGATGGCACAACCCCTCTGTACTGGATCGGGTAGACGGCCGCCTGCGCGGAGAGGTGCACCGCGATTCCACCCCGGTCATCACGCGGGTAGAAGGCGAATTGCCTAAGTTGCTGGCCGATCCGGACCCGAATATCATTGTAGGCGTATCTCAGGTTCTCGGCAATTTGGGTATTACCCGGTTCAACCCCCAGCTGAGACGCATCTTTGACCGCCACCCTTCGCCCGAAGTTCGGGCCGCCATGCTCAGAACCCTGGGCGCACTGCATGACGAACAAATAGGCGCGTATCTGGAGAAGGGCATGCGCGACTCGAACCCTGTGGTCCGCACCACAGCAATCGGCCTGCTCCCGTTGCTGGATATCCCGGAAAACAAATTGGCCGCCATCGTATCACCCATCTTCAAAACGGGCTCCACCGGAGAACAACAGCAAATGCTGTCCACCCTGGCAGACATGCCCCTTGACCGGAGTACGGCCCCGCTTCGGAAACTGATCGGGGATGCCGCAGCGGGCCGCCTGGCGCCCGAAGTGATCCTCGATCTGATCGAAGCCGTGGAATCTACGCAATCTGAACCCCTGATTTCGGCCCTCGCCAACCTCAAGGCACAGGGATATTCGGCTGAAGCCTATAAGGAAACCCTTTACGGCGGCAACTGGTGGCAGGGGCGCGATGTGTTCAACAGCAACCCGGCCGCCCAGTGTGTGCGCTGCCACTCAGTGGCAGGAGCAGGCGGGCAGGTAGGCCCTGCCCTCGATTCCATTGGGGCGGTCTTGAGCCGGGACCAGATCCTGGAAGCCCTGATCGAACCCAGTGCCCGCCTGGCGCCGGGCTTCGGCTCGGTAACCCTGCAGTTAAAAGACGGGCAGAGCGTGAGCGGGCTGCTCCTGAGCGAAGATGCGAGCCGCATCCTGCTGAAGGGCTCCGAGGCAGAACCCATCGCCATACCGAAAGCACGGGTAGACCGGAGGGTGAACCAACCCTCCTCTATGCCCCCCATGGGGCGGGTGATTACCCGGCGCGAATTGCGCAACCTCATTGAATACCTCTCGAGCCTGAAAGGTGGTGCGAGACGCTGATCATAATTTGTGCCTGATGAAACAGATCGCCCTGCTCCTGCTGGTATTGACCGGGATTTCCTGTAAGGACCGGCAGTCGGCCTTGCCCCCAGCCCTGCCTGCCGAAACAGGGGTAGCGTATCTTGAGGCCGGGCGTTTGGAAGCCCTTTCGGATGCCTTTTACGACATTGTACCCCGTGAGGGACGGCTCGAAATCCTGGCGAAAGGGCACGATTGGACCGAGGGGCCCTTATGGGTGGCCCGGGGTGGGTACCTGCTCTACAGCGACATCCCCCGCAATGCCATCTACAGGTGGGACCCGACTGGCGGTTCACAACCCTACCTGCAGCCATCCGGCTTTTCGGGGACCGATTTCAAGGGAGAAGAACCGGGGTCTAACGGCCTGTTGCTCGACCCAGAAGGCAGGCTCGTGCTCTGCCAGCACGGCGATAGGCGCGTAGCACGCATGCTGGCGCCCCTGGAGCACCCGGCCCCGCAGTACGAAACCCTGGCGGCCGACTTGGAAGGCAGGCGGCTGAACAGCCCGAACGACGCCATTTACGACGCCCAGGGCAACCTCTATTTTACCGACCCGCCTTACGGGCTGCCCGGACAAATGCAAGATCCGGGCAAGGAACTGGACTTTCAGGGCGTTTACCGACTCGATGCCAACGGGAAACTCAGCCTGCTGACACGGGAATTCAGCCGGCCCAACGGCCTGGCATTTTCCCCTGACGGGGGCCGGCTTTATATAGCCAACTCAGACCCGGATGCCGCCTTCTGGAAGGTATTCGACCTGCTTCCCGACGGCAGCCTGGGGCCGGGCCATGTACTGTACGACGCCACAAGCCGTACGGCCTCGGAAAAAGGCCTGCCCGACGGCATGAAGGTCCACAAAAATGGATATGTATTCGGCACCGGCCCCGGGGGGGTGTTTGTTTTTGGCCCGAACGGGGCATTGCTCGGCCGTGTCCTCACCGGGGAGGCCACCTCGAACTGCGCTTTCAATGAAGACCAGACAGCCCTCTTCATTACGGCAGATGCCTATGTGCTGAAGCTGGATTTGCGAAACCTCAACTGAGCAGTCCCGGCACCTCCCTGCGGGCGGTATCGAACTCGGCCAGCATACGCCGCACGATTTCGGCGGCTGGCAGGATTTCGTGGATGAGGGAGGCCACCTGCCCGATCTCGAGTTCCCCTTCTTCGAGGTCTCCCTCAAACATGCCCTTTTTGGCCCGGGCACGCCCGAGCAGCTGTCGGAGGTCTTCGGGCCCGGCACCTTTTGCGTAGGCCGCTTCCACGTCGCGGTAGAATTTGTTTTTGATGAGTCGTACCGGTGCCAATTCCTTCAGGGTAAGCCGGGTATCGCCTTCGCCGGCATCTACAACGCTTTGCTTGAAGGCCGGGTGGGAAGAAGCTTCTTCACTGGCTACGAAACGGCTGCCCACCTGTACCCCGTCGGCGCCCAGCACCATGGCGGCCAGCATGGCCCTGCCGGTGGCGATGCCCCCGGCGGCGATGAGTGGCAGGTCGAGCTTTTCCTTTACGGCAGGAATGAGGGTAAGGGTAGTGGTTTCTTCCCGCCCATTGTGGCCTCCGGCCTCAAAGCCTTCGGCCACCACGGCATCGACGCCCGCATCGCGTGCCTTCAGGGCAAACTTCAGGCTGCTCACCACATGTACCACGGTAATGCCCTGCTCCTTCAGGATTGGCGTCCAAACGGCAGGGTTGCCCGCAGAGGTAAAAACAATGGGTACGCGCTCTTCGCGTATGATGGCCATCAGCTGGTCGATGTCGGGATACAGCATCGGCACGTTTACCCCAAACGGATGCGGGGTAGCTGCCCGGCAGCTGCGGATATGGTGGCGCAGTACGTCCGGATACATGCTTCCGGCCCCGAGCAGGCCCAGCCCGCCCGCGTTGGAAACAGCCGAAGCCAGGCGCCAGCCGCTGGCCCAGATCATCCCGGCCTGGATAATCGGGGTTTGGATTTCAAAAAGTTCGGTAATGCGGTTTCCCATGGAAAAAAAAGTTTTAATGGAACGGGGCGGCCGGTTCAGGAGATAACCCCGGAACCGATGAGTTCGTCACCAAGATACCAGGCCACGAATTGGCCCTCGGTAATGGCAGACTGCTTCTGATCAAAATCGACATAGAGCCCCCCTTCAATCTTATAAAGGGTGGCAGGCTGCAGGGGTTGCCGGTATCTGATGCGGGCCATAACTTCCAAAGACTCGTCTGTTTTCAGGGCCAGGTCGGGACGTACCCAGTGCAATTCCTGTTCCGACACAAAAAGCGTGCGGCGGTACAGACCGGGGTGGTCTTTCCCCTGCCCGGTATAGATCAGGTTGTTGGCTACATCGGTCTCTATCACGAAAAGCGGTTCGGGCGTACCTCCTACGTTCAGGCCTTTTCGCTGCCCGATAGTAAAATAATGGGCCCCGTTGTGGCGGCCCACCACCTTGCCCTCGGATAGGGCATAATGCGGTTTCTCCGAATAAAAGGCGAGTTCTTCTTCCCGGCTCTCAAAGCGGGGGGGCTGTACCTGGTATCGAGCCGCTGTGGCGGGGACTTCTACGATCTGCCCTTCCCGGGGTTTGAGTTGTTGCTGCAAAAATTCGGGCAGGCGCACCTTTCCGATAAAACACAGGCCCTGGGAGTCTTTCTTGTCGGCTGTAACCAGGCCGTGGTCGGCGGCGATGCGTCGCACCTCGGCCTTGGTCAGGTCGCCGATGGGAAACAGGGCCCGGCCGAGTTGCTCCTGGTTGAGCTGGCAAAGAAAGTACGACTGGTCTTTCTGCCTGTCTTTTCCGGCCAGCAGTTGGTACCGTTGCAGCCCGGAAGAATCGGTAACGACCCCCTTGCGGCAATAATGCCCGGTAGCCACATGGTCGGCCCCTAACTGCAGGGCCATTTTGAGGAAGAGGTCGAATTTGATCTCCCGATTACAGAGTACGTCGGGGTTGGGTGTGCGGCCCCTTTCGTATTCCCGGAACATATAATCGACGATTCGCTCCTTGTAGGCGACGCTCAGGTCGACCGTCTGGAAAGGGATGCCCAGCTTCTCGGCCACGATCAGGGCATCGTTGCTGTCGTCGAGCCAGGGGCATTCGCGCGAAATCACCACCGAATCGTCGTGCCAGTTTTTCATAAACAGGCCAATGACCTCATACCCCTGCTCTTTGAGCAGAAGGGCGGCCACACTGCTGTCTACCCCCCCGGATAGCCCGACGACTACTTTGTTCATAGATGTTGAATTCGTTGCAAAATTACGAAATAAATCAGGTTGCGGTATTCTGTCGGGCTATGCCCTGAGCCCGTCAGGGCCTGTATGTTAAACTTTTACTAAGCTATATTTATTTTGTTTAATGTTTTTACATATTTGTTGAACACTTTAAGCTCAAAAACAATTGTTCTATGAAAAAGAAAAACTTTTTTAACCTGTTACTGGCAGGCGCCATTACCCTCACGGGCATTTCCTGCTCCAACGACGACGGACCAGGCCCAGAGCCGGAACCGGTTGCCAACATTGTTGAAACCGCCCAGGCCACTGGCGACCTCAGCAACCTGGTGGCAGCACTGATCACTGCCGATCAGTCGGCGGGGACCAACCTGGTAGGGACGCTGAGCGGCAATGGGCCATTTACGGTCTTTGCCCCTACCAATGCGGCCTTTGAAGCCCTCCTGGCGCAACTCGACGGATTCGATAGCCTCAGCGATTTCGACACAGACGAGGAGCGCGCCCTTTTGACCAGCATTCTTACTTACCACGTGGTAGCCGGGGCGGCCGTATTCTCCGGGGATCTTTCGGAAGGCCAGCAGGTAACCACCGTCCAGGGAGAGAAGCTTTCGGTTTCCCTGCAGGGAGGAGTCAGCATTACCGACGCCACGGGGACTCCCGCTACTGTTTCCTCAGCCGACATCAAGGCCAGCAACGGCGTGGTACACGTAATCAATAAAGTACTGGTTCCCCAAAGCGTGCTGGACGCCCTGTCTGTGGAAGAACCGCAAACCATAGCCGACCTGGCCGGGGCCACCGAGGATCTTTCCAACCTGGTAGCCGCCCTTACGGAAGCCGGACTGGTTTCTGCCCTTCAGGGGACTGGTCCTTTCACCGTCTTTGCACCTACCAATGCGGCCTTCGCGACTTTCCTGAGCGACAACGGCTTTTCCAGCGTCTCTGAAGTGCCATCTGAACTCCTGACCCAGGTACTCCTGAACCATGTGGTTTCGGGCAAATTCCTCTCTTCAGACCTGTCTACAGGCTATGTTTCCTCCCTCTCAACTGCCGGGCCTGAAGGTGCCTACCTGAGCCTGTTTCTGAACACCACTTCAGGGGTAAGGGTAAATGGCGTTTCACAGGTGGTTACCCCAGACATCGAAGCCTCTAACGGGGTAGTGCACATTGTGGATGCCGTGATCGGCCTGCCTACCCTCGTAGACCATGCTGTGGCCAACCCGTCCTTCACCAGTCTTGTAGGCGCACTGACCAATGGTGGCAACACCACCTTTACCGGCTTGCTTTCAGGCGAAGGACCCTTTACTGTTTTCGCTCCGGATAATGACGCCTTTACGGCCTTCACCAACCCGAATGGCAACGAACTTAACAATATCCTCTCCAACCACGTCATTAGTGGGGTTGCCGCGCTTTCAACGGGACTTACCAATTCCTATGTGAATACCCTTGGCCAAAATGCAGATGCCGATGCCCTGAGCCTGTACATCAATACCGACCTGGGCATCGTTACGCTCAATGGTTCCAGTGCCGTGTTGGAGCCCGACGTGGTGGCCACCAACGGGGTAATCCACGGGGTGAACGCCGTGATTGACATCCCGACGGTAGTATCCTTTGCCACGGCAGACCCGAATTTCAGCACACTGGTAAGCGCACTAACTGAGCTTACCCCAGGTACTGACTTTGCAGGTATCCTTTCGCGGACCGAGGGCGGAAATGGTGACGGCCTCGATCCCGATTTCACCGTCTTCGCCCCGACCAATGCCGCCTTTGCGGCGTTACCTTCCATTCCGGAAGAGAGCGTGCTGACGCAGGTGCTGCTGCACCACGTGGTATCGGGCAATGTGCGCTCAGGCGACCTGACAGACGGGGTTATGCCAGCCACCCTGGAAGGCGATATGATTACGATCAACCTTCCCGGAACCGGTGAAAACATCGCCGATATAACCGACGGCGCAGGAAATGGCGGCATCGGCATCATCGCGGTAGACGTACAGGCCGGAAACGGGGTGATCCATGTGGTGAACCAGGTCCTGATCCCCGACACGAATAACTGATTTTAATTCCCCCTTATATAAAAAAGCCATCCGGTAACCCCGGATGGTTTTTTCGTTTAGAGTCCTGCACCCGATTTGTTTACTTCAATCCACTGCTGGTTAACATACAATTTTCGGCCCTTTACAACTTTCGTTTTGATTTCCCACCCGTGGGAGGCAAATTGGCTGTCCCAAATCTTACCAAATTCAACCTGCCAACCATGAAAAAGCCCCGACAGAAATGTCAGGGCTTTTTTTAATGGGTGTTGGTCAAATTAAGGCTACCGCTTCTTCTGGTTTTTCTGTGTATCGGCCTGTTCCATCATCTCCCGCATCTTGCGCTGGAATCGGTTCTCCTTTCGCGGCTGTTTTTTCTTCTCCTGTATCTGGGCGTGTATTTTGTCTTCGTCCAGAATAACGTGTTTGATCACCAGCATGATGCCGATGGTGATCAGGTTGGAGACAAAGTAATAGAGGCTGAGCCCGCTCGCGTAGTTGTTGAAGAAGAACAGCATCATCAGGGGCGAGAGGTACATGATGAACTTCATGTTCGGCATGCCCGGCTGGGTCTGCATCTGCTGCCCGGTGGTCATGAGCATGTAGAAGAAAATGGCTACAGAAGCCAGAATCGGGAACAGGCTGATGTGGTCGCCGTAGAACGGGATTTTAAAGGGCAGCTGGGCTATTGTATCGTATGCCGACAGGTCTTCGGCCCAGAGGAACGATTTCTGCCGCAGGGCGAAGCTGGTCGGGAAAAACATGAACAGGGCATAGAAAATGGGCAGCTGCAATACGGCCGGCACGCAGCCGCTTAAGGGACTCACCCCGGCCTTGTTGTACAGTGCCATGGTTTCCTGCTGCTTTTTCATGGCGTTGTCTTTGAACTTTTCGTTGATCTCGGTAATCTCCGGCTTGAGTATGCGCATCTTGGCCTGGGAGAGATACGACTTATAGGTAACCGGCGACATAAGGATGCGCACCACAATGGTCATGACAATGATGGCAATCCCGAATGGCAGGAATGAGCTCAGCAGGCCGAAAAAGGGCGTGAACACGTACCGGTTGATCCAGCCGAAAATCCCCCACCCGAAAGGGATGGAGTCGGCCAGGGCCAGGTCTTCATACGCCGAAAGGGTATCGAAGTCGGTAGGGCCGAAATACCAGTGCAGGGCCCGGCTGATTTCGCCCCCGGTGAGCGCCAGCTCGGTACGGGTACCGAATTCCTTGGTAAACAGTTCTTCAGGGCTCTCGTCTTCAACCAGGTCGCGCGAAGTTAGCTGCACCGAAGCCAGGGGCTGGTCGGCTGCCAGAATGGAGCTGAAGAAGTGCTGGCGGTACGAAATCCAGCGTACCTCAGCCTCCGTTTCGTCGTCTTCACCGGCCGCGCCCAACTTGCTGATGGTGCTGCCCTCATGGCGATAGGTGAGGCGCGTATAGCGGTTTTCGTACTGCACGCTCTTGCTGTGGCGGATACCGGTAAGGTCCCAGGCCAGCGGCACGGACGCTCCGGCCAGTATCCCGGAAAGCCCCTGGGAACGGATGTCGAAATCGACCATAAACTGGCCGGGCTTCAAGGTATAGAGGAATTCCAGATAACTGTTCGGGCCGGCCATGGCCTTCATGGAAAGTTTTTTCACCTCGCCTTCCTGTTTCAGGCTGGGCTCGAAATAGAGGTCTTTGGTGTGGAGCACCCGGTTGTCGGAGGTGGTGAGCTGCAGGTCAAAGCTGTTGTTTCCGTCGCGTATCAGGTACACCGGTACCGAGTCGAAGGTTACATAAGTCTTCAGGCGTGATTCGGTAATCTGCCCGCCCCTGTTGGAGATTTGCAGGGCCAGCAGGTCGTTTTCCAGGGCGGTAACACCTTCACGGGGTTCCTGATAGCCGAATGCCCCTGCCTGCTGGGTGTAGGCCTGACGCGCAACCGAATCGGCCGGGAAAACCGCTACTTTTTCAGGTTCGGGCTGGGGCTGGAGTCGTGCAAGGGAGTCCTGTACCTGCTCGGCTTCCTGCCGGCGGGCTTCCACTTCCGCCGCACTGGGCTGGTTGGTGTAAAACCAGTAAATGAGGATTCCGAATATGAGAGCGAATCCGATAATGGAATTGATATCCAGCTTTTTTTCTTCCATGAATGCTTTTTTTACCGGGCAGTTGGCCAGTCAGACCCTGCGCCTGGGCGAGGCAGTTGCAAATATAGGTCCAATTGCTGAGTTTATGCCAAACTGGCGTTGGTCCGTTGCCTGCTGTGCTTGAGCACCGCCTTTACGAAGCCCACAAAGAGCGGGTGCGGGTTGGCGACAGTGCTTTTGTACTCCGGGTGGTATTGCACACCGATAAACCAGGGATGTGCCGGGATCTCTACAATCTCCGCCAGGCCGGTGCCGGCATTGATACCCGAAAACACCAGGCCGGAGTCTTCCATAACGGCCTTGTATTCGTTGTTGAATTCGTACCTGTGGCGGTGACGTTCAGAGATGGTACTGGCCCCGCCGTAGGTCTTGTAGGCCAGGGTTTCTTCGGTGAGTTCACAGTCCCAGGCTCCCAGCCGCATGGTACCCCCCTTGTTCACGATGGTTTTCTGCGTCTCCATCAGGTCGATAACCGGGTGGGGCGTGTTGGGGTTCATCTCAGTGGAATTGGCATCTTCCAGCCCCAGCACGTTGCGGGCAAACTCGATAACGGCCATCTGCATGCCCAGGCAGATCCCCAAAAAGGGGATGCCTTTTTCCCGGGCGAATTCCACGGCCTTGATCTTGCCCTCTATGCCGCGTTCTCCGAACCCGGGGGCCACGATAATCCCGTGGAGGTCCTTCATCTTGCGGTCCACATTGTTGGCGCTGATGTGCTCCGAATGGATCGATTCGACGTGCACCTTCACCTCGTTGGCAGCCCCGGCATGGATCACGGCCTCCAGGATACTTTTATAGGAATCCTGCAACTCCACGTATTTGCCGATAAGGCCAACGCGCACTTCCCCTTTCGGGTTTTTGAGCCGGCCCAGGAATTCGGTCCACTGGGTGAGGTTGGGCTCGGGCTGCTGGGGCAGGGCCAGCTTCTGCAGCACTACCCTGTCGAGGCCTTCCTTCTGCATCAGCATGGGCACCTCGTAAATGGTGGTGGCGTCAATAGACTCGATCACGGCCTCCTTTTTCACGTTGCAAAACAGGGCCAGCTTTTGTTTGATCTCATCAGACAACTGATGTTCGGTCCGGCACACCAGCACGTCGGCCTTGATCCCACTCTCCATAAGGGTTTTCACGGAGTGCTGGGTGGGTTTGGTCTTGAGCTCCCCGGCAGCCGAAAGGTAGGGCACCAGGGTAAGGTGCACCACAATGGCGTTGTTCTCTCCGAGTTCCCAGAGGAGCTGGCGCACGGCTTCGATATAGGGCAATGATTCGATGTCGCCCACGGTACCGCCGATCTCGGTGATTACCACGTCGTATTCTCCACTGTTGCCCAGCATCTGAATGCGCTCTTTGATCTCATTGGTGATATGGGGTACCACCTGTACGGTTTTGCCCAGGAATTCGCCCCGGCGTTCCTTTTCGATAACGCTCTGGTAGATGCGGCCGGTGGTCACGTTGTTGGCCTGGGAGGTCCGAACATTTAAAAACCGCTCGTAATGCCCCAGGTCGAGGTCGGTTTCGGCCCCGTCGTCGGTTACATAGCATTCCCCGTGTTCATAAGGGTTGAGGGTGCCGGGATCTACGTTGATGTACGGGTCGAGTTTCTGGATGGTGGTCCGCAGGCCGCGCGCCTGCAGGAGCTTGGCCAGGGAAGCCGCGATGATCCCTTTTCCAAGCGAAGAGGTAACCCCGCCCGTAACGAAAATGTATTTGGTAGCTGCCATGTGGGGATTGTATGTTACGGGATTCAAAGATACAAATTGCAGCCCGAAATCATGAGCTGTTGGCGGGAAATTCTTTGCGGATACGCGAAATCAGGCCCTCCAGCCCGTTCTCCTTCACAGCCAGGGTGCTTTCGAGCAGCCGGCCCAATTTTCCCTCCGGAAAGCCCCTCTGGCGGAACCAGACCAGGTAGGGCAGCGGCAGGTCGGTGAGGTACCTGCCCTTGTACTTGCCGAAAGGCATCCGGTAATGGGCGAGTTCCAGGAGCGCTTGGCGCGAGAAGGCATCAGGTGTCATAGGTACACTAAAATATGTATCTTTAGGAACCACAGAAAACAAAACCTATGAAACGCAGGAATTTTATGCGGCAGAGCGCCGTTGCCTCGGCCGCCCTGATGGGTCCCGCATCGCTTGTGAAAGCGGCTGGCACGCCGGAGTCTTTCGCCCCGCCCAAGGGACGCATCAACCATTCTGCCTGCTACTGGTGCTACGGGAGCATCCCCCTGGATACCTTTCTGGGCAACCTTGTGGAACTCGGCATCCCGGCCATCGACCTGGTGGGGCCCGACGAATTCCCGCTGCTCAAGAAACACGGCATTCACGCTGCCATGTGCTGGGGGGCCGGCAAAGGCATCACCGACGGCTGGAACGATAAAAAGCTTCACGACGAACTGGTTAAAGACTACACTGAGAAAATTCCGCTGATTGCCGAGGCGGGCTTCACCAACCTGATCTGCTTCAGCGGGAACCGCCACGGCATGGACGACCTGGTGGGCCTGCAGAATTGCGCGGAAGGGCTGTCGCGCATAATGCCGGTAGCCGAGAAGTACGGCGTGGTTATTCAGATGGAACTCCTCAACTCCAAAGTAGATCACAAAGACTACATGTGCGACCATACCCTCTGGGGCGTCGAGCTCTGCCGCCGCCTGGGCACGGGGCACTTCAAGCTGCTCTACGATATCTACCACATGCAGATCATGGAGGGGGATGTAATCCGAACCATACAGGAATACCATCCCTATTTCGGCCATTACCACACCGGCGGCAACCCGGGGCGTCACGAGATCGACGAAACCCAGGAACTGAACTACCCGGCCATCATGCGGGCCATTGCCGATACCGGCTTTAGCGGGCATGTGGCCCAGGAATTTATCCCCACCTGGAAAGACAAGATTGCCGCCCTGAAGCAAGGGGTGGGCATCTGCGATATCTGATCACCGCTCGGGCGATTCCCTGAGCATTTGCGCTATCGACTGGTTCCAGGCCAGCTGGGCTTCCCGGTTTCGCGAAAAATCAGTCTCCCTGTCGTACCTGTCCTGGAACTGGGAAAGCTCCCGGTTTACTTCGGCAAAAATTTGCCGCACCTCGGCCTTGACGCGATCGGTAAAATGGGCCGAGCGCAGGCGGCCGCGCAACCGGCGCGCAAAGAGCTCGGAGATGTCGAAATGCAGCTGCTCATGGCTCAGTACCAGGGCATCGCACAGCTCGGGGTGGAACCAGGATTTTTCAGGGTAAAAAAAAGTATCTACGATGAAGTCGATTTCGTACCGTTCGCCTTCACCCCGGGCCGTATACCGGTAGCTTAGGCCGCTGGCCGTGGTGGCCGCGATGCGCAGGCTCGAGGGGGGATCCCCCCTGAAGTCGGCCCAGGACAGGCGCAGGCCCGGCTCCCATCTGAGGGAGGGCTCATCCTGTCCCCGCAGGCCAGGACTGCAGGCCAAACAGGCCAGTACCAGAATTTTTACAAAGTCCAAAAAAATCGGATTACCTGCTCAAGTTCAGGATGCAGGCTCATCGCCACAGGACAGGTGCGCCCGGTATTCTCGAGTATCTTTCGCTGCTTCTCCCCTACTGCAGATGGCAGGTACAGATCGAGCTCCACCTTGGAAATCCGCCTAGGGGCAGCGGCCATGTGCTTGGTTACCTCGGCCGTGGAACCGGTTAGTTCCACCCCCAGGTCGCGCGCCTTGATGCCCATTACGGTAATCATACAGCTGGCCAGGCCGGTCGCCACTGTGTCTGTGGGGCTAAACGCCTCGCCCTTGCCGTGGTTGTCGGTAGGGGCGTCGGTTATGTAGGTACTGCCGGAACGCAGGTGGGTGCATTCGGTACGAAGCTCCCCCAGATATACTACTTTGGAAGTCATGGTCCTTCTATTTCTACAATTCGCAGCCCGTCATACATCAGAATGTATGAGGCCGTGTTAAAATAGCCCGCCTCGAGCTCTTTGATATAATTAAACGTGTTGCCGGTATAGTTCATGGGGCCCAGCTGGTCTGCGGCCTCGAAGAGGTCCGGTTTGTAGGCCAGCCGCAAGAGCAGGTCCATGCCCAGGTCAAAGCCGCGCACGGCATAGCGGTCGGGCTCGCCGCCGAAACGCTCTCGGTACCTGCGGGTAAATGCCGATTCCGCGACATCGCGATAGGCCGAGGGGTAAGTGAAACGCAGTTTGGAGAGGTGCACAGCAGAAATAACCTCATTCTCGAAGGCCTTGCCCTTGTTCGTGGTGAACATGCGCACCCGTGTGGTATCTGAATTGACCGAATTCAAAATGGAGCTCACGCTCGAGGCGATCTTGAAGTTGTCGGTTTCCACGAAAAACCAGTTCTCCCGGTCTTTCGACAATACGTTTTGCAGCTTGTCCATATCGAGGAAGATATTCTTTTCTTCCTCTCTCAAATCAACCAGGCGGGCCGCCGGAAACTCCTTCAGGATGGCCGCCTCGGCATCCTGGTTCTCGCGGTCAGAAATAATGAACAGGCTCTGGTCGGTGGTCGTTTTCTTCATGTACTGCAACATGTGCTGGCGCATGCGGGCCTCGTCGGTGTAGGTATAGAAAACGTTCTGCTGCGGCAGCTTTTCCGAGATGGGTACGGGGGAAATCACCGGTACGTCGAGGTCGGCTGCCCGGGCGGCAACTTCCTGCATTGAACGGGGATCGAGCGGCCCCACGATGGCATTGAGGCTGCCCAGGTCTTGCTGCATAAGCAGCATTTTAACCCGTTCGGGGTTCAGTTGGGTGTCGAAGGTTTTCACCTCTACCGAGATGCCCAGGTCGGCGATTGAATCCATGGCCACCAAGAGGCCTGAGTAGAGCCCCAGACTGTATTTCAGGGCATTGTTCTTGTCGATACGGTCGAGGGTACCCACTTCGTCAGCCAGATCGAGGCGGTCGAGGCGGAACGGAAAAAGTACCAGGAGCCGCGGCACATTACGCGCATCGATGCTGTCCCTCAGATCGAAGCGGTCGAGCACCAGGGCGTTTTTGACAGGGAGTTCCCCTGCCTGCTGCCGCGGTATTTTAAGAACCATCCCCGCGCGCAGACCGGTGGCCAGCTCGGGGTTGAGCCGCCGCAGTTCAGACCAACTCACCCCCAGTTTGCGGGTAAGGGAATATTCAGTCTGCCCCGGTTTTACCTCGTAGAACACGAAGTTGGAGGCATTCACCGCCGTACTGTCGGCTTTGGGTTCGGGCAGGCGCAGCACCATGCCTTCCTGCAGGTTGCCACGTTCCATGATCTCGGGGTTTAGCCTTATGATTTCCTCGCGTGAGATCCCGAATTCCTGGCTCAGGGCAAACAGCGTTTTCTTTGGGGGTACGGTGTAGGAGCGGTACAGTTGGGTCTGGTCGGGTTTCAGGTCGCTCAGGGCAGGCCTGGGCAAACGCAGCTCCTCCCCTTCTGCCAGGTAGCTGGTGCTCCGGGGCAGTTCGGGGTTCAGCGCCAGCAAGCTGTCCATCGAAATGCCGAATTTGCTCGCAATGCTCCAGCGGGTCTCTTTGGGCAGCACCCGATAGGTAATGTATGCGCTATCCTCCGCTTGTTGCGGATCGTGACCCTGGGGGTACTGCGGAATGCGCAGCACCATACCTTTTTGAAGCGGGTTCGAATAGAGGTCGGGGTTGAAGCGCTTTAAGTCGCGCTCGTCTATGTCGTATTTGTGGGTAATGCTGAACAGGGTTTCCTTCCGCTTGACCCTATGGGTGCGGAACCCCACTGGCTTGACAAGGCCCGCTGTATCCTGGGCGGTTGCCTGGTCGGGTCGCGCTTCTGAGGGCGGTATCGCCAGGATCGTATTGGGCCGCAGGGCCGTGCCGTCGCCAATCTCTTTATTGTACCTGAGCAGGGCCTCGGGGCTTACCTGGTACTGCCGGGCGATAGCATACAGGGTTTCCCCTGCCTTCACGGCATGCGTGCGGAACTGCTGGGCCCGCGCGCCGATTCCGAACAAGAACATGGCCGCCAGCAAGAGTGCTGAGCGCAAGGTAGGAGTCAGGTTCATGCTATTCCCATTCTATGGTAGCCGGAGGTTTGGAACTGATGTCGTACACCACCCGATTCACCCCGGGCACCTTGTTGATAATGTCATTTGAGGTCTTCTGCAGAAATTCGTACGGTAGGTTCACCCAGTCGGCAGTCATCCCGTCGGTGCTTTCCACAGCCCTTAAAGCTACGCATTTTTCGTAAGTTCGTTCGTCTCCCATCACCCCCACGCTGTGCACCGGAAGCAAAATGGCCCCGGCCTGCCAGATCTGGTCATACAGGCCCCACTGGCGCAGCCCGCTGATGAAAACGTGGTCGACCTCCTGTAAGATGGCTACCTTCTCACGGGTTATGTCGCCCAGAATACGGATGGCGAGGCCCGGCCCCGGAAAGGGATGCCGACCCAGCCGCTCTTCATGGATGCCCAGGCTGGCACCCACACGCCGTACTTCGTCCTTGAAAAGCATTTTCAGCGGTTCCACTACCTTAAGTTTCATATAATCGGGCAGCCCCCCTACGTTGTGGTGGCTTTTAATAGTGGCCGACGGGCCACCCGTTGCCGAGACCGACTCGATCACGTCTGGGTAAATGGTGCCCTGCCCCAGCCACCTGGCGTCTTCTACCTGATGCGCCTCGTCATCGAATACCTCGATAAAGACGCGGCCGATGATCTTGCGTTTCTTCTCGGGGTCTTCTTCCCCTGCCAGTGCATCCAAAAAGCGTGCCGAAGCGTCTACGCCCTTCACATTAAGCCCCATGTGCTCATACTGGTCGAGAACTTCTTCGTACTCATTCTTGCGCAGCAGGCCGTTGTTTACGAAGATACAGTGCAGGTGCTTCCCGATGGCCTTGTGCAGCAGCACGGCTGCCACGGTAGAATCGACTCCGCCGGAGAGGCCGAGGATTACCTTGTCGTTCCCTATTTTTTTCTTCAGCTCGGCCACTGTGGTCTCCACAAAGGCCGCGGGGGTCCAGGTCTGCTCGAGACCGGCTATGTCTACCAGGAAATTTTTTAGCAGGGTGCTTCCCGCCGTGGTATGGTATACCTCGGGGTGAAACTGAATGGCATAGGTGTTCTCTCCGGGCAATTTGTAGGCCGCATTCGCCACATCGTGGGTGCTTGCCAGCAGGGCAGCCCCTTCGGGAAGGGCCTGTATGGTATCGCTGTGGCTCATCCATACCTGGCTGCCTTCGTGTATGTCCTTGAAAAAAGGGTCGGGTGCTACATGTGCCAGCTTGGCACGGCCGTATTCCCTGGTTTTAGACGGGGTTACATTCCCCCCTCCGAAATGGGCCAGGTATTGGGCCCCGTAGCAGATGGCCAGCAGGGGTTTCTTTCCGCGAATGCCGCTCAGGTCGGGGTGTGGGGCATCGTCGGCCCGAACCGAATAGGGCGATCCCGACAAGATTACGGCCTTGTACTGCGTAAGGTCTTCAGGCAGGCGGTTATACGGCTTAATTTCGCAGAAGATGTTCAGTTCGCGCACCCGCCGGGCGATGAGTTGGGTGTACTGGGAACCGAAGTCGAGGATGAGAACGTTATTTTGCATGGGCAAAAATAGTAAAATACAACCATGGGGCCCTGCGCGATACAGGCAGAGTTTTCCACGGGATATTTACAATGCCGTTTGCAACCCGGGAGGGCGAAAAGAAAAAACCCCGGCGGAATTCCGCCGGGGCCTTTCTTTCTCCCGGTCTCCCGGGACAAAACCAACCTAAACACATGAACTTATTATGACACAATTGTTCGGGAGGTTCACACTCCCGTGCTTTTTCAGAGAACCGCTTCCCGGGGTATGGCGGCCTCGGGAGGCGGTTTTTAAATGCCCTTTCAAAGCAACTTTTGGATATATAACAACCCACATGTTCTTTACCCTACCTCTGAAGCGAATTTTTTCGTAATTTTCACAAAAGCCAGCGCTATGAACGACCCCAACTGGCAAGAATTGTTGGCGGAAATGCAGGCGGGTGCCCAAGACGTGACCCACCCGTTTCGCTATGCCACCCTGGCAACCCTGGGCCTGGAACAGCTTCCACGCTTGCGTACCATCGTCATCCGAGAATTTGACCCTGAGGAGTTGCGAATTACCTTTTATACCGACTCGCGTTCCAAGAAAATACTGCACATCAAGGAGAATAATAAAGTAAGCCTGCTCTGCTTCCACCCCGGGCTGATGCTGCAATTGCGCTTCGAAGGGCTGGCCGTGCGCGAACGGTCTGAGGACGTGCTGGCACATTACCGGGATCTGGTCCCGGAGCCCACCCGGATCGAATACCGCAGCGCCCAGACCCCCGGTTCGGTGATCGACGGCCCCGAACGGGTCGAATACCTCGACCGGGACGATTATTTCTCGGTAATCCACGTCCTTCCCTTCAAGATCGAATACCTGCGGCTGAACCGTCCGCGCCACAAACGCATCCGTTACTCCAAGCGGCAGGATGGCTGGAAGGGCGAATTCCTAGTCCCGTAAGGTCCCGAGGATCAATTCAATATCTTCAATTGTTGTATCGGGATTGATAAAGCAGAACCGCAATACGGTTTCGGATTGGCCGGCTGCCTTCCACTTGGTGGGCGCCACCAGGGCAATCCCGTCGCGGTGGTTCCGGTAGGTCCACTCCGTATAGTCCACGGCATCCCATCCGGCCTTTCTGAAAAGCACGCACGAAAGCCCCGGTTCACGCACCAGTTCGAGCCCTGGCTGGCTGTCGATGCGCCTGGCCGCCTCCTGAGCCAGGTAAATGCCCCGTTCGACGGCCCATTTGTACTTGTCGGTGCCATGGGTGGCCAGGGAATACCAGAGCGGCAGGCCCCTGAGCCGGCGCGTGAGCTGAATCTGGTAGTCAGAGGGGTTGAAGCCGCTGGCCCCCTCGTCCTTGAAAATGTCCAGGTAGGAACCTTCCTGTTGGTGTGCCTGGCGCGCCAACTCCGGGTTTTTGTAAAGCACGGCCCCACAATCGTAAGGTGAAAAAAGCCATTTGTGGGGGTCTATGGTAATGCTGTCGGCCCTTTCGATCCCGGCGAAAAGAGGCCGTACTGAATCGGCCAGCAGGGCGCCCCCCCCATAAGCGGCATCGACGTGAAACCAGAGCTTTTCGCGCTCGCAAACCTCGGCGATTCCCTGCAGGTCGTCTATGATGCCCGCATTGGTGGTGCCGCCGGTCGCCACCACGGCGAACAGGCAACAGCGATCCTCGGGGTTCATCCCGGCAATGCGCTCAGACAGGGCCTGACCGGTGAGCAGGTCTTCTGTTGGCACCAGCAGCACCTCCGCATCGATTACCTTGGCCATGGCCTTGATGGAGCTGTGCGCCCCGCTGGAAGCGATGATAATCCCCCGGCGGTCGGTTACCCCACCCCGGCTACGCCAGGCTTCCCGGGCCGTTACCATGGCCGAGAGGTTGGCGGCTGTACCCCCGCTGGTAAACACCCCGAATGCCCCTTTGGGCATGCCGGTAAGGGAAACGAGCCAGTCCATGGCCCGGTTCTCGCAGAAAATACCCCCGGCGCCTTCCATCCAGTAAGCCCCGTGGATCGAGGAGGCAGAAGTTACCAGGTCGAACAGCACCGCCGCCCGGGTAGGGGCCGCCGGCACAAAGGCCAGGTGGCGCGGGTGGTCTATGGGAACCGTGGCTTTGATCAGTACATCCCGGAAAAGCTGGAAGGCCCTTTCGCCTCCTATCCCTTTGGGGGTGATGGTCTCACCTACTTCGGCGAGCAGGTCTTCTTCCCGCCGCGGGTGGCCCAGCTCCGGGTTCTTGTTGGTAATGCGTCCAATGGCGTATTTCATGACGTCCAGCGTCATTTCGACAGTATCGAGGTCGAGGGTATGCATGCAGATTTCCTTTTGAGCAAAGATACGGCACCTGCCTTAAGGAAACCCCTGTTCAGGACGAATAGGTGATCACGGTAAATTCGTGCGACAGGGGGTCAAAGCTCTCCAGCAAGCCGGCATTCCACTGCGGGCCCATTTCCAGGTAGAACTCCGCGAAATTCCGGGTGCGCTCCTGCAGGCTGCCCCCCGGGAAGAGTTCTGACTGCAGGGCTGCCAGGCGGTTTACGTGGCCCTTTAGTTTGCGCTTCTGGGCCTTGAGCAGCCGCTTTTCAAGGTGGTCGAGCCCTTTGAGCTGTTTCACCTCCTGGGCTTTCACCGCCCCGAGGAAGGAAGGGTCGGTCTCGGCAGCCAGGCTGTAGAGCTCCTTGAACTGCTTTTTCAGGATTTCACGCTGGGGTCCGAAGTCGATGGTTATCTTCGAGAGTTCGCGCACTTTTTTGTCGATGAGCTGGTTCTGGTCGAGGAACAACTCAGACGGGCTTACGCCGAGGCGGGCGGCCTTCCGCCTTTGTTTTTCAGAGATGAGCAGGGCCGAGTTTCGCAGCAGCAGTACCGGGAAGGGTGTGCCGGCAGCTTCAAAATAGGGTTTGAGCTCAAGCCAGTAGGCCAGCTCGCCTCCCCCGCCGATATAGCAGAGGTTGGGCAGCAGCACCTCCTGGTAGAGCGGGCGGGTAATCACATTGGGCGAAAAGCGTTCGGGATGGCGCTCCATCTCGGCTTCCAGCTCGTTTCGGGAAAACTGCAGGTCGGTATCCAGCACCTTAAAAGACCCCGCCTCCTTAACCAGGCGGCTGCGAAGCCCATCTTTCAGATAAAAGAGGTTGATTTCCCGGGGCGTAACCTGGGCCATATACCCCTCGCCTGCCGCCTGCAGCTTTCCTGCAGTTTTGGAGACCAGGCTGAAGGCCGTATTATCAAAAGCGTCCTGCTTCATCTGGGGCAGGAAAAGCGTTTTCAGGCGGGCATCGTCCCCGTCGAGGATTACCAGGCCTTCGGCACCGAACAGGCGGTTGACCAGGTAGCGGGTTGCCGAAGCCAGGTTGGGCTGCTCCAGGTAAGCTTTACGGAACAGCTCGCGCAGCAAATCGGCCGTTTTGCCAACCCCCAGGTCTTTGGCAAAGGTTTCGTATAGCGAAGCCAGGCCAGCAGTGTCGAGACGGCCAACAGCCCCGGAAGAGGTGCGGTTCCACCGAATTTCCTTTCCCTGGAAATTGAAATGGTTGATTTCCTCAAAATCGTGATCTTCTGTGGCCATCCAGTAGACCGGCACAAAGTGGTATTCCGGATAGGCATCCTGCAATTGGTGGCAGAGGCGGATGGTCGATACTATTTTGTAGTGGAAGTAGAGCGGCCCGGTAAACAGGTTTAGCTGGTGCCCTGTTACCACGGTAAAGGTCTGAGGCTGCCTGAGGGAGTCCAGGTTGCGTCGGGTGGCTTCTGACAGGTCGAGGCCGGTGTACTGTTCTTCCAGCACCCGGCAGACAACAGGCCGGTTTGCCGCCTGATAGGCAGCCAGTTTCTCGCGTATCTGGGCCCCGAAGGCGTGTATTTCAGGAAAGCGGTGGTAGAATGGTTCCAGCGCCGGCTCCTCAGCAAGGTAGTCCGTAATAAGGGAGGAGAAATAACCGGTATCCCTAAAGGGTATTCCTTCGGCCTGCATATTAGGTTTTAAGCATCCCAAAGATAAAACTATGAGAGGTTCGTTTTCCCAAAAATACGTTAAGATCGAACAGGGCCCCGGAGAAGGCCCTGGCCCCAGGCCTGTAATTCCCGATCCGGTTTGCATACGATTCGGCCATATTCCTTAGTTTTGGCATCCGATGATACGAACCGGCCAAACGACATTTATGAAACCATTCGCCCTGCTCTCGGGCCTGCTTTTCGCAGCCCTTTCCCACGCCCAGTCTATTCCGTCCCCCGCTGAATTTTTAGGTTATGAGCTCGGGTCGCGTTTCACGCGCCACCACCAGGTAGTGGATTATTACCGGGCGGTAGCCCAGGCAGCACCCGACAGGGTGAAGCTGGAAACGTACGGGCAGACCAATGAGGGAAGGCCCCTGATGATCGCCCAGCTTTCGACCCCCTCCAACATGCAGCGCCTGGAAAACATCCGCCAGGCCCACCTCGAAGGCCTCCAAGGGAAAGGAGACGCGCAGACGGCTATCGTCTGGATGAGCTACAACGTACACGGGAACGAAAGCGTGAGTACCGAGGCATCGATGCAGACGCTGTACGAACTGCTAACTTCCAAAAGCGCCTACCTGGAAAACACGGTGGTAATTCTCGACCCCTGCATCAACCCCGACGGTCGCGACCGGTATGTAAACTGGTATAACCAG
The DNA here is from genome assembly GCA_024642005.1 of Robiginitalea sp. Taxonomy (GTDB): domain Bacteria; phylum Bacteroidota; class Bacteroidia; order Flavobacteriales; family Flavobacteriaceae; genus Robiginitalea. The sequence continues at coordinate 34,228 of JAHECA010000006.1, read as the reverse complement.
TATAAAAATACCCCGCATCAGGTCGACCCCAACAGCACCGAGCATCGTGAGGGGTGGTGGAGCGGCCGAAGCAACCATTACATGTTCGACCTGAACCGCGACTGGGCCTGGCTCACGCAGGTCGAAAGCCGGCAACGCCTGGTCAAATACCAGCAATGGATGCCCCACATCCATGTCGATTTCCACGAACAGGGGGTAGACGAGCCCTACTACTTCGCCCCGGCAGCCGAGCCCTACCACGAAGTAATCACCCCTTTCCAGCGCGCCTTCCAGGATTCCATCGGCCGCAACCACGCCCGATATTTCGACGCTAACGGCTGGTTTTACTTTACCAAGGAAGTATTCGATCTGTTTTACCCGAGCTACGGAGACACCTACCCCACCTACAACGGGGCCATAGGAATGACTTATGAACAGGGTGGCAGCGGCCGGGCCGGCCTCGGCGTGCTCACCTCTGAAGGCGACACCCTGACCTTGAAAGACCGCATTGCCCACCACCTGACCACCGGGTTGAGTACCGTAGAAATGGCCGCCCGCCATGCCGGTACCCTAAATGCCGAATTCCGGAAATTCTACGGCAGGCCGCGGAATTTCAAATACAAAAGCTTTGCCCTGAGCGGGAACGAAGATGCCATCAGGGCCCTGACAGGCCTGCTGCGGCAGCATCAGATTACCTACGGCTTCGGAAAAAAGGGCACCGCCAAAGGCCTGCGCTACGACAGCCAGAAAAACGGCACCATGGCCCTCGATGAACACACCTTGATTGTGCCCACCGACCAGTCCAAGGGCACACTGGTTAAGGTACTCTTTGAGCCCGACGCCCGCCTGAGCGATTCTCTTACCTACGACATTACCGCCTGGTCGTTGCCCTATGCCTACGGTTTGGAAGCCCTGGCTTCGGAAACGGCCCTGCCCTACGGGGAGGATCAAAATTGGGTAGTATCGCCCCCACTGAACCCGGAAGCCTACGCCTACCTGACCGACTGGACCGGCATGGACGATGCCCGATTCCTGGCCGAACTGTTGCAATCAGGCATACGCGTGCGCCGCTCGGTGCGCCCCTTCACCCTTGAAGGAAGAATCTGGGGTCGGGGCACGCTTATCGTCACCCGGGCAGAGAATAGCGGAATACCCAACCTGGATGGTCAACTTACCGGCATCGCTGCCAAAAATGCCAAGGAGTTGGTCCCGGTTACCACCGGTTATGTAGAGCAGGGCAAGGATTTCGGCTCGAGGTATGTGGGCCAGATTAAACCCGTAAAGGTAGCCGTCCTGGCCGGGGAACCCACATCGTCCCTGCGTTTTGGGGAGGTCTGGCACTTCTTCGAACAACAGCTGCGCTACCCCCTTACCGTACTCAATTCGGACTACTTTGACCGCGTAGACCTGGCTGCCTACGACGTGCTGGTGCTGCCCGACGGGTACGGGTACCGGGGCTTTCTCAACGACAAGCGCCGCGCTGCCCTTGCAGACTGGGTGCGGGCCGGCGGCAAGCTCATTGCTATGGGCCAGGCCCTGGGCGGCCTGCAGGGCGAAGCCGGTTTTTCCATCGTCGACAAAGACAAAGAATCGCCTGCCCGCGACAGCGTGCTGCCCGAGCCTTTTGAAGGCACCGAGCGCGAACGCATCAAATCGGAGATTACCGGGGCCATCTTCAAAGCCAGGGTAGACCCGACCCACCCGCTGGCTTTCGGTTATTCGGATACCTATTATACCCTGAAGCTGGGCAGCGATGCCTACAGTTATCTCGACGGGGGCACTGTAGCCTACCTGGAAGGCAACCCACGCCCCATGGCCGGGTTTGCCGGGAGCGAGGCCGTGAAGCGCATCCCTGAAACACTGGTATTCGGGGCAGAGCGCCTTGGTCGGGGCCAGGTGGTTTACCTGGCCGACAACCCCCTTTTCAGGGGCTTCTGGGAAAACGGCAAGCTCTTCTTCGCCAATGCCCTGTTCATGCTGGATTAGGCGCGTTTAAGGGCGGTTTCCTGATGGGAAGTTGCAGGGTATAACGTTAACTTGAGCCTCGGGGGTTGGGGCTTCCCTATTATTTTTACCCCCTCGGCCAAACCCTATCCGCTGCCGTCCCATTCAAAAAAACAAGGCCCAAAGCTCATGGAATCCTGGTATCCCATTGAGCCTTGAGCCCTGTTGCCTCCACCGAATCCGCCAGTGGCGGAAAGGGCGGAAAACGTATTGGCGAATTGGCGCGTTACCCTGCGGCCTAAGGCTTATGTCACCACATCGGGGGCGAAATTGCCGATGCCGGGAGGGCTGTCAAGCAGGGCCGCATCGAGGTCGATTTCATCGACGGGTACCACCCGCTGGGCTTCGGCATCCCATTCGATGCGCCGGCCGAGTTTCCAGGAAAGCCCGGCCATGTGGGCCGAGATCGCCTCTTCGAAGCCTTGTTGGATGCCGCAGCTAACCGGGCCGTTGTTGCGGATGGCACTCAGCCATTCCCGCATGTGCAGGAAGGTGGAATCGACCCGTTTGCCATCGATATAGGTCCACATCAGGCCCTTGTCGGCAAAATACTGTGACGTGGCCGACGAAACGCCGTCGAGGGCCGATGAGGCCGGATCGTATTGGTATATCGGGGTTTGCGGCGCCATTTTACCTTCCTCGAGCTGGGTGAAATAACGGGTAGAGCGGCCGTCGGGCCAGATGGTGAGCCGGTTGCCCAGCTCCATGCTGGCGTCGTGCCCCATTAGCACGGTGGGTCGGTTCAGGGTGTTGCCCAGAGTGGCACTGTATACAAAGGTCATCCCTTTTTCCTTGCCCGGTTGCTGGCTGCCGCCGGTACTGAAATCGGGAAACTCAAAGTTGGCCTGAAAAACGTCGGGCACATTGCGGGCGTCGCGATGGGTGTAAATGCCTCCGGAAGCCATTACCGAATTGGGGATACCCATCTTGAGCACGCAATTCAGGCGATCGTAGTCGTGGGTGAGCAGGTCGCCCGAAAGACCGGAACCGTATGCCCACCATTTTCTCCAGCGGAAGAAGTGGTTCTTGTTGAAGGGTATCTGGGGTGCATTGCCCAAAAACTGGGCCCAATCGATGGTCTCCGGGGTCGCATCGGGCCTGATCTCGTAGTTCCAGGCACCGTTGTCGTCGTTCCGGTTCGTATTGGTGGTAATCAGGGACACATGCCCCAGAATGCCTTTGGAAATAATGTCCTGGGCTGTTTTGAAGCTCAGGGTTTGGCGGTGCTGGTGCCCCACCTGCAAAATGGCCTTGGAATTCAAAGCCACCTCGCGCAGCTCATAGGTTTCCGACAGGGTGTGTGTCATGGGTTTTTCCACGTACGCATGCACGTTGTTGCGCAGGGCCTCCATGGCGATGGGGGCGTGCCAGTGGTCTGGGGTGGCCACAACCACCGCCTCCACGTCTCCGCTGGCAATCATTTCCTGGAAAGTGCGGTAGCGCTTGATAGGCTGCTCGTCGGTGGCGAAGGAGCGGATGGCCTTCTCGGCCCGATAGTCGTAAATATCGCAGATGCCGACAATGCGCACATTGAGTTTGTCCTGGTTGTTGAAATCTTCCAGGGCGGTAAAGGGCCGGTTTTCGGCTTTAGCCAGTGCAGTGGCCTCTTCCATTTCGGCAAGCCACTCCTGTGTGGCATACCCCAGGGCCCGGCAAAGCTGCTCGCCCCTGATGCCGAAGCCAATGACCCCCACTTTTACGGGCTCGCCGCTTATGGCCGCTACGGCCGGTGGCAGGGAGGGTTGAATGTTCAGGGTTTCCAACAGGGCGTCGCGCTCCCTTTTCTTTCCAACGGTGGCGGAGGCGCCTGCCCACCATACGGCTCCCAAAATGGGGATGCCTCCCATTCCCAGGAGGGCTTCGCGTCTTGTCCAGCTCATGATAGTTCGGTTTTAGTGGTGGATGTTTTCGGTTTCAGCAGTCGGGCCAGGCCGATATACGTACCTGTAGGCTGCAGGAAGAGTACCCAGCAGGCCGCCAGCTCAATCAGGTTCTTGTTCACCAGCCAGTAATTGCCTTCGGCATTGAGCTGGTCGAGCCCCGGAAAAGAGGGGTGGGCCAGGTAATACAGGGCCAGCAGGCCCATCCCAACCACCGCCCCGGCCCTGTCGAAGATGCCGAGGATGAAGGTGATGCCCACAAAGAGCAGGGCAAGCCAGTTTAGGGTATCTACCCAGGGGAGGATGCTCTCTGCTGTAAGCCACGCAAAGAGGGACTTAAACGGACCCTGGGCAGAAGCCAGGTATCCGAAACTGGTCCAGTCGGGGTTGTACACCTTTACAATTCCCTCATAAAGGAAGTGCCAGCCGATAAAGAGCCGAAGGAGTACCAGGCCGCCAGATAGTTTCTGATTCGTGTTAGAAGCGGTCATTGTATCTGAGAATTTAGAGTTTCTGTGTGTTAGGTTGGTTAAAAGGGGCTTGGGGGTCACCCCCGCATATGCTTCAAAGCTACTTCCGTCGCCCCTCAAAAAATATGACGGAAATCAGGTTTCAGGCCCGGGCCCGTCAAGGGCCGTACCGCAGCCCCAACTCCTTCATGGCCAACACCAGATGGTCGAGCTCGGCCTCGGTGGTAAAGACGTTGGGGGTTATCCGGCACCCCTGCACCCCGGCCGAATCGATGGCCACGGTGTAAATGCCGTATGTTTCCAAAAGGACCTCGGCCAGGCGGGCCGGGGCCAACCCCTCAATGCCTGCGTTGGCAATGCCGCAACTGCGGTGGGGCGCCTCGGGCGTGTTGATCCGTACCCCGGGTGCTCCCCTGAGGGCGTCGGTCCAATACCGCTGCAAGTGCCGTAGCCGGGATTCCTTTCGTTCGAGCCCGAGTTGCTCCAGGTAATCCATGGCCGCGTCTATGGCCAGGTCGGTATGTACCGGATGGGTACCCGTGTGGTTCAGGCGGCTGATGTCATCCGGGGGCGTGGCGCCCTGGGCCAGCAAGGGCCAGATCTGGGCGATGCGCTCCTTTTTGACGTACAGGATGCCGGCACCCAATGGGGTGCTGAGCCACTTGTGCAGGCTGGAGCCGTAGTAGTCGCAGTCGAGTTCGGCCAGGTCTACCCCGATGTGCCCCACGCAGTGGGCGCCGTCGACCAGTACTTCCACCCCGTGGCGGTGTGCCATGTCGCAGATCTTGCGCACCGGGAGAATCTGCCCTGTTATATTCACTATGTGACAGATCATCAGCAGGCGGGTGTTGGAGGTAATCTGCTGCTCGTAGAGCGATACCAGCTCGTCGTCAGACTTCGGGTGGTTGGGTACCGACACCTTTCTGCAGACCACCCCGTACCGCATCGACACCAGCTCAAAATGGTCCTGCATGGCGCCGTAGTCCTGCTCGGCGTAGATGGCCTCGTCACCCGCTTTCCAGGGGTATCCGCCAATAATGGTATCGAGTGACTCTGTGGTGTTTCGGGTAATGACCAGTGATTCGGCCGGGCAATTCACCAGGCCTGCCAGGCGTGCCGCCAGCCGGTTTTTGTTTTCCCATTGCACGGTGCGCATGTAATACGACCCTTCGTAATTCACCTGGCGCACCTTCTCCAGAAAGACCTCCAAAGTTGGCCTGGGAATGATGTTGTAATACCCGTTCTCCAGGTTGATGTAATCGGGCTTCAGGTCGTAATCGGCGCGAATCTGATCCCAGAAATCACCAGAACGCCCATCTGGGACCGCTGGCGTGTGGGGCCCGGCCTTGGCGGGCCAGGGAGTGAAGAGAAAGGGAGAGGCCGCCACCGCCTGTCCGAGATGGCGCAGGAACGTTCTTTTTTCCATATGGGTTTGGTTCGTCCCCCCCAAGATAAGAAATCTTCACGAGCCCTGACCCCCGGAAGGCCCCGGAAAGGGCTCGCGAGGTGCGATTCAGGTCCCAGTCGCCGTCCGGCGGCAAAACGGCCAGTGCCCCTTTCGCAAAAACCCTGAAAATTTCGTATCTTAGATACGGTTGCCTGGCCAGCTTCAACGCTCCTCACAGGCTGGCCCACAACCCTTTAATTTAAATTCCAAACGCTATGAAATGGATCACATATTCCCTGTTGGCCACTTGCCTTAGCCTGCTGCCGGGGCAGCTGCTGGCACAAGACGAACCTGCCCAGCCTTTCCGGCAGTACACCGGGGAGGTGGTCGACGCCGATACCGGGGAACCGCTGGTGTTCGCCACCCTTTCCCTGGAGCGCCAGAACCTGAGCACGGTTACCAACTCCGAAGGGGGCTTTTTGCTCAAGGTGCCGGCAACCTTGGAGGAAGGAGTTGTGCAGGTATCCTACCTGGGCTACCAGAACCAGAGCATCCCGCTTTCGCAATTCCGGGAAGCCGAGAACCGCATTGCGCTCCAGATTTCGGTGACCTCGCTTCAGGAAGTCGACGTGGTGGTGCCCAGGGACCCGCGCGCCCTGGTGGTTGAGACCCTCAACCGCAAAGGGGAGAACTATTTTGAAGACTTTACCCGAATGACCGCATTTTACCGGGAGACCATCCGCCGGCGCAAGCGCAACGTTTCCCTGTCGGAGGCCGTGGTCACCATTTACAAAAGCCCCTACTCCAGCATCAGGCAAGACCAGGTAGAATTGTACAAGGCCCGCAAGAGCACCGATTACAGCAAGCTCGATACCGTGGCCCTGAAGTTACAGGGCGGGCCGTTTAACGCCCTGTATGTCGATGTGATGAAATATCCCGATTTCCTCTTTTCAGATGATTACATTGACGACTACGAATTTTACTTCGAGCGCAACACCCGCATCGACAACCGGCCTATTTTCGTGATCGGCTTCCGCCAGAAGTCCTCGGTGCCCGAACCCCTCTATCAGGGCAAACTCTTTATAGACGGAGAGCGCAAGATTCTGACCAGCGCCATCTTTTCCCTGAATATAACAGACCCCGTCCTGGCCAGCCGCATGTTCGTGCGCCGCAAGCCGGCCAATGCCTCGGTTTACCCCACCGAGGTTTCCTACCGGGTAGACTACCGGGAAAAGGACGGCCGTTGGTACTACGGGTACAGCAATGCCATGCTGGAATTCAAGGTTGACTGGGACCGCAGGCTGTTCAACTCGGTCTACAGCCTTACCTGCGAGATGGCCGTAACCGACTGGGAGCACATGGCCGAAAACCGGATACCGCGCAACCGGGAACGCATCCGCTCCTCCATAATCCTGAGCGACGAGGTGGCCGGCTTTTCCGATCCGGATTTCTGGGGCGAGTACAACATTATCGAACCCGACAAATCGATCGAATCGGCTATCAAAAAAATCCAGCGACAGCTGAGGCGCAGCGGCCGGGACGAGAACGGAAGCGCGCAGTGACGGGCCTCGTAAAGCAGGTGTAATTATTCACAATTGTTGATAACTGCCGTTGATAAGCTGTCGATTCTTTTCGAGGTTAAAAATTTGGTACTGAGGATGTTTTAATCTATTTTAGACACTGTAATCAAGTAAGGTATTCAGTCCATGACTACTCAGAAAGATTGCTGTAAAGCTGACGTTCTTTATAGTGTTGATTATTTTTATTTCGAGACGGCCTCCTGGGTCGTTTGAGAAATGAGAAGAGCTGCAGTCAGGAGGCTGACGTCACCAGCTGCAGTGGGAACTTATGTGTTACATGGAAAACTCCGGTTTGCTGTGTAAGATGAGAGGACTAAGCAACACAAAGGATTAGTGGTCGACAGACCGGTCGCAAGGCTGGAAGTCGGAGCCTGATTCAAACGTTAGATAGGGCGCAGTGCAACGACGGTTGCAACGTCAGGCTCAGGCCGGGCATCTAAGCTGCAAACTATTTCAGAAAGCCATGTCAATGTACCCGTTACAGTGATATGGCTTTCGTATTTTAGGACGCCCGGGCTCCCTCAACCCTCCCTTGCACCCTTCCCCTGCAAATCACGCAAGCAATAGGCTTCTTCAAGCTGCCCAAGCGTGATGAAAGTTGTATATTTGCTCCGCTTTTAAAACGGACGAGCTTCATGGCGACCATCTATTATACCCGCACCGACGAGGCACCGGCCCTGGCCACTGCTTCCTTTCTCCCCATCGTACAAGCCTTTGCCCGCCCAGCCGGAATAGACGTGGAAACACGTGATATCTCCCTGGCCGGTCGTATCCTGGCCGTATTTCCCGAATACCTGAAGGAGGGCCAGCGCGTAGCCAACGACCTGGAATTTTTGGGAGAATTGGCCAAACAACCCGATGCCAACATCATCAAGCTGCCGAACATCAGCGCCTCGATCCCCCAACTCGAAGATGCCATTCGCGAATTGCAGCAAAAAGGATATGCCGTGCCCGACTACCCGGCGGAGGCCCTAACCGATGCCGATAAATCGGCGAAAGCGCGGTACGACAAAATTAAAGGGAGCGCCGTTAACCCGGTGCTGCGCGAGGGGAACTCCGACCGCCGGGCCCCAATCCCCGTAAAGAATTACGCCAAAAAGCACCCGCACTCCATGGGCCCTTGGAGTGCCGACTCCAAAAGCAGCGTTGCTACTATGTCCAGCGGCGATTTCAAAGCAAACGAGCAATCGCTCACCCTTGACCAGGCGGGCAGCCTGCGTATCGAGTTTGCAGGTGCCGATGGTAAAACCGAAGTGCTGCGCGAAGCGATCCCGGTCATGGCCGGCGAAATCGTAGATGCCTCGGTGATGCAGAAGGCAGCCCTGCTGGCCTTTTTGAAGGAGCAGGTGGCAATAGCCAAAAAGGAGGGCATCCTTTTTTCGGTGCACCTGAAAGCCACCATGATGAAGGTGTCTGACCCCATTTTGTTCGGCCATGCGCTGCGCACTTACTTTAGTGAGGTTTTCAATACCTATGGAAGTGACCTGGAAAAAGCGGGCATCAATGCCAACGACGGGCTTGAGAGCCTGCTGGCCAACCTGGGGAAACTCCCCGCCGACAAGGCCGGAGCCATCCGCGAGGCGCTCGCAAAAACCCAAGATAACGGCCCCGCCCTGGCTATGGTCAATTCCGACAGGGGCATTACCAACCTGCATGTGCCCAGCGACGTGATCATCGATGCCTCCATGCCGGCCATGATCCGGAATTCGGGTCGTATGTACAACGCCCAGGGCAAGGCACAGGATACCCTGGCGGTTATCCCCGACAGCAGCTACGCTGGCGTATATGAGGCCACCATCGACTTCTGCAAGAAACACGGTGCCTTCGATCCCCGCACCATGGGCACCGTGCCCAACGTGGGGCTCATGGCCCAGAAGGCCGAAGAGTACGGCTCACACGACAAGACCTTTGAAATGAAAGCTGCAGGCGCGGTACGCGTGGTAGACCAGGCCAGCGGCCGGGTACTGTTGCAACACGCCGTGGAGGCCGGCGACATCTGGCGCATGTGCCAGGTTAAAGACCTGCCGGTTCAAAACTGGATCGAACTGGCGGTGGAACGGGCCCGGGTTTCGAAAACTCCAGCCGTTTTCTGGCTCGATGTGCAGCGGGCACACGATCGCGAGCTCATCAAAAAGGTAGATGCCTACCTGCCTGCGGATGTGCGCAAAGCCCTCGACATCAGGGTACTTTCTCCTGTGGAGGCGACCCGTTTTACCCTGGAGCGCCTCAAAGCCGGGAAAGATACCATTTCGGTGACCGGCAACGTGCTGCGCGATTACCTGACCGACCTCTTCCCGATTCTGGAAGTGGGCACCAGCGCCAAGATGCTCTCGATCGTACCCTTGATGAACGGGGGTGGTCTGTTCGAGACCGGGGCCGGCGGTTCGGCCCCCAAGCACGTCGAGCAATTCCTCGAAGAAGGCCACCTGCGCTGGGACTCCCTGGGCGAATTCATGGCCCTGGCCGTCTCGCTCGAATTTTACGGCCGCAAAAACAACAGCCGCAAAGCCAGCGTGCTCGGCGCGGCCCTCGACCAGGCCACTGAAGTGTTCCTGGACGAAAACCGTTCCCCCTCCCGCGAGGTGGGCGAGCTCGATACCCGAGGCAGCCACTTTTACCTGGCCCTTTACTGGGCCGAGGCCCTGGCCTCCCAACCCGACGATACCGAACTGGCCGCCGCCTTCGCCCCTGCAGCCAGGGCGCTGCGCGCCGAGTCCGACGCTATTTTGCAAGACCTGCTAGACACCCAGGGCAGGCGGCAGGATGTCGGAGGCTATTACCTGCCCGACGCCCAGAAGACCGCCAGGGCGCTGCGCCCCAGCGCCACCTTTAACCGCATTCTGGAAGAGCTGGCCTGATAAAGGCCGCCTGGGGTGCCGAGGCTGTTCAGGAAGGTTCACTCCTGGCTATATTTTCCCTATTTTTATCAAAAAAAATAGGCTATGAAGATCCGATCGGGCCGCCTGGCCTTGCTGCCCTTGTTCTTTTTCGGGTGCTTTTTGTATGCACAGGAACGTCACACCATTAGTGGCACCATCTCTGAAGCAGGCTCCAACGAAACCCTTATCGGGGTAAGCATTCTGGTGCCTGAGCTGCAAACCGGAGCCACCACCAACGAATATGGCTTTTATTCCCTGACCCTGCCCGAAGGCAGCTACGAGCTGGTCATTACCTCCCTGGGCTTCCGCGACATCAGGCAAACCGTGTCGTTTGCTGCAAACCAGCGACTCGATTTCCAGATGGAGTCGGAAGCCGAACAGCTCGAAGAAGTGGTGGTAATCGAGGAAGCCGAGCGCCTCGACATCCGCAAACCCCAGATGAGCGTGGCCACATTGAAGGCGGAAACCATCAAAAGCATTCCGGTGGTGCTGGGAGAAGCCGACGTAATCAAATCGATTCTGCTGTTGCCCGGGGTGACCAATGCCGGGGAAGCCTCTTCGGGCTTTAACGTGCGGGGTGGGGCGGTAGACCAAAACCTGATTCTGCTCGACGAGGCCACCATCTTTAACTCGTCTCACCTCTTCGGCTTTTTCTCGGTATTCAACCCCGACGCCATCAAGGACGTGAAGCTCTACAAAGGGGGCATCCCGGCCCGTTACGGGGGGCGCGTTTCCTCGGTGCTTGAAATCTTCCAGAAAGAGGGCAACAGCAAGGAATTCCATATGAACGGCGGCATTGGCCTGGTGGCCAGCCGGCTGCTCGCCGAGGGGCCCATCGTCAAAGACCGGGCAGCCTTCCTGGCCGGGGGCCGCGCTTCCTATGCGCATCTTTTCCTGCCCGTGTTCAAAATTGACAACCGGGCCTACTTCTACGACCTGAACACCAAGCTCAATTACCGGCTTAACGACCGCAACAACCTGTACCTCTCGGGTTACTTCGGGCGCGATCTCTTCAGCCTGAGCGACCTCTTCGTGAACACTTACGGCAACGCCGTCGTGAATTTCCGCTGGAACCACCTGTTTTCTGACCGGCTGTTTTCGAACCTCTCGCTGATCTACTCCGACTACTACTACGGCCTGGAGCTCGATTTTGTGGGCTTCCAGTGGAACTCCGGCATCCAGAACTTCAACCTGAAATACGACCTGAAGTATTACCTGAGCAATACGTTCCAGATCAATTTCGGCATGCACAACACCTATTACGTGTTTAACCCGGGCAAAATTATCCCCAATTCCCCCGATTCGGGCATCGTGGAAGAGCAGCTCACCAAGAAATACGCCAACGAGAACGCTGTGTACGTAGATGTCGCACACGACATCTCGCCCAGCCTGAGCCTGGGCTACGGCCTGCGCATAAGCCAGTTCAACCGCCTGGGCCAGGACGCCTTTTACGTGTATGCCAACGACAACCCGGTCGACTTTGACGAGTTCAGCCTGGTGTACCAGGAGGCCACTCCCATCGACACGCTGAGTTCGCGCCGGTCGGAAACCCTCAAGAAGTTCCTGAACCTGGAGCCACGGGTCTCCCTTTCCTGGACCCTCAGTGAACAGAGTTCGGTGAAAGCCAGTTACACCCGTATGGCGCAGTACCTCCACCTGCTTTCGAACACCTCCTCGCCCACCCCATTAGACGTGTGGACCCCCAGTGGCCCGTATACAAAACCCCAACTGGTAGACCAATACGCCATGGGCTATTTCCGGAATTTCTCAGGCAACGACTACAGTCTGGAAACCGAGGTATTCTATAAGGAAGTGCAGAACCGTATCGACTACATTGACGGGGCCAACCTGATTGCCAACAATGCCATCGAACGCGTAATTCTGAACGGGCAGGCCCGGGCCTACGGCTGGGAGTTACTGCTGCGCAAGAACACCGGGCGGCTCACAGGCTGGCTGGCCTATACCCTGGCCAAATCGGAGCAACAAACCCCCGGCCGTACCACCGTGGTAAGCACGGGGCGCACGGTGCAGGAGCCGGGTATCAACTTCGGGAAGTGGTACAGCACACCCTACGACAAGCGGCACGACCTGTCCCTTTACGGCCGCTATCAGCTCAGCGACCGCTGGAGCTTTAATACCAATTTTATTTTCCAGACCGGCCAGCCAACCAACTACCCTGTCGGGCAATTCCAGTTCGAAGGCCTGGTGGTGCCCTATTACGGGCTGCGCAACCAGCAGCGCCTGCCCAGCTACCACCGCCTCGACCTCTCGGCCACCCTGCAGCCCATGCGCAAGCCCGGTGCCAGGGTCAAGGGGGAATGGGTGTTCAGCGTCTACAACGTGTACAACCGCTACAACGCGGCCTCGATCAACTTCCGGCAAAACCAGGATACGGGCCGCAATGAGGCCATCCGAACCAGCATTTTTGGCATCGTGCCGGCCGTAACCTATAATTTCCGGTTCTGAGATGAAAAGATGGTACTACATACTGCTGCCCCTGCTGGGCCTCTGGGCATCTTGTGAGGACGTGATTGAAGTGGAGACTCCTTCTGAAGACCCGCGCCTGGTAATTGAAGGCGTGATTCGGGTCGACACCACCCAGGAATTTTTACCGGTGGCCATCCGGCTGACGGAATCCAGCAATTTCTTTGACCAGCCCCAGCCTGTAAGCGACGTGGAAAGCATTATCATCATCATGCAGTTCCTGGAAAACGGCCTGCCGGTTACCTCTGGCACCAGTTCGCTCACCGAACTCCAGCCGGGCTCGGGCATATACGAACCCGACCCTTCCTTCGATACCGACCAGCGCATCGCAGTGCGCACCGTACTGGAAAATGACATTTTGTTTACCCTGGTAATCCAGCGCCAGGGCCGCCGCTACGCCGCACAGACCAAATATGTGGCTGCCGTGCCCATCGACAACCTCGCCCAGGGCTCCAAGACCCTGTTCGATGACAACCAGACGGAGGTAATCGTTACCTATACCGACATGCCCGATGCAGATAACTTCTACGTGTTCGACTTCGGGTACGGGAACTACCTGCCCACGGAAGACACTTTTTACAAGGGGCAGACCTTCAGCTTTTCGTATTTCTACGATGAAATCTTCGAGAACGGCTCGCAGGTGGAAGTCGCAATCCTGGGGGCAGACCAGACCTTTTTCAACTACATGAACCTGTTGGTGCAGCAAACCGACGGGCAGCAGGGGCCCTTCCAGCCCCCCATCGCCACCGTGCGCGGTAACGCCTTTGACGTGACCGGTCTCGACAACGACCAGCTGTTCGACAACACCGGCCAGCCCGGGGTGTTCCCCCTGGGTTATTTCGCCGTGGTACAGGAATTCCGCGACTCGCTCACCTTGCAATATCCCGACTGATGAACAGGCTGCTGCCCCACTTGCTCCCCTTCATGATCCTGGCCGGCTTCGGCTGCGAAGACGTGATCGAAGTAGACCTGCCGGCTGCCGAGCCCCGCCTGGTTGTCGAAGGCCTCATTCGCGTAGACCTGGAGGAAGCCTTTCTTCCGGTGCGCATCCGCCTGACCGAATCGGCCGGCTTTTTCGAGCCCCTGCCAGCCACCCAGGCAGAGGTGGCCCTCATTTATGTGGAACGGTTCGAAAACGGTGACCTGGTGGGCACCTTTACTTCATCCCTGGCAGAGGAAAACCCCGGTAGCGGGGTGTACATCCCCGACCCCAACGCCACCTTCGACCAGCGCATCCCCACCTTTTTCCTGGAAGACGACGTGCGCTTTACCCTGCAAATCCGCTACCGGCAGCGACAATACCTGGCCCAGACCTGGTACCAGCCAGTGGTGCCCATGGATTATTTGCTGCAGGGGCGTGCCACCCTGCAGACCGGAGAGGAGACCGAGGTCATCGTCGGGTTTACAGACCCGCCCGTGGAAAAGAATTACTATTTGTTCGATTTCGGCAGGAGCCTGTACCTGACCACTGAAGACACCTTTTACCAGGGGCAGTTTTTCCAGTTTTCGTACTTCTATGAAGACCCGATTACTCCCGGCACAGAGCTTACCGTAGGCATACTGGGGGCAGACAAGGCCTTTTACGACTACATGCGGCTGCTGATCGAGCAGAGCGACCAGCAGGGACCATTCCAGACCCCTGTTGCCTCCGCACGGGGCAACGTGGTAGATGTTACCGACATCGACAACGATAACCTGTACGACAATACCAGTCGCCCCGGGGAGTTCCCCCTGGGCTATTTTGCGGTGGTACAGCAGCACCAGCGCACCCTTACCATCAATTAATCCCCCTCCGCTTTTTCAAAGTACGCGGCAACAGCCCGGCGCGTGAGGTCGTAAGCATGTTCCAGGTTCCAGGCCAGGGACCGGCTTGGGTCGGCCACTTCGAGCACCGCTTCAAACCCGGCCCGGCGCAGGGTCGGGGCATCCAGCTCGCTGCTCCCGCACACGGCCACAACGGGTATGCCGTACCGTTGGCCGAGCTGCAGCACCCCCTGTATAAGCTTGCCGCTCAGGCTCTGGGAGTCGATGCGGCCTTCCCCGGTAATGAGCAGGTCGGCAGGTCGCTGTCGCAGGGAATCTTCAAGGCCGCTATAGCTAATGACATACTCGGTACCGCTCACGAATTCGGCCCCCAGGAAGGTTTTAAGGCCATATGCCGCTGCCCCGGCTGCCCCTGCCCCGGCGACCTGCCCGAAATGGCATCCGAGCTGGCCGATGACCACTTCCTCCAACCGCCTCAGGCCGCGATCGAGCTGTTCGACCGCTTCGGGTCCGGCCCCTTTTTGCGGCCCGTAGGTATAAGCTGCCCCCCCTGGGCCCCAAAGCGGATTGGTCACATCGTTCACCGCCACCACCCGGGCCCCATCGGGCAGGGGATTCTTCCTGGGCAACCCGAGCCGGGCCACCCTCGACAGGTTGCCGCCTACAGGCTCCAGGGGCTGGTTGTTTTCATCCAGGAAGGTATAGCCAAAGGCGGCTGCAATGCCCATACCGGCATCGCTGGTGGCACTGCCGCCCAGCCCCACATAAACCGTTCGTGCCCCGTGGGCCAGGGCCGCCCGGATCAGCTCGCCCGTACCCAGGGTACTGGTGCGAAGCGGGTCGCGCTCGGCATCTGCAAGCAATACTAGACCAGATGCCTGGGCCAGCTCCACAAAGGCCTCGCCTGTGGCGGAATCGTATAGGAAATCGGCCGTGACCGGCCGTCCAAGGGGGTCAGAAACCGTTTCGGTATGGCGCTCAAGCCTCCGCATGGCCGCCACGGCATCGAGGAAGCCGTCGCCACCATCTGAGGCAGCAAAGCGCCGGAAGGCAGCCTGAGGGTATCGCGTCCGAACCCCGGCCTCAATGGCATCGCACACCCGGTGGGCGGGCAAAGACCCTTTGAATTTATCGGGCATGAGTACCAGGTCCATAAGTGGCGGTTTAGGTTTCAGAAATATAGCAATTCTGTGTATTTTTACGGGCAAACCCAACAGTGAGAAGCCTTGCCGACCGACAAACAACTGCTGGCCAAAGGACTCAGGCGCCTGGCCATTACCCTCTTGCTTATGTTCACTGCCCCGGTGGTGCTCTACGAAGCCTTTAAAAACCAGGAGCACCCCTTTTACTACCCGGTACTCATCTTCGGGATCGTGCTGGCCCTGGCGGCCGTGTCCATGGGCTTTTACGGCATCAAAACCCTGGTTGACGCCCTCTTCGGTCCGCGTCGCTCCTAGGCCGGCTATAGCAGTTGCCTGATCCGCGGGTAGGTAGTATCTTTGCGGTCTTAAGAGGCATTCACCTTTCATCGACTCATGATAGAAATTACCTTGCCGGACGGGAAAAAGGTCCGGTATCCAGAAGGGGTTACCCCAATTGACGTGGCCCGCGACATCAGCGAAGGGCTGGCCCGAAACGTAATCAGCGCCCGCTTCAACAACCGCAAGGTCGAAACCGTTACCCCCCTGGTGGAAGACGGCAGCCTGGTGCTTTACACCTGGAACGACGACGAAGGCAAGAAGGCCTTCTGGCACTCCTCATCGCACATTCTGGCCCAGGCCCTGGAGCAGCTGTACCCGGGCGTGCGGCTAACCATAGGCCCCGCCATAGAAAACGGGTTCTACTACGACGTCGATTTTGGAGACCGCGCCCTATCTGAAAAAGACTTTCCGGCCATTGAAAAACAAGCCCTCGAAATTGCGCGCGGCAAGCACGATTTCAAAATGCGGGAGGTGTCCAAGCAGGACGCCCTGGCCTACTACCGCAAACAAGACAACCCCTTCAAGGTAGAACTGATCGAGGGCCTGCAAGACGGCGATATAACCTTCTGCGACCACGACACCTTTACCGACCTTTGCAGGGGCGGTCACATCCCCAATACCGGTATCGTGAAGGCATTCAAGGTGCTAAACGTGGCAGGAGCCTACTGGAGGGGAGACGAAAAACGCCCCCAGCTTACCCGGGTGTATGGCATTTCTTTTCCCAAGCAGAAAGACCTGACCGAATACCTCGAACTGCTCGAGGAAGCCAAAAAGCGCGACCACCGCAAACTGGGCAAGGAACTGGAACTGTTCACTTTTTCCCAGAAGGTTGGCCAGGGGCTGCCGCTCTGGCTTCCCAAAGGGGCCGCCCTGCGCGAGCGCCTGGAGCAATTCCTGAAAAAGGCCCAGAAGCAGGCCGGGTACGAGATGGTGGTTTCTCCCCACATCGGCCAGAAAGAACTTTACGTAACCTCGGGCCACTACGCCAAGTACGGGGCAGACAGCTTCCAACCCATCCACACCCCCAAGGAAGACGAAGAATTCCTGCTCAAGCCCATGAACTGCCCGCACCACTGCGAGATTTTCAAGGTGCGGCCCTTCTCGTACCGCGAACTGCCCAAGCGCTATGCCGAGTTCGGTACCGTGTACCGGTACGAGCAGAGCGGGGAGCTGCACGGGCTTACCCGTGTGCGCGGCTTTACCCAGGACGATGCCCATATTTTCTGCACCCACGACCAGCTCGACCAGGAGTTCAAGCGGGTTATCGACCTCTCCCTCTATGTGCTCACCTCCCTGGGCTTCGACAACTACACTGCCCAGGTATCGGTGCGCGACCCTGAAAACCCGGACAAGTATATCGGGTCAGTCGAAAACTGGGAGAAAGCCGAGGCGGCCATCATCAATGCGGCCCGCGAAAAGGGCCTGAACTTCGTAATCGAGCCCGGCGAGGCGGCTTTTTACGGCCCCAAGCTCGACTTTATGGTGAAGGATGCCCTGGGGCGCCAGTGGCAGTTGGGCACCATTCAGGTAGACTATAACCTGCCCGAGCGCTTCGAACTCACCTACAAAGGAAGCGACAACGAGATGCACCGGCCCGTGATGATCCACCGGGCACCTTTCGGCAGCATGGAACGCTTTGTGGCCCTGTTGCTCGAGCATACGGGCGGCAATTTCCCGCTCTGGCTCACCCCTATGCAAGCTATCGTCTTGCCCGTCAGCGAAAAGCATGAAAAATATGCTGAAAAAGTTTTAAAATCGCTGGAAAATCACGAAATTCGCGCCCTCTTGGACGCCCGCGCCGAGACCGTTGGCAAGAAGATACGGGAAGCGGAGCTAGGCAAATACCCGTTTATGGTAATTGTCGGCGACCAGGAAATGGCGGATGGTACCCTTTCGGTGCGCCGGCACGGGGGCGGAGACCTCGGATCGCTTTCGGTCGAAGCCTTCGCCAACTTGGTGAGCAGTGAAATAAGCAGTACCTTGAAGTCGTTTGAATTAAGTTGAATTAAAATTTTTAAGCCATAGCCCTACGTAGAAGATTCAGGCCCCAGCCACAGCGGGAAAACAAGACCCCGCACAATATCAATGACAAAATCTCGGTACCCAAGGTTCGCCTGGTGGGGGATAATGTGGAAATGGGAGTTTACAATACCCGAGAAGCCCTTGCGAAAGCTGAAGAGCTCGGACTGGATCTGGTAGAGATTTCGCCTACGGCCGAACCGCCGGTCTGCAAGATCATGGACTACAAAAAGTTCCTGTACGAGCAGAAAAAGCGCGACAAGGTCATCAAGGCCAAGGCTACAAAGGTGGTGGTGAAGGAAATCCGGTTCGGCCCTCAGACAGACGACCACGATTACGATTTTAAAAAGAAGCACGCCGAGAAATTCCTGAAGGAAGGCGCCAAATTAAAGGCTTACGTTTTCTTCAAGGGGCGCTCGATCGTGTACAAGGAACAGGGGGAGATTTTGTTGCTCCGACTGGCCCAGGACCTGGAAGACTACGGAAAGGTGGAGCAGATGCCCAAGCTGGAAGGCAAGCGGATGACCATGTTCCTGGCTCCCAAAGCCAACAAAAAATAAACGCGAGAAAGCGGATCTATAAATCAATTAACAAGCGAGACAATGCCTAAGATGAAGACCAAATCCAGTGCCAAGAAGCGATTCAAGCTCACCGGCAGTGGAAAGATCAAGAGAAAGCACGCTTACAAAAGCCACATCTTGACCAAAAAGTCGACCAAGCGCAAGCTCCGCCTGACCCATAGCACCTTGGTAAGCAAGGCCGATGAGTCGGGAATCATGGAGCAGCTGCGGTTGAAATAAGCCCGCAGCCGGTAGAAGTTTAACCCTGGAGTCAGGCCCATAAAAGTACCCCGAAACAAAGGGGACGCCTGCTACAAAAAAAACAAAAACACAATGCCAAGATCAGTAAATTCAGTCGCTTCAAGAGCCCGCAGAAAAAAGGTGATGAAGCAAGCAAAAGGCTTCTTCGGACGTCGCAAGAACGTCTGGACAGTAGCCAAAAACGCGGTCGAGAAGGCCATGGTATATGCCTACCGCGACCGCCGCACCAAGAAACGCAACTTCCGCGCCCTGTGGATTGCCCGGATTAATGCCGGAGCCCGCCTGCACGGAATGTCCTATTCCCAGTTCATGGGGCAGGTAAAAGCCAACCACATCGAGCTCAACCGCAAGGTGCTGGCCGACCTGGCCATGAACCACCCCGAGGCCTTCAAGGCCATCGTGGACAAGGTCAAGTAACAAGATCTCAACTTTCTCGCTTAAAAAGCCCCGGCCCTCGGCCGGGGCTTTTTTATTCCCCCTGCAGGGTAAGCACCAGCCGGCGTCCGTCGGCCGCGTCGCGGTGCTCGCAAAGGTAAATGCCCTGCCAGGTTCCCAGGTTAAGCCGGCCCCGGCTTACCGGAAGGAGTACCGACTGCCCCAGCAGGGCGGCCTTCAGGTGGGCGGGCATGTCGTCAGGGCCTTCGAGGGTGTGGCGGTAGTAGGTGGCGTTTTCGGGCACCATATGGTTGAAGTGGCTCTCGAAGTCGGCCCGCACCGTAGCGTCGGCATTCTCATTTACGGTCAGACTGGCCGAGGTGTGCTTGATAAACACCTGCAACAGGCCAGCCCGTACCGAGCCCAATTCGGGCAGGGCGGCCACCACCTCGGCGGTGATCAGGTGGAAGCCCCTGGGGTATGGTCTGAGGCGTATTTCGCGCTGGGTAAAGGGCATTGGCGTTACGATACAATTAATTCTGCGCCGGGGCGCACCGGTAAGTTAGGAATAAAAAATACCTTTGTGCACCAAAAGAGGAGCTATGGACCTGAGCAACATTAGAATGGTGGTAACCGACATGGATGGTACCCTGCTGAATGCCCGTCACGAGGTAAGCGATCGCTTTTTCGAGCTGTACCACGCCCTAAAGGGAAAAGGCGTGGAAGTGGTGGCGGCCAGCGGGAGGCAGTACCACTCCATGGCCGATAAGCTCGGGCCCATCAGCGACGAGCTGGTCTTCATAGCCGAAAACGGCGCCATGATCCGCCACAGGGGGCAAACCCTGCTCACTACCCCCCTGCCCCGGGCCTTTTTGGCCGAAATTTTGACCCGGGCTGCAGGAGTAGACCAGGCGCACCCTGTACTATGCGCCGCCGGAAACGCCTATGTAGACGGGGTTTCCGAGGACTTTCTGACCCTGCTGAAGGAATACTACACCGACTACGCTATCGCCCCTGAGCTGCAGGCCGTGAATGACCCCATTCTAAAGGTGGCCATATACCATTTCGAAAGTTCTGAAAAATTTATCTATCCGGCCTTTCGCGAGCTGGAGGGCGCCCTGAAGATCAAGGTGTCGGGCAACCATTGGGTCGATGTGTCGCACCCCGATGCCCACAAGGGGTATGCCCTGTCGCAATTGATGGCCCAGCGCGGCATCGGGCGCGAACAACTCATGGTGTTCGGCGACTTCAACAACGATCTGGAAATGCTCGAGCTGGCCGACTACAGCTTTGCCATGGCCAATGCACACCCCAACGTGCTCAGGGCAGCCCGCTACCGCACGGCCAGCAACGAGGAGCAGGGTGTGGAACGGGTACTGGGCCAACTCCTGGCCCAGCTCTAAGTCTTCTGTTTTTTCTGGCGGGCAGCAGGGAACAGCACGTTGTTTAAGATCAGCCGGTAGCCCGGCGAGTTCGGGTGCAGTTCGAGCTCGGTCTTCGGGTCGCCCACCCGGTGCTGGTAGTCTTCGGGGTCGTGCCCCCCGTAAAAGGTGAAGAACCCCTGCCCCTTGATGCCGTGCAGGTACCGGACCTCCCCATTGAGCTTGTTTTCGGCCAGCACCAGTACAGTGGGTTTTACCTGAGAGCGGGTAAAGGCGGTGGTCTGCCCCATGAAGCCCTTGACCAGTGCGGTGTGGTTCTGGCAGAGCATGGTGGGTACAGGGTCCCATTTGGCCGAGAAGTCCATAAGGGAAAAGTAATCAGACTCCCGGGGGATGTCTTCGCGGTCGCCCGTGGTGTCTATAGACGAAAACTCATAGCGGAGCGGGTTGCGCTCCAGGATAAAATTCGTAAAGGCGAAGGTATTGGCAAAATTAAGCCGCTGCTGGTAGTTTGCATCGGAAGGGTCGCCGTCGAACATGGGCTCGCAAATGTCTACCCCCTCAGCGGCCAGGGCGATGTCAAAGCTGTCGGTGGCCGAGCACATGGCAAACATAAAGCCGCCCCCGATGACGTAGTTCCGAATTTTCAGGGAAACGGCCTCTTTCTCTTTCGAAACCTTGGCGTAGCCCAGCCGGGCGGCCAGGGCTTCGGCCTCCTGCTTGCCTTCGATATACCAGGGCGCTGCCCGGTAGGCACCGTAAAACTTGCCGTACTGCCCCGTAAAATCTTCGTGGTGCAGGTGCAGCCAGTCGTAGAGGGCGAGCTTGTCGTCCAGCACCTCCTCGTCGTAGACCGTAGCATAAGGGATTTCGGCATAGGTGAGCACCATGGTTACCGCGTCGTCCCAGGGCGGGTTGCCTTTGGGTGAATACACGGCAATGCGCGGGGCCTTTTCCAGTATCACCGCCTCCTGGTTCTGGGAGGGGCTGGCGATCTGCTCCAGAATGCCCCTGGCCTGGTCGTCGCTGAGCACTTCGAAGGAAACACCCCTTATGCGACACTCGTTGCGGATGGCCTCTCCGTCGGGCAGCAGGAACGACCCGCCCCGGAAATTGAGCAGCCACTGCACCTTTTGCTGCTGGCTCAGCACCCAATAGGTAATGCCGTAGGCCTTAAGGTGGTTTTCCTGGCTTTCGGCATCCATGGGGATCAAAAGCATGGAAGCCCGGGCCACAAGGCCCAGGAGCAATAAAGCCAACAGTAAAATCAGGCGTTTAGAACGCAGGGGTATGGCAAGGAGGGTCTGGTCAGAAGGGTACGTCATCGTCATCCGGCTCCGCCTCGGGAAGATCGTTCATCGCGCTGCCGAAGGCCTGGTCGGCCGATGGGAATTCGCGGGCAACAAACGGGTTCTCTCCTTCGGCATTCATCTTGGACTGAAACTCGAACGGAGAATCAAAGTCATCCAAATTATCAAATTTACCGAGCTGGGCAATGAACTTTAACCTAATATTATCGAGCCCGCCGTTGCGGTGCTTGGCCACGATGAACTCGGCCTGCCCCTGGGTGGGGGTGCGCTCCTCGTCATCCCACTCGTCTATTTTATAGTATTCCGGGCGGTAGATGAAAGAGACGATGTCGGCATCCTGTTCGATGGCACCCGATTCACGAAGGTCGGAAAGGATGGGCCGCTTGCTGCCGCCCCGGGTCTCCACGGCCCGCGAGAGCTGCGACAGGGCAATCACCGGTACGTCCAGCTCCTTGGCCAGGGCCTTCAGGTTACGCGATATAGTAGATATTTCCTGCTCGCGGTTGCCGCCTTTCTGGCTGGCGCCCCCGGTCATCAGTTGGAGGTAGTCGATCACGATAAGCCTGATCTTGTGCTGGGAGGCCAGGCGGCGTGCCTTGGCCCGCAGGTCGAAAATCGAAAGTGAGGGGGTGTCGTCTATAAAGAGCGGGGCCTTTTCCAGGGCCTTCACCTTTACGTTAAGCTGCTCCCATTCATGCTTTTCAAGCCGTCCGGTGCGCAGCTTCTCGGAAGAGAGGCCGGTTTCAGACGAAATAAGGCGCGTAATGAGCTGCACCGAAGACATTTCAAGGGAGAAAAAGGCCACGGGGAGGTTCGCGTTCACTGCGATGTTCCGCGCCATGGAAAGGGTAAGGGCCGTTTTTCCCATCCCGGGACGGGCCGCCACGATAATCAGGTCGCTGGGCTGCCAGCCCGAGGTGAGCTTATCGAGCTTGTCGAAGCCCGAGGGGATGCCGCTCAGGCCCTCCTTGTTGGAGATTTCCTCGATCTTCCGCTTGGCCAGCATCACCAGGTTCTGGGCCGTTTCGGCCGAGCGCTTCAGGTTGCCCTGGGTAACCTCGTAGAGCTTGGACTCGGCGTTGTCGAGCAGGTCGAACACGTCGGTGGCATCTTCGTAGGCCTCCTCGATGATCTCGCTGGATATTTTGATGAGTTCGCGCTGAATGTACTTCTGTAAAATGATGCGGGCGTGGAACTCGATGT
The DNA here is from genome assembly GCA_024642005.1 of Robiginitalea sp. Classification (GTDB taxonomy): domain Bacteria; phylum Bacteroidota; class Bacteroidia; order Flavobacteriales; family Flavobacteriaceae; genus Robiginitalea. Next base: position 11,210 of record JAHECA010000006.1, on the reverse strand, counting down.
GGGCCGAAGAGGCCACTTTCTGGGTGAGTTTGATCAGGTAAAAATCGCCTCCCGCCTGCTCGAGGCGCTGATCCTGTTTGAGTTGGGCCGAAACGGTTAATAAATCGACCGGTTCTGACGATTCGAACAGTTTAAAGATGGCCTCGTAGATGTGGCGGTGGGCCTCCTTGTAGAAGGCGTCGGGGTGCAGGATGTCGATCACCTCGTCGACCCCCTTTTTGTCGATCATCATGGCCCCGAGCACAACTTCCTCTAAATCAACCGCTTGTGGAGGTATTTTACCTCTTTCCAGCGGAATTACAGGGGATCTTCCGATTTTGTGACCGGCCAGGGGGCTCGATTGTTCCATGAGGCTAAAAGTAGGGAATTACCCGTGAGTTAACAGAAGCGGCGTTGGCCGGGTTATTCACCGGTAATCCACAACACTCCTGTTGATAAGTTACGATTTTCTGTTGATATCGGGAATTTTCTCGTCCTTTTCCGGGTAAGGTGCCGGGGGTGAGGCAGCTACTCCTTGTAAACGCCCATGGAGAGGTATTTATCCATGCGCTGGGCCACCAGTTCTTTTGGTGATAACTTTTCGAGTTCCTGAAAGTGCTTTGCAATCTTGTTCTTCACGATCTCAAAAGCCTTCTCCCGGTTGCTGTGGGCACCGCCCACTGGCTCCTTAACGATCTCGTCGATAAGCCTGAGCTTTTTCATGTCGGTGGCCGTGAGTTTCAGGGCATCGGCAGCCTGTTCTTTGTATTCCCAGCTGCGCCAGAGAATGGACGAGCACGACTCGGGTGAAATAACCGAATACCAGGTATTCTCAAGCATGAGCACCCGGTCGCCAACGCCGATGCCCAGCGCGCCTCCCGAGGCGCCTTCCCCGAGGATCACCACGATAATGGGAACCTTCAGGCGGGTCATCTCCAGAATGTTGCGTGCAATAGCCTCGCCCTGCCCCCGCTCTTCAGCCTCGATGCCGGGGTAGGCCCCGGGGGTATCGATAAAGGAAACCACCGGCAGGCCGAATTTCTCGGCCGACTTCATCAGGCGCAGGGCCTTGCGGTAGCCTTCCGGGTTGGCCATCCCGAAATTCCGGAACTGGCGCGTTTTGGTATTGTAGCCTTTTTGCTGGCCTATGAACATATAGCTCTGGTCGCCGATCTTGCCCAGGCCCCCGATCATGGCCTTGTCGTCTTTCACGGTGCGGTCGCCGTGCAGCTCCAGCCAGGATTCCCCGCAGATGGCGCGGACATAATCCATGGTGTAGGGGCGGCTGGGGTGGCGCGAGAGCTGTACCCGTTGCCAGGGCGTCAGGTTCTTGAAGATCTCCTTGCGGGTCTCCTCCAGTTTCTTTTCGATCTGCTTGCAGGTCTCGGTTACGTCTACGTCGCTCTCTTCGCCGATGAGCTGGCATTTATCCAACTGTTCTTCCAGTTCTTTGATGGGGAGTTCAAAATCCAGGTATTCCATGGAGGGTCAAGAATTAGCTGTCAGCGGGGCAAAGATAGGAGATATTCGGCAATGGCCCGCGGCCTTTTCCTTTTTTGGTGCACCGGGTCAGCGTTTGGCCTGCTGCAGCAGGTAGATGCCGATGAACCCGAACACCAGGTTGGGGATGACCACTGCCAGCAGGGGCGAAAAGCCCGACTGCTGGGCAAGGGTCCCAAACACCTTGTCCATAAAGATATAGAGGAAGGCCACAGCAATGCCGAAGGCCAGGTTTACCCCCATGCCGCCCCGCCGCTTCATGGACGATACGGCCACCCCGATAATGGTGAGAACGAAGGCCGTTACCGGCAGGGCCCAACGCTTGTATTTTACAAGTACAAAGGTGGTCACATTCGAAGCCCCCTTGCGCTTCTGGTCTTTGATGAATTGGTTTAGCTCGAAAAGGTTCTTGGTCTCGGCCACATACGATACCGGGGTGAGGTCTTCGAGCTGGAAGGCAAAAACCGTGTCGAGCATGCGCCGGGTTTGCACAAATTCGGTTTCCCCTCGCAGGTTGCGCCGGGTTACCGTGGTGAGCCTGAAGACGCTGTCGTTGGGTATCCAGCGGATGTTGGCCGCTGTGATCTTGTATTCCAGCTGGCCGTCGTCACCGAAATGTTCGTAGCTGAAATTGTAGCCGATCTGACGGGCCGGGTCGAAGCTGCTCACATAGAGGTAGTCGTTGTCGCCCATCTGGTTGAATATGTTGCTGGTAACCCGGTCTTGCTTGCCCTTTTTGAGGTATTTGTAGTTGAATTCGTTGTAGCCCTTGCTGGCCGAGGGCACGATAAACATCCCCATGGCAAACATGAGGATGGCGATAATGGAAGCCCCGACCCAATAAGGCTGAAGGAAACGCCCGAAGGAAACCCCGGAGCTCAGAATGGCCACGATTTCGGTGTTGTTGGCCATCTTGGAGGTGAAAAAGATGATCGACAAAAACAGGAAGATGGGGAAAAGCAGGCTGCCGATATAGATCGTAAAGTAGACATAGTACTCAATAATCTCGGGCAGGGGTGCCTCATTGTCTATCATCTTCCCGATCTGTTCGGCCAGGTTCAGCATAATGCCGATGGGCACGAACAGCAGCAGCATCATCGCGAAGGTGAGCAGGTATTTCTTCAGTATGTAGCGGTCTATGATGGTCAGCATGCTACAGGCGGTTGTCCATTTGTTTCACCATACGGTCCTTCCAGTCGGCAAAGCTGCCGTCGAGGATGCGGCGTCGGGCCTCCCGCACCAACCAGAGGTAAAAGCCCAGGTTGTGGAGGGTGGCAATCTGTTTCCCAAGATACTCATTGGCGGCGAACAAATGCCTCAGGTAGGCTTTTGAGTATTCGGTATCAACAAAAGTATAGCCTGCCGGGTCCAGGGGCGAAAAGTCGGCCTCCCACTTTTTGTTCTTGATGTTGATGGTGCCCTCGCTGGTAAAGAGCATGCCGTTTCGTGCGTTGCGGGTGGGCATCACGCAGTCGAACATGTCGACCCCCAGGGCGATGTTCTCCAAAATATTGATGGGTGTGCCCACCCCCATAAGGTACCGGGGTTTGTCGGCCGGCAAAATGTCGCAGACCGCCTCGGCCATTTCGTACATCTCCTCGGCCGGTTCGCCCACGGAAAGCCCGCCGATGGCATTGCCCGGGGCGCCGGCAGCGGCGATGGTTTCGGCCGATTGTTTGCGCAGGTCGGTGTAGACAGATCCCTGCACGATGGGAAAGAACAGCTGCTCGTACCCGTAACGAGGGGGTGCCTGCTGCAGGTGGACCAGGCAGCGGTCGAGCCAGCGGTGGGTCATGTGCATGGAGCGCTGGGCGTAGCTATAGTCGCAGGGATAAGGCGTGCACTCGTCAAAGGCCATGATGATGTCGGCCCCGATGCTCCGCTGAATCTCCATGACCCGTTCAGGGGTAAACAGGTGGCGCGACCCGTCTATATGCGACTGGAATTTGACTCCCTCTTCCTTGATTTTCCGGGTACCGGCCAGGGAATACACCTGGTAACCCCCGCTGTCGGTAAGGATAGGGCCGTTCCACCCCATAAAGGCGTGCAGGCCCCCGGCAGCCTCCAGAATGGCCGTCCCGGGGCGCAAGTAGAGGTGGTAGGTGTTCCCCAGAATGATATCGGGATCGATGTCTTGGCGCAGTTCGCGCTGGTGCACGCCCTTTACCGTGCCCGCCGTGCCCACAGGCATGAAGATGGGGGTTTGCACCGGCCCGTGGGCGGTCTGCAAAACCCCGGCGCGGGCCTTGGTGCGGAGATCGGTATGTTCCAGGCTGAATGTGGTCACCCTCGCGGCTGTTTTCGAGCTGCCAAAGATACGCATCCTGCCGGCAATCCTTCTTAGGAAAATAGTAAAGTTCTGCCCGCGCGCCCGTTAATAAGTTGTAAAAAGTCGGGTTGCGAAGCCCGAAGATAGCCCTTACTTTTGGGAGCTAATAAAATGACACGCATGGCTCACAGCAAAGACTTGGAGGCGCTGGTGGTACAGGTAAGGCGCGACATCCTGCGCCAGGTACACAGCGTGAATTCGGGGCACCCGGGCGGCTCGCTCGGCTGTGCCGAATTCATGGTGGCCCTCTACTTCGAAATCATGGACCTCAAAGGCCGTTTCGACATGAACGGGATAGGCGAAGACGTCTTTTTCCTCTCGAACGGGCACATCTCGCCCCTGTTTTACAGCGTACTGGCACGCCGCGGCTATTTCCCCCTCGAAGAGCTGGCCACCTTCCGCCGCCTGAACTCGCGACTGCAGGGGCATCCGGCTACCCATGAGGGCCTGCCCGGGGTGCGCATCGCCTCCGGTTCCCTGGGGCAGGGCATGTCTGTGGCCATCGGGGCCGCCCTGGCCAAGAAGCTGAACATGGACCCCCACCTGATCTACAGCCTCCACGGAGACGGGGAGCTGCAGGAGGGCCAGAACTGGGAGGCCATCATGTTTGCCGGCAGCAAGAAGGTAGACAACCTGATCGCCACCATCGACCGCAACGGACAGCAGATAGACGGGCCCACCGAGGAAGTACTGGCCCTTGGCGATCTCAGGCCCAAGCTGGAGGCCTTTGGCTGGGACGTGCTGGAAGTAAAAGACGGCAACAACCTTGACGCCATCACCAAAGGACTGAAAGAAGCCAAAACCCGCACCGGCAAGGGCAGGCCCGTAGGCATCATCATGGACACGGTGATGGGCAACGGCGTCGACTTTATGATGCATACCCACGCCTGGCACGGCAAGGCGCCCAACGACGCCCAGCTGGCCACCGCCCTCGAACAGAACCCCGAAACGTTGGGCGATTATTAACCCCGGAACCTGCATTACATGAAAACATATACCGACCAAGGCAAAAAAGATACCCGCAGCGGCTTCGGCGACGGCATGACCGAACTGGGGCGCACCAACCCCCGGGTGGTGGCCCTGTGCGCCGACCTGGTGGGCTCCCTCAAGATCGAGACCTTTATCGAGGAACACCCTGAGCGCTTCGTGCAGGTAGGCATAGCCGAGGCAAACATGATGGGGATCGCCGCGGGCCTTACCATCGGGGGCTATATCCCCTTTACCTCTACCTTCGCCAACTTCTCCACCGGGCGGGTGTACGACCAGATTCGGCAGTGCATTGCCTATTCCGACAAGAACGTAAAAATCTGCGCTTCCCACGCCGGGTTAACCCTGGGAGAAGACGGGGCCACCCACCAGATCCTGGAAGATATCGGCCTGATGAAGATGCTACCCGGCATGACGGTGATCAACCCCTGCGACTACAACCAGACCAAGGCGGCTACCCTGGCGGTGGCTGAACACCACGGTCCGGTTTACCTGCGCTTCGGCCGCCCCAAAGTGGCCAACTTTACCCCGGTCGACCAAAAATTCGAAATCGGGAAGGCCGTGCTCCTGCAACCCGGCACAGACGTGACCATCGTGGCCACCGGCCACCTGGTCTGGGAAGCCCTGCAGGCCGCCGAAAGCCTTCACGCCCAGGGCGTGTCGGCAGAAGTCATCAACATCCACACCATAAAGCCCCTCGACGAGGCCGCCATCCTGGCCTCGGTGTCCAAGACCGGCTGCCTGGTGAGCTGCGAAGAGCACAACGTGCTGGGCGGACTTGGCGAAAGCGTATCGCGCACCCTGGCCGGGCACCACCCGGCCCCCCAGGAATTCGTGGCCGTAAACGACAGCTTCGGCGAGAGCGGCACCCCGGAAGAACTCCTTGATAAATACGGGTTAAACAATAATGCCATCGAAAAGGCCGTTTTTAAGGTTTTGAAACGCAAAGGCTAGCCACCGGCCGGCCTTTTAAACGAAACACCTTATGAAACGTACCCTTCTTACCTGCCTGCTGGCGCTGTGCAGCGCGCTGGCATTTTCCCAAAACGACACCGGCTTTGGCATCAAGGCCGGCCTGAACTTCAACTCAAACGGCGATTACACCTTCGATTCGGCCCCAGACCTGAGCTCCGACACCAAGATGGGCTACCACGTCGGCGTATTCGGCCAGGTAGGCAATTCGTTCTTCCTGCGCCCCGAGCTGGTGTACACCAAAACCAAATCGTCTTATGCCGGGGCCGATTTCAGCATGAGCAAGCTCGACCTGCCGGTGCTGGTGGGCGTCCGCTTTCTGGGCATCGTAAAGGCCTTTATCGGGCCAGATTTACAATTCATCCTCAATACCGATTTTGAAGACATCAGCCTGGGTGACATTGAAAAAAAGACAACAGTCGGCCTGCATATCGGGGCCGGGGTAGACCTGGGCAATATCGGGGTAGACCTGCGTTACGAACGGGGCCTGAGCGCCAATGAAGTGGAGTTGGTCGGGCTGTCCGACCAGCGCATCGACACGCGAACCAGCCAGTTTATCCTCGGGCTGTCGGTGAAGCTGTAATTCCCTTTTCCTAAAAAAAAAGAAAGTCCCCGTTTCGGGGACTTTTTGTTGGGTTACTTGGTGTCGGGGTCGAGATAGTCGGGAATGCCATTCCCGTTGGAATCGGGGAAGGTCAGGCTGCCGTCTTCGTTGATCACGATCTCGTCGCGGGTGCGGGTGCCGTCTCCGTCGTCGTCGGTATCCAGGAAGTTCGGGATGAGTACCGCGCCAAAGCCTTTTTCCTCCCTTTCCTTATCGGTATTGTCGTCGTAGAGGTAGTTGTTGCCGTTCAGGTCTTCCAGGATGGAAGGGATGCCGTCTCCATCCCCGTCCGTGTCTTCGACGATCTTCCCGAGTTCCACCTTGAAAATTAGAGGGGCGTAAGCCGGGATGGAAGCGGGGGAGCTGTTGAAGTAAGCCAGGCCCGAAGGCATGACCATGAGCCCGACCCCACTGTTCGCGTAGCGGCTGGTACCGTCAGGGTTCTGCGCCAGCTGGTCATCGGTGCCTGCATTCCAGGCCGACATGGCAATCTGGTAGCCGCGCAGGTAGTTGGGCAGGTGCTGCCAGATGTAGCTCGAAACCCCGTCAAAGGTATTGCCGTCGAGGGTGTTCCCCTCGTAACGCACCAGCACAGAGTCAGCTATGGTGGGGCTCAGCCCCTCCCCGTCGCGGGCGGCAAGGTAATACACGGTGTGGGGCACGTCGCCCGAATCGCCGCTCAGGCCCAACTGTTCGTAGTTAACAATCACTACCTCAGACTCCATCTGGTCGATCAGCGGGGTTTTGCCGGTATTGTCCCCGGCCAGGGTATCGATCCGGATACGGAAATCAAAGCCTGCAGGCGGGCTGGCGAAATCTTCGTAATTGTAAAAATGCGTTTGGAGAAATTGCCGAATATCGGCGTCGTTCTCGGCGGCTACCTCGGCCAGGTCGCGGGGCGGTACGGATATCACGTTGTTGTTGTCGTCTTTGCTGCAGCTGAATAAAGTGGCTGCCACAATCAGTACCACGCCGTATTTTTTCAAGGTCATAGCCATTTTCTTAGAGGGCGCAAGATACAATTTTCCCCTATTTTTGTGGAACCCTTAACAAAGTTTTACGGCTATGCGCATCGACAAATACCTCTGGTGCACCCGGTATTTCAAGACCCGCAGCCAGGCCACGGAGGCCTGTCGCAAGGGGGCCGTGCGCATTGGGGGAGAAATCTGCAAGCCGGCCAGGGAAGTGCTGCCCCAAGACGAGATAAGCGTGCGCCGCGACCAGTTCGATTTCCAATTGAAAGTGCTCGACATTCCCCCGGGGCGGGTGGGCGCCAAATGGGTTGGCCTCTACCGCGAAGACCGCACCTCGACCCAGGAACTGGAAGAACACCGCCTGCTCCGCACCTCCCGCGATTACTACCGGCAAAAGGGCAGCGGCCGCCCCACCAAAAAAGACCGGCGCGACCTGGAAGGCTACCTCGATGAACCTGAATAAAGCCTATTGGGAGAACCGCTACCGCGATGGGCAGACCGGTTGGGACATCGGCTACCCGGCCCCGGCCCTGACCGCCTATATCGACCAGCTGCCCGATAAAAACATCCGTATTCTGGTGCCCGGGGCGGGGCGGGGCTATGAGGCAGCGTACCTCTGGCAGCAGGGCTTTCGCAACCTTACCGTGCTCGACATCGCCACCCCGCCCCTGGAAGCGGTGCGCGCCAAAATTCCCGACCTGCCTGACGGGAACCTGGTACAGGCCGACTTTTTCGCCTGGCAGGGCGGGCCCTTCGACCTCATTCTGGAACACACTTTTTTCTGCGCCCTGCCACCGGAGCGCCGCCCCGACTACGCCCGGGCCATGCACCGGTTGCTGGCACCTTGCGGGCGGCTGGCCGGGCTGCTTTTCGACTTCCCCCTTACCGAGGCAGGCCCGCCTTTCGGGGGGTGCGAAGCCGAATACCGGCGCCTGTTTGCCCCCCTCTTTACCCTGAAGCGCCTGGAACGGGCTAATAATTCCATCGCCCCACGAGCGGGTACCGAACTCTTTTTTATCTTTGAGAAGAATTAAGCGGCCCATGGAAAACCTGATTCTCACCCACGAGCAAATCCAGTATAAAATCCGGCGCATTGCCTATCAGATTTACGAAGCCAACGCAGACGAAGGAGTGATTATCCTGGCAGGCGTCGAAGGCGGCGGGCTGGCACTGACCCGAAAGATCAAAAAGGCCCTGGAAGCCATTACCCCGGCCGAAATATTGCTGTGCCAGGTGCGCATGGACAAGAGCAACCCCTTAAAAGGGGTGGAAACCTCCCTGAAGCCCGAGCAGTATGCCAACCGCTCGGTGGTGCTCATAGACGATGTACTGTCTACCGGCAGCACCCTGATTTATGGGGTACACCACTTCATCAAGACCCCGCTCAAGCAGCTCAAGACGGCCGTGCTGATCAACCGCAACTTCAAACGTTTCCCGGTAAAGGCCGACTTCAAGGGCATTTCCCTGTCTACCTCGCACCACGAGCACGTGCGGGTCGACATTACCTCGCGCAAGCACGCGGTCTACCTAGAATAAGAGTTGACATATTTCCCCCACGATGGCCTCTGGCGACTGATGGTCGCTTATGATCGTGTAGGGGGCACGGGCGTAGAATGGCGTCCGCTCAAAGAGGTGTTTTCCGATGAATTCAGGCAGTTCTTCAGCCGTCAGGTGGGCCACCAGCGGCCTGTTTTCCTGTTCGTCCCGCAGCCTTGCCACAAGGCCGGGCACAGACATCTGTAAGTAAACCACGTGCGGGGTGTATGCCAGCAACAGGTCCATATTGCCGGCGTAGCAGGGGGTACCCCCACCCAGGGCCAGTACCCCGCTATCGTGGGTTTCCAGCCATTCCCGCAGCAATTCGTGCTCCTTCTTGCGGAAATACAACTCCCCTTTGGCCTGGAAAACCGCTGAGATGGTTTGCCCCAACCGGCCCTCAAGGTAGTGGTCCAGATCGGTAAAGGGCACGCCGAGCCCGGCCGCCAGGGCTTTCCCGACGGTCGATTTTCCACTGCCCATATAGCCTAGCAGGGCGATTACCATAGCCTACAGAATTCTGTGAACTGCGCAAAGATGCGCCTTTTTGCACAAAGTTGAAATTTATGCCCGTTTCACTTGAATTGTGCCAAATAGATTTTATATTTGCACCCGCAAACCGCGCTACCCGCCGGTTTGTTTTTTTAGACCTGGTAGCTCAGCTGGTAGAGCAATACACTTTTAATGTATGGGTCCTGGGTTCGAGCCCCAGCCGGGTCACAATCAAGCGCAAAACCCGCCTTTTCAGGCGGGTTTTTTGTTTCGGAGAAATGCCAGGTTTACCTGGGCATTACGGAGCAACTAAAAACCATCAGGCGCAGCCTGAGCGGGTTTTGCCCTGATAGCTATCGGGGTGCAGCATGTTACGGCTGGGTCAGGCGAGCCAAACCCAGCCGCAGCACTTCTCAACAGGCAGGCCGGATTTTCTGGAAGGCCCGGCTCCGTCGTTCCGTTCAAATTCCGTATTTTTTCTTCATCTGCCAGTAGGCCAAAAAGCACTGGCTTAGACTGATAACCAAAAATCAATGAAAAAGCATCCCCGCTGGTTCTCCGGAATTCTGGCCCTGCTCCTGCCGGGGCTGGCCATGGGCCAAATCATTACGGTGAATGGGCCGGTGGAGCCAGGCCAAATGGGCCTGACCCTCATCCACGAGCACGTACTGGTAGATTGGATCGGGGCCGACAGCACCGGTTACCACCGATGGAACCAAAACGAGGTGGTGGCCCGTGCCCTCCCCTATTTCATGGAACTCAAAAAATGGGGGGTTGCCACTTTCCTGGACTGTACCCCAGCCTTCCTCGGCCGCGACCCCGGGGTGCTGAAAGCCCTGTCTGACAGCACGGGAATAAACATCCTCACCAATACCGGTTATTACGGCTCGGGCAACAACAAATTCGTCCCTCAAAGCGCCCTGAACGCAACCCCCGAGGAACTTGCAGCGGTCTGGACCGGGGAATTCCGGGAAGGGATCGACGGCTCGGGCATACGGCCCGGTTTTCTGAAAATATCGGTTGAAAACCGGGATTCACTCTCGCCCGTGCACGAAAAGCTGGTGCGGGCGGCGGCCCTTACCCACCTGGCCACCGGCATGGCCATTGTATCGCATACCGGAGGCGACGGGCCGGCCCTGGCGCAGCTCCGGGTTTTGAGCGAAATGGGCGTTTCGCCCGAAGCCTTTGTCTGGACCCATGCCCAGGGCGGTACCCTGAATGGCTACATAGAGGCAGCCGGTCGGGGTGCCTGGATCTCCCTCGACCATATCAATGCCGGTAGGCCCGACGGAGATGGAAATAGCGACTGGTATGTCGAAACCCTGTCTGCCCTTAAGGCCCGGGGCATTCTCGATCACATTTTGCTCTCCCACGACGCCGGCTGGTATAACGTCGGGCAGGAAAACGGCGGATATTTCAGGGCCTATACGGATTTATTTGTCGACCTCATCCCCCGTCTCAGGGCGCAGGGCTTTACCCAAGCCGACATTGACCTCCTTCTCAGGGAAAACCCAGCTAAGGCATATGCCCTTCGCATCCGGAGGAATTAAACGTGCCTCTGGCCTGCGACATGGAGCCGGATTTGTTGTGAGGCATGCAGCCAAGAGCTGGAAGTAACGACTTATTGCAGCCAACCCCAACTGGTGAATACAACAGAATGGGAAATCGCCATGCTGTCTTCCGGGTTATTCATCGTCGCCCCCCGGTCCTTTGACTTCCAATTGGTCCCCTTCGTCTTTTAAATTTCAGGACGAACGCCTTAGGAGTATTTTTCGAAGCAAGAGGGCCCAAAAGTGGGTAATGCCGAAAAGCAACGTCAGCTCATGTTCATTTTGAT
>JAHECA010000025.1 GCA_024642005.1 Robiginitalea sp. | reverse complement strand
CACAGCAGCACCACCCCGTCCATGGGGTTGGCCCGGATACTCTCCTCCACATCCATGGAGGCCAGGTTCCTGTAAAGCATGGCGGTGGGCTTCATCTGGGTTTCCCCCAGGGACATAACCGGGAATTCCAGGGGGTAGCCCCCGGCCTCAAATACGCCCCGCTTCACGTGTTCGGCCAGTTCCCTGAAATGGGAATTGCAGGGGGTGAGCTCAGACCAGGTGTTGCAGATGCCGATAACGGGTCGGCCGTCGAAGGCGTGGTCGGGTAGGCCGCTTTTACGGAGCCAGGAACGGTATATGATGCCGTCTTTGCCCTTCCTGCCAAACCAGCCCTGGCTGCGCAAGGTTTTATCTTTCATGTTCGATGAGGTTTTTGCCCGAAAACCGCCCTGCGACCGTGGGGGACCCGGGGTTTGTTTCAGGGTTAAAAAAGTACGGAAAAAAATGGAACCCCCTTGGCCGGGGCCAGGGGAAGTTGTTGACAAGTGACCGGAAAGGCCTGGATTGTTTTGCGGGTGCCAGGCCTTTGCAGCGTGGCGAATTATCTTGTAGACGGGGTGGGGGCCATACCCCCCCACTTGGCTTCAGCCTACGGCTTTGTGGCCGCCTGCAGGCTGCAGATCCAGGCCCAAAGCACTGCTGCAAACAGCAATAAGCTGCCCGCCCATAGGGCTTCCTGGGTTCCTGCAAAGGGCAGGATTCCGAACCAGCCGCACAGGCCCCGGTAGACCAGCAGGGCTTCGGTGGCGGCAAACCCGGCCAGGTAGAGTACCAGCCATGCCCGCCCCATGTTTAGCAACCCCCAAACGGCCATAAGGGTAAAAAGCAACAGGCCGATTACCCCCAGGAACGTACCGTGCAGGTAGGCGAGTATAAAGTCGGGGAACGATACGGCCAGACGGGTAAACCCCGGCAGGGCGCTTAGCAATTGCAGCAAGACTTTGACGGCCAGCAGCGCCAAGGCTGTAAGTGCCATGGTCCTGGCGGCGGGGTTGAGGCCAGCGGGCAAAGGTTGTCCAGAGAGCCAGGTCGCCAGCCACCCGAGGGCAACAAGCTGGAGCAGTGCGCCCAGGGCCCCAACCCCATGCACGGCCAGGGGCGGCCCGGCCCAAAGGGTAGAGAGCAGGAAGGTCAGAATGACACCTGCATGCAGGAGCCTGAACAGGGGTCGGAAAATGCTCTCGGGCAAAACCGAGCCGTTTTGTTCATACAGCAACAGGAACAAACCGGCCAAGGCCATCAGCATCCAGCCGTTATACTGGAAATGCAGGTAAAAATAGACGGCCATCCGATACCAGATCGAAGCCGGCCCCAAAGTGGCCATGATGGCCCCCAGGGCCCAGGGTCCGAGGCTCGAGGCGGCCATGTACCAGAGCCCGGCCCTGACCAGGCGGTAGCTCGGCATGTGGCGTGCCTCCCGGGAGGCGTGTTTCAGAAAAAAGGCCAGGAAAGCGTAGGAAACAAACAGGAACAGGGTCGAGAAAAAGATGGAAGCGGGGGCATACCCCATTATCGGGAAGGTGCAGAGCATGCCGGCAAGGGAAACCAGCACCCCCGTCCGGATGAGCCGGTAAGCCCGGCTAAGCGCAACGTGGGGCAGCCATTGCGAGACGATCAGGGCCTGCAGGGCCAGGTAGACCCACCCCAGCAAGACCAAATGCGAATGGGCGTGGACCAAATATTTATACGTAAAGGGGATTTCAAACAGCGGGTACGACCGAAGCACCAGGCCGAAAGCCGCAGCCAGGGCGAAAAAGCCCAGGGCATACCTCAGGTCGGTTTGCAGTGTTGCACGAGCCGGGTTCATGTGTGGGATTAAAAATCTTGCTTCCTGCAGCGCACCGCAAGACGCCAGATGGGGAGGCAGGTCCAGAGTACCAGGGCGCCCAGGGAAACCAGCAGCCCCATGTGCGTGCCGAAAAATTCCTTGAAAACGGCCCCCGTATAGCCCATCAGGGCCGAAATATCCAACTTGAGCAAAATAAGCGTCCGGGAGAGGTCGACCGGGTTGAGCAGGGTGGCGGCCAGGGAAAAATTGTCGAGGGGGTATTCTTCAAGCAGTATCAGCGACAGCAGGAAGAGCCCGTCGTATATAACGGCCAGCAGCAGCCAGAGCAGCACTGCATAGCCAAATCCCTTGATGCGGTTTTCATTGGCCAGGGCAATATTGAACGAGAGGGCCGTAAAAATAAGGGTCAGGAAGGCACCGGTTACCAGCAGCAGGCCAAAATCCCAGACGGCGCCGCTGCGGAACAGCCCGTAGGCTGCAAAGGGGATGCCGAGGCCCAGCAACAGGCTTAGGGACAGGGAGCCGGCCACCCCGAAATACTGCCCCAGGAAAATGGACGAGCGACGCACCGGCAGGGCCAGCAGCAGCTCGGTGAATTCCCGGGAATTGTAGTAGTACATGATCCCGAAAATGGTGCCGATCAGGGGCACCAGTACCACGATAATGTTCATCAGGGTGATAACCGCCTTGGAGAGGTCGTTGTTCAGGAAGAGCAGCACAAACCCAAGGGCCAGGTAAAACAGGAAATAAACATAGCTCCACCGGCTGCGCATCAGGTCGTAAAAGCTGTATTTTAAGATTTTAAGCATTGGGTTCCTGGGTTGAGATGGCCGCGATGGCGTGTTCCACATCGTTTTGGCCTGTGCGTTGGCGAAGGGCTTCAAGGGTGCCTTTAAAATAGATCTTTCCTTCGAGCAGGTAAATTACCTCGTCTGCAAGTTCTTCCACGAACTGCATGATGTGCGTGGTCACCAAAAAGAGCTTGCCGCGCGATTGCTCGAGGCGGATGCGCTCTTTCAGCCTGATCAGGGAGGCAGGGTCCAGCCCGTTGGTCGGCTCGTCCAGAATGTACACCGGGCTGTCGAACATAAAGGTGAGGGCCAGGTTTACCTTCTGCCGCGTCCCGCCCGAAAGGTTGCTCAGCTTTTTATTCAGGAAGGGTTCCAGCCCGAATTCGGCAATGAGCTCCTGCTGCCGGGCCGGCTGGCGACGCAGGTCCACAATCATGTCCAGTAATTCCGACACGCTCAGGTTGCCCGGAAAATTGGCTATTTGCGGCAGGTAACTCAGCTCTTCCCGGTACTTCCATTTCCTGTGCGTAGGTTGGCCATTTACCCTGATGAGCCCCTGGTCGGGCACCACCATGCCTAAAATGCTTTTGATAAGGGTGGTCTTGCCCGAGCCGTTCGGGCCCAGAACGGCGTATATGCCGCCCCCCTCAACTTTAAGGGAAAGGCCCGTAAGCACCGCATTCTTGCCAAATTTTTTATGCAGATTTTCAACCTCGATCATGTACACGTTTCATTAAAGGGCGTTCGTCCTGCAGGTTATCGGGGGTGAAAACCGGGGAAACCTTTTCGGAAAAATCGATGAGTTCCATGAACAGACTCCGCAGCAGCACAATGGTCTCGGGGGTCCGGTTCACAATATAGGAAAAGAGCTTCACCGGGCGGTAGGGCACATCGCCCACCCCGTCGCGGTCGAGGTCGTACCCCGTGTAGTTGCTCCAGTAGTTTTGTTCAAAACGGTTGTCGTTCACCTTGCTGTTGTAGGCCAGGTCGAAAGAATTGTTCAAAAAGTTGTTGGCCCGGAAGGTGTTCGCATAACAGGCCCCCCGTACCTTGATAGCCCACCCGTTGCCCGCGAAATCGTTGCGCAGGTACTCGATCCGGTTCGAGCCTTCGATGCTGATCCCCACGGTATTCTCCTCAAAGGTGTTGCCCGAGATTTCAGCGTCGTTGATCTCTTTCAGCAGCAGGCCGAAACTGGCGGTCCCCCAGTTTTTGCGAAAGGTGTTGCCCTGCATCTTGATGTTTTTGGAAAACATCACGGCCACCCCGGCCCCGTTCGATTCAAAACGGTTGCCGGTATAGGAGTCGTCGTTCGAGAACATGAAGTGCAGGCCGTAGCGCAGGTTGTTCATGCTGCGGTTGTTCTGTATGCGGATGCGGTCTGAAAATTCGAGGTAGATGCCGTCGCGCATCCCGCTGACTTCATTTTCGCCCACCTGCACGTCCTTGCAGTACCAAAGCTGGATGCCGTTGCCGGAATTATATTCCTCCCGGGCCTGCCCCCTGATGCGGTTGCCGGTTACTTCCCCTTGCTGAGCCTTTTCCAGGTAGATCCCGAAAAACAGGTCTTCCATATCGATGTCGCGAATGCGGAAGTGCTTCCGCTTAACTACCCGGATCGCGGCGTAATCGGTGGTATAGCTCACCCCGACATGCCTTATCGACAGCCCTTCCAGGGTAACGCTGTCGGCCAGAATGGTAACGATCTCCCCTTTCTTCTGCCCGTCGATAACCGGCCTGTCCTGGCCCAGCAGCGTCAGGGGTTTGTCGATGCGGATGTCGTATTCGAGGTAGGTACCGGCCTTTATCAGCAGGGTATCGTGGGGTGCTGCCCGCTGAATGGCCTCCCGGATGCTGGAAAGCTCGCAGTCGGGGCACACCACCCAGGTCGAGGCCCGGCTGGTCCAAAAAAAGAGCATCCCGAAGATGCAGGCTGTCAGGCGAAGTGCATGCATAGTTGTGTTGCGAAGGTAATGAGAATCCTGATTGGGCGAAACGGGCTCAGCGCATGATCAGAAATTTGGACGGAGCCTCGGCTTTTACCCAATGGGGCGTTTTGGGCGGAAAGCTAATAAATTCCAAGGGGTTGACGGTGATTTGCCTGCCCTCGATATGGAACAGGATACGGCCTTCCAGCACGAGCAAAACCGCCTCAGTAGGGGAAGTGTGTTCGGGAAAAACCAAGCCTGCGTCCAGACTTATGCTGAGCAGTTCCAGGGCGGCGTTCCTGAAAAGTTTCAGCACCTGTAGTCCGTCGATCGTTTGTGTGGCGAGCTCGGTACGAATTTCTGTCATTTTCTCAGGGTTTCAGGTGTTCTTGCAGGCCTGCCCAGTCGTACAGGGTTCCGCCATATTGCTCTTGGGCTTCCAGGCCGTCGGGCTGTGAAGCAAAGGCTGTCAGGAACGCCCCCATGGGGCTGGGGAGGTTTTCACTGATCAGGTAGGAGGCATTTTCGGCCTCGAGAAGGGTGCCCGGCTGGTTGAAATCGGACACCAGGTAAAGGGCCCTGGAGTCGGCTGGGGCGTCCTGCAGGTGGTACAGCATGCACTCCACGGCATCGAACTTAAATGCCTTGCCCTTGCCGGTAACCAGCTGGCTGGCATGTTGCCGGTCAACGATGGTCATGTGGCAGAAATGGCAGGCATCCGTGCCGAAGGCAATGGGATCAGGGGCAATTTTACAGGAGGCCGCCAGTAGGAACAGGGCAAGGGTAGCAAGTAGGCGAATCATTCCGGGGCTTTTAGGCGTTTCGTTTTTCCCTGCGTGCCACCCACCAGGCCACCAGGCCCAGGGCGATGCCGCCGGCCAGGCAATAGGCCCCCAACTGCGGGTAGGAGTGGGCGGTGAAGTTCAGGATGTGCTTGGTGCCGAAAAAAGGAGGCTGAAAGCCCATGACCGACCCGTCGGGGTTCGTGAATTTCATGATGGCCTTCGGATCGAGGTCGTGCCCGTACTCATATTCCCAGCGGTAAAAGTCTATTAGCCCAACGGTGCTTACCAGTACCATCATGATAAACCAGTACAGGTACCAGCGGTAGCGTGCCCAGATGCCTATTACCAAACCGATAAGGGTGGTGATGGCAATGCCTATGGGAAAGATCTTGAATTCGGGGATGGCGTCCGGGATGTACTTCATGCCCACATAATGGTTCATCAGGTTGATGTTCTTGATATCGTGCGGGTTGGCGTCGGCAAAGTCGTTAATGTAGATGTACATGCCCAGGGGGGTGGGGTATTGCGGCGCCTCCAGCGTGATTTTCCAAAGTGGAAACACAAAGAGCAGCATGGGTAGCAAGGCTGCCAGAAACATGATGATTTTTCCCTTTTTCATGGCTTTATTGGATTAGGCTTGCATAAAAGGGCCGGCCCGAAAGCCGGCCCTTGTGACTAATTTGAGTTAGTAGGCCCTGTTGGCTATTCGCCCAGTGACCATTTGAGTTCAGTACCCGATGCGGCCGGCGATACGCGGATGTATCCCTGCATTTCCTGGTGGAGGGCCGAACAGAAATCGGTACAGTAGAACGGCCATACCCCCGGTTGCTTGGGCTCCCACACAAAGCTTTCGGTCTGGCCGGGCATAATCAGCAATTCGGAGGTGTTGGCACCGATTACGCTGATGCCGTGGGGCACGTCGTAATCCTGTTCCAGGTTGGTCACGTGGAAGAACACCTTGTCGCCCACCTTCACGCCCTCGATATTGTCAGGGTTGAAGTGGCTGCGGATCATGGTCATGTAGATGTGCACCTCATTACCCTTGCGCTCTACCCGGGCATCGGCATCGGAGGTAACCGCAAAGGGGTGCTTGTTGTTTTGCAATTCGAAAATCTTCCGGGAGCGCTCCTTAACGATGTCGGCGGCAATACCGGCGGCATAGTGGGGCTCGCCCACGGTCGGGAAGTCGAGCAGCAATTCCATTTTTTCACCCGAAATGTCGTACAACTGGGCAGACTGGGTTACTTCAGGCCCGGTGGGCAGGTAGCGGTCTTTGGTGATCTTGTTCATGGCCACCACGTACTTGCCGAAGGGCTTGCGGGAGTTGCCTCCCGGAATCATCAGGTGCCCTACGGAGTAGAAGCAGGGCTGGCGGTCCACCACTTCCCAGGTGCCGAGTTTCCATTTCACCACTTCAGACGAAATAAAGAAGGTAGTGTAGGCATTGCCCTGTCCGTCGAACTCGGTATGGAGGGGGCCGAGGCCAGGCTGGCTAACGGTACCGGCCCGTACGTCTTCAAAGCTCAGAATCGGGATGCCGTAGGCGTCTCCGTCAAACTTCTGGTTCTCGATGGCGTCGAGCATTTTGGTAAAGGAGTGAACGGTAATGTCGGCAGAGAGTTTGCCTGCCCCGATGATGTATTCGCCGGAGGGGTCCACATCGCAGCCGTGGGGCGATTTGGGCGTGGGCAGCAGGTATACGGCACCGGGTACCTCGGCCGGGTTCACAACCAACACCTCTTTTTCCATGGTCGAAGTGGCCATATGGGTGTTGTCGTCGTACACGTTGTGCGCATAGTTGGCCGGCATTTTGGTGCCGCCGCCATTGTTCACGAATTCCTCGATCTTTTTCCAGTTCACTGCGGCGATGAAGTCTTTGTCGTTCTGTGAGGCGTTAACCTCCAGGAGCGAATTGGCTTCCTCAGAGTTGTAAGTGGTGAAGAAGAACCAGCCGTGCGATGCACCGCGGCCCGGGTGGGAAAGGTCGTAGTCAAAGCCCGGCATGATCAGCTGAAATTTGATGTTCATGCCACCGTCTTCGGGGTCTACGCTGATAAACGTCAGGGCTCCTTTGAAGTTCCCCTTGTACTCGTTAATGGGCATATCCCGTTGGGGTACCGGCACGGAGAAACGGGTTCCGGCCACCACGTATTCGGTGTTTTCGGTCACAAAGGCCGAGCTGTGGTTCCCGGCGCTGTTCGGGATCTCGATGATTTCAGTGGTCTCAAAGACGCTGAGGTCTATCTTGGCGATACGGGGGGTATTGTTCCCGTTGATGAAAACATACCTGCCGTCCAGTTCGCCATTGGTTTGAGAAATATCCGGGTGGTGCGAGTCGTCCCAGGGCACAAAACCGTGGGAAGTGTTCAGCATGGGCTTGGTTTCCTCGTTGTACCCCCAGGCTTTTTCAGCATCCTGAGAGAAAACGGGGATTACCTTGAACAGCCGGCCGGAAGGTAACCCGTAAACGGATAGTTGCCCGCTGAACCCGCCCGAGATAAAGGCGTAAAACTCGTCGTGTTCCCCCGGTGCCACATACACGCGTTCGGCGGCATTGGAGGTAAGGGCTCCGTTGGAACCCTGCTGGCCTTCCCCGCAGGCAAAAAAGAAAGATGCCAGCGTAAACAGGGCCAGGAAAGAATAGATTGTTTTTTTCATTACTTCTAGATTATTGTTGGTTTAGAAATGACTATTCAGAGGGCGGCAGCATTACCTTGTCGATCACATGCACAATGCCGTTGCCGGCCGGTACGCTGGCCAGAATCTTGGCGCCGCCCACAAATACGTCGTCGCCTTTTACTTCAATTAGCACATCCTGGTTATTGGCCTGCCCGAGTTTCTTGAACTTCTTCAAAAATTCCTTGCTGTAGTTGCCCGGGGTAACATGGTATTTTAAAATGTTCGCCAGGGCGTCCTTGTTTTCGGGTTTCAGCAGGTTTTCCACCGTGCCTTCGGGAAGGGCGGCGAAAGCCTCATTGGTCGGCGCAAAAACCATGAGCGGTCCGGCATTGACCAGGGCATTCTCCAGGTCGGCTGCCTGCACGGCTGCCACCAGGGTGGAGTGGTCGGGTGAACCGATGGCGATCTGCAAAACATTGGGCTTGCCCACATCGCCTTCTATGAAGGCCTGGCCCGAAGTCTTGGCTGGGGTTTCAGAAGCCTGGGACTCCTGGCCCGAGGTGCCTTCAGATTGAGGGCCCTGTTTGCAGGCACTAATCCAGAGCAGCATGGCCAGCAGGCCCAGCATGGTTTTCAGTTGAGGGATTGTTTTCATAGGGTGTTATTTTAAGGTTCGGAAGTATTCGAGTACTGCCCGGGCCTGGTCTTCGGTCAGGCCCTGGTTGGCCATTGGGGAGCCGTTGAATTCCATCAGCAGCTCTTTGGCCAGGGGGTCTTCCTGAACCATGCGCTCCGGGTTCAGGATCATGTTCATGACCCACTCCGGAGAGCGGCGCTCGAGCACGCCATTCGGGGCAGGGCCGATAAATTTCTGGCCTATCCGGTGGCAGGCCAGGCACATCTGGTTGTAAACAGCTTCCCCGGTTGCGGCCAGTTCCGTATCGATTTCAGCCGGCAGGGTTACAGCACTCACCGGGCCTACGCCTTTATTGGCGAGGTCTACCCGTTTTGAGGGGGGAGTGGTGGCAGGCTGGGCCGCTGGTGTCTCGGTTGGCGTGGCAGCGCCCTTGCGCTCCATCTGGAAACCGTCCGATTTCTTCTCTTCCTTGCCGCCGCAACTCAGGGCGAGTACAGACAGGGCCAGGGTGGTGTATCTAAAGATTCGTTTCATAAAATATGTACTTGTTTTGGGACAAAAGTAACGGGGACACCACGCCTAAAACATGATAAAAATCATACAAAGGATAAAAATATCTTTTGATCTTTGGATTTGTTTTTGACGTACCAAATGATTACTAAATCTGCCAAATACGCCATTAAGGCTGTAATATACCTGGCCCTGAAAACCGATGACCAGAACCGGATTCTGGTACGCGACATGCACACGGAGGTAAGCGTATCGGAGTCGTACCTGGCCAAATTGCTCCAGGACTTGTCCAGGCATGGCGTCATCTCTTCAGCCAAGGGCCGTGGGGGAGGCTTTTACCTCAGTAAGGAGAACAGGAGACGCACCCTCATGGATGTGGTAAAAGTCATAGAGGGGGAAGATGCTGTCAATGCCTGCGTTTTGGGGATCAGCAGCTGCGATACCGATAACCCTTGTGTCATGCACCACCTGTTGGGCCCCAGCAAGATGGCCTTCAACAAGGCGCTCGAAGCTACCACCCTGGCATCGCTGGTGGACGGCATTCCCGAAAAGCACCCGATTTTTCCACTTTGAAAGAAAGGATCCGGTTTATTTCAGGGTACGCAGGTATTCCAGGATGGCCCGCGCCTGGTCGCGGCTCAGGCCCTGGTTGGCCATTGGGGAGCCATCGTATTCTTGCAGCAGGTCGCGCGCAAGGGGGTCCTTTTTGACCATTTCTTCCGGCTTCATAGTCATGTTCATGATCCATTCGGGGCTGCGGCGGGCAAGAATGCCATTGAGCGCCGGGCCGATGGATTTTTTCCCGATGCGGTGGCAGGCCACGCACAGGCGGTTGTAGTACCGCTCTCCTTTGGCCAGGAGGTCTGCGTTCAGGGCATCGGGTAGCTCCATGGACGTTACAGGCCCCACTCCCTTGGAAACCAGGTCTACCCTTTGTGAGGCAGGGGTGCCCGTTAGGGGCGCAGGGGCTTCGGCTGCCGGTTTGGCGCTGCGCCGGTTCACAGAAAAGCCCTCCCCGCTGGTTTCTACCTTTTCCCGGCATCCCACGGCCAGCACGGTCAACAGGAGGGAGGCAAAAAGGATACTATATCGCATCGATAACAGTCATTTTTCGGTACAAATATAGGCCCAAATTGTTGCCCACAGCCTGATATTCCTCATAGTACGACCGGGAATCTGCGCTACACCAAACTTCTTTATAACCTATAAACCTGTCAAACGGGTGTTCCGGGATGGCGATGCTGTTGTGTGATAAAGTACAGTGTAGTTTTTACATTTCAAGCCGATTCTTCGTATCTTTTTGCCAGAGAAACCAGCCGGGCTAAGCTTCGGAAACATAGAACCACATTTATGAAAACCAACAGACGCAATTTTATCCAGGCTCTGGGCGCCGGTACAGCCGGGGTAGCTTCGGGGATTTCCCTGACTTCCTGCCAGCCTGCGGCTACAGCTGTGGCCGAAACTGCCGAAGAAGGACAAATCCTCTTTGTCGGCGACGACATCGCCGTTGCCCAGACCGCTTACGGCAAGGTTAGGGGTTTGCAGCTCAGAGATATCTACCAGTTTCGGGGCATCCCCTACGGGGCTGATACGGGGGGGAAGAACCGCTTTATGCCGCCGCAGAAACCGGATGCCTGGGAGGCTGTCCGCCCGGCAGTATGGTGGGGCAATACCGCTCCCCAAATCATGGAAAACCGCTACGCCAACGTCTGGGCCTCCTACGCCGACCATTGGAATTACGACGATGTGAGTGAAGACTGCCTGAAGCTTAATGTCTGGACCCCAGCCCTGGCCGACGGTGGAAAACGCCCGGTAATGGTGTGGTTCCACGGGGGGGGCTATACCAATGGCAATGCCATCGAACAAGACGGCTATATGGGCGAGAACCTGAGCCGAAAGGGCAATGTGGTCTTCGTTTCCATCAACCACCGCCTGGGCCCCATCGGTTTTTCAGACCTATCTGGGGCCGGGGGTGAAAAATACAGGCACTCCGGTAACGTGGGGGCCCTCGACATGGTGGCCTCTTTGGAATGGGTACGCGACAACATCGCCCAGTTCGGCGGCGACCCGGGCAATGTTACCATCATGGGGCAGTCCGGGGGCGGGGCCAAGGTTTGCACCCTGGCGGCCATGCCGGCTGCCTCGGGCCTGGTTCACAAGGTGGTGCCGCTCAGCGGTTCCACTACCGGGGCCCTGGACCCTGCCAACTCGCAGAAGCTCGGCGGCTATATCCTTAAGGAGGCCGGGTTGCAGCCATCCGAAATCGATAAATTGCAGGAAATGCCCTGGCAGGAGTACCTGGCCCTGGCCTACCGTGCCCAGGAGGCCTATGTGAAGGAGGGGGGCGAAGGCGGTTTCCGCGGCGGCTTCCGCCCGGTAGCCGACGGCCTGCACATTCCTGCGGGTACCTTCTATTCGGAAGCCGGTGGGGTTTCATCAGAGGTGCCCATGCTTATTTGCAGCACCTTCGAGGAATGGGCCATGTCGCGCACCGATCCTGAGCTCGAACAAATCACAGCCGATGCCGCCAGGGAGATGCTGAAGGAGAGGGCCGGCTTCAGGGGCGGCCTGGGCGAGAAGGCCCCTGAGGTCTACGATGCCTATGCCAGCGTATTTCCCGAGGCAAAGCCCATCGAGCTGATGTGCCTGATCGCCAGCAACCGGAAGGCTGTGGTGGAAACAGCCAACGCCAAAAGCGTGCAGCAGGCGCCGGTGTACACTGCCTGGTTCGGCTGGCAGCCGCCCATGTTCAACAACCGCATGCGCGCCTTCCACTGCCTGGATATTTGCTTCTGGTTCTACAATACCGACCTGATGCTTACCCACACGGGCGGAGGGGCCCGACCGCGCCAGCTTTCCGAGAAGATGTCCGACGCCCTGCTCCAGTTTATGAAGACGGGCGATCCGAATACGCCCGGTCTGCCGCAATGGCCCGCCTACACCCCCGAAAAAGGAGAGGTGATGATACTCGACGACGCCTGCTCGGTAGCCGAAGATCCTGACCGGGAAGCACGGGCAATGCTGCCCTGAGCGTCTTCCCCACATTCCGGTTCCCGGGCAAAGGGAAATGGAAAATGAATCAAAAATCCCATTCTGAGGCTGCCGAATGGGGTATCCGTTTTGCTTGAAGTCGATTGGCGCACAGCGCCCCGCAACGGCTTCCAACAACCAGACACCTGAGACTATGAAGACCTTGCTATTGCTTCTAACCCTGAGCAGCGCCCTGGTCCTGAGGGGCCAGGATACAGGTGCGGTCAACCAGAAAGAAGGCCTGGCCCTGGAAGGGTATGACGTGGTGAACTACTTCAGGGGCACCGCCGTCAAGGGCAGCCGGGAATGGGAGGCTACCCACCGGGGCGTCACCTACCGCTTTACCTCCGAGCGCAACCAGCATCTGTTCCAGGCCGATGCGGAGCGGTACCTGCCCGCCTATGGCGGGTGGTGCGCCTATGCCATGGCCCGGTCGGGGTCCCGCGTGGCGGTAGACCCCGAGGCCTTCAGGGCGGTAGACGGCCGTGTGTTCCTCTTTTCGGGCAATGCCCTCAAAAAGTGGAAAAAAAAGGAGGAAAGCCTGCTCAGGAAGGCCGATGCGAATTGGGAAAAGCAGGCCCAGCACTGAGGCAGGCATGCCACTGTCTCCGCGGTCACTACTTTTTTTGTGGAATGTACGGAACGCCGTATAGTACGGAACAGTATCCAGGCACATTCTGCGTATTATTGAACAAATATTATAACTATGCGACTGTCCCTTCTTTTCCATCTGGCCTGCCTGGCCCTGCTGCTCTTTCCTTCGGTCTCACTGGCGCAGGCAGGTGTCGACAACCTCCGTACCGAGTATCTCGACCGGCCCCTAGGACTCGATGTGGCCGCCCCCCGCTTTACCTGGCAGCTAACGGCAGCTGCCGGGGCACGAGGCATAAGCCAGCAAGCCTACCGGCTTCAGGTTAGCGCCCCGTCGGGCGAAGTGGTCTGGGATACCGGCCGGGTAGGCAGCGGACAGTCGGTGCTGGTGCCTTACGGGGGCACGTCCCTGCAGCCCAAAACCCGCTATGCCTGGGAAGTGACCGCCTGGGACCAGGACATGAAGCCGCACCGGCAGACCTCGTGGTTCGAAACCGGCCTGCTCGACCCCGACCCAGATTCGGAAGCCTGGCAAGGGGCGCAATGGCTAGGGGGGGGAGACGGCGACCTGCCTTTTAATGCGCACGCCCTGTCGGTCTTCCGGCTCAGTTATACCCTGCAGCTTGATCGGGGAACGGGCAGCCGGCGCGCGGCATTTGTCCTGGGGGCCAACGACATGCGCCTGCTTCGGAGGGACTATAACATTCAAGGGGTGGAAACGGCGCGAAACGGCCATTACCTGGCCGTGGAGCTCGATATTTCGGCCCTGGATGCCGGCGGGCAGGCCCGGTTGCACCTCTACCGGGTAGGCTATGCCCCCGCAGATTCGCCCGATATACCCTTTAAAAGCTTCGACATCCCGGAAGCCCTGGTCAATTCGGCCAACCGCTATGCCCCGCACCGGGTTAACCTGACTTCCACCTTTGGGATGATACGGGTGTTCCTCGACGGGAACCAGGCCGAGAACGAGATTACCCAGAGCGAGTCTGACAGCCCCTTTGCTCCCCGGGGCGTAAATGTAAACCCTGTGGGCCGCGGGCAGGACTACATCAGCTTTCCGCTGCTGGCCGACATCGGCTTTCGCCTGCCGCCAGGCCAGGCGGCCACCTTCAGCCAGTATGAAGTGCGCTATACCCGGGAGCCGTCCAACGTGCTGTTTTCCGAACACCCTGCCGGGGTACAGGCATATGATGGCATTTTTGCCGACCGGCTTGCCCCGCAGGTGCAACACCTGCCCGCAGGTTTGCGGCTCAGCGGGGGGGAGCAGGGCTTGCTGCTCACGGCCGATCCGAGCCGCAATGCCGCCCCCATGCTGCGCACTTCCTTCCGGGTGGCCGACAAGCCGGTGGCCGGTGCCCGACTTTATGTAACCGCCCGGGGCATCTACGAGATGTACCTGAATGGCAGCAGGGTGGGGCATGCCTGGTTTACACCCGGCCTTACCCAGTACAACCGGCACCAGCAATACCAGACTTACGACCTTTCCGACCAGCTCCGGCCCGGGGCAGAAAACGTGCTGGGGGGCTGGCTGGGTGAAGGCTGGTGGTCGGGAAATATTACCTACAGCGGCGACAACTGGAATTATTTCGGAGACCGCCAATCGCTCAGGGCCCTGCTCGAAATCACTTACGAAGATGGCACCCAGACGGTTGTGGCTACAAATCCGGATGCCTGGAAACTGTATACGGAAGGCCCGATTCGAAGCGGCAGTTTTTTCCAGGGGGAAGTGTATGACGCACGCCGGGAGGCAGCCCTCGGCAACTGGTCCGAACCGGGCTATGACGACAGTGCCTGGAAACCGGCTGCAGCCGTACCCCTGGAAGGGACTACCTTCCCGGGGCTTTCCTTTTCAAATCAGCAGCTGATCGGCCAGATCGGGTTGCCCCCGTCGCATGTTGCCACCCTGAAAGCCCGCGGTGTCGAAGAGGTGCGCCCCGGGATATTCGTATACGACATGGGCCAGAACATGGTCGGGGTTCCCCGGATTTCGATCCGGGACGGGCGTGCCGGCGACACCCTGGTCCTGCGCTATGCTGAGGTGCGCTACCCCGACCTGCCTGCATACAAGGGGAACGAAGGGATGATCATGCTCGAGAACATCAGGGCCGCACTTACCCAAGACCTGGTTATCCTGAAAGGGGGTGACCAAACGGTCGAACCCCGTTTTACCTTTCACGGGTACCGCTACCTGGAGTTGAGCGGCCTGGACCAGCCCCCGGCCCCCGAGGCCGTGGAAGGACTGGTTATCAGTTCCATCGACCGCCTCGATTCGGAGTATGAAACTTCCGACCCGCTCATCAACAGATTCTGGGAAAACATCACCTGGTCGCTGCGGGCCAATTTCCTGTCTATTCCCACCGATACACCGGCCCGCAACGAGCGCATGGGGTGGAGCGGCGACATCAATGTGTTTTCTCAGGCGGCCACCTACCTGGCCGGTGTAGCCCCTTTCCTCGCGCGCCACATGCTGGCCATGCGCGACATACAGCGCGAGGACGGCCGCTTTACAGACGTCGCCCCGGTCGGTGGCGGGTTCGGGGGCACCCTTTGGGGCAGCGCCGGGATCATAGTGCCCTGGGAGGTGTACCAGCAGTACGGGGACGTGCGCGTTCTGGATGAACATTACGAAGCCATGGCCCGCTACCTGGCTTTTCTTGATTCGCGGGTAGACCCGGCTTCCGGGCGCATCGATGAAGGCCCCCTGGGCGACTGGCTGAGCCCGGAAAATGCAAAGAACGACAACACGCTACTCTGGACGGCCTACCACGCCTACGACCTGTGGATCCTTTCCGAAACTGCCCGCCTGCTGGGCAAGGATGCCGAAGCGGCCCGCTACCTCGAACGCTTCCAGGAGCGCAAAGCCTATTTCAACCGCACCTATGTCGATGCCAAAACCGGACGCACCGTGCATTCGGGTTATGCGGGCAGGATGTTCGGCCCGCCGCCCCCGGGTTACACCGCCCCAAGGGCCGGCGATTGGGTCGATACCCAGGCATCGTATGCCATCCCGCTTAATTTCGGGATCTTCAACCCGGAACACGAAGCAGCTGCGGCGCGCCACCTGGCCGAAGCCGTGCAGCGGCAAAACCGGGACGATTCGGGTGTATTGCGACCGGCCTATTCCCTGATGACCGGCTTTATCGGTACGGCCTCCATAAACCCGGCCCTTTCCAAAACGGGCAACGACACCGATGCGTACCGCCTGCTGCGCCAGCGGGAATATCCGTCCTGGCTCTACCCGGTAATCAACGGGGCCACCACCATTTGGGAACGCCTGAATTCCTATACGAACGAAGACGGCTTTGGCGGGAACAACAGCATGAACTCTTTCAACCATTACTCTTTCGGGGCCGTGGGAGCCTGGATGTACAATTATTCCCTGGGCATCCGCCGCGATTCGGCCTCGCCCGGCTTCCGGCATTTCAGGCTGGAGCCAGTGCCCGACCCGGAAAAGGGGCTCACCTTTGCCAGAGGGTATTACGACAGCCCGTACGGCCGCATTGCCAGCGGCTGGGAATTCGAAGGGGAGGCCACCCTGTTCCGCTTTACGGTGCCCCCGAATACCACGGCCACCCTGCGCCTGCCTGCAAAACGCGTGAAGCAGGTTACCGAGGGCGGACATCGTCTCCGCAAAGTGCCGGGAATCAGCCAGCTCAGTGAAAGCGGCGAAAAGGTGCAACTCGAGCTCGCTTCGGGCACCTACGAATTCCGTGTGGAATAATCGCAAAAGCCCTTCTCGCGAAGGGCTTTTTTATGAGATGGATGGCATTTGCACGTTATGCCGGGGCCGGTTTGGCATGGGAAAGCCGGCTCAGCCAAAGGAACAACAGGCCACTGACGACCCAGGCCGGGAAGGTTAAAAACGAGAGGAAGATGTCCTGCCACACGGAGAGGGCGTAAAAGCCTGCCGCGCTAAGCAGCCAGGCCAGCAACACGGCCCGGTTGACCCCCAGGTTGTGGAATTCCGCATAGTTGGGGATTATGCCGGCCCGTTTCCCGAAGAAATGCTCGAAGGCGATTACGGCTCCCACAGGGGCCAAAATAAACCCGTACAAGGCTACAAAGTCAAGCAATTTCATGGCAAAGGCCGGGAAAAGGCCCGCAACGGTGGCGATGGTACCCGCCAGGATGGTCACCCAGAAGGTGGAGGCTTTGGGCAGAATGGCCTGGAAGGCCAGGCCGGCCCGGTAGATGGTCGGGTTGGCTGTGGTCCAGCCGGCCAGCACCACCGCCACGATGCCGAAAAAGCCCAGGGCGCTATAGGCCAGGGGCCCCGGGGCCACAAGGGGCGCTTCACCCATGCCCAGGGCTGCCTGGGCCTCGGGGGTACGTAGGAACACGGCGTATAGCAGGGCTGCCGCAATCCACGCCATGTAGTGGCCAACATACATACCGGCGGCCGTGGTCCAGCCGCTGCTGGCTTTTTTGGCAAAGCGGAAAACCGAGAGGTCAGACATGCCGATATGCATGGCCGCATTGGCGAACCACGACCAGAGCACCACATGCCAGAAGGTGTATTTGATCTGCCCCGGGAAAGGTTCGGAGCCTTCTCCCCAGAGATCCCAGAATTCCCGGAAGGAATGGATGTCGAGCTGCTGCAGGGCTACGATGCCACAGGCCAGGAAGGCCAGCACGATAATGGGCGACATCCAGTTGGCAGCCCTCGAAACCGTATCGTACCCTTTGGCTGCAATGATCGAGATCATGGCCCCCACGACCAGTACGATAACGACCCAGGTTACCCCGTTGGGCATCGTGTCGGTGAGCTTGGGCATGGCCATGTCGAAGGGAACCCCCACGGCGGTCGCCGAGACGGTGATCATGGCCCCGGCCAGGAAGCAGAACAGGATGCCGTTGGCCAGGTTGTAGCCGATCACCAGCTTTTTCCCGCAAATTTTTTCGAGGTGGTAATACAGGGTAAGCCGGTGCTTTACGGCAATTTCCGCCGTTAGGTACCGCCAGCACAGCACGGCCAGCAGGTTGCCCACAAGCAGGCCCACGATCAGGTCGAAGGCACTTACCCCGGTGGTCAGAAAGAGCGGGCCGATCACGAATTCGGTACCGGCGGCATGCTCCCCGGCGTACATGCCCAGAAAGCTCTTCCAGCTTTTCAGGCGGGAAGCGGGCACGGGACGGCGTTCGAATTCGCCCCCGGCCAATTCCTCGATCTGTTCTTCGATATCAAATTCAGACATGGTTGGTTGGTTTTTATTATTTTATCAGATGGCCCGGAAGGTCTGCCACGCGCTCGCAGCAGAGTTGTTCCATATTTTGCCGGAATTGGGTTTTCAGCATGGAGATGGTGTGCTCGCCGCCTCTTGCGCCTAATGCCCCCACACCGTACATGAAGCTGCGGCCCATGAAGGTAAAGGCAGCGCCCGAGGCCATGGCCCGCGCTACGTCGGGTCCGCCCCTGAGCCCGCTGTCGACCATCACGGTTAGCTTGTCGCCGTAGGCCCTGGCCAGGCGTTGCAGGGGCTTAATGGTGGCTTCCCCGGCGTCGAGTTGCCGCCCGCCGTGGTTCGAAACGATAATGCCGTCGAAGCCGAGTTCCAGCGCCTGTTGCGCATCCCATTCGGAGGCCACCCCTTTCAGCACCAGTTTGCCGGGCCACAGGTCGCGGATGGGCTTGATCTTTTCCGGGTCGAGCAGGCCCGAAAAGGTCTGGTTCATAAAAAGGCCCAGTTGTTTCAGGTCGAGGCCTTTGGGCGTGTACGGCTTGATGGTTTCAAAAGCCGGCTGCCCGTATTTGAGCGTTTGCAGGGCCCAGCGGGGCTTGCCCAGGACCTGCAGGATATTTGTGAGCGACATTTTCGGGGGCATGGCCAACCCGTTTTTGATGTCGCGCGGCCGGTAGCCGAAGGTGGGTACATCGCAGAGCACCACCAGCACCGGGCAGCCTGCCGCAGCGGCCCTGCCGATTACGTCTTTGCGCACGCCTTCTTCCACCGGGTTGTACAGCTGGAACCAGGCGCGACCTTCGGTTAGTTCCGCGGCCCGTTCGATCGACAGGGTGGTTACGGTGCTTAAAACGAAGGGGATGTTGTGCTTGCAGGCAGCCCGTGCCAAAATTTCCGGGGCGTTCGGCCACATGAGGCCCTGCAGGCCCACAGGGGCAACCCCGAAGGGGGCATCGTAGCGGTGCCCGAACAATTCGCAGCGGGTGTCGGCCCCTTTAAAGCCGCGTATGTAGCGGGGTTCAAGGCGAACCTCACGCAGCTCGGCCGTGTTGCGGTGCAGGTTCACATCTTCGTTGCAGCCCCCGTCGAGGTAATCGAAGGCAAAGCGCGGCATACGGCGACGCGCCTTTTCGCGCAGGGCTTCAACGGAGGGGTAGCGGGTGTCGAAATCCATATCAGGAGGGGTTTGTTTAAGGGTGTTCTTGAAGGGCGTAGTGGGTTTTCAGGAAGCCTTTTTGCAGGGGCTTGTCTGACATGACCACGGCAGCACCCAGGGCCGACCCCAGGGAGGAATCGGTGGTGCGCAGCTGCATGGGTGAGACCATACGGCTTAATATTGCCAGGAAAACAGGGTTGCCGGCAAAACCGCCGTCTACGTAAAGCCTGTCAATCGGTGTGTCAAGGAGTATCGCCTGAAGGCGGCTGGCCTGCAGCCGGCACAACTCGTACAGGAGCTGGTGGTAGGCCCCCGTATAGTCGGGCCATTCCCACCGGCTTGTTGGAGGGCACGCTTCATCCAGGCTTTCCCAGTGGAACAGGCGGCGGTCTTCGGTTCGGATGCGCTCCAACAGGCGGGCATCGAAAGATACCTCCCTGTAGGCGTGCGCACCGGCCCCGTAACGGGTCATGAGGGCTTCCAGTTGCAGCTTGAATTCGTTGCCAAGGAAGAGGCGTGCTGCTTTTACCGGCTGCCCGTTGGTGCGCATGTAATTGATGCAGTCGTGCCGCCTGTCTTCGGCAGAAAGGTGCCCGTCGGCAAAGGGGTTCAGGGCCACGCTCCAGGTGCCGGTAGAGAGCAGGGCGAAAGGATTTTCAATACTTCTCAGGTACGGCAGCAAAGCAGCAGAGCTGTCGTGTATGCCCACCCCCACGCGCAGGGCTTTGCCCCGGAAGGTAACCGGGTATGCCGTTTCAGTGGGCACGATGGGCGCCAGTACCCGGTCGATACCCTCGGCAGCCACCCAGGGGTGGTAGCGGTTGTGCCGGTAATCCCAGAGGGCCGTGTGGCACCCCAGACTGGTAAAATCGCTCACGGGCTTGCCGGTTACGAGGTAGCTCAGGTACTGGGGCAGGTGGAGGGAAACCTTGATTTTTTGAAACACCTCCGGCCGGCGGTGCTTGAGCCAGTAGAGTTGCAGCCCCGAATTGAGCATGCCCGAGCGGCTGGTGCCGGTATGCCTTTCAAATTCTTGTTGTGGCCCGTATTGTTTATAGAAAGCGTCTTCCAGGGCCGTCTCGTAGGGTTTGGTGTAATTGTACAGCGGCGTCAGCGGTTTCCCGTTTGCATCGAGGTGTACCAGGCTGGCCCCGTAGGATGAGAAATTCAGGGCTTTAACGTCCCATTTTTCCTGCCCGAGCGCCCTGTCGATCACCTCCCGCATCCACAAGGTAAGGCCCTGTAAATCTTCGGAGGGGTAGCCTTCGGTATCGGGCACGGTCTCCAGGTGGGTATATTCCCGGTGTACCTCGTGGAAATCCCGGTCGAAGAGGAAGAACTTCTTGTTGGTCTTACCGATGTCGAAAACGGCCGTTACTTCCCTTCCCATCGCCTGTTGTTAAAGTCCTGTGGCTACCGAACCGGCCCCCCGTTCGCGCGTGAGCTCCCTGCGCACTTCCAGGATCCGGTAGGTTTCCAGCGGGCGGAGGGCCGCCCCGGCTTCCAGGCGTGCCTGCCTGAGCAGGGGGCGCACATCGGTTCGGAAGGCATGCTGGAGTAGTTCCTGGCAGCCGGCCGGATCGTGCGCCTGCTGGGCGGCAGCAAGGGCCCGGCGGTCGACCAGCAGGGCCTTGGCATAGGCTTCCCGAATGGCCTCGAGCGACTGCAGCAGGTCTTCCAGCGGGTCCTTGATGTTGTGGCTGGCATCGATCATCCAGGCGGGAACCGGGTTTTGCGGATTGTTCATCAGGCCGTATACCAGCTCGCTGAAGATCAAAAAGAGGGCATAGGGCTTGATGCTGCCCACCGTCAGGTCGTCGTCTCCGTATTTGCTGTCGTTGAAGTGGAACCCGCCCAGTCTGCCCTTCCACATCAGGGTGGCCACAATCTGTTCGATATTCGTGTTGGGCAGGTGGTGGCCCAGGTCGACCAGGGTGTAGGCCCTTGGGCCACAGGCTTCCGCCAGCATGAGGGAGGTTCCCCAGTCGGGGATTACCGTGCTGTAAAAATTGGGTTCGTAGGGTTTGTATTCGATAAAGAGCTTCCAGGCTTCGGGCATTGCCGCGTAGACCTCCTGCAGGCTTTCGGTCGTATGGGCAAGGGCCTGCTGGAAATTCGTCTGGCCGGGGAAATTGGCCCCATCGGCCAGCCAGACCGTAAGGCTTTTCGAGCCGAGCTTTTCGCCTATGCGGATTACCTCGATATTGTGTTCCACTGCCTGCCTTCGGGCAGCGGCGTCTGTGGCGCTCAGCGACCCGTACCGGTAACTCGCCCTCCCGCCCTTCGGATCCTGGAAGGTATTGGAGTTTACCGCGTCGAAAACCAGCCCAAGGGAAGCTGCCAGCTGCCTGATGGCCGCGAAGTCTTGCGGGATGTCCCAGGGGATGTGCAGGGAAATGGCCCCGGCAGCCCCGCTCAGGCTGTGCAGCAGGCCCACGTCTTCCATTTTATGTTCCAGGCTGCCCGGTTCGCCGGGCTGGGAAAAACGGCCGAAGCGGGTGCCCCCGGCCCCCAGGGCCCAGCTCGGGACGGCAACCTGAAATTCCCGTACCTTCCTGACCAGCTGGCCAGGGTCGAAGCCCTCGCGCTCCAGTTGTCCGGCCAGGTGGGTATAGGCCGCTGCCTGCTCCTCCAGCTTCACGGCATTCAAAGCGGCAATCTGGTCTTGCGATATTCTCATAGGTTCCGGTCTTGTTGGAATGAACCCCGGGCCCGGGTGGGACCGGGGTCATTCACCCTCGAATTAAAACTAAACAGTCGCTGTCTAGCGGACAAAGGCATTGGCCATACCTCCGTCTACGTTAATGATATTCCCCGTCGATTTGCCCAAAACGCCCACCAGGGCGAAAACCCCGCCGGCAATATCTTCGGGATAAATGATTTCGTTCATCAGGTTGCGCCTGGCGTAATAGGCCGGCAGCTCTTCCACGGAAATGCCATAGGCCCGGGCGCGCCCTTCGGCCCAGGCGCCTTCCCAGATCTTGCTGCCTACGATAACCCCGTCTGGGTTTACCGTGTTCACACGTATTTTTTCGGGCCCAAGCTCGGCTGCCAGCAGGCGGGCCATATGCTGCTGGGCGGCTTTGGCGGTGCCATAGCCCACGTTGTTGGGGCCGGCCACCAGGCCGTTCTTGCTGGCGATGCTGATGATGTCACCTCCCAGGCCCTGCTTGCGCAGGATGGCCACAGCCTCCCGGGCCAGTTCAAACTGCCCTTTTACCAACACGTCCTGCAGGAGGTCCCAGTCTTTTTCGGTGGTCTCTTCCAAAGGTTTGGAGATAGCCAGGCCGGCGCTGTGCACCACAATATCTACCCCGCCGAACGACAGGCAGGCCACTTTGAAGGCCGCCTTTACCGAGGCATTTTTGGTTACGTCGCAAACGGCTGTGGCGGCCACATCGGGTTTAAAGGTAGTAGCTGCCTGCTGCAGCCGGTCTTCGGCAATGTCGGCCAGCACCACGTTGGCCCCTTCTTCGGCCAGGCGGTCGGCAATGGCCTTGCCGATGCCGCCCCCGGCCCCGGTCACCAGGGCGATTTTGCCCGAAAGGGCTTTGGGTTTGGGCATGCGCTGCAGCTTGGCTTCTTCGAGCAGCCAGTATTCGATGTCGAAGGCCTCCTGCCGGGGCAGGGCTGTATACGAGGAAATGGCCTCGGCCCCGCGCATCACGTTAATGGCGTTTACATAAAATTCACTGGCCACGCGGGCAGTCTGTTTGTCTTTGGAAAAGCTAAAGAGGCCCACCCCCGGGTACAGGATGATCACCGGGTTCGGGTCGCGCCTGGCCGGGCTGTTGTCGTGCCTGCAGCTTTGATAGTAGGCGGCGTATTCTTTCCGGTACTGCTCAAAGGCCGGTTCAAGCTGTTTAAGGATGCTTTTCGGGTCGCTGAGGTCTGCTTCGGGCCTGAGGTCGAGCACCAGGGGCTGGATTTTGGTGCGCAAAAAGTGGTCGGGGCAGGAGGTACCCAGGGGTGCGAGTTTCGCCAGGTCGTGGCTGCCTGAGAATTCCAGCACGGGGAGTGAATCGTCGAAATGCCCGATCATGCGGCGCTCAGACGAGCAAAGCCCCCGCAGCAGCGGCATGAGCAGGGCGGCCTGTTCCTGGCGCCCTTCCGGAGGGAGGGGCGCTATTTTCTGCCCGCCGAAAACACTTCCTTTAACGGCAATCTTCGCAGCGATATATTCCGAAGCCATTTCGATGACCTCCAGGCTGTTCATATAGCACTCATAAGACGTGTCTCCCCAGGTGAAGAGCCCGTGGCTGCCCAGGACGATGCCCCGTATGCCCGGGTTGTCGGCCAGGCATTTTTCAAGTTGCAGCCCCAGGTCGAAGCCAGGTCGCTGCCAGGGCACCCATCCCATGCTGTCTCCCCAAATCTCGCGGGTCACGGCCTGGCTGTCTTTGGCAGCCGCCACGGCGATGAGGGCGTCGGGGTGCAGGTGGTCTATATGTTTGAAGGGCAGTAGCCCATGCAGGGGGGTATCGATGGAAGGCGCCCGGCTGTCGAGGTCGTAAATGCAGTGGTTGAACAGGCCCACCATGCGGTCTTCGTCGTGCAGGCCCTGGTATACTTTTTTGAGGTTGCGCAGCCGCCCGGTATACAGGCCGGCAATGCCGGCCCGGGTAAGGGTGCCAATGTCGCCCCCGGAGCCCTTGATCCACATCACTTCCACCTCATCGCCGGTCAGGGGGTCTTGCTCAAAAGTTTTGCAACTTGTGTTGCCGCCCCCGTAGTTGGTAATGCGGAGGTCGGCCCCCAGCAGGTTCGAGCGGTACAGGAACAGGCCCACCTGGTCGTCACCCAGGGCTGCAGCTTTTTGCTCATCCCAGAGGTAATCCACATGCCTGAATGTTTGGGTTTTCATTGTCAAAAAATTGCTAACATTACAGGTTAAAAGTAACCCCCGGCGGGGGAATACCTGTTCTGTACTGTTCAGTAGCGTTAAGGTAAGAAATTATGATCGAGTTCATCGACATCAAGGAAGAATCGAAGGTACCCAAATACCAGCAGATCGTAGATTCCGTCTTGTCGGCCATCGGCAGCGGGCGGGTGCGCCAGGGCGATAAACTGCCCTCGGTAAACACCCTGCTTATCGAATTCGACATCTCCCGCGATACCGTGGTGCGGGCTTACGACCACCTCAAGGCAGGCGGCATCATCGAATCGGTACCGGGCAAGGGCTACTATATCAGGAACGACCGCCTTACCCTGAAGGCCAAGGTATTTTTGATTTTCAACAAGCTCAGCGCCCACAAAAAGATTATCTATGACGCATTTTCCCAGCGCCTGGGCGACAAGGCCACCATCGACTTTTTCATCTACGAGAACAATTACCGGCATTTCAAGGAACTCCTGAGGCACAGTCAGACCCGGGAGTATACCCATTACGTGATAATCTGCCATTTCGAGGAAGGGGGAGACGACCTCTGCCAGTTCCTGGCCGAAACCATCCCGGCGGAAAAGCTGGTGGTCCTCGACAAACGGCTTCCGGGTCCCTGCCCGCGTGCAGCAACGGTGTACCAGGATTTCGAGCAGGACATCTACGGCGCCCTGGTGGAACTCAACCCGCGCCTGCGCAAATACCGCCGGCTCAAAATGCTCCGCAGCGAGCACACCTACCATCCTGTGGAGATCAAAAAAGGTTTTATCCGTTTTTGCGGGGAGTTCGCCTACGATTTCGGCATTGTGGAAGAGATAGGCGGCGAGGAACTCGAGGCCGGCACGGCTTATATCAACCTGAAGGAAGACGACCTGGTGACCCTGCTCAAGAAAATCAGCGCTTCGGGCCTGAAACTGGGCGAGCAGGTGGGCATCATCTCCTACAACGACACCCCGGTAAAGGAAATACTGCGCGAAGGCATCACGGTGATCTCCACCGACTTCGAAAACCTGGGCCGGCAGGCGGCCGACCTCGTCCTGGGCCAGGGCGGGCAACCTGTGGCAAATCCGTTTTACGTGATAGCGCGGAATTCGTTATAGGTTAGGTCGTTACCTCGATAAAGCAAGTAAAGGACCGCGATTATTTGGGATAGGGTTCCGCTACCTGGCCCGGCGTGCCCCCACCACCTTATAGACCTTCCCGTCATTCTTGGTGAACAGGTACAGTTCCCCCGAGGCGTCTGCAGCAAAACGCAGGTCTACCCGGGCGTCGAGGGAGCGATCGGCCAGGGTTGTTTCCCGACCCTTGATTTCGAGTGCCATCCGGTATACCGGGCCGGGCCTGCCTTTCCCGAGTTCGGAAACGGGTGCAGCGAACAGCGTACCCCGGGGAATGTCTCCGAAGAGGTAATACCCCCCCAGGGCCCCTATGCGGTTACCGCGGTATGCATACCCCCCTGAGACGGCGTTGCCCTCGTCGTGGTCGTATTGCAGGGCAGGCGCTGTAAACAGCGAATCGGAGCCTTCCAGGGGATAAACCAGTTCCGAATTGGCGTGTACGTCGAAGAGGAAGGTACCCTCGCGCACTGGCCAGCCATAGTCGGCCCCTTTTTGGCCCAGGTTAACTTCCTCCACGCTGTGCTGCCCGATATTGGTGATGAACATCAGGCCGCTGCCCCCGGTATCCCAGGTAATGCGGTGGGGGTTGCGGAAACCCCGGCACCAGATCTCGCCCAGGGCCCCTTTCCGGGAGGTAAACGGATTGTCGGCCGGAATGCCGTACTGACCGTTCTTGCTGCTCGCGCCCAGCGGGTCGATGCGCAGCACGCTGCCCCAGATGCGCCCGGGGTTATCGCAAAGTTCGGGGTGGCCGCCCAGGCCGGCGCCCCCGTCGCCGATGCCCAGGTATAACATGCCGTAATCGGCTTCCCCGGGCCGGGCCAGGGGGTTGAAAGTGAGCTCCTGGAAGCCGTGAATCTGCGTCACCATGTCGGCCCGCAGCAGCTCGCGCCGCCTGCCGGTGAAACTTTCTGCCGCCGGTTGGTCGGCCCGCCATTCGGTGAGGACCCACTGCAGTGCTGCCTGGGTGCTGTCGGGCAGGGCGAAATCGGCCGGGGCCGAGCCAGCAGGCTCGGTATGCGTGGTATAGAGCAGGCCGTTACGGTCAAAATCGGGGTGGAAGGCAAAATTGCCCAGGCCGGTGCCCAAGCCGGGGTGGTCGATAAGAAGGGGTTCCTCCTGCCTGAGTTCCAAGAAAACGCAAAGCGAGTCGCCCGCCACCCTGTAGAGCGAACCCCGCTGGTCGGCCAGGAAGAGGCGCTCCCTTTTACCCTTGCCGTACCCGGCCAGCTTGTTGATACGGGCCAGGGGAGGGGTGGCCGAGCTGGCCGGGGCGGTGAACCATTCCTCAAGTTCCAGCACCAGCCCCGAGTCGGGCAGGGGTTCCGGGATGGGGTTGATGAGCCCCCCGGCGCGTGCGCTGGTATTGCGTTTTTCCGCCTCAGAGAATTTGTGGATGAAGCCGAGCAGGTGCTCCAGGTCGTCGCCCTTGATTTGCGGGAAGGAAGGCATGTAAAGCTTGTATCGGCCAAAAAGCTCGGCGGCCCGCTCGTCTCCGCCCTGTATCATGGCGGTCGGGTTGTGGAGGTAGGTTTCCAGCCATTGCTTGCCGACCTCGGAGGTGACCCCGCTTAAGGAAGGCCCAATCTCGGCCCCCGAAAAGTTGTGGCAGCTGGCGCAATGCGTATTGAAGAGCTCCATCCCGTGCTGGATCGAGAGCTCGTCTGTGGCGTATTGATCAGCAAGGGTTTCGTTTGCGACGGTTTCCCGGGGGGTTACCGGCCCACAGGAGGCACCCAGCGGCAGCAGGCTTAGCGCCGCGATTTTCGACAACCAAATCAGGGGTGTTTTTTGTACATTCATACCAGGCCTGCTGCCGGGGAGGGGTGAACCGAACCGGTGCCCCTAAAGATAGAATTTTAAAGCCAGCAGGCCCGAACAGTACGGAACGGCGAACCGGATAGTTGTCATTATCCTTGCTTTGCCCATTGCTGAGTATTAACAACCACAACCAAACCACTATGAAGTACTGGCTAACCACCCTTTTTGTGCTGATGGCCCTGACCCTTCAGGCCCAGCTCACGATCGAAAAAAGCTGGGTCGAAAACCGGCTGAACCCAC
The DNA here is from genome assembly GCA_024642005.1 of Robiginitalea sp. Lineage (GTDB taxonomy): Bacteria > Bacteroidota > Bacteroidia > Flavobacteriales > Flavobacteriaceae > Robiginitalea. The sequence goes on along the minus strand of JAHECA010000025.1, from coordinate 25,469 downwards.
GCGGCGTAACCACACAAGCCCCGCGGTTGACCTGGGCCCTGGCCTCTGAGGTGCGGGGCGCCGCACAAACGGCCTACCAGGTGCAGGTGGCGGCTTCGCCCGAGGCACTCAAGGGGGGCAAAGCCCTGGTCTGGGATTCGGGCAGGGTCGATTCGAGCGAATCGGTGCGGGTGCCCTACGCCGGCCCCGCCCTGGAAAGCGGCCTCACCTACTTCTGGCAGGTGCGCACCTGGGACCAGCGCGGCAAGCGCTCGGCCTGGGCCCCGGCAGGTTACTGGCAGATGGGCCTGCTCAACCCCGATACGGAGTTCGCTGCCCAATGGATCGGCCCCGCCCCCGAAACAGATACCATCAAACGCCCGAGCCCGTATTTCCGGAAGGATTTCCAGGTCGATAAACCCATACAGCGTGCTACGGCCTACATCACGGCCCACGGTATGTACGAGGCCCGCATCAACGGGCAGCGGGTGGGCGACGCCTACCTCTCCCCGGGCTGGACCAGCTATGCTACACGCCTGCAATACCAGCAGTACGACATTACCGGCCTGCTCCGGCAGGGCGCCAATGCCGTCGGGGCTGTATTGGGCAACGGCTGGTACCGCGATTACCTGGCCTGGGGCGACAGCCGCAACCATTACGGTAAGGATATTTCCCTGCTGCTGCAGCTCGATATCACCTATGCCGACGGCACAGCCGAACGGGTGGTAAGCGACGGCAGTTGGGTAAGCCGCACGGGCCCCATCCTGAACGCGGAGCTTTACGACGGGGAAACCTATGACTCAACCCTCGAGTTCCCAGGCTGGGATACGGCCGGCTTCGACGACAGCGCCTGGCAGCCGGTTCGGGTGGAAGCCTTTGGAAAAGCCAACCTGATCGCCACCGAGAACGAACCCGTGCGCAAGCACGAGACTTTTAAGCCGCTGGAAATCCTCACCACGCCCGAGGGCGACACGGTGGTCGATTTCGGGCAAAACCTGGTCGGTTGGGTACAATTGAAATTAAGCGGCACCACTGGCCAGCAGGTAAGCCTGCAGCACGCCGAGGTGCTTACCAAAGAAGGCAATTTCTACACCGACAACCTGCGGGCGGCCGACCAGAAAGCGACCTACATCCTCGACGGAAGCACCGACCAGGTGCTGGAACCCCATTTTACGTTTTACGGTTTCCGGTATGTGAAGGTGGCCGGGTTTACGCCCTCGGCAGATAACATGACCGGCATCGCCTTGTATTCCGATTTGGAGCAGACCGGCTCGCTGACCACTTCTGACCCCTTGCTGAACCAGCTGCAACACAACATCCAGTGGGGGCTGCGCGGCAATTTCCTCGATGTGCCCACCGACTGCCCGCAGCGGGACGAACGCCTCGGCTGGACGGGCGACGCCCAGGCCTTTTTCCGCACAGCGGCCTATAACCGCAACGTGAATGCCTTCTTTTCGAAATGGCTCAAAGACCTGGCTGCCGACCAGCTCGACAACGGCTCGGTGCCCTTTGTGGTTCCCAATGTGCTGGGGCCCCAGGCAGCCGGAAGCGCCGGGTGGGCAGATGTCTCGACCATCATCCCCTGGGAGAGCTACCTGCTCTTCGGCGATCGCGAATTGCTCCAAACCCAGTACCCGAGCATGAAGGCCTGGGTCGAGTACATCCGCTCGCGCAGCACCGAAAACCTCTGGAATACGGGCTTCCATTTCGGTGACTGGCTTTTTTACCGGCCTCACGACGACAACGACGGCCGCTCGGCCGTAACCGACAAATACCTAATCGCCCAGAGCTTTTATGCCTATTCCACAGGGTTGCTCCTGAAAGCCGCCCGGGTACTGGGCCAGACGGAAGATGTCCAGGCCTATTCCCGCCTGCTGGAGCAGGTAAAAGAGGCCTACCGGCGCGAATACCTGACCGACTCGGGCCGCCTGGTCTCGGGCACCCAGACGGCCTATGTGCTGGCCCTGCAGTTCGATATGCTCCCTGAAGGGCAGCGCCAGCAGGCTGCCGACCGCCTGGTTGCGAACATTGAGGACTACGGCTACCACCTGACCACCGGTTTTCTGGGTACGCCCTACCTGGCACATGTGCTGAGCCGCTTCGGCCATCCGGAGGTGGCCTACCGCCTGCTGATGCAGCGCTCATACCCCTCCTGGCTGTATCCGGTTACCATGGGGGCCACCACCATCTGGGAGCGCTGGGACGGCATTAAGCCCGACGGCAGCTTTCAGGTGCCCACCATGAATTCATACAACCACTACGCCTATGGGGCCATAGGCGACTGGATGTACCAGCACATTGCAGGCATCCAGGCCCTGGAAGACGGACCGGGGTACCGCCATTTCCGGATTGCCCCCACGCCCGGGGCCGGGCTGGAGCGGGCCGAGGGGCGGATGCAGTCCTTCTACGGTGAAATCGTGAGTTCCTGGGCATTTGAAGGGGGACGCTTCATGCTGCAGCTCCGGGTTCCGGTCAATACTACGGCCGAACTGGTGTTCCCCTATGGGACTCCAGAATCGATCCGGGAGGGCGGGCGAGCCCTCGCCCGGGCTGCGGGTGTTCGACTTCTGCAAGATTCAGACGGGCGTGTACACCTGCAGCTGGATTCGGGAAGCTATGTTTTTGATGTGCCGGCCGAAATCAGCCGCATGGGCCAGGATGAGGAATAGTTCAGCCCACCCGGTCCTGTAAACAGACCAAACTCCCGGTGGAGCTGCACCGCTACAAACAGGGCGGACACGGGTTTGGCATGCGCAAACTTGGCCTGCCCTCAGATGCCTGGATCGATGCCTTTCAGGCCTGGCTCGGGTCGCATGGCTTTCTTGGGCAATAGGCTATACAATTGATATTCAAAACAAAATGGAAGCAGATTGTGAAATTTCACCAAAGATTGGCCTGACAGGCCAACAGTTTTTATTTTACGGAAATATAGGCCAACGGCAAGTCTCGGCCCGTACGTAAATCATTGAGTTTAGTCCAAGGATTGCCGGCAATACCTGGATGAGTTAGCTTGGAGAAGGCCCCGCCCGGGGCCTTTTTCTTTTCAGGCTGACCTTCGGTAAATTCCGGGGGAAACCGTACCTTTCAGGGACCATGCGCCACTATGCCATACTTATTTTTCTGACGCTTTCCGGGTCGCTCCTTTCGGCCCAGAAACACCACGGTTATATACAAAAGCTGGGGGGTTCTGACCTCCAACTCAACATGGTCCCCATTCCATCCGGCTCCTTTACCATGGGCAGTGCTGCCCATGAGACAGGGCACCGGAGTGAGGAGTCGCCAACCCGCCTCCTCGAGGTGGCTGCCTTCTGGATGTCTGAGAAGGAGATCACCTGGGAGCTCTACCAGCAGTACCTGAACCGCCCCCGAGGCCCGTCGGCCGCACCGCCTGAAGCCGACTACACGGATGCACGCTCTGGCGAGACGGTCAAAATCGAGACCGATGCCGTGTCGGGGGCTACCGTGCCCTACGTGGACATGAGCCTGGGCATGGGCACCGGCCCGGGCCTGCCCGTCGGCAATGTAACCCGCAAGGCCGCCGCCCGGTTCTGCCAGTGGCTCTCGGCCCAAACCGGCCATTTCTACCGCCTGCCCACCGAAGCCGAGTGGGAGTACGCCGCACGGGCCGGGTCGGCAGACCCCTATTTTTTTGGTACGGAAACCGATTCCCTGGACGCCTATGCCTGGTATGGCGGTAACAGCGGGGGGCGTTACCGGGAAGTAGGCACGAAGAAACCGAACCCGTGGGGCCTGTACGACATACTGGGCAACGTGGCCGAGTGGACCCTTGACACCTACGATCCGGCCGGCTACGACCCGGAAGCAGGGGCTTACAACCCTGCCAGAACCGAATACCCAGGTGTGCTGAGAGGAGGCCATTTCAAGGGGGCTGCTGCCGACCTGCGTTCGGCTGCCCGCCTGCCTTCAGACCCGGTATGGAAGCAGCGTGACCCCCAGTTCCCCAGGAGCAAGTGGTGGTTCACCGATGCGCCTTTCGCGGGCTTTCGCATCGTGCGGCCCCTGCATCCGCCTTCCCCCGAAGAATATGCGCAATACTGGGACGTTCCCTGATACCCATAACCCTTAAACCGATACGAAACATGAAAACCAACAAATCGCCCGATGCTTCCCGTCGCACGTTTATCCGCAATTCCGGCCTGGCCGCTTCCAGCCTGGTGTTACCTTCCTTTGAGCTGGGGGCCATGGGCCGCGTTTTCCAGGACCGCAAACTGAAACTTGCCCTGGTTGGCTGCGGCGGACGTGGCACCGGAGCTGCCAACCAGGCCCTGGAAGCCGATAACCAGGTCGAATTGGTGGCCATGGCCGACCTGTTCGAAGACAGGCTAACCGACAGCTATACCAACCTGATGGAGAAATACCAGGGCAGCGGGCAGATGAATGTGCCCGATTCGAATAAGTTCGTCGGCTTTGACGGCTTCGGCAAGGCCATGGACCTGGCCGATGTGGTCATTTTGGCCACCCCGCCCGGCTTCAGGCCCTATCACTTCGAATATGCCATCTCGCAGAACAAGCACGTTTTCATGGAAAAACCCCTGGCCACCGATTCACCGGGTATCCGCAAGGTGCTGGAAACGGCGCGCCTGGCCGATGAAAAAAAACTCAACGTGGTGGTAGGCCTGCAAAGGCGCTACCAGGTCAATTACCTGAAGACCCTCGAACAGCTCCGGGCCGGGGCCATCGGCACTATCCGTTCCGGGCAGGTATACTGGAACAACGACGGGGTGTGGGTACGCCCGCGCGTGGCAGGCCAGAGCGAACTCGAATACCAGATGCGCAACTGGTACTACTTCAACTGGATTTGCGGCGACCACATTTTGGAGCAGCACATCCACAACATAGACGTGGCCAACTGGTTTATAGGGGAATACCCGGCCTCGGCCCAGGGAATGGGCGGCCGCCAGGTGCGTACCGGCCCCGACCACGGGGAGATTTTCGACCACCATTTTGTGGAGTACACCTACCCGGGCGGTGCAGTGGTGGCCAGCCAGTGCCGTCACCAACCGGGTACCATGAGCCGGGTGGGAGAAATGTTCCAGGGAACTAAAGGTGCCGTGGAGACCAACGACGCTGGCGTGGCCCGCCTGCTCGACCTGCAAGGCAACGAAACCGCCACAATCAGCAACCCGGAGGGGCACAACCCGTATCAGGAAGAACACAACAGGTTATTTGCCTCGATCCGTGCTGGCGGGCAGATCAATGATGCTTACTACGGGGCCTACAGTACCCTCACGGCCATCATGGGCCGAATGGCTACTTACAGCGGCCAGGTGGTTACCTGGGACCAGGCGTTGAATTCCGAATTGCGGATCATGCCCGAGATGGTCGACTGGAACACGGTACCCCCGAGCCTGCCAGATGCAGACGGGAATTATCCGATTCCGATCCCCGGCGTAACGAAGGCAGTTTAAGGGCGCAGCTTTATCGGGTTTTCCCCTGCCACAAGCGGATAGGAGCGCCCCTGCCATTCCAGCGTCCCCTCCAGGCCCTCGGGCAGGGTAACACGGCCGTTGAGGCCGCCGTTTCCTGCTGCCTCCCATTGTACATCAATAGTGCCCAACGGGTGGGGCATCTGCGCGTTCACGTTTTTCAGGCCGTTCAGGTGGGGCGCGATACGCACGCTGCTGAACCCTGGGCCACCGGGCTTTACCCCGCACACCAGCGATAAGAAGTGGTATAGGGGCGAGGCGCTCCAGGCGTGGCAGTCGGAACGCGTGGGCTCGGGTTCCTCGGCAAAGGTGGTAAGGCCATTGTTGAGCATGGTCTGCCACGGGGCCAGGGTTTCCAGGTACTGGTCTGACATCCCGGCCTTTTCCATAGCCTCAGCGCGGTAGAAGGAAAAATAATACGAGGTGTGGGCCATGTCTTTTCCTTCCAAGACCCGTTGCATGATCCCGGCCCTTCCTTCCGGCGGGGCGGTACCGGTGAGCACGGCCAGGCTGTTGGCATGCTGGCTGAAAAGTCGTTTTTCAGGCGTATCGGCAAACAGGCCTCTTCCGGCATCCCAGCACTGGGTGCGCAGCGCTTCCTGCAGAGCGGCTGCCCGCTCCCGGAAACGCCGGGCCTGTCCGTCGTACCCGAAATGCTCGAACAATCCCACGGCCTTCTGCAGGGTGTACAGGTACTGAAGGCTTATCAGGGCCGAATGCCCGTCACGGGCCCCGGGTGGGACCCCGGATTGCCAGCCCTCATATTCCACCCAATCCACAAAGTTCCACCATTCCATCTTGCCGAGCAGGCCGGTGGCGTCGATATGGCGCTCGTACCATTCCAGCACACTCAGCACCTCGGGCACGAGGCCTTGCACTGTTTCGGCATCGGGGGTAAGCATCCAGTAGTCGTGCAGCATGGTAATCCAGACCAGCGAAAAGGGTGGGATAAGCTGGGGGTCATAGCTGGGGTAGCGGCTCTGGGTGAGCCCGAAAGGGAATTTGGAGTCGCGGTAGGCGAGCAGGGCATTCTTAAAGAGCCGTGTATCGCCCGAAACATAAGTGGAGATCAGGCATTGGATACGGGTATCTCCGGCGTATTGCAATTGCTCGTAATAGGGACAGTCGAAGTAATTTTCCCCTGCGCACAGGCGCTGGGTGCGCCAGCCCACCTCCCAGATGGGCCCAAGTTCCTGCCGGTCTGACTGGAAGACCGCTGTTTCTTTAAGGGGGTAACCGGTAAAGCGCGACCGGAAGTCGTGGAGTATGAGGGCCTGCCCGCCGGTTTCTACTTCCAGTTGCACATAGCGGAAGGTCCGCCACCACAGGGTCTCAAAGGAGCGGTCGTTGCCCCCGTCAGGGTGGATCAGGTCACTGCCGCCCCGTATGGTTTTGCCGTCTACCTCGTCCCGGTTGTATTTTTGTCCGTCTTCGGCAAAGAGGCTTTCGGCATAGGTGATGCGGATTAGCCCCCCGGCCCCGCCCGAATAAGCCAGCTCCGGGTATGCATTGGTCAGGTGCCCCTGGTCGAGCAGCAGGGTTAGCTTGGTGTTGGCCGGTACTTCCACGGGGGCCTGCCCTTCGAGGAAAGCGGCTGCTACCCCGATGCCTTCCTGCCTCCGGATGGCTTTGAACCGCTGGGGCCGTTCCTCCATCAGGGGTATGGTGCGTGGCACCAGTACATGGTCTGCAACCCCCCCGTGGCGTTCCAGGCTCATGGTCGGCCGCCCCGTTTCACCCTCCTGTACGGACATGAAACGGGTTACATAGGCGCCGGGCTGCATCCAGTTCCAGAGGTGTGCATAGGCGTTGAATTCTTCCCCGGGCCCCACCACATAATAGGCGTTCAGGTCGGTGGTAAGGGGGGTGTATGCCTCGTCTTTGAACACCATCCAGCTGCTATTGGTATCGGCCATCCGTTCGGCTTCCGTATTCCCCTGTAGAATAAAGCCGGTCCGAACGGAGTGCTGGGCCACGGGTCGATAGCCGGCAAAATTCCAAACCGTGGCCGACACCATGTTGTCGCCCGCATGCAGGTAGGGGGCCAGGTCGAGGGTTTCATACCTCCAGTTCAGCCGGTCGCCACGTGCCGGGCCGAAGGTCACGTACTGCCCGTTCACATAAAGCTTATAGCGGTTGTCGGCCGAGACGTGGACCACGAAAGTAGCTGGAGATTTATCCAGGCGGAATTCCTTTTTGAAGTGGTAGACCCCGTATTCCCGCCCCGGGTCGTCGGGATGAGCGATCCATTTGGCGGTCCAGGTGTGGAACAATTCCGGGTTGATCCAGTCCAGGGCCTGGGAATTTCCGGTATGCGGCAGGTACATTAACAGTATGCACGCGAGCAGGCGGGGAAGTGTTTTCATAGGTAACAGGTTGGCAAGCCGAAATTCGGCTCCTTTAAAATAGCTTTTTTGTTTAAATTACAGGGCCTTTGGTAGGCAGAACTTGACCGGGTTCTTCACCTCCCTGGCCAAAACCATCTAAACCACACCGATATGACACTTTTCAAAAACAAAACCCTCGGGGTACTCGCCGTTTTTCTGGCAGCCGTTTGCACGCTGGTCGCCCAGGAACTCCAGGTTGCCGACCCGGCGAACCTGGGCTTCTCACAAGAGCGCCTGGAACGTCTCGACGCCACCTTTCAGCACTATGCAGCAAAGGGAGCACTCCCGGGCGGAGTCATCTTGCTGGCCCGCAAAGACCAGGTGGTTTACCACAAGGCCTTCGGCTATACCGACCCCGCCAACCGCACCCCCATGGCCACCGATGCCCTGTTCCGCATTGCCTCCCAGAGCAAGGCCATCATCAGTACCGGCATCTTGTTGCTGCAGGAAGAAGGAAAGCTGCACATTGGCGATGCGCTTTCCCGTTTTATCCCTGAATTCGCGAAAACCTCGGTGGCGGTAGCAAAACCCGATGGGGGCTATGAGGTGGTTCCGGCCGAACGGTCCATAACCCTGCGCGACCTGCTCACGCATACGGCAGGCATTGGCTACGGCTACGGCGTGGCCGCCGAGGCCTGGAAGGCCGCCGGGATACAGGGCTGGTACTTTGCCGACCGGGATGAACCCATCCTTGAAACGGTGCGCCGCATGGCCGCCCTGCCCATGGATGCCCAACCTGGGGTGCAATTTGTTTACGGCTATTCCACCGACATCCTTGGGGCGGTGATCGAAGTGGCATCGGGCCTCCCGCTCGACCGCTTCCTGAAGGAGCGAATTTTCACGCCCCTGGGGATGAACGACACCTATTTCTACCTCCCTTCGGGCAAGGCGCCGCGCCTGGCAGCGGTCTTCAATCCGGACGAAGCGGGGGGCCTGAAGCGCGCCCCGGAAGGCCCGGGCATGGATACCCAGGGCCAGTACATCTCAGGCCCGCGTACCAGCTATTCAGGCGGGGCTGGGCTGGTATCCAGCGCCACCGACTACTACCGGTTTTTGCAGATGATGGAGAATGGCGGTGAGCTTAACGGGGTGCGGCTGCTTTCGCCCCGCACGGTACGGCTGATGACCGTAAACCATCTGCCGGAAAGCGCGGGCTGGAACCAGGGCTCGGGCTTTGGTCTGGGCTATTCGGTTGTGACCGACATGGGCAAGAACGGCACATATGGCTCTGAGGGTACCTTCGGATGGGGCGGCGCCTATCATTCCACGTATTGGGTTGACCCGGCCGAAGAACTCATTGTGGTGTATTTTACCCAGGTTCGCCCTGGCCCTGGGGTGTCTGACCATGCCGTGCTGCGAAACCTGGTTTACCAGGCGCTGGTCGACTAAGCTTCGGTTTTCCAGTATTTGTTCAGCCGTGCGACCAGCCATTCCACGCTGAGCCCCTGTACGATGATGGAGAAAATGACCACCACGTAGGTGACCAGCAAAAAGAGCTCCCGGTTCATGGATTCCGACAGGCCGAGCGCGAGGGCAATGGAAATGGCTCCCCTGAGCCCGCCCCAGGTCATAACCAGGTGGGTGTGTGGAACAAAGCCCAGCCGCTTTTCGAACAGGGCAATGGGCAGCAGCAGGGACAGGTGCCGGCACAACAGGGCAATGGGGATCATGAGCAATCCTGCCAGCAGGTATTCCGTGCGGTATTCCAGTACCAGGATTTCGAGTCCGATCAACACAAAGAGCAGGGCATTGAGCAGGATATCGATCAGTTCCCAGAATTTGTCCACGTAGGTCTCAACGGTTACCGACATGGCCCGGCTGCGGGCCTGTGGTCCGCCGATCATCAGGCCGGCCACGACCATGGCCAGGGGGCCTGATACATGGAGGTGCCCTGCCAGTGTCATCCCTGTCATTACCGCAGCCAGGGTCAGGATGACCTCAATGGCGTAATCGTCTATGGCGCTCATCATGCGGAAAGTGATCCAGCCCAGCGCCATGCCGAGCAACAGGCCGCCAAATACTTCAACGGCAAATAGCTGCACCACCTCCCCGACCGAAAAATCGGCTTCCGATCCGGTTGCCAGGCTGTAGAGGGTGAGGAAAACGACAACGCCCACCCCATCGTTGAACAGGGATTCCCCGACAATCTTGATCTCGAGTTTTTTTGGGGCCCCGACTTTTTTCAGGATGCCCAGCACCGCGATGGGATCGGTAGGGGAGATCAGGGCGCCGAAGAGCAGGCAGGGCAGCAGACCCACCTCCAAACCCAGCCAGGGTAGCAGGTAATAGGTAGCCCCCCCGATGAGGAAGGTTGAAACCAGTACCCCGAAGGTAGAAAATACCAGTACGGGCCATTTCTGTTCGTTGAGTTTTTTAAGGTCGGTGTGAAGGGCGCCCGCAAACAGCATGAAGCCGAGCATGTGATCGAGCAGCACGCTTTTGAAGTCGATATGGGTTATCATGTAGCGCTCGGCACTGAGCAGGCGCGGATCCAGGTAGCTCAGGGCGAAAACCACCAGGGTAAAGGCGATGGTGATTACGGTGAGCCCTATGGTGTTGGGCAGTTTGAGGAAGCGGCTATTCATGTATCCGAAAAGGGCCGATATGAGAACCAGAATAGAGGCGATGGTGAAAAGGTCCATATGTGGGTGCAGGGAGTTGGTTTATTACAACGGGGTGATGGCCCGGTAATTTCCCCCCAAATATATAAAAGGCTTTTCAATGGCCCGTTTCGGTATGCTATTTTGAAATTTAACCATTATTAACAATAGGGACTTGTACATCTGCGCGCCCTGCGCTAGTTTTGGTCCCCGAATGTACCCGTCCTTGAAACGATTCGGTTTTCTGCTGCAGCTGTGTCTGCTCGCTTTCGGAATTACCGCGCATGCCCTGGCTCTGGACCCGTCCGCGGGTTTGCCCGAGACCCTTTACCAGCGTATTGCAGGCGATGCCCAGGCGGAACCCCTCGCGATTGCCGACAGCCCCGACATCTTTAAAAGGGCCGATTTTCCACAGGCCAATACCAAAATTGCAGAAGCCGGTCCCTACGAAAAGGAAGAAGAAGAAGAAGTAAGTTCTGGCGGGGTTTCCTTCAAGTTTCTTACGCATTCAGGCAGCGGTACGTCTGCCTTTTTTTGCACCCTGGCCACCCTGGCCGCGGGAGGTGACCACGACCGCTTATCGGGTGCGCGCTATGCCCCCGTTACCCGTACCCTGACCCGCAGGCACGTCCTGTACCAGGTTTACCGCATTTAGAAGCTCCCGGCCGGCAGCTCGCTTTAGCTGTTGCCCGGCCCCTCCTCAAGGCAGGCATGCCTGCCCCCGGGCCCGTCCCTGCCCTTCTTGCAGCGTGGCGGCTCCCAACCCTTGAATCACCCAATCCATCTTTAAAATCAATGTAATGAGGAAGACCCTTCCCTTGTTTATCGGCCTGTCTGCACTGTTTTTCCAGACGAGCTGCTCATCCGAAAAAAAAGAAAAAGCGGAAGAAACCAAATTTTTGGTCACCAGTCCGGTGTACCGCGACACCTCCATCACCAAAGACTACGTCTGCCAGATTCATTCCATCCGGAATATCGAGCTGCGGGCCCTGGAAAAAGGGTACCTGCAACACATCTATGTAGATGAGGGGCAGTTTGTAAAAAAAGGCCAGCAGATGTTCTACATCATGCCCAACGTTTACCAGGCCGAACTGCAGAAAGCCCAGGCCGAAGCCCAGGTGGCCGAAATCGAGTACAAGAACACCAAAATGCTGGCCGACGGCAATGTGGTCTCGGCAAACGAGCTGGCCATGTCGAAAGCCAACCTCGAAAAAGCAAAGGCCGAGGTGTCCCTGGCACAGACCCATTTGAGCTTTACCGACATCCGCGCTCCCTTCGACGGGATCATGGACCACCTGCACGTGCGGGAGGGCAGCCTGCTCGACGAGGGCGATCTGTTGACCACCCTTTCCGACAATACCCAGATGTGGGTCTATTTTAATGTACCCGAAGCCGAATATCTCGACTACATGACGCTTTCAGGCAAGGTGAACCGCCAGGAAGTGGCACTCCTGATGGCCAACGGCAAGGAATTTGACCAGCCCGGGATGGTGGAAACTATCGAAGCCGAGTTCAACAACCAGACAGGCAACATCGCCTTCCGGGCCACCTTTCCCAACCCGAAAGGCATGCTGAGACATGGCGAAACCGGCAGCATTTTAATGCAAGTGCCGCTGCCGCATGCCCTGATCATACCGCAGCGAAGCACTTTTCAGGTGCTCGATAAAACCTATGTTTTCGTAATCGACAAAGACAATGTGGCCCACCAGAAAGAGATTGCCATCGCGGCTGAGCTCCCGCACCTCTTCGTGGTGAAGGAGGGCCTTTCCGAACAGGATCACATTTTGCTGGAAGGCATCCGGATGGTCCGCAATGGCGGCAAGGTTAACCCCGATTTTGTGGAGCCCGCCAAGGTATTGTCTAACCTCGAGTTGTACGCCGAGTAATACCGGCCAAAAAAAGAGTCCATGTTTAGCAAATTCATAAAAAGGCCGGTTCTGGCCATCGTCATCTCGGTAATAATCGTGTTTACCGGCTTGCTGGCGATGATGCAGCTGCCGGTTTCCCAATTCCCGGAGATTGCCCCTACCACGGTAAACATCTTTATCGCCTATCCGGGGGCCAGTGCCGACGTACTGGTAAAATCCACGCTGATCCCGCTCGAAACCGCCATCAACGGGGTACAGGGCAGCCGCTACGTGTCTACCGACGCCACCAGTGCCGGAGAGGGCACCATCCGCGTCATCTTTGAACCGGGTACCGACCCCAACCAGGCCGTGGTGCGGGTCAAGACCCGGGTAGACCAGGTAATGCCCAACCTTCCGCCCCTGGTGCAGCGGGAAGGGCTGGTGATTACCCCCGTCCAGCCCAGTATGCTCATGTACATTAACCTGTACGGCAAGCAGAAGGGGCAGGACGAGCTTTTCCTCTACAACTATTCCTATACGAGCATCATGCCCGAAATCCAGCGGATCGACGGTATAGCCAGCGCCCAGATTTTAGGGAGCCGCAAGTACGCCATGCGGGTCTGGCTCAAGCCCGACCGCATGCGGGCCTACAGCGTCTCGGCAGAAGAGGTGCTCGAAGCCATGCAGGAGCAGAGTATCATTGCCCGGCCCGGCCGGCTCGGGAGCAGTTCGGGCATTAAGGCCCAGTCGCTCGAATATGTGCTGGTCTACGAAGGGCAGTACAACGAACCCGAGCAGTACAGCAATATCATTATCCGCGCCAACGAGGAAGGAGAGATCCTGCACCTGGGCGACGTGGCCGATGTGGAGCTGGGCAGCGAGTTTTTCGACATCTATTCCAACCTGGACGGGCGACCCTCGGCGTCCATCGTGCTCAAGCAGACCCTGGGGAGCAACGGGAGCGACGTAATCGCCGCTGTAAAGGCCAAGCTAACCGAGATGGAGGCCGATTTCCCCCCGGGCATCGAGTACCAGATCAGCTATGACGTATCGAACTTCCTGAATGCCTCCATCGACCAGGTACTGCACACCCTGCGCGACGCCTTTATTCTGGTGGCCATCGTGGTGTTCCTCTTTTTGGGCGACTGGCGGTCTACGCTCATCCCCATTATCGCAGTGCCCGTATCGCTTATCGGGGCCTTTTTTGTGATGCAGCTCTTCGATCTTTCCATCAACCTGATCACGCTCTTTGCCCTGGTGCTCGCCATCGGGATCGTGGTAGACAACGCCATTGTGGTGGTGGAGGCCGTGCACGTGAAGCTGCACGAGGGCATGACGCCCTACAAGGCCTCTACAGCCGTACTGGGCGAAATTGGCGGGGCCATTATCGCCATTACCCTGGTCATGGTTTCGGTGTTTATCCCTATTTCGTTCATGACCGGACCGGTAGGGGTTTTCTACCGGCAGTTCTCCATTACCATGGCCGGTTCCATCATAATCTCGGCCGTGGTGGCCCTGACCCTGACCCCGGTGCTCTGCGCCATGATGCTCAAGCCCCACCACAAGAAGCGCCGAAGCCCCGTAGACCGTTTTATCGACTGGTTTAACGGCAAGTTCGACTTGCTTACCGGACGGTATGAAGGTTTGCTGAAGCGCATCGTAAACCGGCGTGTGATTACATTCGGCGTGCTGATCGCCTTCTGCGCGGGCATCTTCTTTACCAACCAGGTGCTGCCGGCCGGGTTTATCCCCAACGAAGACCAGGGGATGATCTACGCCATTATCCAGACCCCTCCGGGTTCTACCCTGGAGCGGACCAATGACGTGGCCCGCAAACTCCAGAAGATTTCCGAGGAGGTGGAAGGGGTGGAATCGGTTTCGTCCCTGGCCGGGTACGAGATCATGACCGAGGGCCGCGGCTCCAATGCCGGGACCTGTCTGATTAACCTGAAGCCCTGGTCGCAGCGCAAGCACTCGGTACACGAAATCATGGAAGAGCTCGAAGCCGAGACCAAGAATCTGGGTGCCGTAATCGAATACTTCGAACCGCCGGCTGTGCCCGGGTTCGGGTCGTCGGGCGGTTTTTCCCTCAGGTTGCTCGACAAAACCGGCTCTTCCGATTACCATTCCTTTGAAAAAGTGAACAACGACTTCATGGATGCCCTCAGGGAGCGGAAGGAACTCACCGGCCTCTTCACCTTCTTTGCGGCCAACTACCCGCAATACGAACTGAAGATCGACAACAAGGCCGCCATGCAGAAAGGCGTATCCATCGGCAAGGCCATGGAAAACCTGAACATCCTGATCGGGAGTACCTACGAGCAGGGCTTTATCCGCTTCGGCCGTTTCTTCAAGGTGTATACCCAGGCAGCCCCGGAATACCGGGCCCTGCCTTCAGACCTGGAGAAACTCTTCGTGAAGAACGAGGAAGGGGAGATGGTGCCCTATTCTTCCTTCATGAAGATGGAAAAGCGCCTGGGCCCCAACGAGATTACCCGGTACAACCTGTACAACTCCGCGGCCATCCAGGGCCTGCCCGCCAATGGTTTTACCAGCGGCGATGCGATAAACGCCATAAAAGAGGTTGCAGCCACCAGGTTGCCGCGCGGATACGACATCGCCTGGGAAGGCCTCTCGTACGACGAGGCCCGCAGGGGAAACGAATCGCTCTACATCTTTATCGTGGTGCTCATTTTCGTGTACCTGGTGCTGGCCGCCCAGTACGAGAGCTTTTTGCTGCCGCTGGCGGTAATCCTTTCGTTGCCCATCGGGGTATTCGGCTCCTTTATGATGCTTAAGATGATGGGCCTGGCCAACGACGTGTACGCCCAGATCGGGATTATCATGCTGGTGGGCCTCCTCGGCAAGAACGCGGTGCTCATCGTGGAATTTGCCGTACAAAGGCGACGAGAGGGCGCCACCATACTGGAGGCGGCCGTCGAGGGCTCTAAGGTGCGGTTCCGCCCCATCTTGATGACCTCTTTCGCCTTTATCGCAGGCCTCATTCCCCTGGTAGTAGCCACTGGTGCAGGGGCAATCGGCAACCGGACCATTGGCGGATCGGCCCTGGGGGGCATGCTGATCGGTACGGTATTCGGGGTGCTGGTCATCCCGGGCCTGTACTATGTATTCGCCAAGATGGCCGATGGCCGCAGCTTTATCAGAGATGAGGCGACCGAGCCGGTTTCTGAAGAGCTCTTCCATAAAGAAGACAGCGAAAGCCGTATCAGTGCCCGTCTGCGCGAAATCAACAAACTTTTGAAAAAGATAACCACAAAAAAAGAAGATGAATAAAAGCATCTCAACTAGAACCAAAATCGGGGTAGCAGGGGCAGCCCTGCTGCTGACCGCCCTCACCTCCTGCGTTCCCTCCCGGGAACTGCGGGAGGCCAATCGCGAGTTGCCGGGTGCCTTCAGCAGCCGGCCGGGCGACACCCTGAACTCGGCTACCGTGAGCTGGGACACCTTTTTCAGCGACCCGAAACTGCGAACCCTGATCGATACAGCCCTGGTGCGCAACCAGGAACTCAACATCATGCTGCAGCAGGTAGACGTGGCCCAGAATGAGATCAGGGCCCGCAAGGGAGAATACCTTCCTTTTGTGAACGTGCAGGCCTCAGCCGAAGTAGAGAAGGTGGGCCGGTACACCCGCAACGGTTCGGTAGAAGAACAGCTCACCATCCGAGACGGGGAGGAATTTCCCGATCCGCTGCCCAACTACAGGGCCGGCATTGTGGCCTCCTGGGAGCTGGACATCTGGAAAAAGCTCCGCAATTCCAAGAAGGCCGCCGTATACGAGTACCTCTCCTCGGTAGAAGGGAAGAATTTCATGGTGACCAGCCTGGTGGCCGAAATTGCCAGTTCGTATTATGAATTGGTGGCCCTCGACAACCAGCTGGCCTTTATCGAGAAGAACCTGGAAATTCAGCAGAACGCCCTGGCCATCGTTCGCCTGCAGAAGCAGGCCGCACGAGCCACCGAGCTGGCCGTAAAACGCTTCGAGGCCGAGGTGCTCAAAAACCAAAGCCATAAGTTCGACATCCTGCAGCAGATCGTTGAAACCGAGAACCGGATCAACTTTCTGATCGGGCATACACCCCGGCACATAGACCGGAACTCCGACCAGTTCATCGAAGTGGCACTGGACACGGTCTATTCCGGCATCCCCGCCCAATTGTTGCAGAACCGGCCCGACGTGAGACGCGCCGAGTTTGAGCTGGAAGCTGCCAAACTCGACGTAAAGGTGGCCCGGGCCAATTTTTACCCTTCGGTGGGCATCAGCGCAGGGGTGGGCCTCGAGGCATTCAAGCCCACTTTCCTGACCAGTACCCCGGAGTCGCTCCTATATGGGGCCGTGGCCGAACTGGTGGGGCCCCTGATCAACCGAAATGCCCTGAAGGCAGCTTATAACACGGCCAATGACCGGCAGATCCAGGCTGTGTTCGAATACGAAAAGGCCATTCTGAGCGGCTATATCGAAGTGGCCAATGAATTGTCGAATATCGAAAACCTGCGCAACAGTTACGACAGGAAATACGGACAGGTGAGCGCCCTGACCGAATCGATCGACCTCTCTACCCGCCTGTTCCAGTCGGCCCGGGTCGAATACCTGGAGGTGCTGCTCACCCAGCGCGAAGCTCTGGAAGCGCGCATCGAGCTGGTCGAGACCAAGAAATCGCAGATGCTGGCGCGCATCGACCTCTACCACGCCCTGGGCGGGGGTTGGAACACACAGGGCATGTAAGATGGGTTCGGCTGCCGTGCCGGTCGAGCAGATTCCCCAGAGAAAAGCCGGGACGGTTTCGCCCCGGCTTTTTTATTGCCCCGGCTAATTGAAGACAAAGGTGGTTACCAGGTTAAACTGGTGGTAGTTGCTGCGGTTGAAAATTGCCCCGGGCGAGGTGTCGTTCCTGTTTTGCTTATACACGTACAGCATGTCGATGCTCAGGCCGTCGAAAAAGTGGCCAAAGGCGTAGTGCAGACGCGCATTCACCTGCCAGTAGGCATCCAGGTCGTATTTGTTGTAGGTAAAGGTACCGGTCTGCGGGCCCCAGAGGCGGGTGTAGTCGAGCCCGGCCGTAAGGCCGTCGCGGGTAAGGACATATTCCCCCCCCAGGGTTAACACGTGCGTGTCGCCGAACCCCTCCAGGCGGGAACGGGGGAGGGAGGTATAGAAATTGTCGCGGCCCAGTTCACGGGGGAACAGGAAGCGCCCCCCTTTGAACACCTCCGTAAAAGCGGCCCTGAGGTGCCAGTCGGCGGCATCGTACTTCACCTGCCCGCTGAGCACCTGCCCATGCTCCCCCGGCTGAATGTAGCGCTGGTCGTATTCCAGGTCTCTCTGGTGGGCGTCCGGGAACTGGAGCACTCCCTGCAAACCCAGGCTCCAGTTGGCTTTGCGGTATTCCAGGCCCAGCCATGAAGTGTAGGAAAGGTTGTCGAGGTACCACTGGTAAAATTGCAGGCTGAAGTTGTGGCGCTGGCCCAGGTATCCGAGCATGGCCAGCCCGTCTGAATCGACATGCTCAAAATAGTCGGCTTCGGTTCCATCGGGCTGGAAACCCTGGTCGCTCAGGCCTATGCCCTCATGGAAATCGACCCATTCTACCACGCCCCGGGGCGAGATCCGGTCGATCCAGGTAAAGTGGAAGCGGTTGTTTTCGTCCAGGGCGTAATGCAACCAAATCCCCTTGAAGGAAAAGGCGTTCATCCGCTGGTCTGACCGGTTCATAAGGGGAGTGTCTTCAATCTCCATCTTGCCGTAGGTGATATACCCCTTGCTGAAACTGTAGCGGAGGTAAAGCGACTCCAGGCGGTCGAGGTCGTTAAAATTGTCGGTGTCGATTACGTCGAACAGTTCGTGCTCCCAAAAGGCTACTTCACCAGTGGCCGGGTCAACCTTGTTCAGGTCAGATGAAAACGCCTTGTAGGTGAAAATCCCGGCAGTGCCGAATTCAAATCCGTAAAAGTCGGGCGAACGGAACCCCATGGTTCCCCCTATGGCATTGGCGTAGTAATCGGTCAGGTCGCCCCTGTTGAAGGTGCTCATGAAATAGTTCCGCAAATGCCCCGTAATGGTCCCGTAGGCGAAAAAGTCCTTGGCACGCGCAATTGTGCCGTGCGATCCTTCGCGCTCGCTTTCCAGGATGCTCTGTTTTAGTATGGAATCTGCGTCGTGGTGTTGCCCCTGTAGGGATGGGCGCGGGCCCAGGAGGAAGATTCCCAGGAGTAGTAACCGGCCCGGTATGCTGAGGTTCTGCATGGCCCCGATTTAATTACACGAACAAAATTGGGGATTATTCGATGCCCAACTTCTGATAATTATCAGGTGTGCAGAAATGAATTTGATGTATCCCAATAGTAAAAAACCGGGACGTCAAGTCCCGGTTTTCGAAAGCGGCCATCCGGTTGGGGGCCTTAGATGGACCGTTCTATGGGTACCACGATGGCTTTCACGGGGTTGTCGGTCTCCAGGGTCTGGTTAAAGGCTCCGATGAGCTCGAACAGCACGTCTATGTGGGCCTGGTCGGTAAAGGAAAAATACAGGTGCGATTCGTTCCCGCCTTTTTCGCTGGGAAACCAGCTGGAGGTCATCAGCACCGGGGGCGCGGTTTTGTAGCCGTCGATCTCCGAGCCGCTGAAGCTCTCGATCCCGGCTTTGTTGAACAGGCGCAGAACCTCGCTGCGGAACTGTTCCACAGCCGTTACGATTATGAGTTTGGTGAATTTATTCATTGCGGTGTTTTTTCTTTTCGATACTGTAATACACCAGGGGAACCACCAAGAGGGTGAGGATGGTGGAGGCAATGGTCCCTCCCATCAGGGAGATGGCCAGCCCCTGGAAAATGGGGTCGAACAAAATCACGAAGGCCCCGATTACCACGGTGCCTGCCGTGAGCAGGATGGGCGTGGTACGCACGGCACCGGCCTCGATTACGGCTTGTTTCAGCGGGATGCCTTCGTCCATTCGCAGGTTGATGAAGTCGATCAGCAGCACGGAGTTCCGCACCATGATCCCCGCCAGGGCAATCATCCCGATGAAGGAAGTGGCCGTAAAGAAGGCGCCCAGCATCCAGTGGCCCAGCACGATGCCCACCAGCGACAGCGGAATGGCCACCATCATCACCACAGGGGCTTTGAAATTCTGGAACCAGCCCACGATAAGCATATAGATGATTACGATAACCCCCGCAAAGGCGAGGCCCAGGTCGCGGAATACCTCCAGGGTAACCTGCCATTCCCCATCCCATTTAACGGTGTAGTCGTCTTCGTAATCGGGTTGGTGCATGTATTGTTCTTCCAGCTTATACCCGGTGGGCAACGCCAGGCCTTTCAGGCGGTCTTCCATGCCCAGGATGGCGTAGACCGGGCTTTCCAGCTCCCCGGCCATGTCGGCCATCACATAAACCACCCGTTTCTGGTTCTTGCGGTAGATGCTCTTGGCCCGTGTAACCGGTTCTACCGACACGAAATCGCCTATGGGGAGCATCTGCCCCTGCTCGGAGCGGACGTGTATTTGGGCCAGGTCGGAAACCGATGACTTTTCGGCCTCGGAAAGGCCCAGCACCAGCCCCACCTGCTCCGAGGCGTTTTCGTCATAGAGGGCGGTAACCGGGTGCTCCGAGAGGGCCATGTTCATGGTCTGGACCAGTTGCCGGGGCGCCAGGCCGAAGCGCATGGCCTTTTCCTTGTCGACCACAAAATTGTACTCGGTCTGGTCGGCTTCGACCATCCAGTCTACGTCGACCACGTCGGTGGTCGAACGGAGCAGGCCCGAAACCTGGTCGGCCAGGGCAATCTGCCCATCGTAGTCGGGGCCGTAAATCTCAGCCACGATGGTCGATAGCACGGGCGGGCCAGGGGGCACTTCTACCAGCTTCACGTTGGCCCCGTAGACGGCAGCGATTTTCTGGATGCCCGGCCGCATGGCCTTGGCCAGGTCGTGGCTCTGCTCGGAGCGGTTGTGCTTGTCGGTGAGGTTCACCTGTATGTCGGCCATGTTGCTGCCGCCCCTCAGGTCGTAGTGGCGTACCAGGCCGTTGAAGGTGATGGGGGCAGAGGTACCCACATAGGCCTGGTAATTCACCACCTCGGGCTGGGTACGCAGGTACTGCCCGATTTCGCGCGACACGGCCGAGGTGCGTTCCAGGGTGGTGCCCTCGGGCATGTCGATAACCACCTGGAATTCGTTCTTGTTGTCGAAGGGCAGCATTTTAACCAGCACCGACTTGGTAAAGAACAGCATTACCGAACCGACCAACAGGAATAGGTTGATGCCCAAAAAGATGTAGCGCTTCTTGCGGTTCTCGAGCAGGGGCCGTTCCAGGCGGTCGTACCAGCGGTAGATAAAGGTATCTTCCACGGCAGGGTGCACCTTGGCCGGTTTGCCCTTTTTCTCCTTTTCGCGCAGGAAGAGGTACCCCAGGTAAGGGGTAATGGTCAGGGCCACAAACAGGGAAAGCATCATGGCGATGGACGCCCCAATGGGCATGGGCGACATATAGGGCCCCATGAGCCCCGAGACGAAGGCCATGGGCAGCACCGAGGCGATTACCGTAAAGGTGGCCAGGATGGTGGGGTTCCCCACCTCGTTTATGGCGTACAGGGCCGCTTGTTTAAAGGGCAGCCGCTTCATCTTGAAGTGGCGGTGCATGTTCTCGGCAATAATGATGGAGTCGTCTACCACAATCCCCGTCACAAACACCAGGGCGAACAGGGTTATCCGGTTCAGGGTGTAGTCGAGCATGTAGTAGCTGAGCAGGGTCAGGGCGAAGGTGACGGGCACCGAGAGGAATACCACCAGGCCGCCCCTCCAGCCCATGGCCAGCATCACCACCAGGGTAACCGCCAATATCGCGCCGATCAGGTGCATGAGCAATTCGGATACTTTCTGTGAGGCCGTTTCCCCGTAGTTCCGGGTAACTTCCACATGCACCTCATCGGGGATGAGGTCTTTTTTCAGGTGTTCCACCTTGGCCAGGATCAGGTCGGAAATCTTCATGGCGTCGGCGCCTTTGCGCTTGGCCACTGAGATGGTTACCGCCGGGTATTCAGCCGGGTACAACTGGGTCTGGGCGCTGGCCCCGCCGAACCCGAGCGATACGTACTCATTGGGCTGTTCGGGCCCATCGAGCACCTGGGCGATCTGCCGGAGGTAGATTGGCAGCCCGTCCTGAGCCCCGACCACCAGGTTTTCCACATCTTCAGCCGATTTGAGGAAGCTGCCGGTTTTTACCAGGTATTCGGTATCGGCCTGGTCGAAGCTGCCCGAGCCCAGCTGGGCATTGCTGGCCTGGATGCGCTGGGCCACCGACAATAAGTCGAGCCCGCTCGCCGCCATTTTGTCTTTGTCGAGGACTACCCGCAGCTGGCGCTCGCGGCCCCCGATCTTTTTGGTAATGGACACGTCGCCCACCTTTTCGATCTCGTCGGTGAGCTGCTCGGAGAGCTGCCTGAGCTGGTAATCGTCGTATGCGTCGCTCCAGAGGGTAATGCCCAGCATGGGCACGTCGTCGATGGCCCGGGTTTTCACCAGGGGGAAGGTAACCCCCTGGGGCATGCGGTCCATATGTTTGTTGATCTCGTTGTAGAGCTTCACAAACGAGCGCTCGATGTCTTGTCCCACGTAGAACTGGACAATAACCATCGCCTGTTCGTCCATCGATGTGGAATACACATATTCGACCCCGGGGATGTTGGAGATGAGCTTCTCCAGGGGTTTGACCACGCGCGATTCCACCTCGGTGGGGCTGGCCCCCGGGTAACCCACGAAAATGTCGGCCATGGGCACATCAATCTGGGGCTCTTCCTCCCGTGGGATCAAAAACGAGCTGTATACGCCGATAACCATAAATACGATCATCAGCAAGACGGTGAGCTTGGAGTCGATAAACCCCTTGGCTATTTTACCGGCTAATCCTTCTTTCATCGGTTTGTATTTAGTTTACTGGATTTGGAGCGGCGCCCCGTTGTACAGTTTGCCAGTGGCTGAGTATACGTAGGTTTCCCCTGGGCGGAGCCCGGAAAGCACCTCTACCTGGTCGCCGTACGTGCGGCCGATCCGGAGCCAGCGCAGCAGGGCTGTATTGCTCTGGCTCACGGTAAATACCCCGCTGAGTTGCCCCCGTTGCACCAGCGCTTCGGCAGGTAGTAAGAGCAGGGTGTCGGCGGGGGCCGAACCGGCCTTGCGCTGGAAGATCAGCGTGGCGTACATGCCCGAGCGCAGCTCTTTGTCGGTTTCTTCAAGGCTTATGGTGGCCTGGTATTGTCCGCCCGTATTGCGCGCCGAGGTACTCAGCTCGCTCACCGACCCTTTCAGCTTTTTGCCCAGGGTCTTGACCCATACCTCGGCCGGGTCACCCTCGGCCACCTGGCTGATCACATTTTCAGGTATCTGGGCCTTTACCTCGAAGCGGCCCGGAGCCTCTACGGCCACCAGGGGCTGGCCCGGGCTGGCCAGGTCTCCTTCTTCGGCAAAGGTGTTGGTTACCACCCCTGCAAAGGGGGCTTTGATGCGGGCATAGGCGAACTGGGCCTCCACCTCGTTGCGCATCTGCCGGGCGGCTTCAAGCCGGGCCCGAGCCATGCGATAGCGGGCAGTCATATCGTCGAGTTCTTTCTGGGTGGCGCTCTGGTCGGCAAAGAGGGCCTGGTAGCGCTCGTAGTCCTTATCAGCATTGGTATAGGCGACCTCTGCCTCGGTGATGGAAGCGGCTGCCTGGGCCAGTTTGGCCTGCAGGTCGGCATTGTCGAGGCTCACCAAAAGCTGGCCTTTGGCAACCTTTTCGCCCACCTTCACATGGATCTGGCGCACATAACCCATGCTGCGGGTTCCCAGGGTGACCTGTTGGGCCGCTTCGACCCGCCCGCTGGCGTTAAAAGAAGACCCGTCAGTAGCCCCGCCAGCGATGCGAACTGCTACGGCCACCGGGTTCTGGCTGCCGGCGGTTTCCTTGGAGTCGCCCCCGCAGCTGCCCAAAAAGAGGGCTGTGAGTACAAGTGGGAAGGTATATATTGCTTTCATGCTATTGCGGTTTTCTGTTTTTTAGGTTTAAGGGGTTTGATTTTCGGATTGCACCGACAGGAATTCCAGGTAGGCCAGGGCGTAGTTGTGCTCGAACACCGTTTGGTAGTATTCCAGTTCTTTCTGCGCCAGGGAGGTTTCCGCAACCAGCAGGTCGGATGTTTTCTCCAGGCCCTCCCTGAAGCGGTTGGTGCGGATGCGCAGGGCCTCGCGCGATTGTTCCCGGGCCAGGGCGGTCATTTCCAGTTTCCCGCGGGCGTCGGCAAAGGAGCGTTTGGCGCGTTCGAGTTCCAGGCGGCTCTGGGCCAGGTATTGTTCCTGCTCCAGCAGGGCCTGGTCGTAGGCGGCCTGGCTGCTTTGGGCCTTCCCGAAGCGCTTGCTGCCGTCCAGGATATTCCAGCTCAGCTGAGCGCCCACCGTATAGCCCGAGGCGCCGAATTGAAAGAGCTGGTCGTCGTAGAGCTCGTATGAGCCAAAGGCGTTCAGCCGGGGCAGGAAAGACATCTTATCGGCCGAGAGTACATTTTTCCGAGCCAGTGCGGCATCGGCCATGGCCTGGATGTCGGCCCGTTCTTCCGAGACGCGCAGGGGGTTGGTATCAGGGGCCGGCTGGGGCATCAGGCTGTCAGTGGGCAGGTAGGTGGCTCCCGGGGTTTCGTTCATCAAAAAGGAGAGGTAATTCGAGGTATTGGCCACCTGGCTTCGGGCCGTTCGCAGTTGGTTTTCCACCTCCGTAACCCGCACGTTTACGGCCAGCACATCCGATTTTTGCAGATAGCCCTGGCGAAAGTTGCTCTCGGCCAGTTTCTGGTTGGCCCGGGCGGCTTCCAGGGCCTTTTCAAGCACCTGTACCCCTTTGTGGGCCAATTGCAGTTGCATGAAAGCCTGCTCAGATTCCAGGTTCAGGTAATCGCGGCGCCTTTCGCTTTGCAGGTCGGCTGCCTGCATTTTAAAGCGCGCGGCCCGACGCTGGTAAAAACCGTCCAGGTTCAACAGTGG
Organism: Robiginitalea sp.; assembly: GCA_024642005.1. Classification (GTDB taxonomy): domain Bacteria; phylum Bacteroidota; class Bacteroidia; order Flavobacteriales; family Flavobacteriaceae; genus Robiginitalea. The sequence goes on along the minus strand of JAHECA010000025.1, from coordinate 1,187 downwards.
CTGGCTCACTTCGAGCCGGGTGGCAAAATTTTCGGTGCGATCGGGATTATTGAGCAGGGCCGGGTCAAAATCGGCCGGGGTTAAAATACCCTGGTTCAGCTTGGAACCGAAGGCCATCAAGGGGTTTGTGGTTACCATGGCCGTATGCGAAGCAGTGATGTTCGGCAAAAAGATGGCATTGGTTTGCTGGTATTCTCCCTGGGCCTGCCGGTAGGCGGCCTCTGAGATTTTCAGATCGGTATTGGCTTCCAGTATCCGGCTTCGTAGGTCTTCCCGACCGAGGGAAACTTCCTGTGCCCATCCGAATGGAGCCCCTGCCAGTAGCAAGACGGCGAGGCAGCGGAATCGAATCATAGTGTTTGGTATTAAATTCAGGGCAAAAGTAGGCAGGGGGGTTGCCGGGGTCAGTAACATCGGTTACGCAAAGGGGTGAGGCCCTGTTTACGGGTGGTTTCGGCCGGCAGTGGGTAAGGAGGCCCTGCTGACTATGCCGGTACGTGGGAAGATAAGAGGGGGGCGTATGACTCAGGAGGCAACTGGTTGTCCGCTCCCCGGGGCTGCCGCCCCTTTCCCCCGGGCATAAGGTACGCTTGTTTGCCGCAACGTATTTTCGGGCACCTCAATCAGGAACAGACAAGTTACTGTTAGGGCCCGAAGCAGTCGCCAACTTCAGGATAATTCCTGGGGGGAAAGCCCCCTCTCCCCAGGAATAACTTACAGCAAAGGACTGCAGGTCCAAAGCAGTTTTTCGAACTATTGGTTACAGCGTTCGCGGCTGCCGTCGAGAATATCCTGATAGGCCTCTGGGCTTATGAATTCGGGCTAATAGCTTTCCCCCAAAGCTTCCAAAGAGGCCGTGAAAGCCCTCAGGTGGTTGCGCGAACCGCACTGCAGGCTGGCAAAAACATCCAAAAGCAGTGGGTTAGAGGTCTCGACAAGGAATGCTTCCAGGTCGTAAATGTCCATATCTTCAATACGGGCGCCGACCCGGAGCGCCGAACCCAGGTCAACAGACCCGTCGGCCACCAGGGTTTCATAGAGGTGCTGCAATTCGGGGTTCAGGAAGGTGCCAGCTTCGGCCAGTTCATATTCCAGGCTGTAGGTTTCCATCAGCGCGATTACCGCATTCACATGACCGATCTCGCTTTTCTCAATATTGCTGAAGGTGTTGTGGTTCCATAGGGCGC
>JAHECA010000005.1:100348-144666 GCA_024642005.1 Robiginitalea sp. | reverse complement strand
GTGAGAATGTGGACCTGTCATCCTTGTTGGATAACACGGATTCCCAGACACTGGCTACCACCGGTACTGCTGGCAACATCAGCATCTCAGGCGGCAACAGCATTAGCCTGAATGTAGACGATGCCGATGCCGACCCGACCAACGAAACCAACACCACTTTTGCGGTGAATGGTGCCAACCTGGAACTTACCGATGCCGGGGGTACCCTTTCGGTACCGCTGAACAGTTTGGGTACAGACGACCAGTACGATGACGAAGTGTTGCTGCGCACCCCCATTGACGTTAATGAGGGCGGTGCTGGATCGCCTACCAGTGAGACTACGGTCCAGGAGGTAATAAATGCCATTGCCCCCATCACTTCGAAGGCGGCCCGGATCTTTTATCCGCCTTCCATAGCGGTCGATGCTTCAAGCAACGGAAGTGGCTTAACAGTAGACCTGTATGCCCAGTACCTGGCCCAATTCGGAACCCCGATGGTAGCCAGTGCCGGTGCTCCGGCAGCCGTACCGACCTACGCAGCCAATGAATTGTATTACTATGTCACCTATGCAGACCCAGCCGTGTTTGCCAATCTGAGCATCAATGCCAGTGGGGTGCTTACCTACGATATTATCGGCCAGCCAGCTGATTACAACTCGCTGATTAACGTAGTATTTGTTGTTAAATAACCGGAATACAGACCAGCCCATACTTGAAGCCTAATCTGCATCATACGCGTCTTCTCATCGGAATATTGTTCCTGTTCCTGGGTCTTTCCCAGGTACGCGGGCAATTCCTGTTACAGGCGCCTCATGCCGGAGATGAAAACAACTTCCGCTGGTATGAGGCTTCAGACCCGGGCACGGTGCTGGCGACAGATTTCTTTTATGAGGCCACCACCCCTGGGGTATACTTTGCCACCTATGACGGAACGCTCTGTGGTTCGAACGCCTCGGGATATTTTATCCTGACCGATTGCAACAGCCCCGACAACGAGGTAACCCTTGATATATCTGCCAATGTCAACAGTGCCGCGACGGTAAGCTGGTCTCCGGCTGTCGGCGGTGACCCCCTGCGTCCTGTAGTGATCGCAGACCAGACGGTTACGGTTTACACTGCCTCGGTGAACAAGGCCGGTGTTTCCACACCACTCCCTTCCTTCACCATCGTCTGCATGCAGCAGGCCGCCACGCTCATGGACGATTTCATTACCGTCAATGAGGATGTCAGCATCGTGGCTCCAATTTATAACAATGATACGGGCCTGCCGCAAAATGGAACCCTGACGGTAACCAATCCGCCTAACGGATCAGTGGCCATCGATACTAACGGAACCCCCAACGATCCGACGGACGATTTGGTCACCTATACACCCGACCCGGATTACAATGGCCTGGACAGTTTTGACTACACGGTCTGTACTTTCTCGGGCTATTGCAGCACAGCCACGGTAACCGTTACCGTGAATCCCATTGTGGATGCCAACGACGATATTGCTGCCACCTATGTGACCGTGCCCATCACCATCAACTTCCTGATCAACGACAACGACATTCCCACAGCCGGTACGGCGACCGCAAACGCCCCGGCTAACGGCTCTGTAACCATGGATGACGGCGGTACACCGAACAATCCTTCAGACGATACCCTGGTGTATACCCCGAACCCGGGCTTCGTCGGCAACGATCAATTTACGTATACCCTCTGCGACAGTCAGGGACGGTGCGATTCGGCCACCATCACCGTAATCGTGAACCCCACCGGTATTGACCTCGACAGTGACGACGACGGTATCGTGGATAGCTTTGAAGACCTGAATCTCGACGGCGACGGCGACCCGACCACCGATCCGACAGACACTGACGGGGACGGTATTGCCGATTACCTCGACATCGACAGCGACGATGATGGTATCCCGGATAACGTGGAAGCGCAGTCTACGGCGGGCTACGTACCGCCCTCTAATGTGGATGGCAATTTGAACGGGCTGGATGATGCCTATGAGAACGGTGGGGCCGTGGGCCTGATCCCCGAGGATACGGATGGGGATGGAATTCCCGACTATGTGGATACCGATAGCGACAACGACGGTGTACCCGACGCCATTGAAGGGCACGACCTGGATCGGGATGGCATTGCCGACGTGACCCTGATCGGTTCTGACAAGGATAAAGACGGCCTGGATGACGGCTTTGAAGGCACCAGCACCATTGACAAAGACGTCAACGATGAGGTAGACGACCCGGCGGCCATGATGCCGAATACCGATGGCACCGGGGATCTCGATTACCGGGATACCGACGACGACGGGGACGGAATCCCGACAGCCCAGGAAGACGCCAACGGTGATGGGATATTCTCCAACGACGACCAGGACAGCGACGGTATTCCAGATTACCTGGAAGCGAATTTCGACGACGAGTTGCTCGAAGTGTACAACGTGGTTACGCCCAACGGCGATGGGGCGCACGATTACCTTAAAATAGAGGGCATCCAAACTTTCCCGAACAACACCATTCGCATATACAACCGCTGGGGTGTGCTGGTTTTCACAACCCGCGCATACGATACCCAGGGCAATGTGTTCGACGGTACCTCCCAGGGCAGGGCTACTCTTGCTCAGGATAACAAACTGCCGGTGGGCACCTATTTCTATATTTTGGATTACGAAGACCAAAACGGGCAGATGAAGACCCGCAATGGTTACCTGTACTTAAACCGATAAGCGCATGCAGAGGATTTTTGAAAGCTGGAAAAAGATTACAAGCTTGCGCTGGGCGATTGCCCTGGCCGCCCTGGCTGCCATGCCGGTGTCGTCACTGGCCCAGCAGGATGCCCAGTACACCCAGTATATGTACAACACGGTAAGCGTGAACCCCGGCTACGCCGGCTCACGCGGGCAGCTGAGCATCGCAGCCCTCTACCGCGCCCAGTGGGTGGGCCTCGAAGGTGCCCCGAAAACCCAGACCCTGAACCTCCACAGCCCGGTTGGCTACAGGGGGGTTGGGCTGGGCTTCTCCATCGTGAACGACCAGATCGGCCCTACTGCCGAGACCAATTTTGACGGGGACTTTTCCTATACCCTGCAATTGGCGAAGGAAGCCCGCCTGAGCTTTGGCCTGAAAGCCAGTATAAACCTGCTGGACATTAGGTTTTCTGAGCTCAATCAGGATCCGAGTTACCCCGATGCGCAATTGCAGACCGACATACAGAACCGCCTTACCCCCAACATCGGCGCAGGAATATATTACCATACCGAGCATTTTTATGCCGGTTTTTCGGTACCCCGATTTTTGGAGACCAGCCACTTCGATTCTTCCTCCCTTTCCACCGCCCGGGAACAGATGAGTTATTACTTCATTACCGGGTATGTCTATGATTTCCACCCGATGTGGAAATTCAAACCTGCCCTGCTGGCCAAGGCTACCATGGGGGCACCCCTGCAACTCGATTTATCGGCGAACTTCATGTATGACGAAAAATTCGTCTTTGGGGCTGCCTACCGCTGGGATGCCGCTTTCAGCGGGCTTATCGGCTTCAATATTTCCCGGTCGTTCCTGATCGGGCTTGCTTACGACCGCGAAATCACCGCACTGGGCAGCGCGGCCTTCAACAACGGCTCCTTCGAGGTGATATTCCGCTACGATTTTATCAGAACGGTCGGCAACATCAAGAGCCCGAGGTTTTTCTAAAGGGGCTGGCCAGTTGGCGCCGGCCTGGGCTAAATACTTGGGCCTTTCGTTTCTCGGCTACCTTAAAACTGCAATACACGTGCAGGAAGCTCGCTTATCTTGTTTGATGGGAGGGGCTTCTGGCCGCTTGCAAAACAGCCAATGATGCCTTCTTTCCCGGCCCGTTGTCCTGCAAGGAGTCTCATTTGGGCCAGATTTTAAAAACCCTTTAACAGGATAATCACCCAAAGGGCTTATTTTTGAAGGGTGAGAGAAGAAGAAGTGATTCTGGTCAATCCAGACGACGAGGTGCTGGGCACCATGCCCAAATTGGAAGCCCATGAGAAAGCGGTCTTGCACCGCGCCTTTTCGGTATTTGTGCTCAACGAGGAAGGCCAGCTCATGCTGCAACAGCGTGCGGCCGACAAATACCATTCACCCCTGCTGTGGACCAATACCTGTTGCAGCCACCAGCGTATGGGCGAAACCAATTTGGAAGCCGGCACGCGCCGGCTGCGCGAAGAGATGGGCTTTGAGACCGGGCTAAAAGAACTCTTTTCCTTTATCTACAAGGCACCTTTCGACAACGGCCTTACCGAGCACGAACTGGACCATGTGCTGCTGGGTTATTATTCGGGCGAGCCCCGAATAAACCCCGAAGAGGTAGCCGCCTGGAAGTGGATGGGGCTGGAAGCGGTACGGGACGACCTGCTGGCTCATCCGGCGAATTATACGGCATGGTTCCGCATTGTCTTTGAACGGTTTTACGAGTATATACGGCAACACAAACAGAAAGAATGAAAGCCAAGGTCAGCAGAAAAGCGCATTTCAATGCCGCACACCGCCTGTTTTGCCCCGACTGGGATCAAGCCCGAAACCAGGAAGTCTTCGGCAAATGCAGCAACCCCAATTTCCACGGGCATAATTATGAGCTCATCGTGAGTGTGACCGGACCCATCGACCCCATTACGGGATTTGTAATGGATCTGAAAGTGCTCAAAGACCTGATTCAAACCGAGGTGGAAGACGTGCTCGACCACAAGAACCTCAATGCGGAAATACCGGAATTCGCCACCTTGAATCCGACTGCCGAGAATATTGCGGTGGTAATCTGGAATAAACTGCGCCCGCATCTCCAATCCGCGCTGGAACTCGAAGTGCAGTTGTATGAGACCCCGCGCAATTACGTAACCTTTAACGGGCTTTAAGATGGGTCTTCCGCTGGGGGCCCAGGCGCCCGATTTTGTTTTGAACGACTCAGAAGGCAAACCTTTCCGGCTGTCAGAACACCTGGGCAGCCAGCCTGTGGTGCTGTTTTTTTACCCCCGCGATTTTACCCCCGGCTGTACGGCCGAGGCCTGTTCCTTCCGGGATGGATATGAAGACTTTGTTGAGGCGGGGGCGCTGGTCATTGGCATCAGTTCAGACTCCGAGCAATCACACGGGCGCTTTGCCGCACGCCATGGCCTGCCGTTTCGGCTGCTAAGCGATCCGAAGGATACGGTAAGCCGCCGCTACCAGGTGCGCAAAAGGTTTTTGAACCTGCTGCCCGGGCGCGAAACCTTTGTGCTGGACCCGGCGGGCAAACTGGTTCTGGTATTTGATAGCCCGGGTTCGGGCGGACACATGCGCAAATCGTTGGAAGCCGTTAAAAAACTGACCGGAAAATGAACCTGTATCCACTGCGTTTTAAACCGATCTTCAAAGCGCGTCTCTGGGGAGGCTCCAAATTGCGCACCGTCCTGGGCAAGCCCGCCATCGGCTCCGAAATCGGGGAGAGCTGGGAAATTTCCGGGGTGCCCGGAGACGAATCGGTGGTCGCCGACGGGCCCTATGCCGGGCAGGGCCTGCCCGAACTGATAGCGGCTTATCCTGAAGCCCTGCTGGGCCGGCGCGTACTGGAGCGATTCGGTACCGAGTTTCCGATGCTGATCAAATTTATCGACGCCAAACAAGACCTGTCCATCCAACTCCATCCCGACGATCGCCTGGCCCGCGCCAGACATAATTCGTTCGGGAAAACCGAGATGTGGTACATTATGGACGCCGACCCGGGCGCGCGGCTCATCGTCGGTTTCGAGCGCGATGTGACCCGGGCCGAGTATCAGGAGGCCCTGGCCGATGGCAGGCTCACAGACCTGCTGCATTACCGGGAGGTAAAACCCGGCGACGGGATTTTTATCCCTGCAGGCAAAATCCACGCCATTGGGGCAGGAGTAATGCTCGCCGAAATCCAGCAGAGCTCTGACGTAACCTACAGGGTATACGACTTCGACCGCAGGGATGCCGCCGGCAAGCTGCGGGAACTGCACACCGACCTGGCCCTTGATGCCATGGACTACAAGCGGCGGGACGATTTTATACTCGCTTACGAACGTAAACCCGACCGGCCGGCTGTCATGGCGCAGACGCCTTATTTTACGACCAATTACCTGCAGCTTACCCACCCCTATGAAACCGCCCTGGGCAAACGCGAGGCATTTACCATCTACCTCTGCGTTTCCGGCGAGGCCAGGGTATGCCTGGGCGATGCCAGTGCTACCTTAAAAACCGGGGAAACCCTCCTGATTCCTGCAGCAGCCGACCGGCTGGTGCTCGAAACCACTGGCTGCGAGCTCCTCGAAGTAACCCTTTGAGGTCAGTGCGCTACATTCAGGCCGAAATCGTACTTTTGCCACAAAAACAAACACATGTCTAGCATCCGCAATCTGAAGAAAGATATCAACAACGTCCTGGGAGACGTCATAGAAGCCGTTTATATCGTCGAACACGCCAACGGCCAGCAAGGGTCAGAACAAGGTACGGCCATTATCGACCAGGCCATTGAGTCCTTTGACCGCCTGATCGCCGAGGTGAACAAGAAGGAAGTTGAAAATCGCAAAGCCCACCTGAAGCAGGTTCGGCAGACACTGGAAAAGGAAGCCACCGTCCTGGTGGATCAGATCAATAAAATGGTCTGAAGCCTAGCGGCTTTCCAGTAATTCTTTGAGTTTTTTACCGTATTTGGATGCGGCTACTTCCGGGTCCAGTGCCTTATAGATGGAATCCAGGTACTTCGGGTTTGCATCAGACACTTCCGTATAGGCCACAAAGGGGGCCAGGTACGAACTTTTGTTGTTCAGGGCGAAGTTCAGGGCATACAGGTAGGAGCGCAGGGCTATCCGGTCAGATACCAATTGGAGCGAATCCAGGGCCACGCTGTCGGCAGGCAGGCTAAGGGCCGTCATGGAGCGGGCCACTTCCAGTTCCTGTACGTGAAAGCGCGATTGGTTTCTGCGGTAGTCCCGGTATTGCTCCTGTAATTCGGTCCCCTCGATTTCGGCGTCTCCCTCGAAGGCGTTCCAACGCGTGTTGATACGAATGATCCCCGGCCCTGCAAAGAAAACGATGCGGTCGTTCATGGCATTGTTGTCGGCTTTGTCGAGATAGAGGTAGAAAAGGTCCGGGTCGTCAATATTCCCCTGCAGGCGGAATTCCCCTTCGTTTCCAACGGTCATGGAATCAAGGGTTATCAGCGAGGTGTCCTGCACTTGCTGCAGGTAAAGGGTCCCTTTTCTGAGGCCTTGCACCCTTCCTTCCACGATGAGGTTTTTTGCGCTGTCGCCCGAGCAAGCTACCAAAAGCCAGGACAGGGCCCCGGCGAATACGAATCTTTTCATTCCGTTGTTTTGAGGCGCAAATATCTGCATTTTTTTCAATTCCCCATGAGTAATGGGCGGGCTTCCTCGCTTCAGGCCGGTGCCACAAATTCCATGAGGTAGGCACAGAGCAGGGCACCCCCGGTGCCGACCACATAGCCCAGGACGGCCAGCAGCACCCCAACTGAGCTGAGCGACGGGTGAAATTCTGCCGCCACAACAGGCGCCGAGGCTGCCCCGCCTACATTGGCCTGGCTGCCTACGGCAAGGAAAAAGAAGGGCGCCCTGATCAGTTTGGCAACCAAAATCAGCAGGCCGGCATGGATGGCGATCCAGATGAGGCCTACCAGGATAAGGCCTGGATTTTCCAGAATGCGGCCCAGGTCCATTTTCATGCCGATGGTGGCCACCAGGATGTAGATAAATACGCCTCCAAGCTTGCTTGCCCCTGCGCCTTCCAGATTTTTAGCCCGGGTAAATGACAGGCCGATGCCCACAGCAGTGGCCACCACCACCATCCAAAAAAAGTCGCCCCCCAGGAAGGAGAGGAAACTCTTTGGGTCGCGCACCGCCGCAAAGCCTTCGGTGAGCGACTGGCTGAGGGTGCCGCCCAGCAAATGGGCCAGCCCCACAGCTGCAAAAGCCAGGAAAAACAACACCATATAGTCGCGCAGGGATGGCACGCGGGTTATGCTTTCCGAAAAGGCAGTAACCTTCTTTTTTAGGGTCTCGATCGAGCTGGCATCGGCCTTGAGCCAGCGGTCTATTTTCGCTGCCTTGCCGACCCCGAGTAAGAGCAGGGCCATCCAGATATTGGCACAGACGATGTCTACCAGCACCATTTCTCCAAAGCGCTGGGGGTTGAACTTGAATATTTCCAGCATGGCCGCCTGGTTGGCCCCGCCCCCGATCCAGCTGCCCGCAATGGTCGACAAGCCCCTCCAGACAGCGTCGAATCCGGCCCCCCCGATTATATCGGGGGATATTGCCGAAACAATCAATATCGCGATCGGCCCCCCGATAATGATCCCCACAGTACCAGTCAGGAACAGGATCAGGGCCTTTGACCCCAGGTTGGTGATAGCCTTCAGGTCGATGCTGAGGGTCATCAGTACCAGGGCTGCCGGCAACAGGTATTGGCTGGCCATGAAGTACAGGCGCGAGTGTTCGTCAGAGACGATGCCCAGGCTCGCCAGCACTGCGGGCAGCATATAACAGAGCAAGATGGCCGGTACAACGTTGTAGAATTGCTTCCAGAACCCTTTCTGGCTGCCGGAGGTGATAAAAACAAAACCCAGGCACAATGCCAGGAGTCCGAATACTATGGTGTCGTCGGTAATAAGGGGTTCATTCATGGCCAGGGTGTTTAATCCGGCCTAAAAGATAGGGGAATTTTTGCAGCCTCAGATGTTGAGCCAGTAGGTGAGCTTAAGGCTTACCGTACGGTAACGGGGCGAAAACCGGTCTACATAGTAATTGTCGGTATACACCAAATAGAGGTCAGACAGGGGGGCAAACCGCCACTGCAGCCGGGTGTTTATGCCCAGGTTATCGCGTTGGTTGCTGTACTGGATCAGGGTATTCCAGAATACCGACTTGGAAAAGGTGATTTCAAATTTGGGACTTATCAGCCAAATATCGGCACTGGCATAGGGTTCGGGCAGGCTTATCCGGTCGTAGTTCATCAGCAGGGATACATAGGCCTTGGGTTGGAACCGCAGGTTAAGGGCCCCTTGCAGCGAAAAGCGCTTCCCGTTGTAAAAGCCACCAAAGGTATTTCCAAGCTGAAAGGAAACTTTTCTCCTGAGGTCGGAGGTATAGGTAAGTTCCAGGCTTTTATAGCGGTATTCCGAATCGGCCGGCAGTGGCAGGGCACCATCGGTGCCGGTGGGCTCGAAGGCGTCGAACAGGTAGGTATATTCGTTGTTCCATTGCAATTGGACCGTCGATTGGTCGCGAAACCTGGCCTCAGACTGGAACCGGAGGTTCTGATCGGTCTTCTGCAGAGAAGCGCTGGGCCGCCAGATCCAAAACGGCGTGAATTCAAAACTGTAATTATTGAATATCCCGGTTTCGGGCCAGAAAACCCGCGCTACGCTCGTTACGCTTTTAAGCATGTCGGTGCGCCTTACAAAGCCAAGGTCTGACTGAAAATTCTCTCCCAGGTAAACCAACTTGGAAAAGCCGTTCCAATTCCGGGAATTATACCGGAGGGTAGATCCGGTAGACAGGTCCTTGCCGCTCGATTCGGGCTGAAACGATTTGTGCAGGTAAAATTGCCCGCTCCAGACGTTGTTGGATGAGATCAGGTTGTAGTCGATACCCGCTACCCGGTTGTACCGGTCATCGGGGTTCAGGTAGGGTTCATTGCCGGTTGCTTCCCTGTTCAGGATAAAAAGCCCCACGTTGGAGCGCGAAAAAAGCAAGTGCTGCAGGGCGATCATCGAGTTGTTGTTGCTCGGGATCTGGTTGGCGGCGTCTTTTTCGGTCTGTATGCTGAAAAAGCCCAGCCTCAGCCGGTTGTTTAGTTTCCCGCTCAGGCGTACCCCACCCAGAATCCGGTTCTCGACGGTGTTTCCCGAGGTGTCTTGTGCAATGCCGATACGCCTCGAAAAGAAGGGGTTGGCGTCGCGCTGGTCGCCGAAGCCTGAGAACAGGTCGCTGTTGTCGATAAAGAACTGTCGTTTTTCAGGAAGGGAAACCTCGAAACGGGTCAGGTTGGTTACCTGGTCGTCTACCTCTACCTGCGAAAAATCGGGGTTTACCGTAATGTCGAGGTTCATGCTGTTCCCGATGGAAACCTTCGCGTCGCCTCCCACCTTGAAGATCGTCTCTGCCTGATCGGTTTCGAAATCGCGGGCGTAGCCGGTGTTGACATACGGGATCAGGGCCATGGGTGTGCGCGATTTGCCCAGGGGCCGCTCAAAGACCATCTCCCCCATAAAGGTGAGCCCATAAATATTCTGGTTCTGGGGGATATGCACCCAGGTGCTGCTCTCGTTCGACTGGGTATCGAAGCGATAGCTGTTAAAACGCCAGCGGGTTTCGCCTTCCCTGAATTTGAAAGAGGTGAGGGGTATTATCAGTTCCGAGGTATAGGTGTTGTCTTCGATTACCGTTTCGCTCCGCCATTTGACATCCCAGGATATGGTGAAGCCATTGAGGTTGAGCCCCCCGCCTGAAACCAGCCCTTCCCGAAGCACCCCATACGGGTTGATCCCGAACAAAAAGGCATTGTTGCCATCGTTGAAGGTATCGAACATTAGGGTGATGTTGTCTGAATTTCCGGCCCGGAAATCGCGCCTCAGCGACTGGATGGCAAAATCACGCCCGGCTGTATGTACCGTGATCCCCACATAGAGGTTTACGTCGTCGTACAGCATTTTGATTTCGGATTGTTGCCGGGCCAGGATGCTGTCTACAGGGAAGTATTCCCAGAAATCGCCGGCCGTATCGGCCTCGCCCCAAATCGGTTCGTCGAGCCGTCCGTCGAGGTGGATTTCCTGATCGATGTGCCTGACCCTTATGGTTTTGACCTGGGAGGGCTGGGCGAGCAGGGCATGGGATGCCCAAAGGAAGATGACCAGGGGAAAATAGCGCATCAGTTGTCAGTCCGATTTATGGGTTGCAAAAATAAGGTACGAGTGTGAATAAAACACATATTAACGGATATTCTTCCTGTTTTTTTGGCCCGCCGCAAAAGGCATTTGGGCAGGGCGGGGCCCGGCCTGCATCACGATTTGTTTTTGAATTTGCGGGTCTTTGTCTTGTCCGGGTTCGAGAAGAGCCGTTTGAAAAAGCCGTCCCGTTTCACGGGCGGGCAGTCCATCAGGCGCCTGATTTCAGGGCCTGGCTCGCCGAACGAACCGGCGGCCCAGGCCCTGAGCCCCGGGGTTTTCTTCAATTCCCCGTACCAGCCTGCAAACAGGGGTAGGGCAGCATTGGCCCCCTGCCCGATACGGGTGTTCGGAAAGCCCAGCTCGTGGTTCTCAAGCCCCACCCAACTCACGTGTACCAACCTGGGGGTAAGGGCTACAAACCAGGCGTCCTTGTTGTTCTGGGTGGTGCCGGTCTTGCCGGCGATGGCCCCGGTGAGGCCGTATTCAGTGCGCAGGCGCGAAGCCGTGCCGGCCTCGGCCACCGCTTGCAGCATCTGCAGCATGATTTGGCGGGTCTTTTCCGAATAGGCCGGTTCGGCGGGCAGATCATCCTGACGCCTGTAAAGCAGCCGGCCCTGGCGGTCGGTTATCCGCAGCAGGGAATAGGGGCGAAGGGGCCGACCCCCGTTCACAAAACTCGCATAGGCGCCGGCCACTTCCGGGATGCCGATCGAACCTGCACCCAGCGCCAGGGAGGGGGTCTCGGGCAAGTCGGCCTGTATCCCCATGGCCCGTGCCTGGGCGACGACTTTCGGGATGCCGGTTTTTTCGAGTACCTGCACGGCTACCGTGTTAACCGAGTTCTGCAGGGCCTCCTGCATGGAGTAATTCAGGAAGGTTTCGTCCTTATCACCCGAATTGGAAGGCGTCCAGTCTTCCAGGTTCTCGTACCGGATTTCACGGGCCGGGAAGTATTCACAGGGCGGGATGCCCGATTCGATGGCAGTGGTGTAAACTACCGGCTTGAACACCGACCCCACCTGCCGGCGGCTCTGGGAAACGTGGTCGTATTTGAAGTGGGCATAATCGATGCCTCCAACCCAGCTCAGCACGGCTCCGGTTCGGGCATCGATCACCAGTTGCCCGGTCTGCAGCATTTTTGCATAGTGCAGCAGGCTGTCGCGGGTGCTGCCGATGCTCTGCCGCGTACCTTCCCAATCACTCAGCTCCAAAGGGTGCGGCTGCTCCAGGGAATCCAGGATGGCCCCTGGCGCCAGCCCCTGCTCCTCCAGTCTCCGGTAGGCCTCCGAGCCGCTCAGGTACCCCGCAATGAACTGCTTATCGGCCAGCCAGGGTGCCCGGCGCCCATAGGCCTTCTCAAAAGTGGCCTGCAACTGCTTCATATGGGTCCGGGTAACGGCTTCGGCCAGCTCCTGCATTCGGTAATTCAACGTGGTGTAAATTTTCAGGCCGGAGGTGTAGAGGTTCACCACCGTGTCTGCCTCGGGCAGGGAATCGAGCCAGGCCGCCACCTGTTTGCGGACAGCTTCCCGGAAATAGGGGGCCAGGCCTGCATTTGGATTGTAAGGCCGGTAGTCGAGGACCAGGGGTGTCTGCTTCAGGCTGTCGGCTTCGCCTGCACCCAGGTAGCCGTTGCGGGCCATGGCCTCGAGCACGAGGTTCCTTCTGCCCAGGCTGGCCTCAGGATAAAGACGGGGATTGTAGCTGTGGGTGGCTTTGAGCATGCCGATAAGTGTAGCTGCCTCTTCGGGCCTGAGGGCAGAGGCGGGCTTGCCGAAGAATTTCCGCGAGGCGCTTTCGATGCCGAAACTGTTGTCGCCGAACGAAACCGTATTCAGGTAGCGTTCCAGGATTTCCTCCTTTTCATACATCCGTTCCAGGCGGGTGGCTGCCAGCATCTCCCGCACCTTGTCGGCGGCCAGTTGCAGGCGACCGCCCTTACGGCGGGGGTAGAGGTTTTTAATCAGTTGCTGGCTCAGGGTGCTGCCGCCCCCCGCCCCGGCATCCTGCATCAGGATCGTTTTAAAGAAAACCCGGGCCAGGCTGGGGTAATCGACCCCCGAATGCCTGTAAAACCGTTCGTCTTCTATAGACACCAGGGCGTTCAGGGCGTGTTGGGGCATCTGGCTGAGCGGCACGGGCTGTCGGTCATACAGATAAAACTTGCCGATGAGCACGCTGTCGGCCGTGTAGACCTCCGAGGCGCGGTCGAGACGGATGTCGGCCAGGTCGCGCCTGCCGGGTACCGGTCCCCACATACCAAGGGATACCGAAAGCAGGAACAGCCCGGCAAGCAGCAAAACTATACCGGGTAAGACCAGCAGGGTGCGTAGCCAGCGCGGCCTTATGTTGAATATACGGTGCAACACGAATGGCAAGTTCCAATAATCCGTCCAAATCCACCGGCCATTTAACAATTCCTTAAAGGGGTTTTGCTACTTTTGAACCCTAAGTAATTGGTATGAAAAAGTTCCTCTGTTTACTCTGCCTGCTCCCTTTGGCCCTTAGTGCTTCGGAGCCTATCTGGGGGCCGACCGGGCACCGGGTGGTGGGCCAGGTGGCCGGGGAGCACCTGAGCCGCAAGGCGCGGAGGGCCGTAGCAAAATTGCTGGACGGACAAAGCCTGGCCGAGGCCGCAACCTTTGGAGACGACATTAAATCCGACACCCTTTACCGCCGCTTTTCGGCCTGGCATTACGTCAACATTCCCGCCGACCAGCGGTATCCGGAAGCGGTGCATGCGCCGGGCGGCGACATCGTTAAGGGGATAGAACACTGTATTTCCGTTTTGAAAGACCCCAATGCCCCCAGCGAGGAACAGGCCTTTTACCTGAAGCTGCTCCTTCATTTTATCGGGGACCTGCACCAGCCCCTCCACGTGGGCCGGCAGGAAGACAAAGGCGGGAACGACATACAGCTGCAATGGTTTGGTGAGGGGACCAACCTGCACCGGGTCTGGGATTCGAACCTGATCGACAGCTACGGGATGAGTTACACCGAACTGGCAGGCAACCTGCCCCGGGTGTCAAAAAAGCAGGTAGCCGAAATCCAGGAGGGAAGCCTGCTGGCCTGGGTAGGTGAAAACCAGGACCTGGCCAGCGAGCTTTATGGTTCGGCCGAAACGGGCCAGAAGCTCTCATACCCGTATCGTTATGTGTGGTGGGATACGGTGGAGCGGCAACTGCTGCTGGGCGGATTGCGCCTGGCTGCTGTGCTCAACGCCATTTACGACTAAGCTCCTTTTTCGAGGATTTCCCGAAAGGTAAGATTGATGCGGGGCCCCACGGGGCGGCGTGTCTTGGGGACCTGGTGCAACCAGTGCCGCTGTGTGCCTCCGGCCATGAGCAGCAGGCTGCCCGGCTCAAGGACCCATTTGAGGCGCTGGTCTTTCAGCTCCCGGTGTTTCAGGTGAAAGGCGCGGGGCGCCCCCAGGGAAAGGGAGGCGATAACCGGGTCGGGGCCCAGTTCGGGCTCGTTGTCGGCGTGCCAGCCGTTGCTGTCGCGTCCGTCGCGGTACAGGTTTAAAAGTACTGTGCTGAAGCGCTGCCCGCATACGCCCTCAACGGCTGCCCGAAGCTCTTGAAGGGCAGGGGTCAAAGGCAGGGGGTGCATGGTTATTCCCGAATAGGAGTAGGGTTTTCCGGCGTCCCCGTAAAGGGCTGTAAGCCGGGGTTGCGGGTAGGTCTTTCCAAAGAGGGTAATGGCGTCCTGACGCCAGGGTACGGTTTCCAGCAAGTGCCGGAACAAGGCCTCTGCCCGGGGAGGTTCCAGAAAGCCGGGGAGATAGCTCAGCCGGCAGTCGGGCAGGTGGTCAAGGCGTGCGGCAGGCTGCATTACCGCACCACGGTTTTCAGCTGGTTCCGGTATACCGAAGGGCTCATACCTGTAAAGGCTTTGAACGATTTGTTGAAGTGCGAAAAATTGTTGAAGCCGCTTTCAAAGCAGATATCGGTAATGGAGTGCTCGTTTTCGGCAAGCAATTTGGAAGCATGCACCATCCGGTACTCGTTCACGAACTGCACAAAGGTTTTCTGGGTCACTTTCTTGAAATAGCGACAGAATGACGGCACGGTCATATGGGTCAGGTCGGCTATTTCCTCCAGGCTTATGGGTTCCCGGTAGTGCTCCTTTACGTAATTGAAAATGGCGTTGATGCGGTCGTTCTCCTTGGTTTGGGTCTCTACCGTGAGGTGGTCGGCATTCAGTATCTGGTATTCCTCGCAGCGGCCCAGCTCGTTCAGGATATTAAGTATGGCCAACAACCGCTGGAATTCCGACTTGTATTCCAGGATTTCGATTTTTTCCCCGATGCGCTTTTTGGTATTGCCCTTAAAGGCAATACCGCCGCGCCCCCGGTCGAATAGCTGTCTGATGGACTGCATTTCAGGGATATCAAAAAAAACGGACCCCAGGAAGTCGTCCTTCATTTGTACCACCGATTCGCTGGTATTCCCGGTACAGGCATCCGTAAAGCCGCAATGCGGCAGGTTTGACCCGATCAAAATCAGGTCGCCCTGGGTGTAGTGCGAAACATGGCTGCCTATCTGGCGCTTGCCGCTTCCGCCGTTTACGTAGACCAGTTCTATTTCGGGGTGGTAATGCCAGCCCAGGTTTTTGTTCGGGCGGGCGGCATCGAACTTCTGATAGGTAAAGGAATGCCCGAAATCGGGTTCGATGGTTTCAAAAACTACCTTGAGCTTGTTCATGGGTGGCGATGCGTATACCAAAGATACGGGGTTGGTCAAGGGGGCAGACTATGCTAAATTAACCAAAACCTGTGCGATATTACCCTTTTATATAATATTAACAGTAAAACCTGATAAAATAGAACATAAAGTGGATAATCGGGAGGTAGTTTTCCCGCCTGCACACCCCTAGTTTTGCCTTGTGTAATTCAAAAAACCATTTCGTTATGAAAAAACATTGGATCACCCTTGCAACAGCATTCGCAGTAATGGCTGGAACCGCAGAAGCCCTGGCCGCGCCCGGGTCTCCGGTAGTACGTACCGAATCCCGGAACTCCTACGCCGACCCGTATATCCGTAAGGCCGGTGAGAAAGTATATCTCAATTACCTGAACCTGGACGGCAGCACCGTAGTGGTGAAAGTGTTGGACCAGGAAGGACGCCTGCTCTTCTTTGAGCGCTTTAAAAACACCCCGGTGGTGGAAAAGGCCTTCAACTTCGAACAGGCCGGAGCAGGCACTTACCGTGTAGAGGTGCTGGTAAGCGAAGGAGATAGAACCTATTCAGAATCCCTGAAAGTTGTCAGGTAATGGATGTTTAGTTAGTTATGTTTCGAAAAGAGGGAGCACGCGCGCTCCCTCTTTTTATTTCAGCCAGCGCCTGAGCATTTGCCGGGTTTGGTCGGAAAGAAAGTGCCATTCCAGGGCCCGTTCCAGCATTTCCGGGTCTTTTTGCTCCCCGTAGAGCAGCCGGTAAAAGTCGGCCACGCTCAGGTCGTCGGGTTGAGAAACCAGTTCGAGGCGGTCGCCTGGACGCACCGTCCCTTCCCGCACCACCTCGGCATAGGCTCCCGGCCGGCCGTAGGCTATAAACTTTTCGATAATGGATTGATCCTGGAAGCGCAGGCCGAGCTTGAAGCAGGGCTCCCTGGGGCTGGTGATCCGCAGCAGGGCTTCCCCGGCGCGCAACTCAGTCCCGACCCTCAGCTCGCGCTCGTCAAGGCCCTCAACGCTCAGGTTCTCCCCGAACATGCCGTACTTCCAGTCGAGCTTTGGATAGCTATCCTGCCAGTGCGGGTAGGTGTCTGCGGCAAACAGGTAACAGGCTTTATACCGCCCGCCGTGGACACCCGGGTTGCCCACCGTATCGCCCGATACCCCTCCCGTTTTCAGGCAGATGCCTTCATTTTGAGGCATTTTGAAGATGCCGGTGGTAATATCGCGGCCTTTCCAGTTCAGGACAACCGGCGTGGCCCGGTTGGTACTTACGATTTCCATAGGATTGGTTTTCAGCAGGAAAGGTAGCGGTTTGCCGCGGTAAAACCTAAACCTGAAACCGCCTGACTTTCTTTAATGACCCGGCCTTGCACGGGCAAAAAAAACCGCCTTTTGAGGGGCGGTTTCCGATAAGTCTGACAGGGCCTAGAGCTCCTTGTCCATCTTTTTGGTGATGAAGAACCCGATGAGCAGGCCCGTACCTGCCAGCAGGAAAATGGAGCCGGGCATGGCAATGCCTTCTTCGACCCCGGCTGCGGCGTGCAGGGCCCCGCCCACCATCACTCCGGCGCCGATGCCCATCAGCAGCAGGGCCAGGTTCAGGATCAATATCTTCCAGAAAGGCTGGGCCTGCCGGCGTCCTTTGATAAAGATGCTGGCATCGGCCCCTTTTTCGATCAGGGCAAGCCTTTCCTTGTTCCGGGTCGAATAGAACAGATAGGCAATTCCGAATACCACGGAAAACATACCAATGAATACTACGATTTCTCCTCCCATAATGTTTAAGTTTAAATGGTTTTTCGATTTTGTACCGCATCTGACGGTGTGTTTCGGCAACAGGTTACACAAAATGCGTAAATTTTGTAACCACAGGCGGCCCTGGGCCGTCTTATGGAACAGATGAACCAACACATGAGCGACAGGGAGCTGATAGATCGGGTGCTCGCCGGCGATACTGCAGCCTACCAGGGACTGGTAGAGCGGTATCAGCATATGGTGTTTACCCTGGCCGTTCGCCTTCTTAGAAACCGCGAGTTGGCTGAGGAAACCGCTCAGGATGTATTCATAAAAGCCTACCTGGGGCTGAAAGGCTTCAGGGGGAGCTCCAAGTTTTCGACCTGGCTCTATAAAATAGCCTACAACCGCATTCTGGATACGGCAGGGGCGGAAGGCCGCAAACCGGAATTGCGTTCCGAACTGTCGCCGGAACAGGTCTCGGCCCGCAGCCTTGACGATACCTGGAGCCAGCTGATGGAACGCGAGCGCCGATCGGTGCTCGACCAGGCCCTGGAGCGACTCGACCCGGCCGACCGTTCCCTGCTCAGCCTGTTTTATCTGCAGGAACAAAGCCTGCAGGAGGTAGCCGCAATAATGGGTCTGAACCCGGGCACCGCAAAGGTACGCCTGTTTCGGGCCCGCGAACGGCTCAAGGCCGTTTTGACAACAAGCCTGCAAGGCAAATTATTGGAAGCGTATGGACGATAAGCACAAAACCGAGCCGCTTGGGCAGTTCTTAAAAGAAGCCGCTACCGAGCGTGCACCCCTGGGATTTTCACGGGCGGTGATGGACCGCATTGAGGCGCTGGAAGCCACCCGGGAACCTGCACCGCCCCTGATCCCCGGCTGGGCCTGGGCACTCATCGCCGTGACCGTAGTCGCCCTGTGCGGCTGGGGATGGATGGCCGGCAACGGCGGGGGGCAAGGATTTTTGCCCGAGTCCGTCTGGGGTGGCTGGATGGAAGAGGCGTCGCTGCCCTCCTGGGAATTGCCAACTTTGCCTCTTTCCCTGGTCTACGGCGTATCGGCCCTGACACTCTTTCTGCTGTTGCAGGTGGTATGGATGCGCCGGCGGATCGATCGGCACTGGGTTCTGTAAGCCGGGCAGGACTGGCACCCGCCCCCGGCTCATGATACCCTGATTTTCCATTGGGGGGCAGACGAATCCCGGGATTTCGTACCTTCCTGCCTGACCAAGCCCTTACCCATGCGCAACGTTTCGTCTCTCCTGGCCTTTTACCTGGCCTTTCTTTCCTGCAACCAGACCACTGAAGACAACACGGCGCCGGAACCCGACCGCACATGGTGGAAGGAGGCCATCGTCTACCAGCTTTACCCGCGCAGTTTCAAAGACACCGACGGGGACGGGGTAGGCGACCTGAAGGGGATCATCGATGAACTCGATTACATAAAGAGCCTTGGGGTTACAGCGGTCTGGCTCAACCCCATCTACGGGTCTCCCAATGCCGACAACGGTTACGATGTAAGCGATTACCGGGCCATTATGGCAGAGTTCGGCACCATGGCCGACTTTGACCGCATGCTCGAAGGCATGCACCAAAGGGGCATCAAACTGGTCATGGATATTGTGGTGAACCACAGCAGCGACCAGCACCCCTGGTTCCGGGCCTCGCGCAGTTCCCGTACCAGCCCCTACCGCGATTATTACCACTGGTGGCCTGCGGAAAAGGGGAAACCGCCCTACCGGTACAGCCTGTTCGACCCTTCGGGCGACGCCTGGAAATACGACTCGATTACCGATGCCTATTACCTGCACTATTTTTCCTTCCAGCAGCCCGACCTGAAATGGGAAAACCCCGAGCTGCGCAGGGAGGTATACGACATCATGCGCTTCTGGGCCGAGAAGGGTGTAGACGGCTTTCGACTCGACGCATTCCAGTTTGCCGCCAAGGATACCACCTATCCCGCTTTCCCGGCCGGGTACGAGAAAGATTTTATTCAGTATTACGCCATGCAGCCTGGCCTGCACGAGTACCTGCAGGAAATGAACCGGGAGGTGCTGAGCCGGTACCAGGTGATGAGCGTCTCGGAAGGAGCCGGCCGCAATTTTGAAGATGCCCATGCCCTGGTCGACGCCGACCGGCACGAGCTCAACATGGCCTATGCTTTTGAAGGGGTCGACATCCCGCAATACGAAGGCTATGCCCTCGACAGCATGAAGGCCGTCTTCGGCCGTTGGGATGCCGAGTTTGCGCACGACGGCTGGCTTTCGATCTTCCTGGCCAATCATGACCAGGCGCGCATGGTAAGCCGCTGGGGCAATGACAACCCTGCTTTTCGCAATGCTTCTGCCAGCCTGCTGAACACGTTTATTCTGAGTATGCGGGGTACCCCGTACTGCTACTACGGTGATGAGCTGGGCATGACCAACATCGATTTTGACAGCATATCGCAGTACCGCGACATTGCCGCCCTGAACAGCTATCAGAAAGCCCGCTCTGAAGGCGCCGATATGGACGACTTTATGAAACGCCTGAATTTTTCTTCCCGCGACAACGGCCGTACCCCCATGCAATGGACGGCGGCCCCCCGGGCAGGTTTTACATCAGGCACCCCCTGGCTGCCCGTAAACGACAACCATACGGAATTGAACGTGGCCCGGCAAGACAGCACCGAAGGCTCCGTATTGAATCACTTCCGCAGGCTCACCCAACTCCGCAGAGACCACCTGGAGCTGGTGTATGGCGCTTATGATTTGGTGGATGCCGGCAGCCCGCAGGTATATGCCTATACGCGTACCCTGGGGGAAGACCGCCTGCTGGTGCTGCTGAATTTCGGCGATGCGGAGGTGGTTCCAACCCTCCCCGCTGCGATCGTTGTCGGGAAACAGCTAATAGACAATTACCCTGCGCAGACCGCCGGGACTATGCGACTGAAGCCCTGGCAGGCTGTGATCTACCGCCTGGAATAATCGGGAAGACAAAAAAACCGCCCCTGCAAGAGGGCGGTTTTATCTTTGACGCGTTAAACAAGGCTTATTTCACCATCTCGAAACTACGGCTGATAAAGCGGGTAAGTGCTTCACCTTTCAACAGGCCCTTGGAAAGCCGGGCCAGGTCGAGCGATTGTTCAATGAGGCGCTGCCTTTTCTTGTCGGTTTTGGTCTGCAGGATCTCACCCACCAGCGGGTGGTTTGTGTTCACCACCAGGTTGTACATGTCGGGCATGTTGCCCATCCCGAACATGCCGCCCCCGGACTGCTGCATTTCCTTCATGCGGCGCATGAATTCGGGTTCGGTTATCACAAAGGGTGCTGCCTCGCTGTCCATGGCTTCGAGTTGTACCATATAGGCGCTTTTTTCACCCAAGACACCTTCGATCTGCTGCTTGAGCGTATCCTGCTCGGTTTCGGAGAGCTTGGAAATCTGAGGCTCGTCTTTGGCGATGAGTTTGTCGAGGTTGTCGGCATCTACCCGGGCAAAGGTCACCTTTTCTTTTGATGTC
This sequence comes from Robiginitalea sp., assembly GCA_024642005.1. Classification (GTDB taxonomy): domain Bacteria; phylum Bacteroidota; class Bacteroidia; order Flavobacteriales; family Flavobacteriaceae; genus Robiginitalea. The sequence goes on along the minus strand of JAHECA010000005.1, from coordinate 123,836 downwards.
TCGAGCTTCTGCATCAGGTGGGCCACAATCGGGCTGTCCATCAGCAGTACTTCGTATCCTTTGGCCCTGGCCGCTTCAATATAGGCATGCTGAGCCTCGGTATCGGAAGCGTAGAGAATGACCAGCTTGTCGTCCTTGTCGGTCTGCAGCGGCTTAACCTTTTCCGCAAACTCCTCAAAGGTGTAGTACGCCTTGTCTACGGTGGGGTAGAGGGCAAAGCCTTCTGCCTTTTCGAAGAACTTTTCGTCGGTAAGCATCCCGTATTCGATCACGATCTTGATGTCGTTCCACTTCTGCTCGAATGCGGCCCGGTCTTCCTTGAAGAGGGACTGCAGCTTGTCGGCCACCTTCCTGGTAATATAGGAAGAGATCTTCTTTACGGAACCGTCGGCCTGCAGGTAGGAACGGGAGACGTTAAGCGGAATATCGGGAGAATCGATTACCCCGCGCAGCATGGTCAGGAATTCCGGCACGATACCTTCCACGTTGTCGGTTACATAAACCTGATTCTGGTAAAGCTGGATCCGGTCTTTCTGCAGGTTGATCTCGTTGCTGAGCCTGGGGAAATACAAAATCCCGGTCAGGTTGAAGGGGTAGTCCACATTCAGGTGGATGTGGAACAGGGGTTCTTCGAACTGCATGGGGTAGAGTTCCCTGTAAAAAGACTTGTAATCGGCATCTTCCAGTTCGGTGGGCTTGCGCGTCCAGGCCGGGCTGGGGTTGTTGATGATGTTGTCTACCTCGCGGGTAGGCGCGGCCTCGTCTTCAGGTGCGCCTTCGGGCTTGGGCAGGGTTTCGGTGCGCGTGCCGAATTTGATGGGCACGGGCATGAATTTATTGTACTTCAGGAGCAGTTCGCGAATGCGCTGCTCTTCCAGGAATTCGGTGGAATCGTCAGCGATGTGCAGGATAATTTCGGTGCCCCGCTCTTTTTTCTTGGCTTTCTTGATGGTGAATTCGGGGGTGCCGTCGCAGCTCCAGTGTACGGCAGGGGTGTCTTCCTGGTAGCTTTTGCTGATGATTTCCACCTTCCCGGCCACCATAAAGGCGCTGTAGAAGCCCAAGCCAAAATGGCCGATTATGCCGGCTTCCTTTCCGGCATCCTTGTATTTGTCGAGGAATTCCTCGGCGCCTGAAAAGGCCACCTCGTTGATGTATTTCTTGACCTCTTCCTCGCTCATCCCAATACCCTGGTCCGTGATGTGCAGCTTTTTGCCAGCCTTGTCGATGCGAACCTCGATCTGGGGGTTGCCCAGCTCTATCTTGGCTTCTCCAATGGAAGCCAGGTGTTTCAGCTTCAGCGTGGCGTCTGTGGCGTTGGAGATCAATTCGCGGAGGAATATCTCGTGGTCGCTGTACAGGAACTTTTTGATCAGCGGAAAGATGTTGTCTACAGAAACATTGATTTTACCTGTTGTCATGGATTATTGTTTTTTGCTGACTGCACTGCTTCAAAAAAAATACCAAGGGCGAAGAAGGTGACAAACTGACACCTGCCGGTACGGATTGTCGCTATTTCACTAAACATTAACAAATAAAAATGTTTAAACATTTGGAAAATAAATTAAACAAAACTATATTTGATACCAGATAAGACTTCTAAAATGCTATGAAGAAGTTTTCTTAAATCCGTATCGGATTATTAATTGGTTAGGTTGTTTGAGGAGCGCGCCACCCAACATGGGTGGCGCGCTTTTTTTTATTCAGCAGAACTTCCGCAAAAGCTTCTTGCATTCTGGGGGCCATCGGTTGCAAATGTCAGATTACCACCCCAGTATAGGCCAATTGCGATTACCTGTCTTCCAACGGCTGAGCCAGTTCCGGCTGGGGCGCAGTCGGCTTCAGGTACGCCTCCAGCCATTGGTCCTGTTCCCAAAGCATGTGCAGGATGCTTTCCCGTGCCCGGTAGCCATGGCTTTCCTGGGGCAGCATGACCAGCCTGACAGTGGCCCCAAGGCCCTTGAGCGCATTGAAATACCGTTCGCTCTGCATGGGGTAGGTGCCTGAATTGTTGTCAGCCTCCCCGTGGATGAGCAGCAGGGGGGTCTTCATTTTGTCGGCATGCATAAAAGGGGACATGGTGTAATACACCTCCGGGGCCTCCCAGTAATTCCGTTCTTCAGACTGGAACCCGAAAGGGGTTAGCGTGCGGTTATAGGCCCCGCTGCGGGCAATGCCTGCAGCGAACAGATCGGAATGCGACAACAGGTTGGCTACCATAAAGGCGCCGTAACTGTGCCCGCCCACCCCAACGCGGCTGCGGTCTATGACTCCCATCGCGTCAACAGCGTCTATGGCCGCTTTGGCATTGGCCACCAACTGGGTCCGGAAAGAATCGTTTGGCTCGCTTTCTCCCTCCCCGATTATGGGAAAGGCGGCGTCGTCGAGTACGGCATAGCCGCGGGTTACCCAAAAGACGGGAGACCCCCAATAGGGGTAGGTGAACTCATTGGGGTTGCTGGTATTCTGGGAAGCGCTGCTCTTGTCTTTGAATTCCCGGGGGTATGCCCATAGGATCATGGGCAGTTTCTCCCCGGAGGCCGGGTCGTACCCCTCGGGCAGGTACAGGGTACCGGTCAGTTCGAGGCCGTCTTCCCGCGGGTAGGTAATCACTTCCTTATGTACCCCGGCCAGGGCCTGGTAGGGGTTGTCGAAAAAGGTCAGCTGTACAGCTCCCTTGCGCCGCACCAGGCTTTTTTCGAAATAGTTGGGGTAGTCTGAAGGCGACTCGATACGCACCAGCAAACGGTCTTCGGCAGGGTCGTAGTCCATCAGGGTTTCTTTTTGCCCTTCCAGGCGGGAGCTGTAGATGCGTTCCTTCTTCTGACTGCTAAAGTCTATCCGGTCTACAAACGGGAACTGCCCCTGCGGGCTAAAGCCCTCTCCCAAAAGGTAGGCGTTGCCCCTGCGGTCGAGGGCCAGAACCTCTTCCCCGTATGCGTTCCGCTCCATGGCCCAGTTCCCGGGGTCGCTGTAGGTATCCTGGTAGTTCCGGTCAGCAAGCAGGCGGGCAGCCTTGCCCGGGGCCGAAGGATCAAAAAGGTAGGAGCGGGTGTTGCGCGTATTGAACCAACTGTCTGTGGCCACGGCTACCTGGTCGTTGCCCCAGGTAATCCCGTCGATGCGGTTCCTGACCTTGAGCAGCAGGGTGCCAGGCCCTTTGAAGGGGGCCTCCAGCTGGTAAACGGCATCGCGGTATTCGGCCTCCACGGCGGGGTCGCCTCCGTCCAGGGCCTCCGCATAAACCAGGCTTGCCGGGCGGTCATTGCGCCAGTCCAGGTCGCGCATGCCCTGGCGCACCGCCATAAAGCCCTGAGGCAGGTCTTCGATCAGCGGCACTTCCAAAACCGTGCTGACCAGGCGGCCTTCGCTGGTGAAAACTGCCGTTTTGGAGGGGAAACGGTAATAGGGCACCAGGTACGAAAAGGGTTTTTCCACGGTTACCGCGAGCAGGTACCGCCCATCGGGGGAAAAGCGCAGGCTACGGTACAGCCCTGCTTCCTTCCACGGGCTGCTGCTGCCGTCGAGGCTTACCCGGAAAAGGGCGCTGCGGCCCAGTTGCTCAAAATTAAAGGCATCGTCCGGATTTTTGATCAGGTCCTGGTAGGTGCGGTTTTGCGCCTTCTTTCCGTCATTGGTGGAAATGGTGGGCCCCTTGGGGATGTTCTCGCTGCGGTCTGCCAGGGGCTTGCGGTCTTGTGGGAGCATTTTCACCAACAGGGCCTGTCCGTCCTTGAACCAGGTATAGGGCATGCCCATATTCGCATTCAGCGGCCCGGCCGATACCCGGCGGGCTTCGGCCCTTTTCAGGTCAACCACCCAGAGTTCCACCGCTGCCTCGGCGGTATGAGTCATGGCCAGCATCTGCTGGTCTGGGGAAAGGCTGAAGTTAGCGAGCAAGGGCTCACCGGGCAGGCCACTGACCTGCCGGGCGTTCGGCTCCCCGGCTGTTATGACCTGCAGGTCGTTGTAAAACGTGGTCCGGCTGCCGATGTTGGTCTTCGGGTTGATGCGCAACCCGGCAAGGCGCAATTCGGGCTGGGATAGTTCTGCAATACTCTTGTAGGCATTTCGCGACAGCAAGACAAGGTCTCCGTGGTCTGTGGTCCATACCGAGGGGGGCAGGGGCGCATCGGCCAATGCCATGATGGACTCTGGAGGGGTCTGGTACTCCAGTTGAGACTGGCCCAGGGCTGCGGTGGAAGCCATGGCGAGCAAAAACAATAACCTAATTTTCATGGGTACGAATTTGGTGATAGAATTATCCACTGAACAGAGGCCTCAAGATACTAAACTTTTGACGGAAAAAGCCCAGCTGGCGCCGGAGTGGCCGGTCCTTTTTTAAGATCGATTACTAGGTGGGGACCGCATTAATAGGTATTTTAGACGGGGTGAACCCCAAAAGGGGCATCCCTTAACCAAACGCCGACAGTATGTACAATTCAAGGATAAGCGGGCTGGGCTTCTATGTGCCCGAACGGGTAGTTACCAACGATGAACTATCCCAGCTCATGGAAACCAACGATGCCTGGATTCGCGAACGTACCGGAATCGAGCAGCGCCGGTATGCCGATCCGGCGCATGACACCACCACCTCCATGGGTGTTCGGGCGGCCCAAATGGCCATCGAGCGGGCCGGATTGGGGCCTGAGGACATCGATTTCGTGGTTTTTGCCACCCTGAGCCCCGACTACTATTTTCCAGGCCCGGGCGTACTGGTGCAGCGCGACCTGGGCTTGCGCACCGTGGGGGCAGTCGATATCCGCAACCAGTGCTCGGGCTTCGTGTACGGGGTCTCTCTGGCAGACCAGTATGTCAAAACAGGCATGTACAAGCACGTGCTGGTCATTGGCTCAGAACTCCATTCCAAAGGACTCGACATGACTACCCGCGGCCGGGGTGTTTCCGTGATATTCGGAGACGGGGCCGGGGCAGCCGTCCTGAGCCGGGAAGAAGACCCCACCCGGGGCATCTTGTCGACCCACCTGCACAGCGAAGGCCAGCATGCCGAGGAATTGTCGCTGCTGGCGCCGGGCATGGGCAAGCGCTGGGTTAACGACATATTGCGCGACAACGACCCCGAAGACACTTCCTATTACCCGTACATGAACGGGCAGTTCGTTTTCAAAAACGCCGTAGTCCGCTTCAGCGAGGTTATCATGGAGGGCCTCAAGGCCAACGGGCTGAAGGCGACCGACATCGACATGCTGATCCCGCACCAGGCCAACCTGCGCATTTCGCAGTTCATCCAGCAAAAGTTCGGCCTGAGCGACGAACAGGTCTACAACAACATCATGCAGTATGGCAATACCACCGCGGCCAGCATCCCCATTGCCCTTACCGAGGCCTGGGAAAAGGGCAAGGTGGCCGAGGGCGACCTGGTGGTTCTCGCGGCTTTCGGCAGCGGCTTTACCTGGGGCAGCGCCATTATTCGCTGGTAAGTTGCCTGCAGCATTTCCCCTGCAAAACTAAAGAACCCCGGCCAGCGGCCGGGGTCCTCTTAGGGCAGCGCCCAGGAGAGTTAACCAACCAATCCCCTCCCAGGCTTGCCTTTTTTCGTTGATGTGCCCGATTGGCCCTTGCGGTACAATACTGGCGGCACTCTTTACAATAGACGTGGCTACAGGCCAGATGTTACGCTGTTGGGTTGTTTTTAACACCTTTAGCCCACCGGCTGTCAGAAGATTCCCCCGCCCCCCTCCTTGGTATTGTCGTCGCGCCTTTTCCGCGACAGGGCGCGGTTTTTGCCGCTGCCGAATCGATAGGAAAGCCCCAGGTAAACCGTGCGGTTTTCCCACCGGAACTCGGCCGTTTGCGGGATGGGGTACTCCGTTGAAATGCGGGAGCTCATCCAGTCGAACACGTCGTTCACGTTCAGGCTCAGGGTGCCTTTCCCGTCGGCGAAGGCATAGCGGGCCCCGGTGTTGATCATGTACATGGGCTCCTGGGTGAATTGCAGGGTCTGTTGCCGCCCGCGGTACATGCCGAATACCTGGAAGGTGAGTTTTTTGGTGGCCTGCAGGTTGTTGTTTACACGCACGTTCCAGATGATGTTGTTTACCGATAGCGCCTCGGTTACGATATCGTCTTCGGTAGGATCGGTCAGGCCGGGAGGCAGGCTTTCGGTAAAACCCCGTTGGGTCTGCTGGTACAGATCAAAGCTGGCATTCACGTTCCACCAGGTGAGGGGCTTGAGGTTGGCCGAGACCTCCACCCCGAAGGCATCGGTATCGTCAAAGTTGTCGTAGGTGAGCACAATGCGGTTCAGGTCGAGGCGGTCGATGTAAAGGGCCCGGTTAATCTCGTCTGAAATGCTGCGGTAGAATGCCCCTGCCGTTATACTCCCCAGCTTGAAGCGACGGGTGTAATTGGCCTCGTAAGAGAGCGTAAACTGGGGCAGCAGCGCCGGGTTTCCGAAGGACGAAATTACCGGGGTGGAAAACTCCCTGATCGGGTTTACCTGCGAAAGGCCGGGGCGGTCTACCCTGCGGCTCAGGCTGAGCTGGAACTGGTCTTTCTCGCCTGGCGAATAAGTTATAAAGGCAGAGGGGTACAACTGAAAGTAGGAGTCCGTAAATGACCGCACCTGGTTGGTGTCGGCAGCCACCTCCACGGTTTCGGCCCTGATGCCGGCCTGGACTGACCATTTCCCAAGGGTGCGGCTGTAGGTGGCATAGGCCGAATAAATATCCGTGTCGTAGCGGAAGGCCGTACTTGGGGTGGCCACCAGCTGGCCCTGGGCATTGTACGAGAACCCGGTGGAATTGTAATCGGTCAGGGTTTCGAAAAGGCGGGCCTGCAAGCCCAATTCCAGCTTGGAAAGCGAGTCGAGCGGGTTAACGTAGTCGAGGTTCACCGTGGTTTGGGTGCGCTCTGTTTCCACAAAATCGCTGAAATCGGGGTAAGGCGAAGCGCCGGTAACCGTATAGTCGGCAGCTTCTGAATTATCGAAGCGGTTGTAGTCGGCCTCCAGCTCAATGCTGTGGCCTTCCTTGCCAAACAGGTGCTTGTAGTCAAAGTTGTACTGCCGGGAATGGTTGTTCTGGTCGCTCAGCATGTCCTGGCCCAGGTTGCGCTGGGGCGACGTGGCATAGTCAACCGCTGTTCTGACACTGAAATCGCCCACGAACTGGTTTTGGTTGGTAAATACCGAAAAAGTGTTGTAGTCGTCCAGGTAAAAATCAAGGCCGAATTTGTAGAGGTACGACTTGTTGTTCGAAAGCACGTCAAATTGCTGGCGCGACTGCTCTTCGAGGCGGTTTATCACCCCGTCGTTCACGTATTTGCCGATGTTGGTGCCGGCATTGCCGTACACGTTAAACTTGCCGTTGCGATAGTTCAGGTCGAGGGAACTGTTGAACTTGGCTTCTTCTCCCTTGGTCAGGCCCATGTTCAGGTTCCCGTTAAAACCGATGTTGGCGTTTTTGTGCAAGACGATGTTGATGATCCCGCTCATCCCTTCGGGATTGAATTTGGCAGAGGGGTTGGTGATCAGTTCAATCGACTTGATGGAGGTAGACGGAATTTGCCGCAAGAGTTGTGCCACCGGCACATTCGAGAGCTTGCCGTCTACCATGACCCGCACATTGGTGTTCCCCCTAAGGGCGAGTTCGCCGGTTTGCTGGTCTACGCTAACCGAGGGGATGTTGTTCAGAATGTCGGAGGCCGTGGGCCCCATCGTGGTAAGGTCTTTGCCGACATTTACCACCTTTCGGTCTACCTTTTGTTCGATTGTGGTACGCTCGCCTACCACTTCGACCCCTTTGAGCTCGGTTGCCTCTTCTTCCAGGGCGATGGTGCCCAGGTTGAGCAAACGGGCATCGCGCGAAATGTCAAAGGTTTTGCTGTAGGTTTTGTAGCCGATGTATTGCACCTCCAGGATAAACTGGCCGTCGGGCAGTTTGCCGATTTCGAAGGTGCCGTCTTCGCGGGTAATGCCACCATCAATGGTGGTGTTGTCGGAGGCAGATTTTACCACAACCGAGGCATATGCCACGGGTTGCTGCAGGTTCTGATCGATTACGTTGCCGGAGATTTGACCATATTCCAGGCCGGTTCGGGGGTTTTCCAGGGCATGTGCCGGTGCCATAAAGGCAGCACAAAGCCATAACAGCGCTGCGAAGCGGTTTTTCATGACTGTTCGTTTAAGTGATGATTGATTGATGATGTACCAACTAGACGATGCCGGGGGAGTATCGTTACAAAGAAGGTTTGTTTTAACATTTCGGGCCGACCCTGAAAAGTGCCCAAAAAGCAGGAACCCCGGCCTTTACGCCGGGGTTCCTTCATTGATAAGCTATACTAAACACTAACCATTAACTATAAAAATACAGCGTTACCAATGATGAACAGCTTATATAATTCCAAAGACGAAGTAACTTCGTCTTCGTTACAGTGGCATTGCAAATCAACACCCTGTCTGCATCGTGAAAAAAACCCTGGTATTCGGCGCTTCCCTGAAGCCTAACCGCTACAGCAACCTGGCCCTGAAGCGGCTCGCTGAAAAAGGGATAGAGACGGTTGCTTTCGGCCGGACCGGGGGAACGTCGTATGGCATTCAAATTACTGCTAATTTGGACGCTATCCAAACAGCTGTTCACACGGTAACCCTCTACATGCGCCCGGAATTGCAGCGGTCTTATTACCAGGCAATCCTCAGGCTGAAACCCGAGCGGGTCATTTTTAACCCGGGCACCGAAAACCCCGAATTCTACGCCTTGCTGAAGGCCGAAGGCATCGAAGTGCTCGAAGCCTGTACCCTGGTGCTTCTGGCGATCGGCACTTACTGAGGGGAGGTGCTGCGCTTAACCCGTATCAGGAGCAGGCCCAGGAAGGTGAGCAGGCCGTTGAGCGGGAGCAATTCGTACCCGATTTCATAGCCCCCGAGCATTTCGGCAGGCAGGTTGGCGAGCAGCGCCACCAGCAACACCACAGCCACGGCCACCACCCAGACCAGTTTGTCCCTTACCTGGTAAGGCGTCAGGATGCCGAAGGCAAAAAGGCCCAGCAGGGGCCCATAGGTATAGGTGGCCACAGTGAGCAGGCCGTCGATCACGTTGCGGTCGAGGATGTATTTAAAGGCAATGACGACCACAATCAACAGGGCGCTCATGCCCAGGTGCACCCGTTTGCGCAGCCTTTTGCGGGTCTCGGCCCGCCGTTTGTTGATGCCCAGGAAATCGACGCAGAACGAGGTGGTGAGGGCTGTTAGCGCACTGTCGGCGCTGCTGTAGGCGGCTGCGATCAGGCCCAGCATGAAGGTGATGCCCACCGCGGGCCCCAGGCCGCTGTTCAGGGCAATTTCCGGGAAGAGCAGGTCGGCTTTCGGGCTGCCGTCCATCAGGGGCAGGGCGATGCCAGACCTATCGGCATAGATGAAGAGCAGTGCCCCAAGCATCAGGAAGGCCACGTTCACCACAACCAGCACCACGCTGAAAGAAAGCATGTTTTTCTGGGCGTCCCGCAGGGAGCGGCAGGTGAGGTTTTTCTGCATCATATCCTGGTCGAGCCCCGTCATACAGATGGTGATGAACATGCCCCCCAGGAACGACTTGAGCAGGTGGTTTTTATCGGCCAGCGAATCGAGGTGCCAGATTTTGCTGTACTTTCCGAAGGCTTCCGAACTCAGGAATTCAGACAGGTTCCAACCCAGGGCCTGGTTGATGAAATAAATGCTCAGGCCCACGGCGAGAAGCATGAAGAGGGTCTGGAGCGTATCGGTCCAGACGATGGTCTTGATCCCGCCCCGGTAGGTATACACCCAAATCAGGGCAATGGAAAGCACCACCGTGAGTTCGAAGGGCACCCCCCAGCCGTCGAAGACGAATTGCTGCAGGACGATCGCCACCAAAAACAGGCGGAAGGCCGAGCCCAGCACCCGCGAGATGAAAAAGGAGAGGGCCCCCACCTTGTAGCTCATCCACCCAAAGCGCTGTTCCAGGTATTCGTAGATGGAAGTGACCCCCAGGCGGTAATAGAGGGGCAGCAGCACCAGGGCAATCACGATATAGCCCGCCAGGTAGCCAAAGACCACCTGCATGTAGCTGAACTGAGAACTTTCCACCCAGCCCGGTACCGAAATAAAGGTAACCCCCGAGAGGGAGGCGCCGATCATCCCGAAAGCCACCAGGTACCAGGGCGATTGCCTGCCGGCCTGGAAAAAATCTTCGTTGGAGTCAGACTTGCCGGTGAAATAGGAAATGAGCAGCAACAGGCAGAAATAGGCCCCTATCAGGAGCAGAAGGTGCGATGCGTTCATAGGTGCGGAAGGTGGCTGAGATCCCTTCAGGGCCCGCCAATTAATTTGAAAACCAAAGTACAAAACTTAAAATAGATACGTAATTTTGCCACTATGGAATTTACGTCGAAACTGCTGGAGAAGGCCGTAGACGAGGTGTCGTTGTTGCCCGGCATCGGCAGGAGAACGGCCCTGCGCCTGGTGCTGCACCTGCTCCGGCAGCCGGCCTCTCAGACCGGCCGCCTGACCGACGCCCTGCTTGCCCTGAGGGGGCAGATCAGGCACTGCCGTGAATGCCATAATATCTCTGACGCAGACCTTTGCGAAATTTGCGGCAGCCCCAAGCGCGACCGTGCCACCGTTTGCGTGGTCGAAGACATTCGCGATGTGATGGCCATTGAGAGTACCGGCCACTACAGGGGCCTTTACCACGTGCTTGGGGGCAAGATATCCCCAATGGAAGGGGTGGGCCCCCACGACCTCACCATCGGCACCCTGGTCGAAAAGGTCCGCAGCGGCAGCGTAAGGGAAATTATCTTTGCCCTCAGCGCAACCATGGAGGGCGATACCACCAATTTCTATATTTACAAACAGCTGCAGGGGGTGCCCCTGACCCTGAGTACCATTGCCCGCGGCATTCCTGTTGGGGACGAACTGGAATATGCCGATGAGGTAACCCTGGGCCGCTCCATTTTGCAGCGCATCCCTTTCGAAGGGTCGTTTAAGCCTCTTGGAGGATGATATGTTCAAAAAAATGAGCTTGATTTTAGTATTTTTGCAAAAATTAAGCGGATATAAGCTACCAAATTAACAATATGTCAAGGTTCGAATTGAAATTGCCCCAGATGGGAGAAAGCGTTGCCGAAGCCACCCTGACCTCCTGGCTCAAGGAGGTAGGCGATACGGTGGAAGCCGACGAAGCGGTATTCGAAATCGCCACAGACAAGGTGGATTCGGAAGTACCCAGCGAGGTAGACGGCATTCTGGTGGAGAAACGATTCGAAGTAGACGATGTGATCCAGGTCGGGCAGGTGGTTGCGGTTATCGAGCGCAGCGGTTCTGCCCCGGCAAAGGCAGTTGGTGAAGAACCGGCTGTTGCGGCCGCCGAAAAACAACCCGAACCCCGGGCTGTGGCCGAGGTGGCCCGGCAGGTCGAGCAGGCCCGCGAGGCAGTGGCGCCGCCAGTCGTTTCATCTGGCGACCGATTCTACTCGCCCCTGGTGCGCAACATGGCCCGGGAAGAAGGTATCGGGCAGGAAGAGCTCGACCGTATTGCCGGTACCGGCAAGGACGGCCGGGTTACCAAGAACGATATGCTGGCGTATCTGGAGACTCGCGGCAAGGGCACCCCGGCCCCCGCTGAGGCCCCGGCAGCGCCTGAAGCCCCGGCTGTCCAGGCACCTAAAGCCGAACCCCCCCGCCCCGCGGCGGCAAAACCGGAAGTTGGCATTGGGGAGGGAGACGAGATTATCCCCATGACCCGTATGGGCAAACTCATCGCCAAACACATGGTCGAGAGTGTGGCTACTTCGGCCCATGTGCAGAGTTTCGTGGAGGTAGACGTAACCAATATTGTGGCCTGGCGCGAAAAGGTGAAGGCCGACTTTGAGAAGCGGGAGGGTGAAAAGCTCACCTTTACGCCCATCTTCATGGAAGCCGTGGCCAAGGCCCTCAAGAAATTCCCCATGATAAACATCTCGGTAGACGGCGACCGGGTCATCAAGCGGAAGCATATAAACCTCGGGATGGCAGCTGCACTGCCCGACGGAAACCTGATCGTGCCGGTAATCAAGAATGCCGACCAGCTAAACCTGGTGGGCATGGCACGGGCTGTGAACGACCTGGCCGACCGGGCCCGGCGCGGGGCGCTTCGCCCCGAGGAGGTAATGGATGGCACCTACACCGTCACCAATGTGGGCAGCTTTGGCAGCGTGTTCGGGACCCCCATCATCAACCAGCCCCAGGTCGGGATTCTGGCCCTGGGCGCCATTCGTAAAATGCCGGCCGTAATCGAGACGCCGGCAGGCGATTTCATAGGCATCCGCTCCAAGATGTTCCTCTCCCACAGCTACGACCACCGGGTGGTAAACGGGGCCCTGGGCGGCATGTTCGTTAAGGCGGTAGCCGACTACCTGGAAGGCTGGGACAGCAACCGCGATTTCTGAGGCGACCCTGAAACTCACGGCGGGCTGGCACAGTGTCAGGCGAACCTTGCAACCAAACCGAAATGGAACTAAAACTTACCAAACCGATCTGCTTCTTCGACCTGGAAACCACCGGGACCAACATCGCCGTCGACCGGATTGTGGAAATAGCGATCCTGAAGGTATATCAAAACGGCAACAAAGAGAGCAAAAGCTGGCTGGTGAACCCCGGCGTGCCCATCCCGGACGAGGCTTCGGCCATTCACGGCATTACCGACGAAAAGGTGCAGGGCGAACCCACCTTCAAGGAGCTTTCGCACGAGATTTTCCAGATCATACGGGGCTGCGACCTGGCCGGGTTCAATTCGAACCGCTTCGACATACCGCTTTTAGCTGAGGAATTGCTGCGGGCCGGGGTCGATTTCGACATGAAAAATGCCGTGGCAGTCGACGTGCAGACCATTTTCCATAAAATGGAAAAGCGCACCCTCGAGGCCGCCTATAAATTTTATTGCGATAAAGACCTCACCAATGCCCACAGTGCGGTTGCCGATACCCTGGCCACATACGAGGTGTTGCTTTCGCAGTTGGAGCGCTACCCCGAACTGACCAATGACATTAAGGAACTGGCCGCATTCTCGACCCATAACGATTCGGTGGATTTCGCGGGATTTATCCAGCGCGACGAGACCGGGGAAGAGGTGTTCGGCTTCGGGAAACACAAAGGGCGCAAGGTTCTCGAGGTGCTCGAGCAGGAACCGGGTTACTTCGGATGGATGCTCAATGCCGATTTTCCGCTCTACACCAAAAAAGTACTCACCCAGATTAAACTCAGTAAATTCAACAACCGGCTTTTCTGACCCTTTTATCGGGCCGGTATAACGGATCCCCAAAAACATGAAACTCCTCTGCGTTGGCCGAAACTACGCCGCCCACATCGAAGAGCTCGCCAACCAGCGGCCCGAATCGCCCGTTTTGTTCATCAAGCCCGATTCGGCAATCTTGCCGCGCGAGCAGGATTTTTTCATCCCCGATTTTTCACAAGACGTGCACTACGAGGTGGAGTTACTGGTGCGCATCTGCAAGGTCGGAAAACACATCACCCCTGAATTTGCGCATACCTATTACGACGCCCTTTCGGTCGGAATCGATTTCACCGCCCGCGACCTGCAGCAGCAGCTAAAAGACAAGGGCCTGCCCTGGGAGAAGGCCAAAGGGTTCGACGGTTCTGCCGTAATTGGCCAGTGGGTTCCCAAAGATCGCTTTTCGGGAACCGAAACCCTGCAATTCGGACTGCGTAAAAATGGGGAATGGGTCCAGCAGGGCGATACCGCCCACATGTTGTGGAAGGTAGACGAGCTGCTGTGTTACGTATCGAAATACTTCACCCTGAAAAAAGGGGATATCCTCTTTACGGGCACCCCGGCAGGGGTTGGCCGGGTAGCCCCAAATGATTACCTTGTCGGGGTCCTGGAAGGAAAGGAATTGTTTTCAGTAAAAGTTAAGTGATGATCTACCATTTGGATAAAATAAAGGAGATGGCAGAAGGGGACGAGGATTTTATCCTGTCGGTTATAGCCGTATTTCTCGAAGAAGTGCCGGCAGACCTGCACGACCTGGAGGCGGCTCTTGGTGCCGCTCATTACGAGCAGATCTACAAGCTGGCCCACAAGATAAAACCCAACGTGGACCTGCTGGGCATGGAACGGGCCCGTGCCACTGCCCTGGAAATTGAAACCCAGGGGAAAAACGAGGGAAATTTGAGTCATATCAGGGAGATCTTCCCTACCCTCAAAAGCGACGTGGAACAGGCCATTGCCGAATTGCGGAACGATTTTGAGCTCTGATGCGGGCCGAGATAATCACCATAGGGGATGAAATTCTTATCGGGCAGGTTGTAGATACCAACTCTGCTTTCCTGGCGTCTGAACTGAACAAGTTGGGGGTTTCGGTATACCAGATAACCTCGGTGCAGGACGACCGCGCCCATATCCTCAAGGCCCTGGAGGAGGCCGAAGCCCGCGTGGAACTGGTCTTGATGACCGGAGGACTCGGCCCTACCAAAGACGATATCACCAAGCGCACGCTGTGCGAATACCTCGACGATACCCTGGTGGAAGACCCGGAAGTGCTTGCCCAGGTCGAACACCTTTTCAGGACTTACCTGCAGCGCCCCGTTACCGAAATTAACCGCCAACAGGCACTTGTGCCGAGCCGCGCCACGGTGCTGCCCAACCGGAACGGGACGGCTCCCGGTATGTGGATGCAGGGGAAAAGGGCCGTACTCGTGAGCCTCCCTGGCGTGCCCTTTGAAATGAAGGATCTCTTCCACCAGCAGGTTGGTCCAAAAATAATGACCACCTTCAGGCGGCCGGTGCTGCTGCACAAGACCCTGATTACCTACGGTCTGGGCGAAAGCGCTATAGCTGAGCGCCTCGAAGCCTGGGAAGACGCCCTGCCCCCGCACATGAAATTTGCCTACCTGCCCAACCTGGGCAAGGTGCGGCTCCGCCTTTCGGTCCGGGGCGAAGACCCGGAGGCCGTTCGGACAGAACTGGACCTCCAGATAAAGGGCCTGAAGGCCCTGATCGGTGATATTTTGTACGGGGAAGAAGACCAGGCACCCCTGGAAGAGGGGCTGTGCGCACAGTTCAGCGCCAAAGGGGCCACCCTGGCCACTGCCGAAAGCGTTACGGGTGGAAGCATTGCTTCCCTCCTTTGCTCGGTGCCTGGGGCATCTGCCTATTTCAAGGGAAGCGTGGTGTGCTATGCCACCGAGGTAAAGCAGCAGGTGCTGGGCGTGCCCCGGGCCCTGATCGATGCCCATTCCGTGGTAAGCGCCGAAGTGGCCTGCGCTATGGCAGAAGGCGTACGGACCCTGATGCACGCCGATTTTGCCCTTGCTGCAACCGGCAATGCGGGGCCTGCCAAGGGGGAGTCTGACGCCCCGGTGGGCACGGTATACCTCGCGGTGGCAGGGCCCGGAGGCAGCCAGGCCTACCCCTTTACCATGGGGGGGCACCGCGAACGGGTGGTGCAGAAGTCGGTAAACAAGGCCCTGGAGCTCCTCTGGCACGAAATAACCCTGTTTGCCCCGGCCTGAAGAATAGGCTGGCCGCGGAAAGTTCCGCTTCTGGGGTGGTCGCCCTGACCCCGGTCTGGGCCGAAAACCGAAGACCGCCAGGAGGTATTAAAATTCTGGAAAAGAAGTTTGGGGGTCATGTAAAAATGACGTAAATTTGCAGCCTGTTTCGAACCAAGTAAAAGAAGCACAATGTCAAAAGTCTGCGAACTTACCGGTAAAAAGGCACAATTCGGGAACAACGTTTCCTTCTCTATCAACAAGACCAGGAGAAGATTCGATGTTAACCTCTCCAAGAAACGGTTTTACATTCCTGAGGAGGATCGCTGGGTAACGCTGCGGATTTCTACCCGGGCATTGAAAACCATTAACAAGAAAGGGATTTCCGCTGTCCTGAAAGAGGCCAAACAGAAGGGAATTACCATTTAAGGCACCTGATTTTTAAGCGTAGCGACCATGGCAAAGAAAGGCAATAGAGTACAGGTTATTCTGGAGTGCACCGAGCACAAAACGTCCGGTATGCCCGGAACTTCCCGGTACATCACTACCAAGAACAAGAAAAATACACCCGACCGGATGGAATTGAAGAAATTCAACCCCATCCTGAAGCGCATGACCACTCACAAAGAGATTAAATAACAGAACATGGCTAAGAAAACCGTAGCATCCCTTCAGACCTCTTCCAAAAGGCTTACCAAAGCCATCAAGATGGTCAAGTCTCCCAAATCAGGAGCGTATACCTTTGTGGAAGCCGTAATGGCGCCTGAACTGGTGAACGACTGGCTGAACCAAAAATAAACCACTTCCCAAGTGTGTGTGAACCGCCCCTTTCAAAGGAGGCGGTTTTTTTTTGGCGGGAAATGACCAACTTCAGGGCTGCCTCCCAACTTCTTAAAATAGTATCTTTGCAAGGCAGCAGAACCACCGATGAGTTTATTCAGGAAAATTTTCAACCAGGAAAAAAAAGAGACCCTCGACAAGGGTCTGGAAAAATCGAAAACCAGCTTTTTCGGGAAGCTCTCCAAGGCGGTTGTAGGCAAATCGCGGGTAGACGACGAAGTGCTCGACAGCCTGGAAGAAGTACTGGTATCGTCTGATGTGGGCGTAACCACCACCCTTAAGATTATCGAGCGCATCGAGGCACGGGTAGCCCGCGACAAGTATATGGGCACCGAGGAGCTCAACAGCATGCTGCGCGAGGAGATAGCCGGCCTGCTCTCTGAAACCCACAGCGGGGAAGCCGCCGAGCTTGCCCTTCCCGAGGTAGAGGGCCCCTATGTGATAATGGTAGTCGGGGTAAACGGGGTTGGAAAAACCACCACCATCGGCAAGCTGGCCTACCAGTTTAAGCAGCAGGGCAAAACAGTAGTGCTGGGCGCAGCCGATACCTTCAGGGCGGCCGCCATCGACCAGTTGGAAATCTGGGCCCAGCGGGCCGGGGTACCTCTGGTGAAACAACAAATGGGCAGCGACCCGGCCTCGGTGGCCTACGATACCCTGAGTGCAGCGGTCGCCCAAAAAGCCGACGTGGTGCTGATCGACACCGCAGGCCGGCTGCACAACAAAGTGAACCTGATGAACGAGTTGGGCAAAATTCGCCGCGTTATGCAAAAGGTAGTGCCCGGGGCACCGCACGAGGTGCTGCTGGTACTCGACGGCTCTACCGGGCAAAACGCTTTTGAACAGGCCCGGGCCTTTACCCAGGTAACCGAGGTAAACGCCCTGGCGGTTACCAAGCTCGATGGCACGGCCAAGGGCGGCGTGGTAATCGGCATCTCCGACCAGTTCCAGGTCCCGGTCAAATACATTGGCGTAGGGGAGGGGATGGAAGACCTCCAGGTTTTCAATAAATTTGAATTTGTGGATTCATTTTTCAGCGGCCACAATTAGTAATTTCCGGCACCCCCTTACCCAGGGCAAAAAAACCGATACGCCCATGCGTACCTTCCAACCAATCTTCCGGTCCCGTGTGCGTTTTGCGTGGGTGCTGGCCCTTGCACTCTTTCTTGCCTGTAAGCAGGAAAAAGAGACCCCTGAAACTCCGGCCGCTGCAGTACCGTCTGGCCCGATCTGGCAGCCCTACAACGATTCTGCCGAGGTGGCGGGCAATGCCGATCACCCGATCGCCCGCATGCGGTACAAACTGATACAATCCCGTTTTACCGACAAAAACGAGGTATTCGGCCCGCTTTACGGCGAGGCCATGCAGATGAGCCCCGAAACCTATGCCGCCCTGCGCCCGCTCATTCTGGAGCAACCCATGCCCGTGGTTCAGGAGCATATAAAAGCGGGCCGCCTGAGCTATGAGCAACTAACCCGATTTTTCCTCTACCGCATCTACAAATACGAGCTCGACAACGCCACAACGTTGAATACGGTAATTGCCCTGAACCCCGATGCCCTGCGCCAGGCCCGCATTTGCGACGAAGTGCTGAAGACCCTTCCTGAAGAAAAGAGGCATCCCATTTTCGGAATGCCTATTTTATTGAAAGACAATATCGGGGCCGCGGGCATGCCCACTACGGCCGGGGCTGTGGCCCTGCTGCACAACCGTCCCGGGGATGCCTTTATCACGGGCCGTCTGCGGCAGAATGGCGCCATCATATTGGGCAAGTTAAACCTGAGCGAATGGGCCTACTATTTCTGTGAAGGCTGCCCGGTCGGGTACAGCGCCGTGGGTGGGCAAACGCTCAACCCTTACGGCCGCCGCGTTTTTGAGACCGGCGGGTCCAGTTCGGGCAGCGGAACCGCCATGGCTGTGGGCTATGCCATGGGCGCAGTGGGTACCGAGACCTCGGGCTCCATTCTCTCGCCCTCAGGGCAGAACTCCGTGGTCGGGCTCAAGCCCACGGTGGGCCTGCTGGGCCGGAGCGGCATTGTTCCCATTTCGTCTACCCTCGACACCCCGGGCCCCATGGCCTGCAACACCATCAATGCGGCCATTTTGCTCGATGCCATGAAAGGTACCGACATGAACGACCCCAAGGCGGGCACCTATTATCTTGAAGGCACCGGCTACCTGCCCCGCCCGTACTCCTTTGCCGGAAAGCGGGTGGGTGTGTTTGCCGAATTCCTCGAGACAGACAGCCTTTATGCCCGGGCCGTACAGCAGCTTCGGGGGGCCGGGGCCGAGATTGTCGCCATGGTGCCACCCGAGGTGGAACTGCAGGGCTTCGGTACCCTGCTCAATGCCGACATGCAAATCGACCTGCAGGCATACCTGGCCACAGCGGTTCGTGAGGCCGATTCGGTGCCGGTCCATTCCGCTTCAGAAGTGGTGGCCTTCAACCTGGGCGATACGCTGCTGAGGGCCCCTTACGGGCAGGCGCGCATGATCGGGGTAGCTCAGGACCGAACCAGCCCCGATTCCCTGGAGGCGATCAAAAGGCAGCTGCGCCAGGCCGGGCGCCGTTTTTTCAACACCCCCTGGCAGGCAAACCGCCTGGAGGTAGTACTTTCGGTAAACAACCGCCACGCAAGCCTTGCAGCCGTAGCCGAATATCCGGCCCTGGTAGTGCCCATGGGCTACCGGGCGACCGGCGAACCCGCCGGGTTAACCTTTATCGGCAAACCTTTTCAGGAAGAAAAACTCCTGGATATGGGCCATGCCTTCGAAGTACTGGCTGGGGCCCGCCAACTGCCCCGGGCCTATAGGGAGTAGGTATGCCTACAACTTCAGGTAGGCGCTGAGCCGTTTCCAGAGCTCGTTGTCGAAACTGGAAGGACCCAGGGTGTTTTCCCCCGAATCTTCTCCCAAGCGCACCACTACCAGGCCCTCAGAAGGGACCAGGTAGAGTTTCTGGTCGTTTTTGCCCAGACCAGCCACCAGATCGGCAGGAGCTTCGCGGATTAACGGCCCGGGAAACACGATTTGCGTGCCGGGGGCCATAAAGCTGCTCTGGCCGTTGAGCCACCAGAGGTATCCGTATGATTTGTTCAGGGATTGGGAAGGGCTGAGCATGGCCTCGTAGTAGCCTGTATCGGTGAGGATGGGTGTATTGCCCCAACTGCCTCCGCCCAGTACCAGCAGGCCGAACCGGGCCATACTCCGGGCCGTGCTGAAATACACGCTGTTGCTGCCGTTGGTGCTCAGCCAGAGGCCCTCCATGCCGATGCGGTCGCGCAGGCGGCTGTTGAAAAAAGCCGTATAGCTCTCGCCAGAGGCCGCGGCCACCACGCTTTGCAACAGCGTGTACGGGCCATTGTGATAGGCCCACCGCTTCCCGGCGTCGGCCATATAGTCGAGGCAGGCAGGGTCGGTGCAGTCAAAGGCGGCATCGTCAAGCCCGCTGGTCATGCGCAGCTGGTTGCCGATCTGAATGAGCGCTTCCTTTTCGGGGGGCGCCGACGTCCATCCCGGCCCCAGGTAGTCAGCAGTCGGGTCGGTGAGTTCCAATAAGCCTTCCTGCAGGGCCAGGCCCACACAGAAGCCCGTCAGGGTTTTGCCGGCAGAAGCCCAGTACCACAGGCTGTCTGCGGTAAAATTGCCGAAATAGGTTTCCTTGGCCAGGCGGCCTTGGTGCAGGATTAGGAAGGCCTTGGTACCGGTGGCCTCCAGGTAGGTGTCGAGCTCGCTTTCAGCCCCGGCGTCCCATCCCAGGGTCTCCGGGTCTGCGGTTTCCCATGTGGCGTACCGCACGGCCTCTGGAAAATAAAGCTCCTGCTCCCCGGGAATTTCAACATCGGGGGGTTCCACATCTTTTGAACAGCTGCCGAACCAGAGGCTGCAGGCCGTCAGCAATCCTGGCAAAAACCTCCTGAAAATGAACCGTGTTTCCATAGTACTCAAACGAAAAACACGGCAAAATCGTCTGCACCGGCTTGGGATTCGGCCACATGTTGTATTTTTGCGCCCCAATAAGGCCTATGCGTACCAAGTCGCTCAAAAAGAACCGGATAAACGTGGTCACCCTGGGGTGTTCCAAAAACCTGTACGATTCCGAAGTGCTCATGGGGCAGCTTCGGGCCGGCAACAAGGAGGTGGTGCACGAAGGGGAGGGCAATATCGTGGTGATCAATACCTGCGGGTTTATCGCCAATGCCAAGGAGGAGAGCGTGAACACCATTTTGGAATATGTGCGCCAGAAAGAGGCCGGGCAGGTCGACAAGGTTTTTGTGACTGGCTGCCTGAGCGAGCGCTACAAACCCGACCTGGAAAAGGAAATACCCGATGTGGATGCCTATTTCGGCACGCGTGAACTGCCCAGGCTGCTTAAGGCACTCGGGGCCGACTACAAACAGGAACTGGTCGGAGAGCGCCTCACCACCACCCCCTCGCATTACGCCTACCTGAAAATCGCCGAGGGCTGCGATCGCCCCTGTTCGTTTTGTGCCATCCCGCTCATGCGGGGCGCCCACCGGAGCCAGCCGGTGGAAGACCTGGTGCGGGAAGCTGAAAAACTGGCGGCCAGGGGGGTGCGCGAACTCATCCTGATTGCACAGGACCTGACTTACTACGGCCTTGACCTTTATAAAAAACGGGCCCTGGCCGACCTGTTGCGGGCCCTGGTAAAGGTAGAGGGCATCGAGTGGATTCGCCTGCACTACGCTTTCCCTGCCGGATTCCCAACCGATGTGCTCGAGGTGATGCGCGAGGAGCCCAAGATCTGCAACTACCTCGACATTCCCTTGCAGCATATTTCGGACCCCATCCTAAAGAGCATGCGTCGCGGCACCACCCGGGAAAAAACCAACCGCCTGCTCGAGACTTTCCGGCGCGAAGTGCCCGGCATTGCCCTGCGGACCACCCTGATCGTGGGCTATCCGGGTGAGACCGAGGCCGATTTTGAAACCCTGCGCAACTGGGTGGCCGAAACCCGCTTCGACCGCCTGGGATGCTTTGCCTACAGCCACGAAGAGAATACCCATGCCTACAGCCTGGCAGACGATGTGCCCGAGGAGGTAAAACAACAACGCGCCAATGCGATCATGGAATTGCAGGCCGGGATATCCTGGGAACTGAACCAGGCCAAAGTGGGGCAGCGCTTTCGCTGCCTGATCGACCGGGTGGAAGGCGGGTACTATATCGGCCGCACCGAATCGGATTCCCCCGATGTAGACAATGAGGTGCGCGTCGCTGCAGCCGGCCAGTATCTGAGGTTGGGGGAATTCGCCTGGGTACGCATTACGGAAGCTTCCGATTACGACCTTTTCGGGCAGGTCGAAGATTAACCCTATTATTCTTCTTCAGAGGCGTCGGCCTCGTCTTCTCGCTGCAGGTGATTCCTCAGGATATTCAGCTTTTTGAGCTTGGCCTTCCATTCGGAAAGGGTATCCTTGCGGCGTGCAATATTGGCCACCACCTCCTGTACCAGCGGGTTTTTTTCGCTGGGGTCTGAAAAGAAGGCGAGGTTGTTCTCCAGTTGGCGGATCTCGGTGCGGTACTCTTCGATTTTCTTGCGGATGAACTGGCGTTCGTGTTCGATGGCGCGCTCGTCTTCTTCCCCGGCGAGTTGCTGGATCTTGTTGCCGTATTTTACGATTTCGGATTCCTGCCGGCTCAGCCCCAGCTTGCGAAGCAGGGCGTCGATAATCTTGTGAAACTTGGCATTGAGGTGCTTCTTGTGGTTCGGAAGGCGCCCAACTTCTTTCCAGGCAGCCAGGAAGGCCTGCACCTGTTTCAGGTCCTGCTCTTTTTTACCGCTCAGTTCAAACGATTTCAGTTTGTCGAGCAGGTCGGTTATCTGGTCGAGGTTTTCACTTTCCTGGCCATGAGCCTGTTTGCGGCGGGCGTGTAGGCGTTCGAAATAATGGTTACAGGCCTCCTTGAACTGCTTCCATATTTTGTCTGAGAATTTGCGGGGCACGTGCCCGATCTGTTTCCACTCCTGCTGGATCCGCTTCATTTCAGGGGTGGCCGTTTCCCAATCCTCGCTGTCTTGCAGTTCCATGGCACGCTCCAGCAGGGCGCGTTTCAGGTCCAGGTTGTGCTGCTGGTCTTTCTTAAGGTCTTTGTAAAAGGTATTTTTGGTGCGGTTGAACCTGCGCACGGCCGTCTTGAAAGCTGCCCAGGTAGGTTCGTTGTCTTTCTGAGGCACCTTACCGGCCTGGAAGAATTTTTCGCGCAGGGCTTCCACTTCCTGGATCTGCTGCTGTATGTTGCGGTGGTTGGCGGCCACATGGATGGCGATTTCCTCGATCTGCCCGATAATCCTCTGCTTTTCCTCCAGGTTAACCTCATAGCGTTTCTCGAGTTCCTGCTGATGTTCCTGCCGCCGCTGGTGCATGGCCTTGGTGGCGGCGCTGAACTGGTCCCATACCGCGTCGCGGTGTTCTTTGGCCACCGGCCCCACTTCCTCTTTCCAGATTTTATGCAGGGTTTGCAGCTCCCGGAAAGCCTTGTTAAGATCGGGCTCTGCCGCCAGGGCTTCGGCCCGTTCCACGAGCTTTTCCTTCTCTTCGAGGTTGTGTTTGAAGTCCAGGTCGCGCAATTCGCGGTTCAGGTGCAGGAAGTCGTAAAAGATTTCCACATGGTGCTGGTAGGTACGCCAGACGTCGTTGTAATTCGCCCTGGGGATGGGTCCGGCATGGCGCCAGCGTTCCTGAAGTTCCTTGAAGCTCTTGTAGGTAGAATTCATATCTTCCTCAACATTGACCAACCCTTTGAGCTCTTCAATGATTTCCAGGCGGTTGGCCAGGTTTTGCTTCAGGTTCTGTTCGAGATTCTTGTAATACTGGTTGCGTTTTTCGCGGTATTCGGCATAGAGTTCGTTAAACTGCCGCTTGGTTACCGAGTTGTACCTGAAATCGGATTCCTGCCCGCCCCGGTCTGTGAATTCTTCCTTTTTGTGTTCGATGAATTCCTGGAACTTCTCGTCGAATTCGTGCTTGATAGCCTCAGTATGCCGCCTTATGGCCTGTACCTTCTCGTTGCGCAGGAGCCGTTGCAGCTCGCCCACGAGGTTTTCCATGGAAAGGGCGTGGTAGTCTAAAAAGGGGATTTGGTGGCGGCGTTCGTTTTCGGTGTCTTCGGCGTCTTCGGCATTGGACTCATCGATTTCACCCTCAACGCCGTGGTGCGGGGCA
>JAHECA010000005.1:8305-100248 GCA_024642005.1 Robiginitalea sp. | reverse complement strand
CTTTTTTGGGTTCTTTTTTGGGCGGTGCTTCCTTCGCCTCAGGTGTGGGGGCGGGTTCCTGTTCTTCCCCGGCCACAGGCCTGTCATTCACATTTTCTGTTTCCTCCAGGTTGGTCCCCCCTGCAGCGGACTGCAGTTCTTTGTTTGCTTCTTCAGACATCACGATCTGTTTTTCGTGCAGGCACGATCTCCTTTCTAAGATAGTAACAATTGTGACTTCCGCAAAGGGATGGGCCCGAACTCTTTGTTCGGGGCAGGTTTGCCAACCTAATATGCGTTCCAGAGTTCCCAGGCGCACTCGGCCTGGATCTGGAGCATTTCCAGCCCGTTTTTGACGCGGGCACCCCGCTCTTGCCCGCGTTTAAGGAAGGTAGTCAGGGCAGGGTTGTAGATAAGGTCGTACAGGAGGTGAGCCGGGCCCAGGGCCTCGTACGGGAGTTCGGGGGCGCGGTCGGTATCGGGCAGGGTGCCCACGGGGGTGCACTGGATCAGCAGGGGGGTTTCCTGCAGCAATTCGGCGGTCAGGTCTGCGTACCCCAGTTGTCCCTGCTGCGGTTGCCGCGACACATAACGGAAAGCAATGCCGAGGGTTTCCAGGGCGCGGGCCACGGCTTTGGAGGCGCCGCCCGTTCCCAATATCAGGGCATGGCGGTCGGCAGGCACCAGCAGGGGGCGCAGCGACTCGCGGAAGCCGATTACATCTGTGTTGTAGCCGCGGGAGCCCCCGGGGCCGAGGCAAATCGTATTGACCGCCCCTATGCGGCGGGCTTCTGGGTCGAGGGAATCGAGGTAGGGTATTACGGCTTCTTTGTACGGAATTGTGACGTTGAGCCCGCAAAGGTCTGGGTGGCCCGACAGCAGCCCAGGGAATTCAGCTATGTCGGCCAGGTCGAAGTTCTCATAGCTGTGGTCCGACAGGCCGAGTTCCCGGAATTTTTCCCCAAAATAGCCCCTGGAGAAGGAGTAACCGATATTTCTGCCCACCAAACCGAACCTACGCATGTTTCATCCGGTTTTTCCCGTACCATTCCAACAAGATCAACAGGGCCAGCCCTACGCCTATCATCAGCAGGGCCCACCAGTTTTCGGCCTGGCCCATATCGGGCAAGTAGCGTTGGTAATTCACGATAATGGGGTTGCCGTTGGAGTCGACTACCTGCTGCCCGGCCACGTCGGTCATAAACAAGGTGCGTTTCCAGGGCCAAACCACACCCAGGGAGCCCGTTATAAAGCCAATGATCACTGCGGTGGTCAGGTGTTTGAAATGCTTCAACACATACCCGAGCAAATGCGACAGGGTTACCAGGCCCGCAGCCGATCCGGCCGTGAAAACGGCCAGGATCAAAAGTGTGTCGAGCCTTTCCTGGTTGTGTACAAAGGAGAAATCGCCCTGTACCCATTCGGCCAGGGTATCGTAAAGGGCATTTACCGAATCGACCAGCAGGAGTACGTAGTTGCCCAGCAAGATGAGGATGAACGAGCCGGAAAGCCCGGGAAGGGTCATTCCGGACACGCTGATGATTCCGCAGAAAAAAATGAAGACCAGGTTGTCGTTTTCACGGGCAGGGCTCAGGAAGCTGATGGAAACCCCGACCAGCAGCCCCAACAGCCCTACAGGCAGCGTTTTTTTGTTCCAGTGGGCGAAGTCTTTGGAAATGTAGTAGATGGAGCCGATGATCATGCCGAAGAAACAGGCCCATACATAGAGTTCTTTGCGCTCGAGGAAGTAATCCAGCAGCTTGGAGACGCTGAAGTAGCTGAAGAGCATCCCCAAAATGAGGATGGACAGGAAGGGGCCGTTCACATAGCGGTAAAAACTGCGAAACCGCCCTCCCAGCAATAATTTGAAGGCCTTCAGGTTGATTTTCTGCAGGGAGTAGATAAATTCCTCGTAAAAGCCCACCACAAAGGCAACGATGCCCCCGGAAACGCCGGGGACCTTGTTGGCGGCGCCCATGGAGAGTCCCTTGATAAACAAAAGGATCTTGTCGGTGAGGCTACGGGTCTGGTGCATTAAGCGCTTTGGTTCTTGCGGGAGGCTAGTCCTTCCAGGGCGAAAATAAGCGAAAATCCGACGACCACCAGCAAGACGGCCCAGCCCAGGTGCGGATTTCCGTCATAATTCCAGGGGGCCACGTTGGCCTCGCTAACGGGCACCACCTTGTCGCCGAACACCCGTGTTTCCAATACCTCCTTCCAGGGCCAGATCTTGGGGAGGGAACCTAAAATAAAGCCGGTAAGCAAGGCCAGGGTGGCGTCGCGGAACCGGGTGAACATCCATTTCAGCAGACGGGCAAAACTCAATAGCCCGAATACCGCCCCCAGGCCGGTGGCCAGCAAGATCTGAAAATTGCGTTCGTGCACCGAGTCCAAAACCGTTTTGTACGACCCGAGCAGCACCAAAATGAAGGCCCCTGATATGCCTGGCAAAATCATGGCGCAGATAGCCAGGGCCCCCGAAAAGAAGAGGTAGGGCAGCCCACCGCTTTGTTCGCCCACGGGCAGGGAAATAATTGCGTAGGCCAGGGCTGCTCCAAGGGCACCCATAAGCCAGACGGAAATGTTACGCCCCCTAATTTCTCTTGCCACGTAAAAGATGCTCGCCACTACCAGGCCAAAGAAGAACGACCAAAGCAAGACGGCATGCTCACTGAGCAGCCAGCTGATGAGTTTGGAAAGGGAAATCACGCTGATGGCGATGCCGCTCAGCACCGACAGCAAAAAATTGCCATTCACATCTTCCCAGAAAGCCACAGGCCCTTTCTTTGGCAGGGTGCCCGTAAGGGCCGGCACCACCCGGTTGATGGAGGAGATGAGTTCTTCGTAAATACCCGAGATAAAAGCTATGGTACCCCCTGAAACCCCGGGGACCACATCGGCTGCCCCCATGGCGATCCCCTTGAGGACCAGCACGAGGTATTGGAGCACATTCCGGTTTTCCATAGGTAAAATAAAAGCTAAAGTAACGCTTTTATTCCGATGCTTTCCGGCTCTCTATGATGATGCGCTGCACGCAGGGTGCCTGGTAACAATCGGGGTAGCCCGATTTGAAGGCCTTGAGTTTACCGGGTGCCTGGAAAATGGCTGCTTTCAGGTGCTCGCAGGCCTGGGTGTCCAGCCCGAGCTCGTGGCAAACCCCGGCCAGGTGGTAGCGGATTTCGGCGGCCTCCGGGTGGAATTCGGCCCCTTGCAGCAGCACTTCTGAGGCGGCTTCCCGCTCCCCGTTCAGGCGCAGCACCTCGGCCCAGCGCAACCAGGTATCCAGTTCGTAGTTGCCCAGGTCTACCGCCTGCTTGAAGGAAAAGTCGGCCTCGTCGAGGTCGCCCAGGGCCTGGTGGATAATCGCGCAGCGCTTCCAGTAGGTGGGGTTCTCCCCGTCTATGTTTATGGCCTTGTTGATGTATTCGCGGGCCTTGGTGAATTTTTTGGTGCGGATGTAGAAATCGGTGATGGCCAGCCAGCCTTTGTCGAGCAGCGGGTCTTCGTGCACGGTCAGGTAGTAGTAGTGCCGCGCCTGGTCGTCGGCCCCCAGTTTTTCGTGGCAGCGCCCAATGCGCAGGTAGGCGTGGGAGGTGGGGTTGTCCATCTCGATAGTGGCGGTGTAATTCTCGATGGCCTCGTGATAGCGGCCCAGCTTTTCGAGCACCCGGCCCTTCTCGAAATAGGCACCGATAAAGGATTCGTCAGAAATAATCGCGAAATCGAACGAGGTAAGGGATTCGGGGTACATCTTCAGGCTGTAGTACTGCTTCCCGAGCTGGTGCCAGCCCACCTGGCAATACGGGTTGGTATCCAGGTAGGCGTTCAGGTAGGTGATGGCCCCCTGGTGGTCTTCCATGAATTCGTAACAGTATACCACGTTGTACAGGGAGGCGTAGTCTTCCGGGTCGGCATCCAGGCACTTCATAAAGCAGGTCTGGGCCTGGGCGTATTCGTCCAGAAAGAGGTATTCCATGCCCAGCAGCGAATATATATCCAGGTCGTCTTCGCACAATACCAGCGCCTGCCGCAGCAATTCGACGGCCGCCGTATGGTTGTCCTGTTTGGAGCAGATGTTGGCGCGTTGGATGAAAACCTCCTCGTTCTGCGGGTCTATTTGCTGGAGCTGGTCCAGCAGCGCTTCGGCCCGCTCGAACTGGTTCTCAAACACGAGAACCTCAACGTCTAACAAGCAGATTTCAAGGGAATTGGGATGCTGTTTCAGCCCCATCCGAATGGCTTTTTTGGCCAGGGAAATCTTTCCGTTGTTCAGGTAGTGGTGAATGATCTCCTCAAAGTCTTCGGCGTCGAAAAAATAGACGTCGTCGGTCTTGAGCATGGATTCGAATTTGGCTACGGACTGGTGCGGTTGTTCGTTCGGATCGTACTGCATAGATGCCTTTTTGGGGTTCCGTACGGTTTTAAAAGTATTTTTTTGAGGGGTTTCAGGCCGCCTACACCGGGCTTTCTTATCAACAAATTAGTTAACAGCCGGGCCGGGATAGCCCTCCAGGAGGTCCAGGATCAGGGCGCATCCCTCCCTGATTTCGCCTTCTGTCAGGGTTAGCGGGGGACTTATGCGCACGGCCCTGGGCTCGAAGAGCAGCCAGAAAAGCAACAGGCCTTTTTTCAGGGCTTCCAGTACCAGGTAGTCGGCCAGGGCGGGTTCGGGTACCAGTATGGCGAGCATCAGGCCTTTCCCCCGCACCTCTTCGATCAGGGGGTGGATTAGCAGCTCCCTGAAGAGGGCTTCTTTTTCCAGGGCTTCGGCCATCAGGCGGGTTTCCTGCAGTTCCCGAAGGGTGGCCAGGGCGGCTGCGGCAATAACCGGGTTGCCCCCGAAGGTGGTGATATGGCCCAGTTTGGGATGGCGGCTCAGCAGATCCATATGCGCTTTGGAGGCCGAAAAAGCACCTACGGGAAGGCCCGAAGCCATCCCTTTGCCCATAACCACGATGTCGGGGGTGCAGTTGTACTGTTCAAATGCGAAGAGGGTTCCGGTTCGGCCAAAACCGGGCTGGATCTCGTCCAGGATAAGCAGGGCACCCGTCTGGTCGCAGCGGCTGCGGACCGCTTCCAGGTAGCCGGGCCGCGGCAAAATAAAGCCGGCCCCGCCCTGTATGGTTTCCAACACTACGGCCGCCGTGCGGGGACCGAGCTGCTCCAGGTCTTCAAAGTTGTTAAACCGGATGTGCCCCACCCCAGGCATTAACGGGCGGAAGGGGGCTTTGCGCTCTTCGTAGCTCATCAGGCTCAGGCTGCCCAGGGTATTGCCGTGATAGGCATCTTTGGCGGCGAGCAGTTCCGTGCGCCCGGTAACGCGCCGGGCCAGTTTAATGGCCCCTTCCATGGCCTCAGTACCCGAATTCACCAGGTACGTGCTCTCCAGGGGCTGGGGGAGGGCCGCAGCCAGTTCCCGGCTCAGGGTTACCGCCGGCTCCAGGGCAAATTCGCCATATACCATCACGTGCATGTACCGGCCCGCCTGCTCCTGGACGGCACCGACCACCCTGGGGTGGCAATGCCCCAGGGTACAGGCCGAAACCCCGGCCACAAAGTCGAGGTAGGCCTTCCCGCGGGCGTCGTACACATAGCTCCCTTCGGCCCGGGCTACTTCCAACCCTAGCGGATGGGCGCTGGTCTGCGCCTGGTATTTCTGAAAGTCCGGGTTCACTGCTGGTCCTTGGGTTTAGGCGGCTTTTTGGGATTGGGAGCGGGTTTGGCAGCCTTTTGCGCCTGTCCGGCCTCCTCCCCGGTTTCATCGGGGTCTGCCGGTTCGGCATCCCGGTCTATAGACTGGGTAATGCCCTTTATTTCGGGTAGTGCCAAGGTGTTGTCGGCCTCCTCGAAAAGGTCTTCGGCCGATCGGATGCGCTCGTCCCCCCGCCAGACAAAGCCTTTCAGCTGCCGGCTTTCATCAGGGAATTCGGCCTCCGGGAACAAGGTGCCATCTGGGTTGGTGTAGAATATGATGTCCCTGATATCGCTGTTTTCCAGGATTAGGCGAATCTTGCTGCAGATAGTCTTGTTTATGCCCATCAGCTGCTCTTCATCATCGTACATGTAGTAGACTACTTCGGTATTGCCAATGAGGTCTGTGGTGCGCAGCTCGTTTTCCTCAAATTTGCCGAAGAGGTCTTTCCCCTTGGCCTGGTTGTATCCCCGGTGCCCTACGGTGTCTTCTGAAACCAGGAAGGCGTTGCCGAGCACCTTCAGGGAGTCGAGCTTGTCGGTTTCCAGGTCGGAGAGCAACAGCATGAGATCGCCTGTCATCTGGTTCTCCAGGTTCCATAGCACGGGTTGTTTAATGAGCTGGGTTATGCCTGTGCGCTCCTCATAATGGATGGAATCGCACTTGCCGCTCAGGTCGGTCTTGTAGAACCGTGCATCGTGGAAGGCCCGAAGGACCCGGGCCTCGGGCGGGCCGGTAATCATGAGGGTATCGCCGTGCATGTAGAGGGAATCCTGCTCCACCAGGCTCACCGAGACGGCGCGGCGGGTGGCAAAGAGCGAGTCGCGCGCCTTGTGCACCTCGGCGTAATGGGCACGGATCACCCCGTTGTTGACGGTGTCGGTCACCACGATGTGGTTGGTGGCCGAGGCGAATTCGGTAGCCTTGTCGAAAAAGACGCTGTCGCCCTCGATTATGCGGTTGCTGTAATGGATCTCGGTGTTCTTGATGCCGTACCCCTGTTCGGCCATTGTATTGTAAAAGCCCCGCTCGCAGTACAGGGTGTAGTCTTCCCCGGTTACAGTCGAAGGCCCGTACATGTAGGCGTTCTTCGAGACGGTGTAATAATCGAGGTGGGTCGATTCCAGGGTATACTGGGGGTTGCGGATAAGCACCGAATCCAGGAACTGGTACTTCTTGGGCACCATGAAATAGCGCCCCACGCGGCTGGTCAGGGTGTTGGCCGAATCGACGATGCGGCCGTTGTCCTGATAGAAGGCCTCTTGCTTCTGACGGTCCAGGTAGAGGGTATCGGTGGTCAGGGTCATGGAGCGGTTGGTGAGCTGCACCGCCTCATACGCCTTGGCCAGCTTCAGGTTGCCGTCGTATTCCACATAGCCGCTGTTCATGATCAGCGAATCGCCCTGTTGCAGGCGTACGTTGCCAATGGCTTCCAGGCGGTTTTCCTTCTGGTAGAGCAGGGCGTAATCGCACCAGAGGTCGGCCCCCTGGTGTTCGAATTGTACCTGGCGGGTATCCTTGCTGAAGATGGAGGCTCCCGGGCGCAGGGTTTCGTCTTTGGTGAAGCTACCCCCGTACACTATGGTGATCTTTTTGCCTCCCACACTGTCGGCCTGGGCCCCGGCACGGCTGGCCGGCAGGCAACAAAAGAGGAAAATCAGAATCTTTCTCAAGCCTGGGTTTTTATCCAAAAGTAGCACAATTTTCGCCCGTCGGGGCACGCTTTCACACCCTTTTAGGAACCCGACTGATCGCGGCGGATGGTCTGGGTTCGGTCGGGGCCCACCGACACCAGGGTAATGGGTGTCTGCAGCTCCTTTTCCAGGAAGGCGATGTAGCGGTTCAGGTTTTCGGGCAGTTCAGAAGCCTTGCTCAGGCGGGTAAGGTCCTTTTTCCAGCCGGGCATTTCGGCATAAACCGGGGTGAGGTGCTCGGCCTCAATGGTGTACGGCAGGTGCTGGATTTGCTTGCCCTTATAGTTGTATGCGGTACAAACTTTGAGGGTCTCGAAGCCGCTCAATACGTCGGCCTTCATCATCATCAGCCGGGTAACCCCATTGATGCGCACGGCGTATTTGAGTGCTACCAGGTCTAGCCAGCCACAGCGACGGGGACGGCCTGTGGTGGCGCCGAACTCGCGGCCCACTCGTCCCATCGTTTCACCGTTCTCGTCGAAGAGCTCGGTCGGGAAGGGGCCGCTGCCCACCCGGGTGGTGTAGGCCTTGAAAATCCCGAACACTTCGGATATGGCTCCCGGGGCGATTCCCAAACCGGTGCAGGCCCCTGCGGCCGTGGTATTGGAAGAGGTCACAAAGGGGTAGGTGCCGAAGTCGATGTCGAGCATAGAGCCCTGGGCACCTTCGGCCAGGATCTTCTTCCCGCTTTTCAGGGCCTGGTACAGGTATTCCTCACTGTCGATGAAGGTAAGTTTCTGCAGGTCTTCAACGGCGGCCAGAAATTCGGCTTCGAGTTCGCGCAGGTCGTACTGAATGTCTACGTCGTAGAAGTGGATCATGGCCTCGTGCTTGTCGGCCAGGGCCCGGTAGCGGTCTTTCCAGTCGGGTAGTTCCAGATCGCCTACCCGCAGGCCGTTGCGGCCGGTCTTGTCCATGTAGGCCGGGCCGATACCTTTCAGCGTACTGCCGATTTTGGCCTTGCCCTTGGAGGCTTCCGAGGCGGCGTCGAGCAATCGGTGGGTGGGTAAAATCAGGTGGGCCTTGCGCGAGATCAGGAGGCTTTTCTGGATGT
This sequence comes from Robiginitalea sp., assembly GCA_024642005.1. Lineage (GTDB taxonomy): Bacteria > Bacteroidota > Bacteroidia > Flavobacteriales > Flavobacteriaceae > Robiginitalea. The sequence goes on along the minus strand of JAHECA010000005.1, from coordinate 91,829 downwards.
CGATCGGAAAGCCCTGCAGCTTGTCGAGCTCCTTGCGAAAGATCACCGGGTCGATCACCACCCCGTTGCCCACCACATTTACCGCCTTGGGGTGGAAAATCCCGGAGGGAATGGTGTGCAACACGTGTTTGATCCCGTCGAACTCCAGGGTATGCCCCGCATTGGGGCCGCCCTGGAAGCGGGCAATGATATCGTAATCGCGGGTGAGAACGTCAACGATTTTTCCTTTTCCCTCGTCTCCCCACTGGAGGCCGAGCAGCAGATCTACAGACATCGGTCGGATTGGCTTAGTTTGCCGCTTCTTCGTTACGGTTTCGTGTACCGTAAAAATAAAGCGAGTGATTGTTGATTTTAATATCGAAGACCTCTTCGATGGTCTTCTGGATGGATAGGATACGAGGGTCGCAAAATTCGATCACCTCTCCCGAATCAGTCAGGATCACATGGTCGTGCTGGCGGTCGAAATAGGACTTCTCGTACTGCGCCTGGTTTTTGCCAAACTGGTGTTTGCGTACCAGCTTGCACTCGAGCAGCAACTCAATGGTATTGTACAGGGTGGCCCGGCTAACCCGGTAATTCTTATTCTTCATTTTGATATAGAGGGATTCGATATCAAAATGGTCGTCGCTGTCGTATATCTCCTGCAAGATCGCGTAGCGCTCCGGGGTTTTCCGGTGCCCGTTTTCTTCCAGAAAGGTGGTGAAGACGTTTCGGACGATTTCCTGATCTTTTGTAGCCATGCCCTCTGCTGAGTATCCAGCTACAAAAATACGTTTAAAATTAGGATTATGTAAACCGCCGGGCCGATTTTAGGGCCGGGGGCCCTGCTCAGACCCGCGAGACCTTGTCGATCCCGTTTATTTCCTTGAGGTTGGCCATCAGTTTCTTGAGGGTCCCCTTGTTCTTGACCACTACGGTAATGCGCCCGCTGAAGGTACCCCCGTCGGTGCTGAAATTGATGTTGCGCATGTTTACGTGCATCTCATCGGAAATTACTTCGGTAATGGCATTGATCAGCCCCAGGTTGTCGATGCCACTCATGCGGATGTCGGCCGTGAAGTCTTGCTGGCTCGAATCGATCCATTTGGCCGAGATAATGCGGTAGGCGTAATTGGATTGCAGGGCGATGGCGTTCGGACAGTTTTTCTTGTGCACCTTGATTCCCTCGTTCACACTCACGAACCCGAATACTTCGTCTCCGGGGATCGGGTTGCAGCATTTGGACAGGGTGTAGTTCAGGCGTTCCTCCTCCTTGCCGAACACCAGCATGTCGTACTTGGAGGTAATCTCATCGCGGTCTATGTCGGGAGGAGCCGGCTTGCGCCGGATCTTGTTCTTGAAGAAGCTGATGAAGGCGTTGTTGTACGAAGCCGCAAAATCGCGCAGTTCCTGGTTGTCAATGGCGCCTTTGCCCACCCGGTAAAAGAGGTCGAGGCTGGTCTGCAGCTTGAAGTAGACCACCATTTTGTTGATCACGTCTTCGTTCAGGGTTATTTTGAGCGATTTGAGCTTCCGCCTTAGCGATTCGCGGCCCTCGTTGGCCAGCTCTTTCTTCTCTTCCCGCAGACTGGAACGGATCTTCGAACGGGCCCGCGCCGTGGTGGCGTAGTCGAGCCAGTTCTGGTTGGGCTGGGCGCTTTCGGAGGTGATGATCTCGACCTGGTCGCCGCTTTTCAGGACCGTGTTCAGGGGGACCAGTTTGCTGTTTACCTTGGCTCCGCGGGTATGCATGCCCACTTCCGTATGGATGTTGAAGGCAAAATCAAGCGGGGTGGCGCCCTTGGGGAGCGACTTGAGTTCCCCGTTTGGGGTAAAGACAAAGATTTCCTTGGAATAAAGATTTAGTTTAAACTCCTCGACAAAATCTACCGCATTGCCGTTGGTATTTTCCAGGGCTTCCTGCAGGCGGTTGAGCCACACTTCTATGCCCTGCTCTTTTTCCTTTTGGTCGCCGTGCTTGTACTTGAAGTGGGCGGCATACCCTTTTTCGGCGATTTCGTGCATGCGTTCCGACCTGATCTGCACCTCTACCCAGCGGCCTTTGGGGCCCATAACGGTAATGTGCAGGGCCTCGTATCCGGTGCTCTTGGGCGAAGAGATCCAGTCGCGAAGCCGCACCGGGTTGGGGGTAAAGTGATCGGTAACCACGGAGTAGATTTTCCAGGCCAGGAATTTTTCATTCTTCCGGTCCGATTTGTAAATGATGCGGATGGCAAACTTGTCGTATATCTGGTCGAACCCCACGTTTTGGGTCTGCATCTTGCGCCGTATGGAATGGATGGATTTCATCCGCCCTCTGATGGTGTAATGCAGGCCTTCCTTGTCGAGGGAATCGCGGATCACACCGGTAAAATCGGCGATGTACCGCTCATTGGCTTCTTTGGTGTCTGCGATGCGGCTCAGGATGTCGTGGTAAACCTCGGGTTCGGTGTACTTGAGGCTGAGGTCTTCGAGTTCGGTCTTGATGTTGTACAGGCCGATGCGGTGCGCCAAAGGGGCGTAGATGTACAGCGTCTCGGAAGCGATCTTGACCTGTTTGTGCTCGGGCATGGAATCCATGGTGAGCAGGTTGTGGTAACGGTCGGCGATCTTGATGATGATTACCCGAACATCGTCGTGCAGGGTCAGCAACATCTTGCGGATGTTCTCGGCCTGCTGGGAGATGTTCATATCCTTCTTCATGTGGGCGATCTTGGTCAGGCCGTCCACAATGCGGGCTATGGTCTCGCCGAAGATGCGTTCGATATCGTCGAGGGTGTAGGGGGTGTCTTCCACGACGTCGTGCAACAGGGCAGAGGCGATGGAAACGGCGTCGAGCCCGATTTCGGAAGCCACGATCTTGGCCACGGCAATGGGGTGGAAAATGTAGGCCTCCCCCGATTTGCGTCGCTGGTCTTTATGGGCATCCACAGCCACATCGAACGCCTGCCGGATGAGTTTTTTGTCATCGGCAGACAGCGTCTGGTAGCTGATGCGCAGCAGTTCTTTGTACTGCTTGGCAATCTCCTTGTTTTCCTTTTCTATGACGGTTTGCGAGGCCATAATTTAAAAATACTGCAAATCTGAGTGCATCACAACAAAAATTGTGCCCAGACCGCTTTGTCAGGTCGATAGCCCGATTTGCTCCGGGGCGGCCGGTGATGTGCCACATTGCCCGGTCAGTAACCGGGGAGGGGTAATAAAACAGGGTCCGGGATGCCGTCCCGGACCCTGTTTCAGATCAGCTTTCGAGGTAAGTCAGGATTCGGGCTGTACCTCCACGATCTCATACATATCCTTGCCATCTACCTGGATGGGCTGGTAATAGGTTTCGCCGAACTTAACATAGTTCCTGTCTCCTACTTTTACCTCTTCGCCCCCTTCGGGCAGGTGGGGTACGATGGTGCCTGCCGTGGCCGGAACCACGGTGTAGCCTTCCGCGTCCTTTTCGTAATAGGCGCCGCCGTAATAGTAATTATAGGTGTTTTCGGTGACCTGCACTTTTTCTGCCGTATCGGGGATGGAATTGACCGTGGCGCCCACGGGGGCCTGCACCACTTCATAGCCGTTATCGGTCTTGATGTAGTAATTGCCCTGGTCGTAATGATATTGATCCTGGGTGGAGTTGTCATTGGTAACGCTCACGATAATTGCCGTGGTGGCCAGGGTAGCGACAAAGAATCCCCAGGGATGCCAGACGGGCCCCCAGTACCAGGCCGAATAGGGATGCCAGTAGTACGGGCTGTGGCAGTAGAAATGGAATCCACCCCAGACATAGGGGGGGCGCACGTACACGCGGGGGCTCGCCACCACCACAGTGTTGCGGCGGTTGACATTGAGGTTCCGGCTGTTGTCGATATTGATATCACCCCTGCGGTTGTTGTCCACATTGACGCGGTTTCCCGAGTTAACCCGGTTCCCGTTGGCCTCCCGCGAATTCCCGGGCCTGCTTACTTCGGACGTGCGAACTCCCGAGCTCCGGTCACTCAGCCCGGAGGCACTGCGGTCGGTATTGGCCGGACGGCTGGTCTGCGCCGACCGGTTGGCCTGGCCCGTGGAGGGCCGTGAAATATCGCGGCTGGGCGTTTTCTTGTACCCGCCGTTGATGCTTGACCTGTTGGAGGAGCTGGGCCGGGATGCCTGGGTCGGGCGGCTCGAGGGCCGCGCTGCAGGCGCGGAAGGTCGGGCAGCCGGTCGCGACATGGAGCTTCTGGAAGCCCTGTGGCCCATTCGCTGCGCTTCCAATTGGGTGGGTGTCATAAAGAGCAGCAACAGGGCTGCCAGGGAAATCTTGGCCAGGAATATGGGAATGCGATTCATTTCTGGATACGTTTTAGTTTTTGGGCATAATGCTGATCAGTTCCGCATTAACAGGGGGGGTGAATTCAAAGATGGCATCGGGCATATCTGCATCCGTATTCCATCTGCCGAAGGTGCCCTCACTCACTTCGGGGGCATCTCCCTTTTTGATAATCAGGAACTTCCTGGGTAGGTAAAAGGCGCCGTTCTCAATCCAAATCTGGAAGTTGAACGTTTGGTTTTCCGCAATGATGTGAAAGCATTCGGTACCCTCCAGGTTTTTTATCCCGACATAGTGGATCTTGTCAAATTCTGCAATCAGGTCGTCAGCAAAGGAGGGATAGAGGATATCCGCCCCGGGGAACTGCAGGCCAAAGGTGGTGTTCACGCTGTCTATGGCGTTAATGATGGTGCCCTGTACCGGAAGGGTGACGTATTTGTTCTGATCGTACGAAAACCAGGTCATGTAGCTGCCGTTGTACCAGTAGCCGCGATTCCCTTTCTCCCCCTGCGACCGGATGGTAAATTTATCCGGCCCGCGCATATAGATCTGGTTGGAATTGAACTGGCGCTCCAGCATGCCCGATTCATTGGCCTCGTCGTGGACGGTGCTCAGGTCAAAGGATACCGCTTCAAGGCTGCCGATCACTTCGCCCATCTTGTCTATAAGGGCAATGGCAATGGTGTCGATGTCTTTCTGGCTTTGTGAATACCCGAAAAGGGGAAGCAACAACAGGAGAGCGAAAAGGTGTTTCATCGGTTGGGATATGCAAGCTTCCCCTGCATGCCGCAGGGAAACCTTAATTTTGAGTAATTTAGGAGAAAGAATTAAATATCCCAAGTAAATTCTGCTTTGTGATGGTCAAGGTGCAATCCTCCTATCCCGGATTGTCCCTGGTCGCCCTGCAGGTATTTAGTTTTAGCTGCCTTCCACTTTTTTCAGGATTATCCCCAGCTGCCCCAGGTGGTACAGATCGTGGTGCAGCAGCCCGTAAACCAGATAAGCGTAGGGGTACTCCCCGCCGTAGTCCTGGTCGAAATAGGATTCCTGCAAAAAGGCGTCGTCGCGCTGTTGCAGCAAATCGAGCACCGCTTCCAGGCTCTCGTCGAATTCCCGGAGTATTTGGGCCCAGCCTTTCTCCCGGAGTTCGGCAACAGCAGGCCAGTTTTCGGTATCGTGGTCGCGCAGTCGACCTTTCCCGTTCTCGATTTTCAGCAGGGCATCGCGCCTCCATGCGGTCAGGTGGGCCAATACCTCGGCCGGGCAGTGCATGCCCGGGCCGGGCCGGGTAAAGGGCATATCGTCCCTAATCCCGCTCAATTTGGTCTCATAATTTTCACCCATCCACAACGGGCCGCTGCGAATGTCACGGAACTGACCGATCAGGTTGTCGATAAGTGTTTTGACACCCATGGCTCAGCGTGGGTCAAAATCGAGGTAGGCATCGAAAAACGGCAGCATGGCGTTGGGCACGCGGCCGTCCTTGGTGTAAATACCGCTTACGTGTGTACCGATGTAGGCCTCGGCAAAGTGGGTAATCCCTGCATTTTCGAGCCGCTGGCTGAACATCTCGCACTGCTGGGTAAAGCGTTCCCCGGCGTTTCGGCCCCAATCCATTTTAATGGCCCGCAACTTCTGGAGGTTTTCCAGGTTGGCGTCTATCATGTGCAGGGGCATGTTGGCATACCATTTGGCCAGGACTTCAGGGCGTGCCGCCCATTGGTCGTTTTCCCGTTCAAAAGGGATGTCGCAGTAAAAAGGGGGGTTGTTCGGGTTGGGCGACCACGACTTTGCAAAAGCCACGATCACTTTCGGGAAATAGGTTTTCTGCAAGGCCTCCACCGTTTCAATTTTCGCCAGTTCACTATAGGTGTCGCTGTTCGGCCCGTATTCCCGAACGATGGTCAGGGCGCCCGGGCTCAGGGCGTAAACGCTGCCAAAAATATCGGGGTGGTGCATGGCGAGCTTCAGGGCCCCGTACCCGCCCATGCTGTGGCCTGTAATGCCCCTGCTGCCCACGTCGGGCAGGGTGCGGTAATGGGTGTCCATATAGTCGACCAGGTCATAGGCTGTAAAATCTTCCCAATTGCCGTAAAGGCCCGAATTGCTGTAAAAACTGCCGTCGTAGGTGGTGCGCTGGTCTGAGACAACCAGGATGAAAGGCCGAATGCGGTGGGTTTCGATGGCATAATCGAGCACCTCCACCATGGAGGGCCACAGGGTATGATCGCCTAAAAAGCCGTGCAGAAAATAGATAACCGGGTAACGCTGCGCGCCCTGCTCATAGCCCGGGGGCAGGTAAACCGAGAGGGCGCGGGTGGGGTTCTCGCCCATGTCGTTTTCCAGGTGCTTTGAATAGAGCGAATCAATCACCACACTGCCATGCAGGGCCGTTTGGGCCCGCGAGGCAAGGGGGGCGGCAAGCAAGAGGAACACTGCCAAACAAAAATAGCGCATGGGCGAAAGGGTTATGCAGGTTTTACATCCCCTGAAAGGTAAGCAACTTTGTACGGACCCCCTCCCTAATTTCCCCGGGATACCAAAAAAGGGCTATTTTAGGGACCACAAGCACCCATTCCTATGCTGGCACTCCTGGGCATTTCTACCATAGTGGTCCTTCTCGTGCTCATTATGAGCAAGAAGGTGTCGGCCGTGGTGGCCCTGATTGCAGTACCTGTACTGGCAGCCCTGGTCGGGGGATTTGGCGCCCGGGTGGCCACTTTTATGACCGACGGCATCCGGGAAATCGCCCCAACCGGGGTGATGTTCATCTTTGCCATCCTTTTTTTCGGCATCCTCACCGATGCAGGCACCTTCCGTCCGATTATTGAACGCCTGCTGCGCCTGGCAGGCCGCGACCCGGCACGCGTGGCCCTGGCTACAGCGTTGCTGGCCATGATCGTGCACCTGGACGGTTCGGGGGCCGTAACCTTTTTGGTTACCGTTCCCGCCTTTTTGCCCCTGTACGATGCCCTGGGCATGCGCCGGACCACCCTGGCCACCCTTGTGGCCCTGGGGGCGGGTACCATGAATATCCTGCCCTGGGGCGGGCCCACCCTGCGGGCTGCCTCGGCCCTGGGGGTGCCGGTGACCGATTTGTTCAACCCCCTGCTGGTCCCGGTCGGGGCGGGACTGCTTTTCGTACTGCTTCTTGCCTACCGCATGGGCATGCGCGATCGGGGCAGGGAGGCAAACATACCCATCCCCGTCAACCCGGAAGCAGGGTCGGAGGCCCCCGGGGCAGCCGACCTTGAGCGCCCCGCCCTGTTTGGGTTCAATATCTTCCTCATCCTGGGCTCGGTAGCGGCCCTGGTCAGTGGGTTTGCCCCGCCCCATGTGGTCTTTATGCTGGCCTTTGCGGTAGCGGTGAGCATAAACTATCCCAATATCAGGCAACAGGCCGAGCGGGTAAATGCTCATGCCAAGGCTGCCCTGCTTATGGCCGGCATCCTCTTCGCCGCCGGCTGCCTGACGGGTATCCTCAAAGGAAGCGGGATGATCGATGCCATGGCGCAATCGGCCGTTGAGGTAATCCCGGCCTGGGTCGGCACCCACCTGCCTGTACTAACCGGCCTTGCATCGGTGCCTGCCAGCCTGCTTTTCGACCCGGATTCCTTTTATTTCGGGGTCTTGCCCCTGCTGGCCTCTACCTTTGAGTACTTTGGGGGGTCGGGGATCGAGGTCGGGCAGGCGGCCATCATGGGCCAGATGACCACGGGCTTTCCGGTAAGCCCGCTTACGGGGTCTACTTACCTGCTTGTCGGGCTCACCGGGGTGGAACTGGGCGACCATCAGCGCCGTACCCTGCCTTATGCCTTCCTGGTAACCTTATTGATACTGGTTGTTTCACTGCTGATGGGGGTAATTACTTTTTGACCATGAAAAATATCCGGATCGGCAGCGGAGCAGGATACGGGGGAGACCGGATAGAACCCGCCCTGGAGCTTATGAAGCGTGTCTCGCTGCATTATATCGCCTTCGAATGCCTGGCCGAACGGACCATCGCCCTGGCCCAGCGCGAGAAACTTGCAAACCCGGCAAAGGGCTACAACTCCCTCCTGGAACATCGCATGCGCCGGGTTCTCCCCCTGGCCCATTCCCAGGGCGTGCGGGTACTCACCAATATGGGTGCCGCCAATCCGGAGGCTGCCCTGCACCGGGTGGTCGACCTGGCCCGGGAACAGGGCCTTAAGGGCATGCGCATTTCGGCTGTACTGGGCGACGACGTACAGGAGCTGGTGCGCCGCAACCCTGAACTGCCCCAGCTGGAGAACGGCCGACCCATAGGGGAGCTGGCCGATCGCATCTTGTCTGCAAATGCCTACCTGGGAAGCCAGCCCATGGCAGATGCCCTGTCAGCGGGAGCTGAGGTAATACTCACAGGACGGGTGGCCGATCCTTCCCTTTTCCTGGCGCCGATGATCTATGAATTCGGTTGGGCAGCTGGCGATTTTGAACGCCTGGGGCAAGGCACATTGGTCGGGCATCTCCTGGAATGCGCCGGGCAGTTGTGCGGTGGGTATTATGCAGACCCTTTGCGCAAACCGGTACCGGAGCCTTGGAACCTTGGTTTTCCGTTTGCCGAGGTCGATGCCTCAGGCAGTGGTTACGTTTCCAAAGCACCCGGAACGGGCGGTCTGGTGAACCGGGCTACCTGCACCGAACAGCTTTTATACGAAATCCATGACCCGTCGGCTTACCTGACCCCCGATTGCACGGCCGATTTTTCTCAGGTTAATTTTACGGAAACCGGCCCTGACCAGGTCGCCTTCACAGGGGCCGGAGGCCGGGCTCCTACCGATTCCTACAAGGTTAGTGTCGGTTACCGGAACGGGTTTCTGGGCGAAGGCCAGATAAGCTACGGAGGCAACGGATGTGTGGCCCGGGCCCGGCTGGCCGCAGATATTGTGCGCATGCGTCTCGAGGCCCTTGGGATAAAAGCGGAAGACCTGCGTCTCGAGCTCATTGGCATCAATGCCATTAACCCACTGGCAATAGAAGAGCGCCCTGGGGCTATGGAGGTCAGGCTCCGCGTGGCGGGTCGAACCGCAGGCCGGGAGCAGGCCGAAGCCCTCGCCGGCGAAGTGGAAGCCCTGTACACCAACGGCCCGGCCGGGGGTGGGGGAGCTGTGAAAAAAGTGGAAGAACTGATTTCTATGGTATCTGTCCTGGTTCCCAAATCAGAGGTTCGGCCAACCCTGATCCACCAAACAACCTGAGCTATGAAACTATATGAAATAGCCCATTCCCGCAGTGGCGACAAAGGCAATATCTCCAATATTACCCTGATTGCCTACGAGTTGTCGACCTATCATACACTGGCCAGTGCAGTTACGGCCGGCCGGGTTAAGGCCTGGTTAGGCAACCGCGTGCACGGGGAGGTGCAGCGCTTCGAGCTCCCGCAGCTGGGGGCTCTTAATTTTGTGCTTCTCAATGCCCTGGCAGGGGGGGTAACCGCTTCCACAGCCCTCGATGCACATGGCAAATCGCTGAGCTCCTTCTTGTTGGAAATGGAAATTTGACGGGCAGGGCCTGCTAGGTTGTTGCGGGATAGGTATTTATCTTGAAAGAGGGGATAAGGGGGCTTCCCCACGGTTGCCCCTGATAGGACCTTGCAGCCGCGACCCCTATCTTGAATTCTGGGGGGTGGGGTTTACCCCCGGGAGGGCTAAAATTCAGCCAAACAGGTTCAGATCCAGATAGGCATTCCTCAGCTTGCCTTCCGGGTCGTATTTCCGGGCCAGGGCGATAAATTCGCCCATCTTCGGATAACGCTCATGCAAGAGTGCAGGTGCCAGGGAAAAGAGCTTCCCCCAGTGGGGCACCAGGCCGAAGGGGTCGAGCTCCCGCTCGATCAGGCGAATCAGGCCGGGCACTTCATCGGGGTGTTTTTTCCAGGTAAAGTGGAAGGCCACCACCTCGCGGCCCGAGGCCGGGCTTAGCCAGTAATCATCGGCGGCGACCGTACGGATTTCTGATATATGCAGGTGCGGGTTAATGCTATCTTTCTGGCGCTCGATGGCCTGCAGTACATCCGGGGCATTTTCGCGGGGCACGAAGAATTCGGCCTGCAGTTCTTCCCCGCTGCTGGGCATGAAGCCCATTTTGAAGTGCGGCAGCCGCTCGTACCACGGGCCGGGCACGCCCAATTGGGGCGTACAGTTTTCGGCTCCCAGGCTAATGATGGGGTGAACGTCCCGGTCGGCTGCGACCGCCCCGTAGAAATCGGATGAAGTTACCTCATGGTCGGTGCCAAGCCGGCTCTTGATCCACACCTGGCTTACTTTTTGGTCCATCCAGTCGGTAAACAGGCTTACGCTGTACCCGGCCGACATAATGGCGTCAAAATTGCGGACGGCTTGTTCGAGGGGCAGGTCCAGGTAAACCCGTTGGGCTACCTGAAAAGTGTCCTGGGCCTGGAGGGTTAGCTGTGAAACCACGCCCAGGGCCCCAAGGTGGATCGCCGCGCCATGGAAATCGGGATGTTCCCTTGTCAGGCTCCGGAGCTGTCCGTCGGGGGTTATGAGGTCGAAGGCGACCAGGGGGGTCGCCAAATTCCCGTTGCCCACGCCCGAACCATGGGTGGCCGTGGCACAGGCCCCGGCAATGGAAATATGCGGCAGGGAGGCCAGGTTGTGGAGGGCCAGGCCCTCCTTTTCGAGAAGGGGGGCCAGGTCGCCGTACCGCATTCCGCTTTCCACGGTTACATGTTTGGTCGCGGGGTCGATAGACACCAGACGGTTCAGGTTCGCTGTCGAAATTTGGTTTAGCGGGCTGTCGGCAATATCGTTGAAACAGTGTCGCGAACCAAGTGCCTTCTGGCTCCCTAGGCGGGTTATCAGTTCCTGCAATTCGGCCGCTGAGGCCGGGCTGTGCAGGTTTGGCGCTTTGTATGCATAGTTGGCGGCCCAGTTGGCGCGTGTAACCCGGGGCGCTTCGGGCACCACTGTTTTTTTCGCCTCAGGCCGGCAGGCCATGGTAGGGAGCAGCACACTTCCGGCTACAAACGCCGAGGAGGTTTTCAGGAACGCGTTGCGCTTCATGGGGCTGGCAATTGGTTTAACCCAAGATACGGATTGTTGGTGTGTAAATTCTATTGGCCATAAAGGCATTCACACCTCGCCCCCAATCACCACGGTCCAGGGCCGTACCGACCATTCGCTTATCAGGCCGTTTTGCACGTAGGGGTCGTTTTTGGCAAAGGCCTCGGCCACCTGCGGGCCGTCTGCCCTGAAAACCAGTACCGCCCCGTCTGCCGGGTCGGCCAGGGCCCCGCCCATGATGAGCTGGCCGTCGTCGGCAGCCGCCTGGGCCATTTTCAGGTGTTCGGCCCGGAAAGGCGCCCTGCGCTCGATATAATTGTCGACGGTCTTGTAGAAAAGGAGGAAGTACATATTGCAGTAGTTTCTGGTGATGCAATGGCAACCTGACCAACGGTTCCGGTACATCGGGTTTGCCAACAAGCTACGATTTTCCGCGCATATTTAACCCCTTGTGGCCGCGGAATCGGCGTGTCGAAAACTTGATGGTCTCCAAAATAATCAACAGGAGCATCGCCCCGGTGAGGGCGCTCATAAAATGAGAAAGACCCGGATACGCAAACCCAAACAGATTTCGCAGCCAGGGAATGAACAGGACCAGCACCATTAGCGCGGTTGCGGATAGGAGAATGAGCAGAAGCGCACGATTTTTCTCAAACAGCACCGCCAGGGCACTGCGCGACCTGGAAAGCGAAGTGAGGATTAAAAAGATATTGCCTACGATTAGTGAGGTAAAGGCAATGGCGCGAATTTCCTCATCTGAATGGCCTTCCCCGATAGAAAGCAGGTAAACCCCGATCACCATGGCCAGCAGGAGTGTTCCGCTCAGGATGCTCCTGAGAAACTTTCCAAGTCCGAAAAACCGGGCCCTCGGATCGCGGGGCGCCCGGTCCATGACTCCGATTTCTTCCTGTTCCGATTCAAAGGCCAGGGAGCAGACCGGGTCTATAATGAGTTCCAGAAAGACGATATGCAAGGGCATTAACAAAACCGGAAGGTCGGCAAAGAATGCCGGCAGCAGGGTAAGCCCGATTATGGGGACGTGGATAGCCAATATGTACGACATGGCCTTTTGCAGGTTGTCAAAGATGCGGCGTCCGGAACGGATAGCCGAAACAATGGAGCTGAAGTTGTCATCCAGGAGTACCAGGGAAGCCGCTTCCCGGGCCACATCGGTCCCTTTGCCGCCCATGGCAATGCCTATATCGGCTGCTTTCAGGGCCGGGGCATCATTCACCCCGTCGCCGGTCATGGCCACTACTTCACCATTGGCCTGCAAGGCCCGTACAATGCGAAGCTTCTGTTCGGGGACTATCCGGGCAAAAACAGTAAGGGAACCGATCTTTCCGGATAGTTCGCTGTCGCTCATCAGGTCAAGCTCCGTGCCCGTCAAGATGGCTCCGGCTGTCGTCAGGCCCGCCTGCCGGGCAATGGCGCTGGCGGTAGCCGGATAATCGCCGGTTATCATGATTACCCTGACCTTTGCGCTCTGGCACTGGCTTATGGCATCCGGCACTTCAGGGCGTATCGGGTCTTCGAACCCGAGCAGGCCGACCCAGGTGAACTGGAATGCTTCCACCCGTTCCGGGAGCTCAGCTCCTTCCCATTGCGCCTGTGCTACACCGAGTACCCGCTGGCCCTGTTCTGCCAGCCGGCCTGCCTGCGAAAGAGCCTGTTCCTGCTCTGCCTTGCCAATCTGGCATAAAGACAGTACCATTTCCGGCGCCCCTTTGGCACAAACAAGCAATCCCGGCCCATCTGTCTTCACTACCCGGGTCATTACCATCAGGGAGGGAGTGATCGGATATTCCCGTATTACGGCCGCAGTCCGGGGAGCTGGCCCCGCGAAAGCCTGAATGGCCTGATCGATTGCTTTTTCCATGGGGTCGGGCGACTGAGCCCGGGAAGCCAGGTGCGCGATGCGGAGTATATCGGCAGGCGCGCTTGCATGCTGTTGTAAATCCGTTTTCGCGAACAGCCCCTGTTTGGTGACCAGCGATACTACTTCCATACTGTTGCGGGTAATGGTACCGGTCTTGTCGCTGCAAAGAACTGTAGCCGACCCCAGGGTTTCGATGGCCGACGGATTGCGGGTGAGCACATGCTGCTGCGAGAGCCTCCAGGCTCCGATAGCCAGGAAAACGGTCAGCACTACGGGGAACTCTTCGGGAAGCATAGCCATGGCGGTAGCCAGGCTGTTTAACAGGGAATGCAGGAAATTGCCACGGGTAAGGTAAAATGCGAGCAAGACCAGTGCACTTAACAGAAATCCCGCCATAAGGAGGTTCCGGGTGAGCCGTTTCATCTCCACCTGCAGTCGGGTAGGCGTAGGGGTTATCCCTTCCAGGGATTCCCCGATTTTCCCAAATTCGGTATTTCGGCCTGTATGGGTAACCTGCATGCGGCCGTAACCCTGGGTGACCAGGGTGCCGCTGAAGGCACGGGATGCCGGCGTGGTTTTGTCGGGCCCGGTTTTAATAACAGGAACAGATTCTCCCGTTAGCAGCGCCTCATCTATCGTCAGGTTTCCACTTTCCAGGATAGCCCCATCGGCCGGCACCCGGTCGCCTTCGTTTAGGATCACCAGGTCTCCCGGAACGACCTCGCGTCCGGGTAGGCGAACCTGTATTCCATCGCGCAAGACCAGCGCCCTGGGGGCAGAAAGCCTTCTCAGGGCTTCAAGGGCCCGTTCGGTTTTCTGATTTTGATAAAAGGTGAGAAAAACAATGAAGAGTACCCAGCCCAGCAAAAGGATTCCTTCGGCTGTTTCGCCCAGTACCAGGTATATGGTCCCGCATCCAAGCAAAAGGATAAACATAGGTTCGCGAACGGCTTCGGCCGCGATACGCAGGAGGTGTTTTCGCCCGGCAGCCGGAAGCTCGTTGTACCCAAATTCGTTCAATCGGAGTTGCGCCTCGCTGCTGCTTAATCCCTGATACATCTAAATGCAATTACTGGGGTACTGCCCTAGCTTGTTAATCAGAAGCCGGTATGGGTATGATCCACTGCCCGGCCTCCTGGTCAAGCCGGCCCCCCAGCTCGTTTTGCACCACCCGGTCGATAATCGATACCCCGGTTGCTGCCATGTGCCCGAAGGTGTCGATACCGTCGTCAGGAAAATTCTGGCGGGTGCGGTGGATGTTGAAGCGGTTTGAAAAGGTGCGCCCAAAGGCGGCTTCCACCCCTTCCCTGCCAAGCATGAAGCCGAGCAACCCGCCCCAGGTGGCTGTGGGGTTGTCGGAGTCCCACCCGCAGAGGGCGCCGATTTTGATGGTTTCAGGCAGGTCGCCCTCCCCGTAGAACAGGCTCACCATGCTGGAGGCAAAATTGATGCCCGCCGCGAAGCACCCGTTGCAGTATATATTGCGCGAGGTAATGTCGTACCCGTCTGCCTGTTCGACCTGGTAGCGCTGGTACACGGCATCACGGGCCCGTTCCCACGAGACCCCTGACAGGTACAGGCTTCGCACGAAATCGTACATGCCGGCCGGATAGCCGTTATCAGGAAGGTGATTGCGGGCCTGCTCGGCCATCCACCAGATGCGCGCTTTCATGGGCAGTTCCGGGTTGGTCAGGGCTGCAAGGGCGTGCATGCGCACATAGAATTCCGAGATGTCGGCGGCTTCGGCCCCGGCCGTGGTGCGAATGGGCAGGTAGGCCATTTTAAGGGCCATATCGGGCCGGCCGGGGGCCAGCAACCCAAAAATTTCAGTTGTGAGCTGGGCGTCAATCATGTCGTAATGCGGGTTGCGCTGCGGGTCGCTGGTCTGTGGCGGCAACACGCCCTCGCGCATCAGGTCGAAGGCCTGCTGGTTGGAAACCCAGAGGTAGTTCTCCTCCTCGGCCTTTATATGCCGCAGCCAGCCCTCGCGGATTTGTTCCGGACTAAGGATGGATACCCCGTTGGTAGCCAGCAGGTACTGGTACATGTATTCGACATCGGTGTCGTCGTCGGCGCCCCATACCTCCTCGGGCCCCCTGAAGACGAAGTCGATGGTTTCCGACCACGGGCTTGTTTTCTCCGGATCGAAGATGCTGGGGTGGTCGGGTTTTCCCCAGTCTTCCCGGGTGTAGAAATCGCCGGTACGGATCTCCCCGATATTGCCGATCTTGTCCATTTCGGTGACCAGGCCGGTCCAGTTGGCGATACATTCCCCCAGCCAGAATCCTTGCAACTGCAGGCCATAAGCCTCACGGGAAATCATCAGGGAATCGCGTTCCCCGACGCCCTGCCCCTGCCCGGTACAAACCTGGCAGGAAAGGAGCAATATCCAAAGACCGACCCCCATTTTTGCACTTGTTCTATTCATTCGCATGGCGCTTTAATTTTTCTTTCTGTTTAGCCAGGTCGGAATCCCCGAATGCGGCTTGATCACTGGTTGCTCACCCGTACCGGGTAGGCCGGTCGCTGCGGGCTTGCCGTAGTGTTCTTTTTCAGTTCGCTCAGAATCACCTCAATGGCTTTTTCCAACTGTGGGTCATGCCCTTCGATGAGCTGTTCGGGCCATTGTTCCACATCGATATCCGGGGCAATACCCTCATTTTCAATACCGAATCCGTCTTCATTCCAAAAGGCGACATTGGGGGCTGTTACCATCCCCCCGTCGATGAATTCCGGGTAGCCCAGAATCCCGACCAGGCCACCCCAGGTGGTTTTGCCTATCAGCGGGCCCAGGCCGAACTTGCGGAACATCCAGGGCAGGTAATCACCCCCGGATCCCGCATTCTCATCGATGAGCATCACCTTGGGACCTTGTATGGAGCCGCTTGGGGCCTTGAGGTCTTTCCCATACCTAAAATTCCAGTTTGACTGGTAGGGTTTTTTCAGGATGTCAATGTAATAGTCGGCCAGCTGGCCGCCCCCATTGTACCGTTCGTCTATGATCACGGCTTTTTTATTCACTTGCGGAAAAAAGTACCGCTTGAAGTACTCATGCCCTTCCGTGGTGGTATTCGGCACATACACATAAGCCACCTGCCCATTCGTGGCGGCGTCGACCTTTCGGATGTTACTTTCGATCCAGTCCCGGTTGCGGAGGGCGTCTTCCGAAGGCACCGGCACCACCTCGTAGGTGCGGGGATTTTTCCCGTCTGCCGAACCGCTAACCGTAAGTTGCACGATTTTCCCGGCCTTGTTTTCGAAAAAACGGAACAGGTTCTGATCGGCGGTCACCGGGGCACCGTCAACTTCCAGGAGGAAGTCCCCTTCCTGTACGAGAATGCCAGGCTCCGTTAGCGGGGCGCGCAGGTCAGGGGTCCAGTTGAGTCCCCCGTAGATCTTTCTGAACCGGTACCGATTGCCAGATACGTCGTAATCGGCCCCCAATAGGCCTACCCCAACCGATTTGGGTACATGAAGGCGGTCGCCTTCGCTCAGGATAAAATGATGCCCTACGGCCAGTTCGCTGCACATCCACTGGATAACCCAATAGAGGTCAGAGCGACACACCACATCAGGCAGGAAGGCCCGATACTTCTCCCGCATGGCCGGCCAGTCGACCCCGTGCATGCCCGGGTCGTAAAAATAATCGCGGTTCACCCGCCAGGCTTCCTCGAAAATATTGGGCCACTCGGCCACGGGATCGATTTTTACCTGGATGGCTCCGGTATTCAGCATACCATTTTCGGGGGCTTTCCCCAATTCGGTAATCCCCCGGTCGCTGCCCTTTCGAAACAACATTTTCTTACCGTCGGCCGTGATCTCGAAATGGTTGGCCTGAAGGATCTCCTTGGCCTCCCTTTCTTCCAATGCGAAGGACATCAACGCCCTGGCTGCACCGTAGTCGCTGTGGGGTTTGCCCGAGAGGTACCAGATTTTGCCTTCCTCCGAGGCGGCAAGCTGACTGTAAATGCCCGGGGCAACAGGCAGGTTCACAATCCGGTAGGTGATTCCCTCCCAATCGATGCGCATGGGGGGCGCCTCTTCCTTCCCGTCCTTTTCTTTTTTCTGGCTTTTCGGTTTATCCGGGCTCGCCTCCGGTTCTTCGGCCGTTTCCTCATCATTTTCGCGTGCCAGGGGGGAAGTCAGGTCTTTTTGAAGGGTAACCAGGTAGATTGACTGGGTCATTTCCATGTCGTTATTGGATTGGTCGAACCAGTTTACTACCGGGCCTGCGTCTGTGGAGGCAAACATATAGAGGTATTTGCCACTCGGGTCAAAAACCGGTTCTGAAACACTGGAAAGACCGTCGCTCAGCGGAAAGGACTTAGCTTCCGACAGGGAGTAGGCATAGGCCTGCTCAAAGTTCGTCTCGGTGATTACTGTGTAGGCTATCCAGTTTGAATCGTGCGACCACGATCCGAAAAGGTCGCGGAAGGCCTCGGGTACGTAGAGACGGTCGGCATCGATCTTGTGGATCTTGCCGGAGGACAGGCTCAGCACATACAGGTTTCTGCCATTATCGACAAAGGCCAGGTGTTTGCTGTCGGGTGACCAGTGCGGGTAGGCGTAGAAACCAGTGCCAGGCAGCGGGACGCTTGCCACCTTACTTTCTGCAGTCTGATACAGGTGCAGTGCGTATTCCCCGGTGGCATCGGAGAAATAGGCGATGGTCTTGCCGTCGGGTGACCAGGCCGGGGAGTTTTCATGCACCCCGGGGGTTTGTGTCAGGTAGGCCACGTCTCCCTTTTCGGCCGGTACCGTAACGATTTCGCCCCGGAAGTCCATAACCACCCGGGCCCCGGAGGGTGAAGGATGGGCACTGCGGATGTACTCGTTCCCCGAAACAAACCGGGGACGCATCTCCAGCAGATCCGCCGCAATACCAATGGTTATTTTCATGTGCTCTCCCGTGTCCGGGTCGAGTTGATGCAGGTATCCGGCCTGTTCAAAGACGATACGTCCTGAATCGGCTGCAAGCCCCAGAACGGGAAAATCCCTGAAATGGGTCAGCTGACGAACGCTTCCGCTGGAAGTGTTGTAGGCGTACAGATTGAACTCCCCGTCGCGGTCGCTCCGGAAGTAGATCTGGTCGCCCATCCATTTTGGGTTGGCATCATTTCCGCCTTCAGGCGGTCTGGGCACTTCCCTTACCGCATGAGTAGTTGTATCGTAGATCCAGATGCGCGCCTGGGTACCGCCCCGGTAGTGCTTCCATTGATTGAAAACTTCACGATTGGCATTGTAGGCGATATGTTGCCCGTCATCGGAATAGGACGCCCTGAAGGCAACAGGGATGGGCAATTCGTGGGGTTGGCCCCCCGTTATCGAAACAGTATAGAGCTTGTAGTGGGCCCGGGTATGGTTGGTCCGGTGTGAATTGAACAGGACCGCCTTTCCGTCGGGGGTGAAATCACGCACGATATCCGGAGAGGGATGCCAGGTGAGTCGCTTCGGGATTCCGCCACCCGTAGGCACTACAAAGACATCCATATTCCCGTCGTATTCGGCGCTAAAAGCAATCAATGCTCCGTCTGGTGAAAATACCGGGTTCGATTCCACACCGCCATCGATGGTTAGGCGGCGGGGGTTTGAGCCATCGACATTAGAAACCCAAAGGTCTTCGGCATAGGTAAAGGCCAAATGGCGGGCGCTCACAGCAGGGGAGTGTATCAGGCGTGTATCCGTTGTGCTTTGGGCTGGGAGGTTCCAGGAGAGGTTTCCGGCCAGGGCCAGGAAAAGGAGGATGGTGCGGTTTATCATCGGTTTCTTTTTCAAGGTTTCGGCGCCCCCCGGCCTCCTATGGGCTGAACGGTTCGGTCTGTTTTGGGTTATTGCCGGTTACAGGTTTCTAAATATAGTCAATCTCCCCAATCCTGAAAACATCGGAAGAAGAGACTACTCGTTTCTTTTTCAGGAAGGAATCCGTTTTCCAGGCACATAAATGACCTTAGGATAAACCAGTTAAAATCCCTATATTAAATACTAACAATCAACATATTAAATACTCGTCCTGCTATGACAGCCCTCCCTTTAAAAAAAGCTGCCATTGCCCTGGCCGCCATGGCACTGTTGGTGGCCTGCCGTGACAAAAGTTCGGAGACCCCTTCTGCTGATGCAGACCAGCCTGTCCTTCAGGAGGAAATGCCCGTCGCATCCCTCCCGGAACTTGACCCGGCACTCGATCCGGTGACCGCTGTACCGGAGTACCTGGAGGTGCTGGGGGATACCCTTGGCCTTCAGATGTACATTTCCACCATGAAGCCCGGGGATTCCATGGCGCTCCACCAACACCTCGACCATACGGTGTATACGATGGAAGGGGGAACGCTCCTGGTTTATATCAATGGCACAGACCCGGTTGAATTCCGCTTGAATACAGGCGATGCCCTGATTAGTGGCCCCCTAACCGACGCGGCAGTAAACATCGGGGAAACCACAGTAAGGCTGCTGATTACGGAAGTGCATAGGCCCAGGGCCGATTAGATCGACATTCCATAGGTGCCGGTTCGTGCATGTGAAAAATCCGTATCTTCCCGTTTGACAAAACAAGCGAGATGAAACACCTATACCTGCTTTGCAGCCTAATGCTGCTCGCTGCCTGCGGCGGTGAACCCAAAAAGGAATCCCCTGCAGACGAGGCCCCCCAGGCCGCGATGACCCCGGTGGAACCTCAGTATTTCGAAATGCGCACCTATTACTGCTATCCCGGTAAACTGGAAGCCCTGAAAACCCGGTTCCGCGACCACACCACAGCCCTGTTCGAAAAACACGGGATGACCAATATCGGGTACTGGGAACCGCTCGACAACGCCGACAACAAGCTGGTGTACCTGTTGGGGTATGCCGACCGGGCTGCACGCGACCGCTCCTGGGAAGCCTTCTCGGGCGATCCGGAGTGGAAACAGGTCTATGAGGCGTCACACGCCGACGGCCCCATTGTCGATTCGGTCGTGAATGCCTTTTATCGGTACAGCCGCTTTTCGCCCAGGGTTCAGGCCGAAAATGCCGGCCCTCGGATATTCTCCCTGCGCACCTATTATACCTTTCCCGGCAAGCTCGAAGCCCTGCGTTCCCGTTTTGCCGACCATACCGTCGAGATCTTCGAGCGAAACGGCATCCACAACCTGGTATACCTGGATTTGGATTCCACTGAATCCGGGGCCGATCACATCCTCACCTACCTGGTAACTTTCCCCGATACGGCGGCCCGGACGGCCAGCTGGAAACAATTCGGGGACGACCCGGCCTGGAAGACGGCCTACGAGGCATCTATCCGCGATGGCAGGCTGGTAGACTCCATTACGGACGAGTTGCTGCAGGCTACCGATTTCTCGCCCATCAAATAAGGAAAAGGGGTGCGCCTTTCTCAGGCACGCTCAATACGGATGATTTTAACGGGGCAATTGGCGGCAGCCCGAAGGTTGGGCCCCCATTCCTCGTCGTCCACCAGGGCGTGGTAAAAACCTTTGTTTTCAGCACCTCCCACCAAGTTGCTCTTGCCGTCTTTCTTGGAGACCCGCCAGCGGTCGGGAGCGGCTTCCACACAGCCGTTACAGCCGATGCACCTGGCCCGCTGGAAGTGGATGCGCACCATCAGGCAGGCACTACTTTATAGAGTTTGGCAGACGCCCGTATCTTCCGGTCGGTCTTCATCGAGAACACCTCACCCTTTTGCACCACTTCGACCACGCGGTTGTCTACCCGCAGCTCCTGTACTTCCGCTTTGAGCACCCCAAAATCGGGTCCTGTAATCATTACCGTGTCGCCGGTTTTCAGGCTGTGCGATTCCATCCGGAATTCCCCTACCTGCACCCGGGGGTAGTATTTGACACCCCGGCCGATATAGATTTTCCGCTCTGTGGCTTTGGAGCCGTATGAGTCGTTCCATTCGCCCATTTTCCGGCCCAGGTAATACCCATCCCAGAAACCGCGGTTGTATACCGTAGCCAGGCGCTCCATCCAGCCTTCGATCTTTTCGGCTGTATAGGTGCCCTCCCCCAGGGCCTCCACGGCCTCCCGGTAACAGCGCACGGTGGTATCCACATAGTCGGCGGCACGGCCCCGGCCCTCAATTTTGAGGATGTTTACCCCGGCTTCCAGGATCTTATCCAGAAAGCCAATGGTGCACAGGTCCTTGGCGCTCATGATGTATGCGTTGTCGATGGCCAGCTCCTGCCCGTCGTCCTTGCTGGTCACGATGTATTCCTTGCGGCAGTTCTGGATGCAGGCACCCCGGTTTGCAGAGGCGTTGTGCGAATGCAGGCTCAGGTAGCATTTCCCGGAAACGGCCATGCAGAGGGCGCCGTGGGCGAAAACTTCAAGCCGAACCAATTCACCCGATGGGCCTTTGATTTCCTGTCGGGCAATTTCCCGGCTTATATCGGCTACCTGCCGCAGGCTGAGTTCACGCGACAATACCATTACATCGGCAAAGGCGGCATAAAAGGCCACCGATTCCACATTGGTCACGTTGGCCTGGGTGGAGATGTGCAGGGGCATCCCGATTTGCCGGCAATACGACAAGACGGCGTGGTCTGAGCCGATAATGGCAGATACCCCGCATGCCTTGGCCTGGTCTACGATCCCTTTCATCAAAGTGATGTCGTGGTCGTAGAGCACCGTGTTGAGGGTCAGGTACGATTTAACGCCCCGTGCCTCGCAGCGCCGTACGATTTCGCGGAGGTCGTCTCCGGTGAAATTGATGGTGGATCGGGCCCGCATGTTGAGCTGCTCCACCCCGAAATAAACCGAATTGCATCCGGCGCAGAGGGCGGCTTCCAGCGACTCGAAGGAGCCAACCGGGGCCATTATTTCGACGGGTTCGTATTTACTTGCTTCCATGAGCGCTCCTTTCGCACCAGGGCCGGTACCAAATTGCGGCACAAAGATACGTCGGTTCCCTGAAATGGAGAAAGCAGGCCCGGTCCCCCTATGGGTTGTCCATTTGTGCCAGGGCGAAGGGCCACCAGTTCGATTATTTGGAAGGCTCCACGCGCCTTTTGAAGTTGCAAAAAAGGAATTGCTGCACCGATCCACCCGGAGTGCTGTGGCCGGTTTCCAGGCACCCGGTTTGCCGGAACGAGTCCTGAAATACGGTCTCCAGGGCGGTTGGCTCATACCGCCTGATGACCTTGCCGCTGCACTTTTCAGGGCCGTGTATCGAGAAGGTGGCCACCAGCATATGGCCATCGGGTTTTACGGCCTGGGCGGCTACCTCCCGGTAAGCTTCAATATCGGGCTGTTCCGTGAGGAAGTGGAAGGCTGCCCGGTCGTGCCACAGGTCGAAGGGTTCATCGGGTTGGAAATCGACTACGTCTGACGCGATCCAGCGCACCCTGTCGGCCAGTGGCCCCAGCCGTTTTTGGGCACGTTTAAGGGCTGTCGCCGAAATATCGAGCACGGTGAGGTGCGTATAGCCGAGCTGCAGCAGGTGGTCGGTCAGCAGGCTGTCGCCCCCGCCGATATCAATGATCCGGGCCGTCTTGGGCAGGTTCAGGGCATCGATAAGCGATAGGGAGGTTTCCGGGACGGGCTGGTACCAGCTCACCGTTTCCAGGGGCTTGGTCTGGTAGATGTTTTCCCAGTGGGCTTTTCTGCTGGATGATTCGTTCATAAACAGGGGGTCAAATGTACCTTATGCGGGAATTTCCGCTTTTTCCTTAACACGCGCCAGTGCCGCCGGAAAGGTGTCGCGAAAGAATGGTTCAGAGGCCGCCACGGTTTCGAGCCTGGCGCTCAGGCGTATGCTTTTATCCGATTCGGAAAGCGTGTAGCATTCGCGGCTGGGTGTACCCTCCGGAAAAGGTTCACGGTGGCCATCGGCGATCGAACCCAGGTGCCTGAAGCACAATTGCTGTTGGGGCTCATGTCGCTCAATGAGGCTGTACATGCCCCTTCCGTCCGGGGGTAAGAAGCGCACTTCGGTGCCCTGCTTCCAACCATCGGTTTCTACGTAGGATCCTTCCCCGAAAACCTGGGTCCAATAGCGGTAATTTGCATCGCTCCAGAGGGCTTCCCAAATCCGTTTCCGCGAAGCTGCTATTTCAATTTCAAACTCCAGTGTTATCATGAGTGCCATCTCGTTTGCAGGCAGGAGCGCCTCTGTTCAAATATCGCTAAAATTCAAATACCGTCGAATTTCGGTAGTGATGCGGCCTGCAGCTAAAATGGATTTCAGGTCAGCAAAAGCCATATCTGAGCCGTAAAGAAACAGACAATGAGCCCCAGCACGATAGGCAGAAAGGTAGACACCAGGGTCCATTTGAGGCTGTGGGTTTCCTTGTAAATGGTATAAATGGTGGTAGAGCAGGGGTTGTGCAGCAGGCTGAAGAGCATCAGGTTTACCCCTGTGAGAACGGTCCAGCCCCCGGCCTGCAGTATTTGGGCTGTATCGGCAATGGAATCGAGCTCGAACATAACGCCCGATCCGGCCCCCAGGCCTCCCAGGCTGCTGCTGAGCACAGTGAGCATCAGAATGGTGGGGATTACGATCTCATTGGCGGGAATGGCGATGATGTAGGCAAGCAATATCACCCCATTGAGGCCGAAGACCAGCGCCATCGGGTCGGTGGCCTGGATGAAGTGCTCGGCAAGGCTGAGGCCTCCCACATGTACATTGGCTACAAGCCAGATCACGATGCCCGCCGGAACTGCGAACACAATGGCCCTCCAAAGCACGAAAACGGTGCGGTCTATCAGGGAGGTGTACAGGGTCTGCAAGATGCGGGGCGGCCGGTAGGGCGGCAGTTCCAGGCTAAAGGTGGAGGCTTCCCCCCTTAGCACCGATTTGCTAAGGCCCCAGGAGACCAGCAGGCTGAAGCCGATGCCGAGCACCGCTACGCCCACCACGGCCCCGGCCGAAACCAGGCCTGCCCAGGCAGCCGGTACCAACCCGCCAATAAATATGGTCGCAATCAGGATCTGGGTTGGCCAGCGACCGTTGCAAAGCGAGAAATTGTTTGTTATTATCGCGATCAGGCGCTCGCGGGGGCTGTCGATTACCCGGGCGGCAATAACCCCGGCCGCGTTGCAGCCGAACCCCATGCTCAGGGTCAGCGCCTGTTTCCCGTGGGCCCCGGCCTTGCGGAACAGGCTGTCCATGTTGAAGGCCACCCTGGGCAGGTAGCCCAGGTCTTCCAGCAGCGTAAAAAGGGGAAAGAAAATGGCCATGGGGGGCAGCATGACCGAAATAACCCATGCCATGGAGAGGTAGGCCCCATCGATGAGCACCCCGTCGAGCCACCAGGGCATGTGCAGGGCGGCTGCCCCGGCCTTCAGCCAGGGATGTGCTGTGTCGATCAGCAAAGAGGCCAGCATACCCGAGGGTACATTGGCCCCGGCCACCGTAAGCCAGAATACCAGGGCGAGCATCAGGAACATGATGGGGAAGCCCAGCCACTTGCTGGTAATGATGCGATCGATCTTTAAATCCTGTCGGTAAGCCGCATTTTCATCTTTTTGCCGCACCGTTTTGCGCGCAATACGGGTGGCATCTTCGTAGACCGATTCGATAATGTCATCGTGAAAGTTCACCCCCAGTTCCCAACGGGCCTGGTTGGCTGCCGACAGCAGGTCTTCCGGGTTCAGATGGTGTGTGGTTTTTTCCATGGGTTCAGATTTGGGCGGGTTCAACGGACGTGCCGATCTCGCCGAGTTCCCCCGAACGAATGGCCTCCATGATGCTGTTGTCGCCCTCGAGCAGGCGCAGGGCTACCCATTGTGCATTGGGCAAATCCGGGTAGAGCACTGCCAGTTTGGACGCCAGATTCGCGATGGCGCGGTTCAGCTTGGGCGAATGGCTCTTGATGCGGTGGGGACGGCACACATAGGTGCCGCTGGCCACCTCTTCCACGGCTGCCAGAAGCTGGTCCATGCCCTCTCGCCTGCGGGCCGAAGCCGGGATTACCGGGATTCCCAATTCTTTGGAAAGCCCGCGCACGTCTATTTCAATGTTGCTGCGACGGGTTTCGTCCATCATGTTCAGGCAGAGCACGGCACGGTCGGTAATTTCCAGAATCTGCAGGGTCAGATTCAGGTTCCGTTCCAGACGGGTGGCATCGGCAACAATAATGGTCACATCTGGTTGACCAAAGAGGATGAAGTTCCGGGCCACTTCCTCATCGGTGCTGGTCGAGAGCAGGGAATAGGTGCCGGGCAGGTCTACCATCTTGTAGCGCCTGTCGTTGTAAACGTAGGCCCCTTCGGCCCGGGCCACGGTCTTTCCGGGCCAGTTGCCGGTGTGCTGCCTCAGGCCGGTCAGGTTGTTGAAAACCGTACTCTTTCCGGTATTGGGGTTCCCCGCCAGGGCCAGGACAAAATCGATATTGTCGAGGTTCAGGCCCAGCTTCTGCAGGTTGGCCTTGTGGTGTACCGGGCAGGTTTCACAGGTATTAGGCGTGCTCATGGGGCGAAGTGGTTTTCCGGGTTATAAAAATGAGATCGGCCTCCTGTTTGCGGATGCCGATGGTGGTGTCCATGACCCGGTATCCCACCGGGTCGCCAGAAGCGCTCCGCACTTCGGCGGCAATACGGGTGCCGGGGATGATGCCAAGGTCCATCAGGCGGCGGCGCTGCTGGCCCCTGCAATTGGGGGAAATGCCGGCCACTTCGGCCGATTCTCCTACCTCCAGGGAAGACAGCAGGGCGTTCTTGGAGCGCTGCGGGGCTTTGCCGGGCATCATTTCCACGGTAATATGGGAGGCGAACAGGTGGGTAAGGGTGCATTCATCCCCATCTGTGGCGAAGGTAATCCGGTTTTCCGCCACGTCGGTCACATAGACCGGCATGCCCGGGTAGAGGCCTTCCACCACCAGCTGTTCGTATATGCTTTTGGGCTCGTCCTCGATATGAACGATACGCCCCAGGTCGCCTTCCCGAAGCTGGCTCAGGGGTTTGCCGCGCAGTTCGGGCAATTCGCCATCTGCCGAAGGGATAGGGTCGCCATGAGGGTCAAAGACAGGGTTGCCGATCTGTGCAGCCAGCCGGTCAGTGGCTTCCGGGCTTACCTGGTGCTCCATGCGGTCGGCCTCGTGGTGCCAGTCGACCTGGGCCACCCCGGTTTCGTCGGCCAGGTACCGTTCCCAGATCCGGTGTACGCGAATGACCCGCAGGGCATAAGAGCGGCCCGTGTCGGTCAGGGAAAGCCCCTGGCCTGCCATGGAGATCAGCCCCATCTGGAGTAGTCGTTCCACAAGCCGGCTTGCCTTGTCGAGGGAGATGTTCAGGTTTCCCGCCAGGCTGTTGAGTTCGCAGGGGTGTCGCCGGTATTCAAAGTCGAACAACGCTTTGAGGGCGTCTTCCAGCAAGACGCGCTGGGTGTTCATATGTCCGCGGCTCAGCCGGGCCCAGAGCCCTTTGCCCGGCCAGAATACCCAGAACAGGGCCGCCACGGCCAGCAGACCGTAGCCCAGCATATAACCGGGCCCGTTCAGCAGCAAAAAACGCGTAAGGGAAAGCGGCAGGTTCATGGCTGAGGCTCGTTAACATAGGTTGCCGGGTCATAAGCAGGACCGGTTGCCGGCCTTACATGCAGCGTCTGGGCAAGCCCGGCGTGCAGCAGCAACACGGTGCCCTCCATTTCGACCTCCGTCATGCGGGGGTTGCGGAACTGGTTTTTTACCCTCAGTACCGTGCCCAGCGCCAGGCCACGGGCCTGGCAGAAATCGAAGAATTCTTTTTCTGACCCCGAGAGCCGGCTAACCCGGTACTTAAGCCCGGCTGGGGCCTGCGAAAGCAGCACGGCGCCGGGGGCGTCGGGCAGTTCTCCGGTCGGGTCGGGAATGGGATCGCCGTGGGGGTCGGTGGTGGGGTGC
Organism: Robiginitalea sp.; assembly: GCA_024642005.1. GTDB lineage: Bacteria > Bacteroidota > Bacteroidia > Flavobacteriales > Flavobacteriaceae > Robiginitalea. Next base: position 64,817 of record JAHECA010000005.1, on the reverse strand, counting down.
CCAAGGAAGTGGCTGATGCGGTCGGCCAAAAAGTCGGAGGTGAGGTGCTCGAGCAGTTCTGCCTCCCGGTGGATTTCATGCATCCCCAGCCCGAATACCTGGTGCAGGAAGGTCTCCCAGAGCCTGTGCTTGCGAATTACCGCCAGGGCCATGCTGCGCCCGGCCGGGGTAAGCCTGAGCTCTTTGTATTTTTTGTATTCGATCAGTTCCTTGCGTGCCAGTTTGCGCGCCATGTCGGTGGCCGCGGCATTGGAAATGCCCAATTCGCGGGCAATGGAGCCAGGCCGGGTATCGTACCCCTTTTTCTGGTCGAACTGGTACACGGTCTTGACGAAGTTTTCGGTGGCTATGGAGACCGGGTTTTTCATGCGGTAAAATAAAATTTAAGTATGCTTAAAAAACAATTCAAATATACTAAAATAAATATTCCAGACAATGATTTTAGACAGGTGGCCACAAAAAAAACGGGGCGTCCGGCCCCGTTTCAGGTATAAATACGGCTTGTGAGGCTCAATCCAGGTTGCGGATGAGCTGGTAGGTAAAGCCGATGATCTCGGCGTAATTTTCGCGGGAAATTTTCTCGTCAATCCCGTGGAAGCGCTCAAAGCTGTCAGGGCTGAGGCGCACCGGGTAAAAGCGGTAAACGTCGTCAGAGAGTTCGTAAAAATAGCGGGCATCGGTACCCCCGCCCACCAGGCCCGGCACCACTACAGTGGTCGGGAAGAGGGAACGAATGGTATGCTCCAGCACACGAAAGCCCTCAGATTCAACCGAGGAAACCGGAGAAGGGTTAGTCAGAAACCCCACCCGCTCAATACGGATGCTGTCGTGTACGGTTTGTCTGATATGTTCCTGCACCGATTCGATGCTCTCCCCGGGGAGGATACGGAAGTTTACGGTGGCTTCTGCTACAGTAGGGATCACGTTGTTCTTCACTCCGCCCCCGATAATGGTAGGGGCCGTGGTGGTGTGCGCATTCATCCCTTCCAGGATGGGTTTTTTGAACAGCCACGGATTGGCAAAGGCCAGGCGTTGGGCAAAGGGGAGCTCAGGACCCAGGTATTCGAGCTGGTAGTCGATCGGGTTTACGAGTTTGTATGGGAGCTGGTTGTTTTCCAGGTCTACGATGGCCTGGGCCAGCATGCCGATCGTATTTTCCCGGGGCGGGTTCGAGCTGTGCCCGCCGTGGGTTTCCACAATCAGGCGAAAGGAGGCAAAGCCTTTTTCGGCCAGGTTGATGAAGGCCACGGGTTGGTCCACCCCGGGCACCAACCCCTCGGCTATATAGCCGCCCTCGTCGAGGGTCATCAGGGCCTGTACGCCCTGACCCTTCAGGTATTCAGCTATTTTCGCGGCCCCGTTGCCCCCGCCCACTTCCTCGTCGTGCCCGAAGGCCAGGTAGTAGGTGCGCGACGGTTGAAAGCCTTCGGAAAGCAGCCGTTCCACGCTTTCAAGCACGGCTACCAGTGAGCTCTTGTCGTCCAGGGTTCCCCTGCCGATTACCTCCGTTTCGGTTACGGCTCCTTCAAAGGGCCCGGCCTCCCATTTACCGAGGGTTGGCTGGTCTACCGGTACTACATCCTGGTGCGACAAGAGGATGACCGGCTTTTTGGCCGGGTCGCTCCCCTGCCAGGTATACAGCAGGCTGTACCCGTTAATCAGGGTTTTGGTCAGGTTGCTGTGTACCCGGGGAAAGGTTTGCTCCAGGTAGCGGTGGAAACCGTAAAAGGCCGTCGAATCGGGCACGGCGTCTTCGCTGTACGAAATGGTTGGAAACCGGATGGCACCGGCCAGGTGGGCGTAGGCCGAATCGGGCACGCTCACCAGGATCGCCGGCTCGGCCGTTACCTGTTTGCTTTTCAGGGTATAGGTGTTGAACAGGAGCACCAGAGCGAGGAGCACCAGCAGGGCCAGCAGGGCCAGGAGCAGTTTTTTCATAAGTCAGGTCGGTTTATGCATGCCCGGCCAAATTACTAAAAATGTGGTCATGCACACTGCCCGACGGCAAAAGGGGTTTCGGGGCCCTTATGGGTTTTCTTCTGGGTCTACGTGGAGCAGGTGCATCAGGCGGTGGGCGAAAGGGGCGAAGAAAACGGCCACGATAGAGAGGAATATCACCCCGCTGAAAAGGGCGTACAGGGAAGAAAAGAGCTTGGCACCCGGCGAAGTAAGCACGTTAACCGGCCCCATTCCGGTAAGGATCATCGAAGCATTGTAAAAACTGTCTAACCAGCCCAGGCCTGCCAAGAAATGATAACCAGTGGTGCCGATGAGCAGGGAGACCAGCAGCAGGGAAACCGAGAAAAGGCTATATCGGATCACCCTTTTCAAAAAGGCTTTCCGGGGCAGGATGTTATGGTTCGCTGGTTTCATGGCTCAGTGGGATTGCAGGCCCGCACAGGCCTGGCTGTTAGGTGACTAAAAGTAAACAATTAACGAATTCACCCCCCCAGAGGCCGCCTGTTCCGCGGATTGCCTTTCAGAACTTATAGGAATAACCCAGTCTGATGACCTGGGTTTCGTAGTAGTCTTCACTGGTATACTTAAAGCCGATGCCCTGCACCTCCTTGCGGATTACCAGGGTATTGAACAGGTCGGTGGCATTCACGAACCATTCGCCCCGGCCGTCCTGCACGGTTTTTTTCAGCCCGAAGTCTACGGAGAACCGGCCTTCGGTGCGCCCCTGGGGCACCAGGTCGGGGGCCAGATAGGCCGAGGAGAGCTGCAGGGCCCAGTCAGAGCCCGGCGACCAGTTCGCGCTCAGTTTCAGGTTGCCCGACCACAGGTCTTGCCGCTCGGCCTCGTACAGGCTTTCCACCGGGTACAGGTTCACCACCGAAAAAGCGTCAATGCTGTTGTAATAGACGTTCAGGTTGGCCTGCAGCGAAAGGTCTTCGTGGAGGCGTTGGTTCCACAGCATCTCCACCCCCGAATTATGGCTTTTGCCGGCATTCTGGGTTACGTTGTAAATGAGGTTGGTGCTGTCGGGGGCCGTGGCAATGCGCGTTATCGTCCCGTCGGTAATGCGGTGGTAGAGCGCCCCGTAAACATCGCCCGAATCCCACGTATGCCGGTAGCCGGCTTCGAACGATTGGGTAAACTGGGGTTTCAGGGCCGGGTTGCCCACCTTGATGATCTCGGCGTCGTCGTATTTGGGGAAGATTCGGATGTCTACCTCGTCGGGCCGGTCTACCCGCCGGTTGTAAAAGAGGGAAACCCGGTCGTTCTCGCCCAGGTTGTAGGAGAGCCTGGCATTCGGGAAGGGCTGGAAGTAATCGTATCCATCGCTCGAATAGGTATTGTGGTTCGGGTCTACCTCGTAGCGCAGGTGGACGTATTCGAACCGCATCCCCACTTCGGCCACCCATTTCTGCGTTTCGTGTGTGTAATTCCCATAGACGGCCGGAATGGTTTCCTTGTAGGTGGCCTGTCCGTCTGCGTCGGGGTCGAGGGGCGAGTCGGGGCTCGGGAAAAACTCCATATTGGTCGGGATGGTGCGCCGGCGAAACTTCAGGCCGGTTTCCAGGATGCCCGTTTTCAGCGGTTTGGTGTAATCGAGGTTCACATCGGCCACCCGCTGGTCGGCGATCAGGGCAAAGGATTCCTCAGCGGTCCGGTCGGGCAGCGTATTGTCGAAGAAGTATTTTTCGTCTTCCCGGTCGAAGGTGTAATTAAAGCCGGCTTCCAGCTTGTGGCCGGGCTGGGGGTACTGGTGCACAAAGGCGGCCGAGCCCATGTAGGCCGTTAGCACTTCGTCTTCCAGGAACTGCCACAGGCGCAGCTGCTCGCTTAGGTCTTCATTGTAGAAGGGCTGGTCGCCCCGGTCGATAATGGCTTCCTGGCTGAAAAAGCCCGAAACGGTAAGCGTATTGCGATCTGAAATGTCCCAGTCCAGGCCGGCGCGTGAGGTGAAGAAATTCGTGTTGCGGTTGCGCTTGAGTTGTTGGTTGATTACCGTGCCGTCGTCATAGGTGCGGGTAACGAACTCATTCTTATTCAGGGTTCTGGTGTACAGGTTGTCGGCCTGCATGAACAGGTTTACCTTACCGGTCTGGTAGTTCAGGGCCAGGGATGGGTTGATCTTCGGGGTGGCCTGGTATTGCGGCCTGATGCCCGGCAGGTTTTCCCTGCGGACCCAGAGGGCCCCGAGGCCCGTGGTGAGTCCGGCCTTTCCGTGAAAGCCGCCCTGTTCGTCTTTGCGCAGCACGATATTGATTATGCCCGCATTCCCGTTGGCATCGTACCGGGCCGAGGGGTTGTTGATGATCTCGATACGGTCTACTGCCGAGGCTGGCAGGTTGTCGAGGCCGTTCTGGTTCCCGAACCCGGTTATGGCGGTCTGCTTCCCGTCCATCAGCACGGTTACCCTGGGGTTCCCCCGCAATTGCACCTGCCCGTCGCGGATAGTAACCCCCGGCAGGTTCTGCAGGCCCTGCAGCACGCTCCCACCCCCCTGGGCCAGCTGGTCTTCCAGGGTGTAGGTTTTTTTGTCGAGCTTGCTGCTTACCCCTTCCTGCCGGCCGGTGAGCACCACCTCGCCCAGTTCCTCCGATTGGGCGGCCAACTGAAAAAGGCCCAGGTCAAGGTATTCGGAGGTGGCCCCCACAAAGACATCCCGGGCCAGATCCCCATAGCCGATGTAGCTGATGCGCAGGCGATAGGAACCCGGGGCAATTCCTGTCAGGGTAAACAGCCCGTATTCGTCCGTAATGGTCCCGGCGACCTGTTCGGCATCGGCTGACTGCTCGAGAAGCACATTCGCATAGGCCAGGGGAAGGTCTTCGGGAAGTTCTCGTACCCTGCCCGAGAGGGTAACGGAGTTGGTTTGGGCAGCCAGGCAGGTGCCTGTCAGGACGAGCAGGAGGCCGAGAAATCTTTTCATGAAGGAACGTTTACCGGGAAGGCAGCAGTGGATTAACCCAAACAAAGCTAGAAGTATTTCTATGTTGGATTCAATTTGTTCCCAATAGTTTAACAGGCACACCAAAAACAGGCAGGGAAGGGCGAGTATTGCGACCCGATCGAAGGTCTACGCCTTTCGGCTAAGAAGGAGGTTGCCCGCCATCCAGCAGCCTGCGGTGGTAATTTACCTGCCCAAGGTGGTAGGCCAGGTGGGTGGCCAGGTGCACCAGCATGTACCCGGTGCTGGTCTCCTGTTGAAACACCTTCACGGGAAAGGTAGCTTCCAGTCGGTTGGCCGTTAGCCTGTCGAGCGTAGTGGGGATCATGGCGCGGGTCTGGTCGATCATTTCGAGCAGGGTTACGCGGGGCACGCCCCTGCGGGAGAATTCGGCCTCCCGGTCACGGACATATCCCGTGTTTCCAAGTACCGCCCCGATAAAGGCGTTGAGGTTCCCGACCAGGTGCAGGCTGAGGTTGCCTGCCGAATTGGCAATGCCCGCATCGGTTTTCCAGAGCAGGGCTTCGTCGGAGTAGGCTTCCAATTCGACCTGCAGTTTGGCCAGGTCGCGGTCGAACAGGGTTTTCAGGGTTTCCAGTATCATAGCGTTTTGTTTTCAGGCGCTCATGACGAGCAACTTGTTGATGGTATTCAGGTTACGGGCGGTAATTTCCACCCCGGGCAGGGCCTTCCCGATCTTGTTCACCAGCTTCGAGCGGCCAATGCCCTCGGGGGCATACAGGTAAAATACCGGGCCCGATAGCCGGTAGGCTTCCCCCGGGCCTTTAACAGCATCGAGCAGCGCGAGGTTTACTTCCGGGGGCTCGGGTGCGCAAAAGAAAAAATGTACCATTTTGCCGGCAGCGGCCTTAAAAGGGTTCGCCTCCGCCGCCTGTCGCAGCTCATCCGCACTCAGGGCAAAAACGGCAGGCCTGAAACCGTAATGCCGGCAGATCAGCGCCCCGATACGATTGGCAGGCGGGTCGCTGTGTTGCAGTACGACATTGCCGCTTTGGATGTAGGTCTGCACAGCCCTGAAGCCATCGGCCTCCAGGTGCCCCACCAGTTCTTTCATGGGCAGCAGGTGGTGCCCCCCCACATTGATGCCCCTCAGCAGTACGATCCAGGTTTGCATAAGCCTTTCTTTTGTATCGGGCGCCCTGTCAGCCCTGCCCTCCGGCAGGGCCCTGAGCCGTTTCGGGCGGGTGGCCCGTGAGCTCCCAAAGGCCGAGGGAAACGGGAATGTTCCCAATGGCATTCATCCGGTCCAAAAATGTTTTCATCTGAAAGGAATCCCCGTTTTGTTCCGCCTGACGCGCAAATTCCATCATGGCCTGTTCCAGCAGGTACTTTCCCGTAATATAGCTGGTTCCGTACCCCGGTTGTCGCATATACAGGTGCTGCTCAAAGCGCTGCAGCTCCTTTTCGGTTTTCATCCATCCCCGGGGCGTGTACCCAGTGTGGATGCCCCCGGCTTCTTCCATGGTCATCAGGTTGGCCTGTGCATAAAGTGATCCCAGCCCTCGGGCTGCGCGTTGTGCGATCAGGATATAGACGATTTCCCGTACCCGGGGGTCGTCATCGTACAGGCCGGCCAGCATGAAAAACTCCTCCACCGCCGTTGCCATTCCCTCATTGCGTGAATCGAAGATGTTGTACAGCAGGGGGCCGCGGCGTATCGGGCTGGCATGCGGTTCTGTATCCATCCGCGCCAATTCAAACCAGTGGTAAAAATGCGAGTACAGCGGACGGGGGTCGTAATGTGCCGTAATCCAGAAAAAATGGCGCCGTTCTTCGGGGACATAGGTACCGAGGTGCTCACGGAGGGCCGGCTCAAAATAGGATTTCACCTGCACCATGGAATCCTGTTCCAGGAAGGATAGCAGGCTCTGTGCGGCCCGCTCCGCCAGGGCTTCATAGGCCTCCGGACTCGATGCGGCCTGCAGGGGAGGGAGCCCGCGGTTCCGGTGCTCCTCCAGCTGGAGTGCAGACCAGGCCCTGGCCAGTTCCTGCTTCAGGAGGATTACCTCTTCTTCCCAGCTCAGGGGGACCAAATGCACATTTTGCTGATACCAGGTATAGTGATCCTTGCCGATGCCCGAGGGCCCATTCTTGGAAGGGGCCTGTTCTTCCAGCCAGCTGGCCAGCGCCTCGGTGGCCTCCCGGGCATTGCCAATGGCGGCGGCCAACGGAAGGTCGGCAGCCACCCCGGGACGTTCCCGGAGTTCCTCCAGGTCGGCTGACTGTTGCCTGATGTCCCGAATCCCTGCCAGCCATAATTCCCGGGCGTTCCCGCTAAGGTTTACCCGGGCCTGGGCATTCAGGGCGGGGATCACCTGAAGGTCGGCCAGAAGGCGCTGGCGCTGGCCGGCAGACAAAGGGAAGGTATAGGTCCATAGTTCGGTGGTCCGATGGTGGGTCGGCCCCTCATGGGCAGGCACATCGCTGCGCTCGGTCCAGACCGATTTGTAAAAGGCCGGATCGCGCTCCCAGGGTTTGAGTACGCGCTGGTTAAAATCATAGCCGTTCATTTCGGCCCAGACAAGCATCCAGTCTGCTTTTTGGGCAATTTGCCAACCGGTGGTGTCGAGCAGCATGAGCTTGTTTTGCAACGCCTTGAAGGCGGGCTGGCGCTGCTCCCTTGAGGCACGGGTATAATCGGGTGCCCCCTCGCGCAGCGGGGGATTTTCGAATTGCCGCCACGCCTCGAAAAGGACGGTCAGGTCCTCATAATTCCGGGATGGGTTAAAATCCTGGCCCTTTATTTTGGAAACTGAAAATACCAGTAGCAACAGGATGGCAAGAACCGGGGCGTTTTTCATTCAAAAAGAATTAGTTGGGCGGCAGGAGGTTTTTTCCGGCCCCATACCGCTTAAAGGTACAAATTACCGGTATTTCCGGCAGGCCTTCCAAGGCAGATGCCAGCCGGTTCTGGCTGGCATCTGGAAAAAAGAAGGTATGGCTGCCTAAATGCCACTGCCCTGGCAGGGACAGCTTTATTTTGATGCCTCAGGCGACAGCCACTTGTACACCAGGCCTGCCAGGGCAGCACCGACTATGGGGGCCACCCAGAACAGCCACAGTTGGCTCAGGGCCCAATCGCCCACAAACAGGGCCTGGCTCGTGCTGCGGGCCGGGTTAACAGAGGTGTTGGTCACCGGGATGCTGATCAGGTGGATCAGGGTAAGGCCGAGGCCGATGGCCAGGCCGGCCAGACCTGCCGGGGCCTGCTTATGCGTCGCGCCCAGGATAATCATCAGGAACATAAAAGTCATTGCCACTTCGGTAACCAGGGCAGCCTGAAGACCGTACCCGCCCGGGGAATGCTCACCGTAGCCGTTAGCAGCAAATCCACCCAGTTCAAAGCCGGGTTTGCCACTGGCAATCAGGAAGAGGATCCCGGCGCCGGCCAGTCCTCCAAGCACCTGGGCCACGATATAGGGAACCAGGTCTTTGCCGTCGAAGCGCCCCCCGACCCAAAGCCCGATTGAAACGGCCGGGTTCAGGTGGCATCCTGAAATATGACCGATGGCATAAGCCATGGTTACTACCGTCAGGCCAAAGGCGAGGGCTACCCCGGCGAAGCCTATGCCGAGTTCGGGAAAGCCTGCGGCCAGCACAGCACTGCCGCATCCGCCAAGCACCAGCCAGCCGGTGCCGATAAATTCTGCGATTAACTTTTTCATTCGTGAAGGTTTTTAGTTGGTTAAAAACAGGTACTGCCGGGTTTCCGGCCATTCGGCGTTGATGGTCAAATCCGGAATACGGGCAGGTCTGCGTTCTTAAAACCCTGAATGTAAATAAAATCTGCTTACGTTTCCTAAAAAAGTAGGCAAATGGCCGGGCCGGCTTACGACCGTTTTTTCAGGTCAAAGATGTCGGTGCGGCGATCGCGCAGGTTGCGCACACTGCCATACTGATGGAGTTCGCTTAAGAGGTCGATGTCCACATCCGAAATGAGGATCATCTCGGTATTGGGTGTGGCTTCGGCCTTTATCCCGTTGGTTGGGAAGGCAAAATCACAGGGGGTAAACACCATGGATTGCGCGAATTGTATGTCCATGTTGTGCACCTTCGGCAGGTTGCCCACGCTGCCCGCTATGGCTACGTAGCACTCGTTTTCGATGGCGCGCGCCTGGGCGCAGTACCGCACCCGCGAAAAGCCGTTTTGGGTGTCGGTCAAAAAGGGCACGAACAGGATGTTCACCCCTTCGTCGGCCAGTATCCGCCCAAGCTCCGGGAATTCGGCATCGTAGCAGATCAGCACCCCGATCTTGCCGCAATCGGTGTCGTAGGCCTTCAGGTAGCTGCCCCCCTTCATGCCCCAGACCTTAGATTCGTCGGGGGTAACGTGGAGTTTTTCGTACCGGTCCACATTGCCGTCGCGGTGGCAGATGTAGCCTATGTTGTACAGGGTGCCGTCTACCACCTCGGGCATGCTGCCGCAGATGATGTTGATGTTGTACGATACCGCCAGGCCGGCAAATTGCTCGATGATGCCATCGGTAAGGGCAGCCAGCTCCCGAATGGCCTGGGCTTCGGAAAGGTGGTTGAACGCCGCCATGAGGGGGGCGTTGAAGAATTCAGGAAACAGGGCAAAATCGCACCGGTAGCCCGATACGGTATCGATGAAGTATTCGGCCTGCTGCATGAGGTCGTCAATATCGCGGTAGGGGCGCATCTGCCATTGGATCAGCCCCAGTCGCACGATTTTCTTTGGGCCCCGGGCCACCTTCAAAGGTTTCTCGTGGTAGATGTTGTTCCATTCCAGCAGCACCGCAAATTCGTTCGAGGCGGTGTCGCCCTCCAGGTAATTCTTGAGCACCTTGATGGGGTGGAAATCGTTGGAAATCTGGAAATTGAGCACCGGGTCGTGGATTTCGCGCAGGCGCACCTTCTCGATGTACTCCTTGGGCGCCATCCGGTCTTGGTATTTGTGGTAATTCGGGATGCGGCCCCCGAAGATGATCCCTTTCAGGTTGCGCTTCTCGCAGAGTTCCTTGCGGTAGTCGTAAAGGCGCCGGCCCAGACGCAAGCCCCGGAAATCGGGCTTTATGAAGACGTCGATCCCGTAGAGCACGTCACCGTTGTCGGTATGGGTGTTGAAGGAATACTTCCCGGTAATTTCGGCATAGGTGTGGGAGTCGCCAAAAGTATTGTAGTCGACAATGATCGACAGGGCTGTACCGGCAATCTGCCCGTTTACCTTGATCACCACCTGGCCCTCCGGGAACTTCCGGATCAGCGATTCGATCTGCGATTCGCGCCAGTACATTTCGGGCATGGTGTGGTAGGAAGAGCGCATTACCTCCTTCATTTCCGCGTAGTCGTGTAGCTCCAGCCTGCTCAGTTCAATATTTTCGATCTCTTCGATTTTCATAGGACGCTTTATGGGTTAGGGGCTGCCTTTTAATTCCGGCCCAAAGGTACGAATGTTGCCGGATTCGCAAAGCCTGACAGGGGTTGAGACCTCAGGCAAAATAGGATCTGAGCGGTTTTCCACTCCGTTTTACGGCGCTTTTCCCGGGCCCAGACTGCGGTTCGCCAGCCATTTCCGGACCGGGATATCGTATAGTTTCAGGCTGGCATAAGCAATGCCCATTGAGGCGGCCAGCACCAGCGAGGCAGCTGGCCAGACCTCGCCCATTGGTACTTCATTGTCGACCGCCCAGGCCATGAAAATGTACATGAGGGGGTAGTGGATAATGTATATCGGATACGAGATATCCCCCAGGAACCGGCAGGCCTGGTTGGCGAATTTGCCCTTCACGGTGCCGCTGGCTCCCAGATACACGATAAGGGGGAAAAGCAGGAGTACAACCAGGGAATCGTACAGCCCGTTTACCCACATGGCCTCATGCCCGCCGAGTCGGGGCACCGACAGGGCGGCCACCACCAGCAGGCTGCACCAGAGAAAGGCATTCCCGAAATGTCCCGGTTTGGCGAGGCGCGACAGGAGCAGGCCGGCAAAGAAGGGGTAGAGCAGGCGGGTAAAGCCGATGCGGAGCTGGGTGGGCTCCAGCGACCAGCCCCCGATCAAATCCCCGTTCGGGCTGGTTACGGCCAAATGGAGCAGGGCGGCGCCAGCCAGGAAGACCCCAACAGCCAGCCAGGTATTGGTCCATTTCCGGATGAACAGGGCGTATAAAATGTTGGCAATGTATTCAAAGAACAGCGACCAGGCCGGGCCGTTTAGGGGGTGCATCTCGGCCCACCCCCTGATGTCTCCGCAAGGGGGGATGGGCAATAGGGTAAAGCCGATCAGCATGACCAGGACCAACTGCCACCAGGGCGTATCGGCGATGGTCGGGAAGAGGATGGGCGAGGCGCTGAAGTAAAAGCAAACCGCCCCGATGAGCATCCCCATGACGATCATCGGATGGAGGCGGATGAGCCTGCGTTTGAAAAAGTCTTTCAGGCTCATGCGTCCCCAGCGGTCGTCATAGGCGTACCCGATCACAAAACCCGACAGCACAAAGAAAAAGTCGACGGCCAGGTAACCGTGGTTGATGAGCTGCCGTTGGTGGTCGCCCCCAGAAAAAATCTCGAGGATGTGGAACAGGACCACGACAACTGCGGCCACCCCTCTCAGCCCGTCGAGGATCTGGTAGTGTTTTTTGGAATCGGGGTAGACGGTGCTGACCGTTGCTTTGGAGGCAATGCTCATGGATGTTGTTCGGGTTTTAACGGTACCCCCGGTTATAATAGGTACGGTTGGTCACGGTTTGCCCGCCGAGCACGCCGGGCCTGGCGGTTTCCACGACCAGAAGGGGCTCCCAGGGCGTGCCCGGGGCAGCCTCCAGCCAGAGGGTCTGGGTCTGAAGGGCTTCCCTCCAGACGCCTTCGGGGCCCTGGAAGGCGAACCGGGTGGTCAGCACCAGGCGGTTGCCTTCCCACTCGCCGGAACATATGGGTGGGTGTTCGCTTCGTCCCATGGTTACCCGGCTTTCGGCCTGTGAGCCGTCGAGGGGGTACTGATAGCGCTGCAGGGGTTGAATTTCCCGCGCCGTAAAGGCAGCGCGTTCCACTTCCAGCGCCTGTGGGGTCTGCCTGATGGAAAGGCGGTCGCCCCAGCCGCTTCCCAGGTCGGGCACTTCAAGTGTGGCTTCCCGGTTGATCACCGATACGGTCGACAAGGCCCCGGTAGACCAGCTGCCCGTAAAATCGGGTCGGGGCAGGGCCTCCGAGCGTGGCCCGAGGGGTTTCCTGTCTGTCCGGTCATAGGCCGGTTCGGGTATGCCTGAACCTCGCGCCGGCGGGTTGTACAGCCCGGAGCGGTTGGCACTTTCCGGCACCCTGGGGAAGGCGATCAGGGATTGTTCATACACGCGGGCAATGCTGTCCATGATCCCGACCACCCAGGGGTAGTAGTCTTTCACGTCTACTTCTTCCCGGGGGTCTGCCTGCAGGTCGAACAGGCGTACGCGGTTTTCGGGTTCGGGGTCCGGAATTTCCGTCCTGAAATCGTACCAGAGCTTCCAGTTGTGCCATTTCAGGGCCATGATCTTGCCGAACCGGTTCATGAACAGCGCGCTTTCCCGCATGGAGTGTGGCGTGTGGCCCTCGAGAAAGGGGAGCTGGTTCTGCCCGTCGATGATGCGGTCAGACGGGGGAGAAACATCCCCGCCCGCAGCAGCCACAATGGTGGTAAAAAGGTCCGTTTCGTGCAGCGGGTCATTGGAGACCTGCCCCGGCTTTATGCGGGACGGCCAGCGTATGACGGCAGGCGTGCGAACGCCCCCTTCCATGGCCGAATTGTAAAAGCCCCTCCAGGGCCCGGGCGAACCCCTCCAGGGCCGCCGCATTTCGGCCCCGTTGTCGGTACACCAGATAAGCAGTGTCTGCGCGGCAATGCCGAGCCGTTCCAGTTCGGCCATGATCAGGCCCGTGTTGTGGTCGACGTCTGCCATGGCATCGCCCATATCGCCTGCGCCCGTGCTGCCTGCCTTGTCGGGGTGGGGCAGGGCCGGCAAATGCAATTGCGTCATGGGGTAGTACACAAAGAAGGGGGTGCCTTTTTCGGCATTTTCGCGCATGAAGGCTATGGCGTGTTCGGCGGCTTCCCGGTCGAGGGTGCGGCGCGCTTCCAGGTCGAAGGGTTTCACTTTTCGCGACGGCTGCCCATGGATTCCTTCCCAGACGTAGGGTACCGGGTTCCTTTCGGCATCAAAGCCGGGCATTTCGGTAAACTGGGCCACATGGCTGGTGCCGGGAATGCCGTACCAGCGGTCGAATCCCTGGTCTGTGGGCGCCCGTTCCCCCTCCCAAGCGGGCCCGCCAATATCCCATTTTCCGAAAAGGCCGGTGGCGTACCCCAATGCCCTGAGCCGCTCAGCCAGGGTCTGTTCCCACAGGGCTACTCCCTCAAAATAATTCTCGCCGGTTCGGGTGGCATACCGTCCGGTGAGCAGCGCGATCCGGGAGGGTACGCAGGTGTATTCCACATTGAAGTTGGTCAGCCTGATGCCTTCGGCTCCGATCTGGTCGATATGGGGCGTTGGCACGCCTCTCGCTCCCCCGAAGGAGGCCACTTCGCCAACGCCGATGTTGTCGGGAAAGATCAGGACCACATTCGGTTGCTGTTGGGCTGCCGCTGCGAGGGCCGTAAGCAGCAAGAGGCAGGCTGCGCAGAATGCCTTGGGGAGGGTCATAGGGTTCGTTTAAGGGCCTGGCCTCCGGCCGGGCCACCCGCTAAATATCTTAAAAAAACAATTACCTGAAGGGCAGGCGCGTCGAAATAGTGAGAAGTGGGCGGATTCGCGGCTCGGATGGGCTAATTTATGGGTTGAACTCCTTTTTTAAGAGCCGGAACTTTCGTAAATTAAAGGCTGCTTTTCTCCCGGGGAGGGAGGCAATAGTTTTTGTCGAATCTGTATAAATTATATCGATGATAAATTATTTTCAATAAGAAAAGATTATCATAGTTTTATAACGAACAACATAAAATCTACCGAACAAAATGGGAAATAACATGCAAGGGAACCCGGCCGAATGTCCGTTTCTGAACGGCGAACTGAAACAAGCTGCCGGAGGCGGAACCACCAATCGCGATTGGTGGCCCAACTCCCTGAATCTGAACATCCTTCGTCAGCATTCTGAGAAAGTAAATCCGATGGACCCGGATTTTGACTACGCCAAAGCCTTTAAATCGCTCGACCTGAAGGCGGTAAAGGACGACCTGAAAAAACTCATGACCGACAGCCAGGATTGGTGGCCGGCAGATTTCGGCCACTACGGGCCGTTTTTTATCCGGATGGCCTGGCACGCGGCAGGGACTTACCGCATTTCAGACGGCCGTGGCGGCGGGGGTACCGGCAACCAACGATTTGCGCCCCTGAACAGCTGGCCCGACAATGCCAACCTCGATAAGGCGCGGATGCTGCTGTGGCCGATCAAACGGAAATACGGCAAGAAAATCTCCTGGGCCGACCTGCTTATCCTTGCCGGGAACGTGGCCCATGAGTCCATGGGACTGCCCATGTACGGTTTCGGGGGCGGGCGCGAAGACATCTGGCAGCCCGAAGAAGACATTTACTGGGGTTCAGAAGCCACCTGGCTGGGCAACAAGGAGCGCTACAATGAAAAAGGGGAACTGGAACGGCAGATGGGCGCCGCCCACATGGGGCTTATCTACGTTAACCCGGAAGGACCCAATGGCAATCCAGACCCGGTTGCAGCGGCCCACGACATCCGCGAGACCTTCGGCCGCATGGCCATGAACGATTACGAAACGGTGGCCCTCATCGCCGGAGGACATACCTTCGGCAAAACCCACGGGGCCGGTAAAGACTCCGAGTACCTCGAACCCGAACCGGCCGGGGCCCCCATCGAAATGCAGAGCCTTGGCTGGAAAAACAACCTCCGCTCAGGCAAGGGGGCCGATACCATAACCAGCGGCCTGGAAGGCGCCTGGACCGATACGCCAATTAAATGGAGCCACTCCTTCCTGCAAAACCTGTACAAATACGAGTGGGAACTTACCAAGAGCCCGGCAGGAGCCCACCAGTGGAAGCCCAAAGGCGGGGCAGGGGCAGGTACGGTACCCGACGCCCACGACCCGAAGAAAAAGCACGCCCCCTTCATGCTTACCACAGACCTTTCGCTGCGCATGGACCCGTCGTACGATAAAATTTCGCGCCATTTCCTGGAAAACCCGAAAGAGTTCCAGGAAGCCTACCAGAAAGCCTGGTTCAAGCTCACCCACCGCGACATGGGGCCCAAGGCCCGCTACCTGGGTACAGAGGTGCCCAAGGGGGACCTGATCTGGCAAGACCCGGTACCAGCCGCAACCCATCCGCTGGTTGACGCGAAAGACATTGAAAGCCTGAAGAAAAGCATCCTGGCCTCGGGCATCTCAGTAGCTGCCCTGGTGGGAGCTTCCTGGGCGTCTGCCGCTACCTTCCGTGGATCTGACTTCCGGGGTGGGGCCAACGGGGCCCGCGTGCGCCTGGAGCCGCAGGTAAGCTGGGAAGCCAACAACCCGGTGCAACTGGGCCAGGTGCTCGATGCCCTGACCAAAATCCAGCAGGAGTTCAACGCCAGAGGCGGGAGTAAGCAAGTGTCCCTTGCCGACCTGATTGTGCTCGGCGGCTGTGCCGCCATCGAAAAGGCAGCCAGTGATGCCGGCCATGCGGTTGCGGTCCCCTTTACCCCGGGCCGTACCGATGCCACGGCCGAAATGACCGACGCCGAATCGTTCGAGGCTCTGGAGCCGTTTGCCGATGGCTTCCGGAACTACCTGAAGGCACATACTTCGGCAAAATCGGAGCACCTGCTGGTAGACAAGGCTCAGCTGCTGACCCTAACCGCTCCTGAAATGACGGTGCTGGTGGGCGGCATGCGGGCCCTGAACGCCAATTACAACGGTTCCAGGCACGGCATCTTTACAAGCAGGCCGGGTACACTGACCAACGACTTCTTTGTGAACCTGCTCGACATGGGTACCGAATGGAACCCCGTCGACACCGATAAGGAGGTGTTCGAAGGCCGCGACCGGAGGACCGGAAAGGTTAAATGGACCGGGACCCGCTTCGACCTGATCTTCGGTTCCAATTCGGAGCTGCGAGCCCTGGCCGAGGTATACGCCTGCGACGACGCGAAACAGAAGTTCGTGAACGACTTTGTAAAGGCCTGGGACAAGGTGATGAACCTGGGTCGGTTCGACCTGGACTGATCCACCAGAACAGGAAAAAACGTTGCATAGCAAGCGGCCCGATTCCGGGCCGCTTTTTTTTGAAATCCCTTCCTGTTTCATAAGCCGTACCTGTGCTGAACCAAAGAATTTTCGTCTTTGATTTGGTAGTTATGTTTTTTTATGCTATTATAGTGATATCAAAATGATACTATGATGAGCAAAGAACTTGAAATCCGTGTTGGGAATGGGTACGCCATGCTGTTGGTGTTGTTCCTCTTTATCGCCGTAATGTTATTCGGCTTGCTGGGCTTCCACAATCCTTTCTTTTTATTGCTGCTGCCGGTTATTGTGCTGGTGCTGCGGGGCTTTTTTATCGTAAATCCAAACAGTTCAAAGGTACTGGTCCTTTTCGGGGCCTATAAGGGCACCGTGAAAGTGAATGGCTTTTTCTGGGCCAATCCCTTTTATGCCCGATCCGAATTTTCGTTGCGGGCGCGCAACTTCGACAGCGAACGGGTAAAGGTGAACGACAAGATCGGTAACCCCATCCTGATCAATGTTATCCTCGTCTGGCAGGTACAGGATACCTTTAAGTCGGCTTTTGAGGTCGACAACTATGTGGAATTCGTACGGGTACAGACCGACGCGGCCGTACGCAAGCTGGCCGGTTCGTACCCCTACGACAACTTCGATGACGCCCAGGCCGAACTTACCCTGCGCTCGGGTATGGACGAGGTAAACGAAGCCCTGGAGGTGGAAATTATGGAGCGACTTGCCATTGCCGGCATACGCGTTATAGAGGCCCGTATCGGCTATCTGGCCTATGCGCCCGAAATCGCCAACGCCATGCTCAAGAGGCAGCAGGCGGTAGCCATAGTGGCCGCCCGCAAGAAAATCGTGGAAGGGGCTGTGGGGATGGTGGAAGATGCCCTGGACCAGTTGTCGCGCGACAACATCATCGAGTTCGACGATGACAAAAAGGCTGCGATGGTCAGCAACCTGATGGTGGTGCTCTGCAGCGACAAGGAGGCCGTTCCCGTAGTGAATGCCGGTACCCTCAATGGCTGATTTGTGAGCAACCGGAAATCATTTGTGCTCCGCATCAGCCCCGACCTGTTCAAACAGGTCGAAAAATGGGCCGAGGACGAATTCAGAAGCGTGAACGGCCAACTGGAGTGGATGATCTACCAGAGCCTGAAAGAGGCCCGGCGCCTCCCTAAAACCAGGGGCAAAGACCCCGAAGACGAATCGTAGCATCCGGTTTCTTCCCCTGGTCGGCCTGGAACTGCTGCCGGTCTTTACCGCAGCATTTCCCGGTCGATAAGCTGTCTGAGCTCCTGCGACATCCGCTTCATTTCCTCCATTTGACTGTTCATGGTGCCGAATTCGGGAAGGGTCATCTAAAGCCGTTCTTGATTCGGCCGTCGGTCAGAAAACCGTCGAAATAGTCGGCCCGCAGGGGTTTGAAGGTGCCTACCGCCCCGTAGGTGACCCGGTACTCGAAATTGCGGATCATTGGGATAAGGTCCATGGTGTTGTACAGCGGCTTGTAGATCCGTTCCTCGGTGTCGAAGCGGTAATGGTCTTCTTCGCTTTTCATCTTCTTGTACAGCGAATCGATATCGAGCAGCAGGCTTTTGATGGAGTCGTTCGAGATCATGGCCAGGATTCCCGAATTGACCGGTTCCTCAAAGGCGTTGTTGTTCCGGTAAAATTTCTGCCAGTTTTAGATGGGCATGCCCAAATCGCTGAAGGCTTCGGGCACTTCCGATGCACTGGTTGCGGATGCCAATATACCGGTCGAGCTCCTGTAAGTTGAAGTTCAGGTCTGATTTGATGTTCTCCAGGTAGTGCAGCTCTTTTTCGCGCTCTTTCTCCAGGTCGTTGTTGTTATTGATTTCCAGGGCGATCAGGATGCCGATCACCTCCAGGACGATTTCGCCAACGGCGTTGAGCAGGTATTTCGAAAACGACTTGCTGGAAAGCAACTGCCTGCGGAATTTGCGGATAAAAGCGATCATGTGCGGGCGGGTTGGACGGACTAATTGTAGTGGTAATTCGATAGGGAGGGAAGTAGTTACCTGGGCTCGGCTACCACCCGAAACCCGATTGAAAACCCCCACAGCCCGGGTGCATGGGTGCGGCGCGAGGCCGACCTGGCGTTTTCGGCCCCGAAAAACCAGCTTCCCCCGCGCAAGACCTTTTCATTGCCATGGTCGGGTCCTTTGGGGTCGACCGAAAGGTCCGTATAGGGAGCGTACCAGTCGCTCACCCATTCCCAGGCATTGCCGTGCATGTCGTAAAGCCCCCAGGGGTTGGGTGGATAGCTCCCTACCGGTGCAGGGTGCCCCACCGCCCGGCCAGGGCGTGATAAATGCGAGGGCAGGTCGGCCCTGTAATTGGCAAGGGAGTCTGTGAGCCTGTCGCCAAAGGCAAATTCCGTTCCGGTCCCGGCCCGGCAGGCGTACTCCCATTCGGCCTCGGTGGGCAACCGGAAATGCCAGGCACCTTCCCGGTTGTTCAGGACCTCGAGGTACCGTTCAATATCCTGGTAAGACACGCTGACCATCGGGTAATCGGGGTCATCCTTGCGGAAAGGGTTTGGTTTATCGGGGTGCAGCTCTTCGCTGCCCATGAGCCGTTCCCACTGTTTGCGGGTAATTTCGGTCCGGCCCATCCAGAAATCGGCCGTCAGTTCCACCGGGTGCAAAGGCGCGGCTATCAAGGAATCCGCAACCGCTCCGGAACCACCCATATCGAAGCTCCCATTAGGGATAAACACGAATTCAACACCGGAAACCGGATCGATCCAACCTTCCGGGGGGGAGGCTTTTTTAGCTACGCAGCTCAGGCACAGCAATAGCGACAGCATGAAAATCCTTTTCCCGGAAAGGCAATATGGCACCGGCGTGTTCACCGTTCCAGCCAGCCCTTTCCGCGCACTATTTTTTCGGCGCACTGTTCGGCCCGTCTTTCCCGGGTCTGGGCCTGCTTGGCCCCGGCGATATAGAGCATGTGGCTGCGCCTTCGCCCGGGGGTGAGGGCGTCGAAAGCTTCCTTTACATCAGGCCGGGCCTTGAGCAGGGCCTCGAGTGCGTCGGGTACCCGGTGATTTTCGATCTTTTTGAATTTCACCTTGCGCCCCGCCTTTTCCAGCAGTATCGCTTCAGCGACATAGGCTTTTATAACTGCCTCCCTTGCCGGTATAAGGGAAGCGTCGGTAAAGGGCAAATACCGGAAGGCCTGGGAGTTTTCTCCGGGGGCTTTCAACAGGCCTTCCGGGTCGTCCAAAAGGGCTCCTTTGAAGAAGCTGAGAGCGGCGTAGTCCCTGAAAGCGGCCATCATCAGTATGTTGCGGCCCTGATAGGTATAGCAGGGCACGCGCCATTTCACTTCCTCGGTCAGGCCACAACCCAGCAAAATGCGGCGGAGTTGTTGCAGGGTTTTGTGCCAGGGGTGCACCTTGCATTGGGGGGTTCCCCCCAAAGAGCAGCGGCCGCAACCCACGGCCAGGTACTCGTCCACAGCCGTGTTTTTCGTGGATTCCTGCATGATCCTATTCTCTTTTAATGGTTTCTTCCCACTGTTTCTCCCGCACATGCCGGCCGTTTTCTTCCAGCTTCCGGGTGTAGCGGTAGTAATAATTTCCAAGGTCGCTCGAGAATTCGAGGATCCCGGTCCATTTCAGGGTGCGCCCCGGCAGTTCCACAGTGGTGGTGTAGGTGCTTTGTACCCGCGCTTCGGCCGGGGTGTGGTCGCCCACCTGGTGGGTGATGGCTTCTGTGTAGTGCACTGTGCCCCAGGGAAAGCGGTCGCTGCCCGAATTCGTGGCGAGCACGGTGGTGGTTTGGGTGCGCTCGTTGCGGGTAATTTCCCTGATTTCGGCAAAGCCCGACAGGGTTTCTGACTCCAGGGATTCGTATCCGGGCAGTTGCGGGTCGTCCGCGGGCCTCGGAAACGGTTTGGCCAGTGCCCCGGGGGCAGGTGCGGTCGGTACAGGCAGCCTCAGGAACGAGGGGGTCGCTTCCCCGGAATGCACTGTCGTAGTCATGGCATAAGGCGAAGGCCAGAACATCGGCCATTGGGCGTTGCCTACGGAGAGGCGGATGCGGTGCCCTTTGCGGAAGGTCCAGGACGTGGCGTGCAATTCGATGGGGATGGTATACGTGCTGTTGGGTATCAGGGGTTGCGGCCGCTCTGCCGAGTGCAGGTGGGTGGCGTTAAAGCCTGCCCCGGTAACCTGGGTAACCCGGCCGTCGGGCGCAACATCCGACAGGCGCACGATATAATTGGCCGCCGGGGCTGAGGCCGAGGCCTGCAGGTTTACCGTAGGAAACCCAACGATTTCCAGGTTGCCGGTAAGCGGCTGCGTATCGTAGGTAAGGCTGTATACATCGGCAGCCCGCTGGTCGGGGGCCCAGTCGCCCCACCACATCACCGAGCCGCTGGCCTCCACGCCCACGGTGGGCCTGTAGCTCAGGGTATGGCTCAGGACCGATGGCTTTGCAGCGAGCCCGTGGTCGGGCTGCAGGTAGAGTAGGGTATCGCGGCCCTCGGGCCAGGATTCTGCGGTCTTCCAGGTGCCGGGGATTTCCGGCAGGTCGCCTCCTGGGGCATGCCAGTCGCGTTGGTAATAGGTTAGGGCCGGTTCCTCCATCAGGCCCGTGTCGACCCCCTTGAGCCAGTGGTCGAGCCAGCGCACGGCCATTTCGCGCCATTCGATGGCCGGCTCCGGGCTGGCCCGGTTTGGCCAGGTGTGGTTCCAGGGCCCGAGCAGGGCCTTTATGGGTACGTCGGCCTGCTGCAGGATGCGGGGCACGAAATCGCGGTACCCGTCGTACCAGCCGCCAATCACAAACATGGGGATGTCGATGCGGCTGTAGTCGGTGTTCAGGGAGGCCCGGTCCCAGAAGGGGCCGTCGGTCTGCTGCCGCTTGTATTTCAGCAGCCAGGGCTCGGTGTCGAACCGGTCCCGGAAATACGCCTCATCGATTTTGAAATCAGGGGCGCCCGGCAGGGCATTGGCCAGGTCCTGCCCAATTTCGTAGGCATCTATGTGCATGATGCCGTCCATGAAATGCACGTCGTCCTGATAAATGTCGTCGGTAGACATTAGCGTGATTATGGTCTTCAGGGCAGGAGGCCTGCGCATGGCCAGGTGCAGGCCGTTGAAACCGCCCCAGGAGATGCCCAGCACGGCCACTTTGCCCGTGGAAAAAGCCTGGCGCGAGAGCCAGTCGATTACCTGAACCCCGTCAAGCTGCTCCTGCTGCGAATATTCCCCGTCTACCAGCCTGCCCTGGCTTCGGCCCGTGCCGCGTATGTCGGTCCGCGCCACGATATAGCCGTGTCGCACGAAATAGGAATAAAACGGGAAGCGGTGGCTTCGGCCCTCATCCTTGCGGTAGGGCAGGTACTCCAGGATGATCGGGAATCGGTCGGTATCGCTGGCCCCGGCCGGCAGGTAGAGGTCGGCTGCAAGGGTTATGCCGTCGGGCATGGGGATCATGACTTCCCGGATCTCGATACCTGCCACCGGGCCAGCCGGGACCTGGGCGTATCCGTTGCCAGCTGCCAGTATCACGGGCAGGAAGGCCAGGCATTGGCGTATAATTCTAAAGTGAGGAAAGCGCTCCATAAACCGCAGGATGATTGTTGGCTTTTTACAGGACGGGCCGCTTAATGCGATTCTACCTGTTTCAGGAATCGATTGATGACTTCAGCAACCTTCTCAGGCTGGTCGACCATGGTGGAATGCGCTGCATTTTCAATGATCTCCACCGTGGCATTTTTGGCCATGTTCTGGTAGCGATACATGGTTTCGGGCCTGGCCTCGTCGTACTCACCTGCCATGAAGAGGATGGGTGCTTCGATTTCTTGCAGCTTGTCGGTCCGGTCGAAATCCAGCAAGGTGCCCGTGGCGGTAAATTCGGTTGGCCCCCACATGTAGTTGTAGATGGAATCATTCGAAGGGCCATAATTCGCACATGCCGGCGATTTATAGGGCCATTCCCTGCGAACCAGGTGACGCGCATAAAAGGAATCGGTGGCAGCCTGATAGGCGGGAGCCGTATATTCCTTCAGGGCTTCATACTTGTAGAGGGTGTCGCGAACATGGGCCGGCAACTCGGCAAGCAACTTCCTGGCATCGGCGATCCAGTCGGGCGTGCTGATCATCGGACTGGAAAAAATAACAGACCGGACCCCTTTTGGCTTTTTGGTGACCAGGTATTCGATTAAGAACGTGCTGCCACAGGAATGCCCTAAAATGTGCAGCTCCTCCAGGTCGAGTGCCTTTCTGAGGGCATCGATTTCATTTACAAAGCGCCCGGTTGTCCAGAGGGTTGTATCATTGGGCCTGTCGGAGTTGCCCGACCCGAGCTGGTCGTAAAAAATGACGGGCCGTTCTGCCGACAAGCGCGAAAATCCGGGAATCATGCCGCAGCTCCGGCCCCCTGGGCCACCATGAAGGATCAGCAAGGGCGTGCCGCCTCCCTTTCCAACGGTGGTATACCAGATGTTTCCGCCCTCCACCGCCACGTACCCTTCCTGCTGCATTTCGCGCCTGCAGGAGGCAAGGCCAACGAAAAAGAGGAGCGATACTACAAGGCCTGTTGATTTGATTTTGTTCATATTAAGGATTTTTGCTGTTCTCAGGCAGGCATTCTTCGGGGCAGGGGGGTTGCCGGGGTTCAGCCCGATTTTACGTAGAATGCCCCTTCCGGGACCATCAGTGTGGTCAGTTCCACGGTATGCCCGTCTGGGTCAGGGGTGTAGACCGAATGGAAGTAATGGTGGTCCTTTACTTCATATGCCATCCCCAGGGCCTTGTAGCGCAGCAGGGCCCGGTCAAAATTATCCCGGGTTACCTGGAAGGCAAAGTGGTCAATTTTTATGTTCCGGGAGGCCGGGTCTGGCGCAGGGTCGTCTAAATTTGCCGGGAACAGGGCTATCCCAGATTTTCCGGCCAGCATAAAGATGGGATAAGGCCCCCACTCCGGCAGCTGGTAACGCTGCAGGCCAAGTACTTCTTCATACCAGGCCGCCGAGCGTTCCAGGTTGGCCACGCGAATGGCCACATGGTCGAGGAAACCGAGTGATAAGGAAGGCAAAGATGAGTTTGTCATTGGCTCAGGCGGGGTTTCGCCCCCCCTAAAGGTACAGAAAATTCCCTGCCGGCAGGTGCGGTCAGGTGTCCAGTGCCTTCTCCCACTTGCCCACTACTGAGGTGGCTATGGCATTCCCCAGTACGTTGGTGGCACTGCGGAACATGTCGCAGAAATGGTCGATGGGCAAAATCAGGGCAATGCCCTCGACCGGGATGTCGAACATGCCGCAGGTGGCGGCCACCACCACCAGACTGGCCCGGGGCACCCCTGCAATGCCCTTGCTGGTGAGCATCAGCACGAGCAGCATGGTGAGCTGGGTGCCCAGGTCGAGGTGCACCCCATAGGCCTGGGCGATAAAAATGCTGGCAAAAGTCATGTACATCATGCTGCCGTCTAGGTTGAAAGAGTACCCAAGGGGGAGCATGAAGGAGACAATGCGGTTTTTGACCCCGAACCGCTCGAGTTCTTCGGTGAGCTTCGGGAATACCGCTTCGCTGCTGGTGGTGCCGAAGGCGATGGCCAGCGGGCTTACCAGGCGCCGGAGCAGGGCGGTCATGTGCCGTTTCAGGAAAAGGTACCCGATCAGCATCAGCACTGCCCAGAGGGCTGAAATACCGAGCATAAAGGCCCCGAAATATTTGGTATAGGTGAAGAGCAGATCCTGGATATCGCGAATGGCAAAAACCCCTGCAATGGCCCCGAACACCCCCAGGGGGGCCGTCATCATCACGTAGTTTACCATTTTGAGGATAATGTGGGAAACCTTCTCCAGGGCTGTAACCACCGGTTTGGTGTAGTCGCCAATAGAGGCGGCGGCCAGGCCGAAGAAAATCGAAAACACCACAATCTGCAAGATTTCATTGGTGGCCATGGCCTCTACGATGCTTTTCGGGAAAATGTGCGTGATGAAATTCTGGGCCGAAAAATGTTCGGTCTTTTCAGTCACAGACGAAGCCGCCGACAGGTCTACCCCCTCCAGGTTCAGGCCCACCCCGGGTTGGGTGGTATTGACCAAAAACAGGCCGATGAGCAGGGAAATGAAAGAAGCTGAGAAGAACCAGAGCAGCGCCTTCCCCCCCACGCGCCCCACCGACTTTACATCGCCCAGCTTGGCAATGCCCACCACCAGGGTGGTGAAAACCAGGGGGGCGATCAGCATCTGCACCAGGCGAATGAAAACCGTCGCCAGAATTTTGATAAGGTCGCTAAAGGAGGTTGCGCTTTCTGCGGGGTATTGCTGGTGCACGTAGATGCCCAGGGCAGCCCCGAGGAGCATGGCAACAAAGATCTGGACCGTCAGGTTTTTAAACAGGGCGGGCTGGAGGCGCAAACTGAAGTTCATGGGCGGGCAGATTACACGCAGGAGTACGGGCCGAATATCTGACAAAATTCCGGATCTGCAACACGGTATTTCTGCCGGTCGTGTGGCCGGGTTTTACTCCTGCCCGCCGGGGTGCGGCTGGAAGCTTACCTCCAGTTCCTGCAGCTTTGCCTCCCGCTCTGGGGTAAGGGTAAAAAAGACCGTAACCTGGCCGTTGGCTGCCTTCATCGTAAAGGTCCCCCTTAACTGGTTTTCCGGTTTCAGGGCTTCCACCGACTGAATGGTGCCGGCCTGTTTCAGGACCGCGTCGATGTCGGCCCGGCGGTGCTCCCGATCGTGGTCCATAAAAAAGTTTTCAGCCATCAGCGCGTTTTCCAGCCCGGTATCGCCGGTGCGCACCCATTGGGCTACCTGTTGGGTCCGTTCGCCCAGGATGTCCGAAACCGGCAGGCTTCGGGGTTGCAGGGCCAGGTTTTCAAAGAGCAGTTTTTCAAACTCCTGCAGGGGCCAGGGCGCGGTATAGGTGAGGTTGCCAAAGGCCATCAGGCCCACCCCGTACTCGGGAAAAAAGACATAATTGCTGCCAAACCCGGGCAGGGCACCCCCGTGGGAGACCAGGCGCACCCCGTTGCAAAAGGTGGTACTGCCCAGGCCGTACCCGTAACCGCTGATTACGGCACAGGGTTCGCCCTTCCAGTCGCGGGCCCCGGCATAGAGGCGTGGGAATCTGGGGGCCTGCATCTCGCGCAGGCTGCTGCGCTTCACGGGGCCGTTGTCTGCCGCGCTGCGGGGAGGCCAGGCCGAGAGGTGCAGGCTCACGTACTTACTGAAGTCTTCTATGGTGGTAATAAGGCCTCCCATGGCCCCGAATGACCCGTCGTGGAGCATGGGCTCGGGCTTCCACTGCTCGTCTTCCCACCGGTAGCCGTGCGCCAGTTGCCCGGGCGGCACGCTGTCGTATTCCCAATAGGTATGCGCCATGTCGAGCGGCTTCAAAATGTTCTCTGTGATATACTGCTGATAGGGCCGGCCAGATACCACCGAAATAATATGCCCCAACAGGGCGAAGCCCGTGTTGCTGTATTCGAACTCAAAAGAGGCCGGGTTGCTGAATGCCACGCCCGAGGTCATAAGCCCGGTTAACATCGAGTCGGGCTCGTCGAGCTGTCGGTCGCCCCAGGGGTTGTCTTCCGGGAAGCCGGCTGTCATGGTCAGCAGGTTTTCGATTGTAATTACAGGGGAATCGCTGGTCAGGTATTCCAATCCGGCCATTTCGGGCACGTATTTTTCGGCCGGGTCTGAAAGCGTGAGCCTGCCTTCGTCCCGCAGTTTCAGGATAGCCATGGCGGTAAAACTTTTGCTCATCGAGGCAATTCGAAAGCCGGACGAAGTAGCGGCCGGGATTTCGGTTTCCAGGTCGAGCAGCCCGGTGGCACCTGAAAAGACCAGCTCCCCGTCTACCACCACCCCGTATGCAATGCCAGGGATGTGCCTGCTCTGGGCGTGCTCTTCGATGAGCCGCTGAAATTCAGGGGCCAGGCCACGGATCTTTTCAGCCCGGTCGTCGCTTTCAAAACGGGCAGGTTGGTAAGAAGACGAGACCGGGTGGGCCTTGGCGACCGGTTGGGCACCCGCCTCTTTTCCGGGTTCTGTGCGGCAGGAGGCCAGGCTCAGCAATGCCCCGGCTAACAGGAAATAGGAAGTAGCTTTCATTCGTTGAAATTTCTGCATGGAACAGGTCTAGTCAAAAGACTGATAAGGAAAAAGGGCAGTCTAAATGTAGTGAAAACTTCGCATGAAGGCCTTGGCCAGCTGCTTTGGGCGAAAAATAATGAAATTGGCTTTCGGGGAATCGCTATACAGGCGGGTCATATTCTGCCACAGACAGGTTTTCACAGGCCGACATCTCTGCTTGGGAGTTGCAGGGCGGAGGGGTATCTTGCTAGTGGGGGAGGGGGGCTAATCCCCCTCCTCTTAAAAAATTTCCTGCCGCGGGCCATGGCCTGCGCATCGGCTACCTGATCTGCCCCTTCAGGTCGACCTCAGGTTGCGGATCCGCTGTGTAAGGGGCGGGTGGGAATAGTGCACGAACACATAGGCCGGATGGGGTGTGAGGTTGCTCAGGTGGTTCCGCGAAAGTTTTTTGAGCGAGCTGATCAGCGGGTCGGCAGCAAAGGTATCGCGTGCGTAGTTGTCGGCCTGGAATTCAAACCGGCGCGAGAAGAAGTTCATCACCAGCCCGGTCAGTTCCGAAATGGGGCTGTACAGCAGGGCGAAGCTCAACAGGGCGGCGTGGAAACTGGGTTGCCCGACCCCCAGGGCCAGCGATAATTCAGGATTGTTCACAAAAAGGGACAATACATACAGCGTAAGGCCTGTGAGGGCCACAGAGGCTGTCAGATTGATCAGGATGTGGTTTCGTTTGTAATGCCCTACTTCGTGGGCCAATACCGCCACGACTTCCTGTTCGTCAAGGTCTTTGAGCAGCGTATCGTACAAGGTCACCCTTCGCTGGTTGCCAAACCCTGAAAAATAAGCATTTGCCTTGGTAGATCGCTTGGAACCGTCGATCACGAAGATCTGCCGCAGCTCGAAGCCCACCTTGCGGGCGTAATCCTGGATACGTTCGCGCAACGGTCCTTCCTCAAGGGGTTCCTGCCGGTTGAACAGCGGTACGATTATCCGGCTGTAAAACAAGTTTATAAAGACGGTAACAAGGGCGATCAACCCCCAGGCGTAGACCCAGAAGCCGGCTCCGGCCCATTCATAAAAGCTCATAATGGCCGTGAGCAGGCCTCCGCCCAGCAGGGCTGCCAATACCCATCCTTTCAGTTTGTCGGCCAGAAACAGGGCGGGGGTGGTTTTGTTGAAGCCGAAACGTTCTTCAATCACAAAAGTATGGTAGTAGCTGAATGGCATGCCCAGCAGTTCGCTGCCCAAAAAGAGGATGCCGAAAAAAACCAGGGCCCTGAGCAGCGGGTGGAGGCTCACGCTCCCTGCCAGCTGATCTGCCCAGTCAAAACCCCCGAAAATCAGAAAGGCCAGGGTCAGGACCAGGGAAAAGGAGGAAGACCAGAGGCCGAAGCGGTAGTTCGCCTTTTTGTACGCCTGAGATTTCGTATACGCCTCGGTGTCGTATAACTGGGAAACTTCCTCGGGCAGGGGCGCACCGAATCTGCGGGCGTTCAGGTAATCCAGCAGGGTTTCCACTGCGAACTGCAAAATCAATATCCCCAGGATGCAATAAAAAAGGATGTCGGAACTCATAGGTCAGGTATGTACAAGTTGTCAAAATAGCCATTTTTTCGGGTTGGCCCCAAGAATTCCGACGAACGGCGATCTGCACCCTGGAACTATGGGCTTACGGCCCGAACCCCCGCTGGCGGCATGCTTCAAAAAGAAGGATGGCGGCCGCGACCGAGACATTCATGGAATCTATGGCCCCCCGCATGGGGATTTTGACGGCAGCCTCGGCAGCCCGGGTCCAGGCCTGGGTCAGGCCCGTGGCTTCGGTGCCTACGGCTATGGCTGTGCCGGCTAAATAACTCGGG
This sequence comes from Robiginitalea sp., assembly GCA_024642005.1. Taxonomy (GTDB): domain Bacteria; phylum Bacteroidota; class Bacteroidia; order Flavobacteriales; family Flavobacteriaceae; genus Robiginitalea. Next base: position 36,802 of record JAHECA010000005.1, on the reverse strand, counting down.
GTATCATAGCGCACAGCTCCTTCCAGGCTGGCAGCGAAAATGCGTATCCCTTTTGCACTTAACCAGGCGATGGCTTCGGCACTGGAGGCCACGGCCACCTGAACGGTGAAAAGGCAACCCACGCTCGAACGGATCACGTTGGGGTTATACAGGTCGCCGTTGGGGTCGGCCACAATCACGGCATCAAGTCCGGCTGCGTCGGCGGTACGGAGCAGGGCGCCGATATTGCCCGGTTTTTCGGGTGCCTCGGCCACCAGTATAAGCGGGTTTTCCCGGTTTAGCACTAAGTCTTCCAGGCCATGGGGGCGTGCGTGCATCAGGGCTATGACCCCTTCGGTCTTCCCCCGGTAGGCCAGGTGGCTGTACACTTCGGGGCTCAGGCTTATCAACTGGACCCCGATGGCGCCGGGTAATTGGCCCAGCGTATCTTCCTGTACAATTTCCGGGCAGAAATAAAGCGTCTCGGGCCGGTAGCCGCCCTCCAGGGCCAGGCGCAGTTCGCGCAGGCCTTCCAGCACGAAAAAGCCCGACTTGCGGCGGTCGCGTGCCTTCTGGCTCCAGTGCTGCAATTGGCGGATTTCCGGGTTTTGGGTGCTGCTGATGTGTTTCGAAACCGGCATGGAAAAGCAAAAAAACGGAACAGGTCAGGCCTGTTCCGTTTCAAAGATAGGGGTTAAATCGCTTACTCGCCGGCGAATTTGCCGGTATACCTTTTCCAGAGCTCGGTCTGGTGCGTTTCCAGCGAAAGCTCGCGCCCGTCAATGAAGGCATGGGTAAGCCGGTTGGTGCGCATATCGAGGGCGTCGCCCTCTGAGATAAACAGCGTGGCGCTCTTGCCCTCGGCCAGGGTGCCGTACCGGTCGTCTATGCCCAAAATTTTGGCGGTATTGCCCGATACCAGCTCCAGGGCCTTTTCGCGGTCGAGACCCATCCCGGCAACCTGTCCGGCATAGAAGGCCATATTGCGCGACTGGAAGTTGGCCATGTCGAGGTTTTGGATGCCCACCAGCAGGCCCGCGTCAGTCAGGAGTTTCGGGAGCTTGTAGGGCAGGTCGTAGTCGTCGTCGTCCCGTTCAGGAAGGCTGTGGGGACCGTTCACCAAAACCGGCACATCGTGCTGCCTGAGCAGGTCGGTTAGCTTGTAGGCCTGATAGCCGCCTACCAGCACGAGTTTGGGCATACCGGCCCCCTTAAGGCTGGCCACGGCGTCTTCGATTTCCCTTTGGCCGTCGGCGTACACATAAAGGCGCTGACTGCCGCTGAACACCCCCTGCATGGCTGCAAAAGCCGGGTTTACCGGGGCATTGGCCCCCTGCCCGTAAGCCCGGGCGTTGGTTACAAAATCCAGGATTTCCTGGACTTCTTTGGAGTAGTCCTTGTTGGGCTGCATGCCGGCAGCTTCGCCCATCCACCAGCGCCCGCGGCGGAAGGCGCTTGGCCAGTGCAGGTGGATGCCGTCGTCGGTTCTGACGGCGGCGTCTTCCCAGTTCCAGGCGTCGAATTGCACAATGGAAGAGGTCCCCGAGATGGTGCCGCCCTGAGGAGTGGCCTGTCCCAGCAGTACCCCGTTGGGCCGCATGCTTTCCACAACCTTCGACTCGGCGTTGTAGGCAATCAGGCTGCGCACATGGGGAATCAGGCTGCCAATTTCATCGTCGTCGTTGCTCTGGCGCACGGCATCGATCTCTACCAGCCCCAATGGGCGCGAAGGAGCGATCAGGCCCGGGTACACATGCTTGCCCGCGGCATCGATCACCCGGCCACGGGTGGCAATCCCCTGGCCAAGGGCGGTAATGGTGCCGTTTTCAAAGACCACTGTCCCGTTTTCGACAACGGTTCCGTCACCAAGGTGGAGGGTGGCTCCGGTGATGCTAATGGGTTCGGACTGCTTCGGGGCCGGGGTTTGCTGTGCCTGCAACAGGCTTCCGGTCAACAGCAGGAATCCGAGGAGTTTTATAGATGAAGATTTCATTTGCTTGCTCATTTTGTGAATTAGGGATTACATGCTGTCGCAGTGGAAACGCTCCTGGCTGCGCCCGCGGGGGGTGCGCTTGGAGCCGCCGTCTTTGTCTTGCAGCATCAGGTTGATCAGGGTGTTTCGCTGCTGGTCGATTTGCCCGCGCAGGGCGGCGTCCTGCTCCAGGTCGAAGTAGGGTACCCCTTCTACGTAGGTTTTTTCGGCCTTGGAATACACCGAAAGCGGGTGGCCCGACCACAAGACCAGGTCGGCGTCCTTGCCCTCTTTAATGCTGCCCACACGATGGTCGAGATGCAACAGTTTGGCCGGGTTGATGGTAACCATCTTCCAGGCCTCCTCTTCGCTGATATCCCCATATTTTACAGCCTTGGCTGCCTCCTGATTGAGGCGCCGCGACATTTCGGCATCGTCGCTGTTGATGGCTACCGTAACGCCCTGGTTGTGCATGATGGCGGCATTATAGGGAATGGCGTCGTTCACTTCAAACTTATAAGCCCACCAGTCGCTGAAAGTGGAGCCTCCCACCCCGTGGGCGGCCATTTCGTCGGCTACCTTATAGCCTTCCAGGATGTGGGTAAAGGTATTGATGCGGAAACCGAAGTGTTCGGCTACCCGCATCATCATGAGTATTTCGGTCTCTACATAGGAGTGGCAGGTTATGAAGCGTTCCCCGCGCAAAATCTCGGCCAGGGTTTCCATTTCCTCGTCGTGCCGATAAGGCTTGCCCGAATCTTTCAGGGCCTGGTACTCCCTGGCGCGCTGGAAGTAATTCATGTATACCTGTTCCACCCCCATCCGGGTCTGGGGGAAGCGGTCAACGCTCGACCAGTTGGCCTGCTTCACGTTTTCGCCCAGGGCGAATTTGATGAATTTGGGCATGTCGGTGTAGAGCATTTCTGACCCCGGACGGCCCCATTTCAGCTTGAAGATGGCCGACTGCCCGCCTATTGGGTTGGCCGAGCCGTGCAGCAGTTGCACCGTGGTTACCCCCCCGGCCAGGTCGCGGTAAATATCGATATCTTCGGGGTTGAACACGTCAGCCATGCGCACCTCGGCCGAAGCATTCTGCCCTCCTTCATTGATGGCAACGGCTGCAATGTGGCTGTGCTCGTCTATGATACCGGCCGTCAGGTGCCTGCCGGTGGCATCTATCACCCGGGCGCTGCCAGGGCTCAGGTCTTTGCCGATGCGCGCGATCTTCCCTTTCCGCACCAGTACATCTGTGCCCTCGAGCACGCCGGCATCCTCGCTGGTCCATACGGTGGCATTGCGGAAGAGGATATCTTCCTGGCTCGGCTGTTCGGTATAGCCGTAGCCTACGTTGGGGTAGGTCATCGGCACCACAACTGGAGGGGTTTCCTCTTTGTCGCCTTCCTTCTTTTCTTTTTCTTCAAAAGGCCCTGTTTTGCGCGCTGTCAGGCGGGTCTCGGCTCCGTTGGGTAGCACTCCGGATCCCTGCAGGGCGTCGCCGCTCTCCCGCACACGGGCCGCCATGCGGTAACGGTCATCTCCGTCGGTAAAGCTCAGATCGGCCCAATCGCCCGAGTAGTTGAGCTTGGAGGTCAGTTCGGTGGTGTCGCGCTTTACTTTGAGGGAGGGTGCTGCAGCCTTGCCGCCAATTTCCAGGGTAAAGGTTTTACCGGCCGCACTGAGGCTGTAATTGCCGCGTATGTCTTTGCGGCCCATGTCTTCCAGTACCTCGCGCTGCCCTTTCACCCAGTTTTCGTACAGGGTCGTGTTTTCGTCAAACACCGGCCCGGAGGTGATCAGGAAGTTGGCCAGGCGGCCCGGTTCGAGGGTGCCCAGCTGGGCACTTTTCCCGAGCAGGCGCGCCGGCGCAGTGGTCAGCGCTTCCAGGGCCTGGCTTTCGCTTAAGCCATAGCGCATGGCTTTGCGCACGGCCTTGTGCAGGTCTGAAGGCGATTTGAGCCCCTGCAGCGTAAAGGCGAAGGGGATACCGCTCCCGGCCACCACCTTCGGGTTGGTAGGGGCCTGGTTCCAGTGCTTCATGTCTTCCAGTGAGATCAGGGCAGCCTCGTACGGGTTGGAAACGTCATAGGCCTCCGGGAAATTGAGGGGCACCACCAGGGAAGCCCCGGTAGCCTTGATCTGGTCGATATTTTCGTATTCCTGGCCCCCGGCCAGGATAACGTATTGGATGCCGTTGGCGTCGCCGATGCCATCGGCCCTGAGCACATTGTCTTTGTCGCCGGCGGCAAAAAACTGAACTTTCCCCTTGTTGCGGTTCAGCGCTTCGAGCGAGCGGTCTGTGGTCGGCATATTCCCACCGGCATACCAGGCAGCGTCGTGGTACATCTGACGCAAAAGCGCCATGGCCCCCATCAGGGATGAAGGATAGGACTGTCGCGAAGCAGCGCTTTTCTCGAAGGAGAAATACTGGCCCGAGGCATTGTCGAGCACCCGCTGGGCCTCATTCCCTTCCGGATTCAGGGCCAACAGCACCCCGGTGCCCCGGGCAATCCCGTCGGCCAGGTGGCTGTTCACGGCTCCGAAGCCGGCCTTTCTTAGCTCCTGGGCTGCCCTGGCGTCGTAGGCGTACGATGCCACGGCTTCCTGCTCAGGCCTTATGTGGTCATTCCAGTAAAAGCCTTCCCGGCTTGGGTCGTATTGGGAGGTGCGCCCCGCCCCGCTTGCCCGTTCCGGTTTTTTAATCCCGAATTCGGAAAATACATCGATAAAGGAGGGATAGACATACTTGCCCTGCAGGTCTATCACCACGGTGTTTTCGGGGATGCGCACCGTGGTGCCGGCCTGTATCACCACGCCGTTGCGGATCAGCAGGGTCCCGTTTTCCACTTCCTGCCCCGGGCTCACAAAAATGCGGGCATGTGTTAGGGCCGTGTAATTGTCGTTAGTCGCCTTTACCCCGTCGTTTTTCGGATAGTATTCCTGGGCTTGGGCAATCATTCCCAACCCCAGGAGGGCCGGGAGAGCGAATTTCCATTTCATATGGGTTGTCAGTTTTGGGTTAGCCGCCTAAAAATAGGACAATCGGCAGGGCGGCCTGAACAGCTGCTTTACTTTAACATTTTTTTATGGCTTTTCCGGCATCCCGGGCAAGGTGGCTGCCCTTGCTTCACGGCGATAGGCCACCAATAGGGAAACGATCCGGTTGTAGCTCGCAATGCCGTCTTTCTGGCGGTTTACTTCCAGGTACTGGTTGAAGAGGGCCTTGAACACGGGTTCCATCGGGTTCTGATACTGCTCCCAGAACGCCTGCACCTCTGCGTAATTGGCCATTACCCCCGGGTGCAGCTGTCGGGTGAGTTGTTTCCGGGCCAGGGAGTCGCGCCGGTTTACCTCGGCCAGGCAATAGCTTAAAGCGAAGGTGGCTGCCGAGTACCGGAAATAGGGATCGGGGTGCTCCTGGGTTGCCAGGTAGCCGATAAAATTGGTTTCGTTCTCGGCCGAATATCCCAGCTGGTGCCCGACCTCATGCCCGCATACAGCCGGATACCGGAACAGGGGCAGTTTGGCATTCACCTGGGCCTCGCCCGTAAACGGATTGAGGTACCCGCCATAGCCCATATACGACAGCAGGCCGCTGAACAGGGAGGGTTTCAGGCTCGGCCGCTCGTAGCGAAACAAAGAGTGCCGTTCTGAAAGGTAGTGGTAAGCTGCTTTCGTTTTTTCCAGGATTTCCAGCCTGGAATAAGGCGGTTGCACCGGGCTGATCGTATCGCCTGCCAGTGCGGCCTGGAGGCTGTTGGCCTCAGTGACCAGTTCGCCGGTCAGGGCCAGGAGCTCCTGCTCGGTATAGGCTTCTTCGAGCTCCAGGGGGGCACTTAAGGGCTGCCGGAAGTAGTTCAGCCCCCAGAGCAGGTAAAAGGTGCCATGCAAGACGGCCAGGGCGGCCAGGACATCGCGAACAAAGGCCCAGAAATGAGTCCTGACCCTGTAGCCGTAACGGGCCAGGTACCCCAGGGCCAATAACCCAAGGGCGAAATAGAGCAGGTCGCCTACTGAAAAAGGCACCCAGCCGTAGAGGCTTCTGAAAAAACCCGAAATATAGGGATAGGCCCCCCGGCTGTACCACTGTTCCACCCATGCCGGGTTCGCCGCCGCCCAGCTGATCAGCAACCACTGCAAAGGCAGGGACAGGGCCAGGTATAATTTGATCCGGGAGCGCATTACCCCAAAAGTAACCATTTTGGCAGGAGGGTTGCCGGCCAATCCGTATTTTAGCCTTTAAAAGCTGAACGCATGTCTGAAACCGTCGCCCGCCTGCAACCTGTGTCCATCTGGAAGCACTTTGCAGCCCTCAACGCCGTGCCCCGTCCGTCGAAGAAAGAAGAAAGAATAACCGAATTTATGGTGGCTTTCGGCCAACAGCTGGGGCTGGAGACCCAACGCGATGCTATCGGCAACGTGTTGATCCGTAAACCGGCCAGTCGTGGGTACGAAAACCGCATGGCTGTTGTATTGCAAGGGCATCTCGACATGGTTCACCAGAAAAACGAGGCCACCGACTTCGATTTTGAGACCGAGGGCATCAAGATGTTTGTGGACGGCGATTGGGTGCGTGCCCGGGGTACCACCCTGGGGGCCGACAATGGCCTGGGGGTAGCTGCAATCATGGCCGTCCTGGAGGCAACCGACCTGGCGCACCCGCCCCTGGAAGCCCTTTTTACCGTAGACGAAGAAACGGGGATGAGCGGGGCCAAGGCCCTCTCGCCGCAGTGGCTTCGCGGCCGCCTGTTGCTGAACCTCGACACTGAGGAAGACGACGAAATTGACGTCGGCTGCGCCGGGGGGGTAGACGTAACCGGCACCGGCAGTTACCGGCCCGAGGCCATACCGGCCGGATGGGAAGGCCTGCGCGTTAGGGTGAGCGGGTTGCAGGGCGGGCACAGTGGCATGGACATCCACAAGGGCCTGGCCAACGCCAATAAGCTCCTGGCCCGCTTGCTTTACGCCTGTTCGGGAGCGGCCCGATTTCGGGTAGGATCGGCTTCAGGGGGCAACCTGCGCAACGCCATCCCCAGGGAAGCTTCAGGCCTGCTCGCCCTTGACCCGGCAACACGCAATGCCTTTCAGGAGGTATTTGAGAGGGAACGGCAGGCGATAGGCAACGAGTTCAGGGCGGTGGAGCCCAACCTGCAAATATCCCTGGAAGGGGCCGAATGTCCTGCGGCAGCCATGCCCGAGGCCGGGCAACTCACTTTATTGCGCACCCTGTGCGCCCTGCCCAGCGGGGTTTCCTATATGAGCCATGCCTTTCCCGGCCAAACCGAAACCTCGAATAACCTGGCCCTGTTCCGGGTAGGGGAAGGCCTCGTGCAGATCGGCTGCCTCACCCGCTCTTCAAGCGACAGCCGCAAGGCCGACCTGGTGCGTACCCTCGAAGCTACCCTGTCCCTGGCTGGATATCAGACCGCAACCAGCGGCGAGTACCCGGGCTGGCAGCCGAACCCCTCCTCGGCAGCCCTGGGCCTTTTGCAGGCCAGGTACCGGGCCCTGTTCGGTGCAGAACCGCGGGTAATGGCCAGCCATGGGGGGCTGGAATGCGGCATACTAGGTGCCCATTACCCAGATATGGATATGATCAGCTTCGGACCTACCATATTGGGTGCCCACTCCCCTGACGAGCGGGCCTCGATCGCATCCACACAAAAATTCTGGGAATTCCTCAGGGACATTCTGGCGAACACCCCTCCCCTAAAATAGAACCGGCGGCACAAGGCCGCCGGATCCGCATTAATTTTGGGCTTCCAGCTGGATGCCGGTGATTTCCAGGTCGAAGACCAGGGAGGCATTGGGAGGGATGGGACCCCGTCCCTGCTCGCCGTAGCCCAGGTGCGATGGAATGAAAACACGCCACTTATCGCCCACCTTCATGCCCAGCAGGGCTTCCCGGAACCCGGCGATCAACTGGGAGTCGGGGCTGTAAGCCATGGCCGCCGGGCCAAACCGCCCGCCGTGCATCTGCAACAACTCCTCGTATTTTCCAAATGTTTTCGCCACTTCTTCGAGGCTTGTATCAATCAGGGTGCCGTCATCGATCCAGCCCGCATATTCTACCCAAACCATGTCGCCGATATTGGGCTTTGCACCTGTCCCGTCTTGCAACACCTGGTACGCCAGGCCGGTGGGCAGGGTTATCGCCGCTTTTTTCTGCTCGGCTGTTTCCGACACGAATTGGCGGAGTTTTTCCTGCCAGGCCGCTTCTGCAGCTGCTTCCCTGTCGAAATAGTCGGTCAATACCTGTACCGCATCAAAGTCTTTTGCGGCCTTTCCTTTGCGGATGATCTCCACTTTTTCCATCACCACGTCTTCCAGGGGCTTGTTTCCGTTTTCGGAAACCGGAACCCCGGCGATGGAGTCTACCACATTCAAACCGCTTACCACCTCGCCGAACACGGTATGCCGCCCGTCGAGCCAGGGAGTTGCGTCGTGGGTTATGAAGAACTGGCTCCCGTTGGTTTTGGGCCCCCCGTTGGCCATCGACAAGATGCCTTTTCCGGTGTGTTTCAGCGAATCCACAAACTCATCGGCAAACCGGTACCCGGGTGTGCCTGAACCTGTGGCGGTGGGGTCGCCCCCCTGTATCATAAAATCTTTGATCACCCGGTGAAAGGTAATCCCGTCGTAGTAGTGCTTGCCTTTGTAGTTTTCGCTTACGAAGGGGTTGGTCCCTTCGGCCAGGGTTACGAAGTTGGCCACCGTTACCGGGGTTTTATCGTATTCGAGCCGCAACACGATGTCGCCCTTACTGGTTTTCATGGAGGCATACAGCCCATCGCCCAGGTCGCCCAGGTGGTTCGACTTGCATCCGGTTAGCGATCCGATTGCCAAAAGTAGTAATGCAATGGTATTTTTCATTTTTGTCAAGGATTGGAGGGTAAGGATTCTGTGTTTTTTTCAATTTTCAAAAGGGTGATACGGCTCTTCAACGGCAGGTTCGGGCCAATGCGGTCGTTGTCGCCGTGATAGCCGTACCCCAGGGATGAGGGAAACAAAAATACGGCGGTTTCACCTTCCTGCAACAGTTTTACGCTGTTGCGCAAGCCGGGGAACAATTCCTGCTTGTCGACCTTGTAGCGCAGGGTCCCGATTTCTTCCTCCCGGTAAAGGGGCTCGTCGTTCCAGGTGGTGAGGTTGTACCGCAGGGTAACCAGGTCGTCGGGCTGCGGTTTGTAACCCGGTGTCTCTGATTTCACCTCGTAGTAAAAATGGGTGCCGCTGGCACTTTCCTGGTAGGTATGGGCACTGTCGCGGGCCATCAGCTGGGCCATCAGGGCCTCTTCCTGCTCGAGCAGCCGACGGTTGCGCTCTGCCGAGAGCTTCAGGAAGGAGCCGCTTTTGGCTTCCACCGGCCAGCGGGCCTCGGGTTCCCCACAGCTTATGGCCAGGGCCAAAATACCCAGGATGGTCAATACCCTGTTCATGCGGTAAGCAGTTGGTTTTGGTACGCCGGAAGCACGCCCTCAAAGCGTCTGGCGGTATCCTCCAGGCTCTCTGTACTGCGGCCCCCTGCGGCATTGCGGTGCCCCCCTCCTGCGAAATGGGTGCGGGCCATGGCATTTACATCAAATGTGCCCTGCGACCGCAGGGAGATTTTCACGATCCCTTCGGCACGGTTCTCGATAAAGATGGCCGCCAGTACCACCCCGTCGAGCGACAGGCCGTAGTTCACAAAGCCTTCCGTATCGCCTTTCTGGAAATCGCAGGCGTCCAGCTCGTCCTGAGAAAGGGTGATGTACGCCGTGCGCAGGGCCGGCATAATGCGCAGGTTGCCCAGGGCGCGGCCCAACAGCTGCAGGCGCTGAGGCCGGTTGGTGTCGTATACCTGCCGGTGTATCTCGGCATGGTCGGCCCCGAGCTCCATGAGCCGGGCGGCCACGCGCAGGGTTCGGGGGCTGGTGGAGGCAAACTTAAAGCTGCCGGTGTCGGTCATAATGCCCGTATACAGGCAGCTGGCGGTTGCCGCGTCCAGTTTGCCGAGACCGTCAAGGGCTTCAATGGTATTGAAAACCAGCTCGCAGGTAGAGCTCACGGCCGTATCTGAATAGCAAATTGCTGCGTAATCGCCCGGTTCGGGGTGGTGGTCGATCAAAATAAATGACCCCGATGCCTCTTTCAGGGCCGATTCCATCTCGCCGGTGCGGTCCAGGGAGTTGAAGTCGAGGGTGATAACCAGGTCGGCCCATTGCAGCAGCTCCCGGCCTTCTTCCTGTGCCTTTTCATAGAAACTGACCCCGGCGGCGCCGGGCAGCCATTTCAGGAAATCGGGAAAGTCGTTGGGGGAAAGCACCCGCGCCTGGTGCCCTGTATGCTCCAGGAAACGGGCCATGCCCAGGCAGGCTCCAATGGCATCACCGTCTGGGTTCCTGTGGGGAACCAGCACGATGCGCCTGGGGTGTGCAAGATGCTGGCGAAGTTTTTGGGCGGTTTGGGAGTCCATGCGGGCAAAGATACGATTTAATCGCCCGGGCAAAAAAGGCTAAATTTAGGAATGAAAAATTCCCATTTCGTAAAATCGCAGGCCATTTGGATGGCTGCCCTGCTGCTGCTGGGCGCCTGCAAGCGCAGCCGGGAAGCCTCCCCGGCAGCCCAGGACCTCTTCACCGTTGCCTTTGGTTCGTGCAACCGCACCGAATTGCCGAATCCCTTCTGGGAAGCCATAGTCGCCGCCCAGCCCGATGTGTGGATCTGGGGGGGCGATGTGGTTTACGCCGACACCGACAGCATACCGCTGCTCAGGCAGGCCTATGCAAGACAGGATACCGTTGCGGGTTACCGTCTGCTGCGTAAGCGCGTGCCCGTGCTGGGTACCTGGGACGACCACGATTACGGTATAAACGACGGTGGGGCCGAGTTTCAGGCCAGGGCCGCCAGCCAGCAGGCCTTTTTGGATTTCCTCCAGGTTGCTGCCGACGACCCCAGGCGGAGCAGGGAAGGAGTCTATGGCTCCCGGCTGTTTGAGCGCCCGGGCGGCAGCGTGAAGGTCTTTTTGCTCGATACCCGCTACTTTCGCTCGCCTCTGACCCCCGACCCAAGCGGCAAACTCAGGTATGTGCCCAACCCGCCCGGGCAGGGGACCATGCTGGGGGAAGCCCAGTGGCGGTGGCTGGCAAAGGAATTGCAGGAATCTGAGGCCGACTTCAACCTGTTGGTTAGCAGTGTGCAGCTGCTCTCTGACCGCCACGGGTTTGAGGGCTGGGGCAACATGCCGCAACAGCGCGACCGCCTTTTGCAGCTCATTGAGCAGAGCGGGGCACGGGGCGTTGTAGTCTTGTCGGGCGACCGGCATTTTTCGGAGTTTTCGCGCTTGCAGGTACCGGGCATGAGGTACCCCCTGATCGATTTCACCAGCAGCGGCCTTACCCATGCCTATTCGGCCTTCGACGGAGAGCCAAACCCTTACCGGGTGGGGGAGGTTGTGCCCAGGCTGGCATTTGGCCTGATCCGCCTGGATCTGAAAGCCCTCAAGGCCGAATTTCAAATAGTGGGCGAGGGGGGACAGGTGCTGGGAAGCCTGCAGCAGGTGTATTAAAGTTGTAGGATGGGGCAAGAAAGTGTATTTTTGCCGAAAATTTTACGAAATGACTGGAAACAGAACGTTTACCATGATTAAACCGGATGCTGTCGAAAAGGGCTTTATCGGGCCCATCCTGGAGAAAATCACGGCTGCCGGCTTCAAGATCATCGCGATGAAATACACCCGGCTGAGCCGCCGCGATGCCAAGGAATTCTACGCCATTCACAAAGACCGCCCCTTCTTCGGGGAACTGGTCGACTTCATGACCCGCGGGCCGATTGTCTCTGCCATTCTGGAGAAAGACAATGCCGTGGAAGATTTCCGGGCCCTTATCGGTGCCACCAACCCGGCCGAGGCGGCCGAGGGCACTATCCGCAGGCTTTTTGCCATCGACATTGCCGAGAACGCCATCCACGGTTCTGACAGCGATGCCAATGCCGCCATCGAAGGCGCGTTCCATTTTTCGGGCCGGGAGATCTATTCCTGACCCGGAACTGACACCAGTATCGATTTATAGTCCCCGGGCCACCAGCCCGGGGATTTTTTATTGGAGTTGCAGCTGTTCCACCAGTTCGCGCCCGAGGTGTTCATTGAGCAGCGCGATGATCTTCGTCTGCCCGAGACTCAGTTCCTCGCGCAGCACGGAGGAATTGAGCTGCACGGTAAGGGTCCGGCCCCTGAGTCGCACGGCACGGGTGTAACTGGCCACCCCGGGACCCAGCACCTCGTTCCAGGCCTCCGCAATATGCACCTGATCGATCCCTTTTTGGAGTTTGTTCTCCTTGAGGAATGACTTCAGGGCGTCTCCCAGCGATTGTTGCTCATCCTTGCGTGCCATTACTCCTCCATAATTTTAAGGGGTTCATAGCGCCTGTACTCGTACTGCAGGCCATTGCTGTGCCGGGTAACCAGCCTGTTGGGGCCCAGTTCCAGCAGCTCCTCCTCCCACGAATCGGCTTCTCCTTCAAAGTGCAGGACAAAACGGTCTTGCCGAAACTCGATTTTCATGGGCAGGGCATCGTCAGTGGCCAGGAAACGGCCATTGGCTTCGACCTGCAGCTTTTTCAGGTAGCCTTCCCGGCCGTTCAGTTCATAATAATCTAAGGTGGTGCCCTGGGGGTATTCCTTTACTTCCCCGTCGGGGAAAACGACTTGCTCGATTTCCCAATAGCCGGGCAGGTATGCCAGGTCTTCCGCTCCCGGGGCGCGCCCGCAGGCCAGGAACGCCAGCAGGGTAGCCAAGGGCAGCAGCCGTGAAATGGGGCTAAAGCGGGATGAATTCATAACTCTGATGGATTTTTTTAACTACGGCTTCGGTGCGGTCGGCATGGGTGTCGCTGATGAAGATCTGCCCGAAAAGGTCCTGGTTTACCAGGTTTACGATATGAGCCACGCGCTGCTCGTCCAGTTTGTCGAAGATGTCGTCGAGCAACAACAGGGGCATGCCGGCCACCTGTGCCTTCATAAACTGGAACTGGGCAAATTTCAGGGCGATCAGAAAGGATTTTTGTTGGCCCTGGCTGCCGAATTTCTTGATGGGGTGATCCTCGATTTGCATGAGGAGGTCGTCTTTGTGTATGCCCTGGGTGGTGTATTGAAGCAGGCGGTCGCGGTCGAGGTGCCCGCGCAGCAACTCTTCCAGTGGCGCCTGGTGAAGCTGGCTCTCATACCCCAAACTTACGGGTTCTTCCCCCCCTGAAATGGCCCGGTACTGAGCCGCGAAGATGGGCTGGAATTCTGCCATGAACGACTTTCTCCGGCTGTAGATGCGGCTCCCGAGCTCGGCCATCTGCAGGTCGTACACCTCCAGGGTGGAGGGGTCAAAACGGTGGTTGGCCGCGAAGAATTTGAGCAGGGCATTGCGCTGGGCCAGCAGCTTGTGGTAGTCCAGTACATCTTGCAAATAGGCCCGGTCGGCCTGGGAAATAACCCCATCCATGAATTTGCGGCGGGTCTCGCTCCCTTCCACGATCAGGTCGCGGTCGGCCGGGGAGACGATTACCAGGGGCACCGCTCCTATATGTTCCGAAAGCCGTTCATAGACTTTCCCGTTGCGTTTGAGCACCTTTTTGGAGCCCCGCTGGAAACTGCAGACCACCTGCTCGGTTTCGCCCTCCTTGTCGAAGCTGCCCTCTATCACGAAAAAATCGGCCCCATGCCTGATATTCTGTGTGGTAATGGGATTGAAATAGCTCTTGCCAAACGCCAGGTGGTACACCGCGTCGAGCACATTGGTCTTACCCACCCCGTTGGCGCCCACCAGGCAGTTGATCTTGGCGTCGAACTGGAAGTCGCGCGACTCGAAATTCTTGTAATTCAATAAGGATAAGCGGCTTAGGTGCATGGTAAAAGGGGTGGCGGGCAACTTGGCAAATTATCTAAAAATAACGAATAAATTGCCTTTCGGTTTTGGATAAAACCTTTATTTTTGCGCGACCAATAATACAAAAAATGGCGACATACAAAAAACGGGGGTTCAAGCCGAAAACCAAAGCAGAGGAGCAGCAGCAGGCCATTCACGATAGTACGACTGCCGAAGTTTTCAACACCCTTGACACCAGTGCGTCGCGCACCGAACAGTGGGTGGCCCGCAACCAGACCTATATTCTGGGCGTGATCGGCATCATTGCGGTAGCCGTGCTCGGCTACCTGGGCTACCAGCGTTTTATTCAGCAACCCAAGGAAGAAAGCGCCGATCGGGAGCTCTTCTATCCGATGCAGTATTTCACCCTTGCCCAGCAAGACGAAACCCAGGCCGATTCGCTTTACAACCTGGCCCTTAGCGGGGCCGAAGGCAAGTACGGCCTGCTCGATATCATCGACGAGTTCTCGGGCACGAAAGCGGCCAACCTGGCGCGTTACGCCACAGGGATTTCGTACCTCCACCTCGACCGCTACCAGGATGCCATTTCTTACCTGGAAGACTACAAATCAGACGACGCCATTCTCGGGGCCATTGGCCTGGGGGCCATTGGCGATGCCTTTATGGAACTGGGGCAAACCGAGGAGGCTTTGAGTTATTACAACAAAGCCCTCTCGCACGATTCCAACAACTTTACCACCCCCCTCTACCTGCAGAAAGCCGGGGTTGCAGCCCTTGCCCTTGGGCAGTCAGATAAGGCCCTTGAGTATTTCACCCAGATCAAGGAAGACTACGCGGATTCTCCACAGGCAGGCGAAATCAACGCCTATATCGGCCTGGCCCAAAAGGGAAGCTGATGGCCACTACCGGAAAAGACCTTTCCGCATACGACAAAAGCGGCCTGCCCGATACTTCGGCCATGCGCATTGGCCTGGTGGTATCGGAGTGGAATGCCGAAATCACCGAAGCTCTCACCGCGGGCGCCCATGCAACCCTCCTCGACTGCGGCCTTTCTGAAGACCGCATCCTCCGCTGGAATGTGCCCGGCAGTTTTGAGCTGGCCTTCGGGTGCAAGCGCATGATCGAGCGCGAACGCCCCGATGCGGTTATCGCCATCGGCAGCGTAATCCGTGGGGAAACCCCCCATTTTGACTTCGTCTGCAGTGCCACCGCCCAGGGCATCAAAGACCTGAACCTGCAGCAGTCGGTACCCGTTATTTTCTGCGTGTTAACCGACGATACCCTGGCCCAGGCCCGCGACCGCAGCGGGGGGCGCCACGGGAACAAGGGCACCGAGGCCGCCGTAGCTGCCCTGAAGATGGCGGCCCTCTGAATTAGGCCCAACCCGGGCTTCTGTTAACAATTTTTGGGAACAGTGCCTCGGCCCACTCTGTGATTTTCAGTATTTTTGGTTGCACAGGATATGGGACGATTTTCAAGGCTTCGCAAAAGTAAAAAATACGAGTACCAGCCCAGGTATTACAACGACCAGGGAGCCGGAACCCCCTTTAAAATAGAGCACAAGTTCGATAGGTTCCGGAGCACGGCAGATGGCCCTGGCGGGCTTAAAACCCGCTGGAACAAGGCTATGGGCGATTTAAGGCAGCGGGGAGACCGCAACATGCGCCTGCGGTTCTGGATTATCCTGGGCATCCTGTTGCTCATCGTGCTGTACATCCTGGATTTTGACCTTTCCATATTTTTCCCCGACTGATGGCCAACCGCATCCAATTATTGCCAGACCATGTGGCTAACCAGATCGCCGCTGGCGAAGTGGTGCAGCGACCTGCCTCGGTAGTCAAGGAATTGCTGGAGAATGCCATCGACGCCGGGGCAATGCGCATCGAACTGCTCGTCAAGGACGGGGGGAAGGCCCTGGTACAGGTAGTCGACGACGGGAGCGGCATGAGCCCGGCCGATGCGGGGCTTTCGTTCCGCCGTCACGCCACCTCAAAGATCAGCAAGGCCGAAGACCTGTTCCACCTGCAAACCAAAGGTTTCCGGGGCGAGGCCCTGGCCTCAATCGCGGCCATTGCCCAGGTGGAGCTCACGACCCGTGACGCCGAAGCCGAACTGGGCACACGCCTGCGCATCGCCGGAGACACCGTTCAGGGCACGGAAGCAGTCGTGACCCCACAGGGCACTTCCATACAGGTGAAAAATTTATTCTTCAACATCCCGGCCCGGCGCAATTTCCTGAAATCGGCCCAGGTCGAATTCCGGCATGTGCTCGACGAATTCCAGCGGGTGGCCCTTGCTCACCCGGGTATCGCCTTCCGTATGGTCCACAACGAAAGCGAGGTACACCACTTGCCGGTGTCTAACCTGAAGCAACGTATCGACCACCTGTTCGGCAACCGCATGAATGCCCGCCTGGTACCCGTGGCCGAAGAGACCCAGATCGTCGCCATAGGCGGCTTTGTCTGCAAACCGGAATTTGCGCGCAAAAGCAGGGGCGAGCAGTTCTTTTTCGTGAACGACCGTTTCATCAGGAGCCCTTACCTGCACCACGCCGTAATGGCCGCCTTCGAGGGCCTGCTCAGGTCAGAAAGCTACCCGGGGTATTTCCTCTACCTGCAGGTGCCCCCGGAATCTATTGATATCAACATTCACCCTACCAAGACCGAGGTCAAATTTGAAAACGAACAGAGCCTGTACGCCATTCTGCGTTCGGCTGTCAAGCATAGCCTGGGGCAGTTCAACATCGCCCCGGTACTCGATTTCGAACAGGACCAGAACCTGGAAACGCCCTATGATTACAAAGACCGGGAAGCGATGCTACCCGGGGTAAGTGTCGATCGGAACTTTAACCCTTTTGCCGGGGAAAAACCTGCCTCCCGCAATACGGGAAGTTACAGGCCGGCCCCCACCCGGGGGTGGGAAGCACGCTATGAAGGGCTCGATCCAGACCCGGAGCTGCAGCCTGCCGACTGGGTTATCGAATCAGAGACGCGGCAGGAACCACTCTTTGATGAGGGCGCAGCCGGAACCCCAGGTCAGGCCGGGCTCTTCCAGCTGGGGCGGAAGTACATCCTGACGCGTATTAAATCCGGCCTGTTGCTCATCGACCAGCAGCGGGCACACCAACGGGTCCTGTACGAACAATTGCTCCAGAACCTGAGCCGGCGTGAACCTGCTTCCCAGGCCCTGCTTTTCCCCCTGCAATTAGCCTTCGGTCGGGCCGAAATGCATATTTTGCGGTCTATGGAAGAAGCGCTTGCCGGTTTGGGCTTCCGGTTTTCGGATGCAGCGGGAGACACCCTGGAACTCACCGGCCTGCCTGTGCTGGTGCCCGAAAGCGAGGCAGCCTCAGTGCTCGACCAGCTCATTTCTGACTGGCAGCGCCACGACGGGGCAGGCGATTTTTCGCAGGTAGACCGCGTGGCAAAAGAACTCTGCAGGGCCCTGGCTGTAAAGCCGGGCACGCCCCTCGATCCCGAATCGCAGCTGGGGCTGGTCAATGACCTGTTTGGCTGCAAAGAACCGGCCATGAGCCCGTTCAACAAACCGATACACGTAACGCTCCCGCTGGAGGAGCTCGAGAAAAAACTCAATTTTCATGGGTAGAATCACCGAAGGGATCAAGCACCTGCTGATCGTCAATGTCCTGTTTTTCCTGGCTACGAGCCTCTATGGCGACCAGTTTTACGAGTGGTTTTCCCTCTGGTTCCCTAAAAACTCGCACTTTGCCTGGTGGCAGGTCCTTTCGCATATGTTCATGCACGGGGGGCTCATGCATATTTTTTTCAATATGTACGCCCTTTGGGCCTTTGGTTCGCCCCTGGAACGGATGTGGGGCACCAAAAAGTTTTTGTTCTTCTATTTCTCGGCCGGCCTGGGTGCAGCCCTGATCCATACCGGGGTCAATTATTACCACGTGTATCAGGGGGTGGAAGCCCTGGTCAGTGCTGGCGGTTCCGAAAGTGAAATCTTCCAGCTTCTGGCGCAGGGCAAATACGACCAGAATTGGGCGCAGATCGCCCCGCCCCAGCTGGTAGACCGCATGCTGGAATCGTATTTTACCCCGGCGGTAGGAGCTTCGGGCGCCATCTACGGCATTCTGGTGGCCTTCGGCATGTCTTTCCCAAACAGCGAGCTGTTCCTGATTTTTTTACCCGTGCCCATCAAGGCCAAGTATTTCATCCCGGCCCTGATTGCCCTCGACCTGTTCTCGGGGGTTACCGGCTATTCCATCTTCGGGGGTGGCATTGCCCACTTCGCCCACGTGGGCGGGGCCCTGTTCGGCTTCCTGATGATGTGGTACTGGCGCCACAACCAGTTTAACCGTAACCGTTGGGATCAGTGATGAACGGCGGCCTGAGATACCAATACGCCCGGCTTAACATTGCCGAAAAACTGATCGCCGTAAACCTGGCGGTTTTCATTGTTTTTCGCCTGGCCGGATTTTTACTGGCCCTGCCTGCCCCTGGCCTGGAGGGGTGGTTTGAACTGCCCAAGGATTTCTTCGACTTTCTGGCACAGCCCTGGTCGCTCATTACCTATGCCTTTTTGCATGCCAACCTGTGGCACATCCTTTTCAACATGCTCATGTTGTATTACGTGGGCCGCATCTTCCTGAATTTTTTCGGCAGCAGGCGCTTTGTAAACGTCTATTTCCTGGGTCTCATTCTCGGCGGGCTGTTTTTCCTGACCGCCTATAACATCTTCCCGGTGTTCTACCAGAGCCAGTCGCCCCTGGTCGGCGCCTCGGCGGCGGTCATGGCCGTCCTCATCTATATTTGCACCTACCTGCCCGGCCAACAGGTACGTGTCTTTTTTTTCAACGTGAAACTTTGGCACATCGGGGCCTTTTTCGTGGTGCTCGACCTGGTGCTGATTCCCCTGAACGACAACCCGGGCGGCCGCATCGCCCACCTCGGCGGGGCCCTGCTGGGCTACCTGTACGCCCGCCGGGCGGCCCAGGGCGGCGATCTGGGCGCCGGTTTCTCGGGCCTGCTCGACTGGCTCGGCGGCCTGTTCAAGCCGCAGACCCGCAAGGCCCCCATGAAGACGGTATACCGCAAAGAGGCCCGAAAACCTGTTAAGGCAGTCGATTACGACAAGCAGACCCGACAGCGCAAGATCGACGGCATTCTCGACAAGATCAGCAAATCGGGCTACGAGAGCCTTACCCAGGCCGAAAAGGACTTCCTGTTCAAGGCCGGGAAAGAAGATTCGTAAATGAAACGCTTCCCAATCCTTAGAAAAGCAATGGTGTGGCTTACCGCGGTTTTCGCATTCCTTTTGTTGCTTACCTGCTTCTTGTATTATTATCCGATTGGGCCCCTCCCGTTCCTCGACAGCCTGAGCAGCCTGGTTCCCATGCTATGGGTGGCCAACGGGTTTTTTGTGTTGTGGTGGCTGTTGCTGTTCGACCGGGCCGTCCTTATCCCGGTGCTGGCCCTTGGGGTGAGCTTCCTGGCCTTTGAGAACTTCTACCGTTTTGGCGCTGAAACCCCGCCTGTTTCGGAAGGAGGGTTTAAGGTGATGAGTTACAACGCCCGATCGTTCAGTCTTTTTTCCTGGCGGAAAAATGAAAACACGCGCGATAGCATATTGGCTTTTATCAAGCGTGAAGACCCCGATATCATTTGCCTGCAGGAATACTCGTATCAGACGCGTAAAACCTTACTCAGAGATTACCCATTCTACACCGAAACCCCTGTTGAAGCCAACAAGGCCTTCCAGGCCATTTTTTCAAAATTTCCCATGGTCTCCGGCGGGATGGTGGAATTCCCTGATTCGCGGAACAATACCCTTTATGCCGATGTGCTGATAGGCTATGATACCATAAGGGTCTATAATGTACACTTGCAATCGTACCGTATCGGTTCAAGACGATTTCTGTTGCGGGATTACGGCACCCGTTTTTTGGGCAGGCTCTCGGCCGTAGCGGCCCTGCACCGCCAGCAAGCTGCCCTGATCAGGAAGCACCTTGCCCAATCGCCCTACCCGGTGCTGGTTTGCGGAGACTTCAATTCCGCACCCTTTTCAAATGTCTATCGGCAAATGAAGGCGGGATTTCAGGATACCTATGCGGGGCGTGGGGCAGGGCTGGGCACCACCTATTCCCTGAAGGGGATCCCATACCGCATCGATTACATTTTGGCCGACGGAGCCTTCGAGGTGCTGGCCCATCGCAATTATCAGGTGCGCCTGTCTGATCACTATCCGCTGATGGCCACCCTAGCCCTCAAGGGCAAGTAGGGTACAGTCGGCCCAATCGGCCGCAATATGGAGCAGCAGGGCCAGGCCCACCAAACGCGTTTTCGGGTAGAGCAGCAGTGCCGCATAAACGGCTATGGCCACATACGAATGCAGGGGGTGGAAACCGATGCTGCACCGTTTCGGGTCAAAAACCGGCCGGGCCAGCAGGTGGTCGGCATCTATGAGGATTCCGCCAAGCAGCAGCAGGGCCACCCATACCCACTTTTTGGGAAAGAAGAAAAAAGCGATGGCCAGGGGCAGTAGGAAGTGGATCCCGTAATGGAGCAGCGGCCTAAGCATCCCAGGGCAGTTTCAGGCCCAGCAGGTATTCAGCCGCGCGGGTCCCCTCATTGAAGAGCAGGTCGAGCACGCTCAAATCGGGCACAAAGCCGTGCCGGTCTTCAAAAACCTGTGGGTAACGGGGCATAGGTGCAGCCGGCCCGGCCTTGGCCGCAACCAGGTGCCGCCCGTCGCGGAGCCCTGCTGGCTGCGGGTTGTAGTTTTCGGAAGTCGCTGGGGGAAACGCAAGATCCAACAGTTTGCAAAGCACTTCGACCGTGGCCAGATCCAGGTCCATGAGGCGGTCGAACCGCCGCTCGAATAGCTGCTGCAGATCGGCCTCGTAGTACTCGAAAAAGGGGGCCGAGCGGTAGGCCGTTTCCAGGCTGCGCCAGTGCAGGCGCTGCCAGTTGTAGCCGTTGTCGATTCGCACCTCCCTGAAGAGCTGTCGCCCGGAGTTGCCGCCTACGTGCCTCACGGGGATGTTCAGCAGCTGCTGCCCCCGGTCGTTGCAGATATAGCAGCGGTTGCGGTAGGTCTGTTTCTGGAAATTGTCCCAGGCCTCCCAACGCACCGGTCCCTGGGCAAGGCAGGCCATGCTCATGCAGGAAGGGAAGTATGTCGGGTGCAACAAGACCTCCATGGGTGAATCAGGCCTTTTGCTTTTTTCGGCGCCGACGGATGATATAGTCGATGACCAGGTAGGCGGCCAGGGCCACCAGGAAATGGCGGAAGTAGGAGCGGGGCTCGCCCGAACCCCCTACGGTGGTGAAAATACGGTCCCAACGCGGCTTCCAGTTGGCCATGCCCTGGTTGAAGTTGTCGAAGCTCATCCAGATGAACACCGGCTTGCCGACAATGTGGTTGGCCGGCACGTACCCCCAGGCCCGGCTGTCTTCGGAGTGGTCGCGGTTGTCGCCCATCATCCAGTAGTAATTCTGTGCGAAGGTATACTGGTCGGCAGGCTGCCCGTCTACCAGGACCTGGCTTCCCGATACCCGAACCGTATGCCCTTCGTAGTCGCGGATGATTTTCTTGTACAGGGGGAGCGTTGCCGGAGTGAGGGCCACCCGGTCGCCTTTGGCGGGGATGTAGATGGGGCCAATGTTGTCGTAGTTCCAGGGATAGCGGGCAGGGTCTTGCGGGAAGATATTGACTCCGGGCATCCCGGCCGGTTCTATGATTTTTACGATCGAATCTACTCCGGATACCGCGCCCAGTTTTGCGACCATCTCATCGGTGAGAGCCACCTGGCGTTCGCGGGTCGGTACTTCCCTGATCTGGGTGATGCCGGCCTGGCGCACCACCTCCAGGGGCAGGCCTTCTGATGGCGTGAGGACGGCAACCTGCCCGTTGGCCGGTTCGGCCCTGTAGATATAGGGCTGAAGCAGCCCCAGCTGTTGCGTGCTGGCCCCTTGGATCACATAGGTGCGCACAAATTCATTGGCCCCCACATCCTGGAGCCAGCGGGTGGAAACGCCCTTCTGGGCAAAGACCGTATAGTCGTACATGGGCCGGGCCCGGTCGGGCAGCTGCAATTGCTTCCCGTTGATATAGACATACCCGTCAATGACCTGGAGCGAATCGCCCGGGACCCCAACGCAGCGTTTTACATAATTCGATTTTTTGTCGATGGGCTTGTCGACCCGACTTTCGGCCCTGAAGAACTGGCGTACCGTATCGGCCGGCCAGCTGAACACCACCAGGTCGTTGCGCTGCACCTGCTGGAAGCCAGGCAGGCGCATATAGGGCAACTGCGGCTTTTTAAGGTACGACCGCGTATGCAGCACGGGCAGGGTGTCGTGTACCATGGGGGCGGCCATGGTGGTCATCGGTACCCGGGCACCGTAATGGAATTTACTGACAAACAGCAGGTCGCCCACCCGCAGGGTGCGTTCCAGCGACCCCGTGGGGATTACATAGGGCTGAATAAAATACGTATGTACCAGGGTGGCAGCCACCACGGCGAAAACAATCGAGCTCACCCACTCGCCCGAGGCCGATTTGGGGTGCAGGTCCCGGTTTTCCATATACTGTACATCGAGGGTATAATTGACGTAGTAGATATAGAAGCCCAGGGTGAGCAGTACCAGCCAGGTATCGGAGAGTTTGTTGCGCCCAAAGCTTCTGATGGTCTCTACCCAGACCACCGGGAACATGAGCAGGTTGATGATGGGGATGAACAGCAACAGCACCCACCAGCGGGGCCTGCGGATGATCTGCATGAGTACCATCGCATTGTAAATCGGCACAGCTGCCTCCCAGGCCTTGCGCCCGGCTTTTACGTAGAGTTTCCAGGTTCCGGCGAAGTGGACGAGTTGTACGGCCAGAATAAAAAGAAGCCACTGCGTGTAGTCCATATTGTTTTGTTTTCAAAGAAAGCCCAATAGGGGCTAACAGTTATTCGGGTTAACGGAGGTTTAACACATCGCGCATGCTGAACACTCCTTTTTTGCCGGCGAGCCATTCGGCTGCCACTATGGCCCCTACTGCAAAACCCTGCCGGCTATGGGCAGTGTGCACCAGGTCAATCCGGTCTACTTCAGACAGGTAGCTCACCCGGTGGGTACCCGGGGTGTCTCCGAGCCTTTTCGAATGCACGGGGATCTCCCCTTTGCCGGCCGATTCCATCCGCCAGGCCTCGTAGGAGCTGTTGGCGATAATGCCTTCCGCAAGGCTGATGGCCGTGCCGCTGGGGGCGTCGAGTTTCTGGGTATGGTGGATTTCCTCCAGTTCAACGGAGTATCCCGGCGCCTTTTCCATGAGGCGGGCCAGGTAGGCATTTACTTCAAAAAACAGGTTTACCCCCAGGCTGAAATTGGAAGCGTACAGCAAAGCGCCACCGGTTTGTTCGCAAAGCGCACGGGCCTCTTCGTACCTGGAGAGCCAGCCGGTAGTGCCGCTAACCACCGGCACGCCGGCCTGCAGGCAGCGGGCGATGTTGTCGAAGGCAGCTTCGGGGCTGCTGAAATCGATGGCGACCTCCAGGGCGTCGAAGGGAGCCGGGTCTTCGGCCCGGTCGATGCGGGCGGCAATGCGGTGCCCGCGCTGCCCGGCGACCTGTTCGATCATCCGTCCCATTTTGCCGTATCCGAAAAGTCCGATGTTCATAGGCTTCAGAATCGTATGTGAAGGGCCAGTCCGTAATTCGGGTCGCGGCTCAGGGGGTTTACTTCCAGGTAAGGCTGCATCTTCAGGCTCAGGTCTTCATTCACGTTATACTGCTTCAGGTGGGCATCCACATTGGCATCGATAATGTTGAGGGCGTACAGGGCAATGGTGATGAGCAGGGCAAGGTCCCGGTCGCGCTGGTAGCGTTCCTGGGCATCCTGCAGGGCTTCGTTGGAGAGGCCTGGGGCGGTCGGTGTAACCCCGTCGTCTTTGTTCAGGTCCCAGAACTCATCGTCGGTAAAGCCCGCCAGGCGCCTTTTGTAGGCGGTACGGGTACGCTTGTACAAATCGTTGTTGTGCAGGTAGACGTAGGTGCCTGTGCCTATGGCGCCCCAAACGATCGGGACTTTCCAGTAGCGCTTGTTATAGGCCTGACCCAGCCCTGGCAAGATGGCCGAATAAAAGGCTGCCCGGCTGGGGGAAAGGGGGTCGATTTCCTGCTTTTGCACCTTTTTAAACCGCATGCCCTGTTGATCCATGCTGTTTTTCAGGGAGTCTGCCGATGAGGGGGCAGGGGCTGGTTCTTGTGACCAGGCCAGTTGGCACAAGCCGCAAAGCAAAACCAGAGATAGGATCTTACGCACCGGTAATTCTTTTTTTCAGCCTCCGGAATTCTTCCCGGTTGTGAAACGGGATCGTGATTTTTCCCTTCCCGGATCCGGATGCCTGAATGTGCACCGCGGCGTCTAGGAATTCTTTCAGGTCTTCGAGGCCAGCCTCTGCGAAATCGGGCAGGGCCGCAGCCGATTTCCCGGATCCCGGAGACTTGCCGTTGCCTTTGTCGTGGTAGGAGCGAACCAGGGCTTCGGTTTCCCGCACCGACAGGTTGCCCGCTACGATCTTTTCGTAGATGTCGAGCTGGTCGGCCCGGTGTTCCACGTTGACCAGGGAACGCCCGTGGCCCATACTGATAAAACCGTCGCGCATGCCCGTCTGGATTATGGGGTCTAGCCGCAACAGCCTGAGGTAGTTCGTGATGGTGCTGCGCTTTTTACCGACCCGTTGGCTCAACATTTCCTGCGTGAGGCCTATCTCGTCGATCAGGCGCTGGTAGGAAAGGGCAATCTCCACCGGGTCGAGGTCTTGCCGCTGGATGTTTTCCACAAGGGCCATTTCGAGCGACTCCTGGTCGTTCGCAAGGCGAATGTAGGCCGGGATGCGCTCCAGGCCAATACGCTGGGAGGCCCGGTAGCGGCGTTCTCCCGATACCAGCTGGTAGCGGTTGAACCCGAGTTTGCGCACGGTAATGGGCTGGATCAGGCCGAGCTCCCGAATGGAAGACGCCAGTTCTCCCAGGGCTTCTTCGTTGAAATTGCTCCGGGGCTGGTTTGGGTTAACCTCAATGCTGTCGAGGTCGAGTTCCACAATGCTGCCCACCAGCTTGTCTGCGTTCTTGTCAGATGCCGATTGAATGTCGTTGTCCGGATCGC
The DNA here is from genome assembly GCA_024642005.1 of Robiginitalea sp. Taxonomy (GTDB): domain Bacteria; phylum Bacteroidota; class Bacteroidia; order Flavobacteriales; family Flavobacteriaceae; genus Robiginitalea. The sequence continues at coordinate 11,873 of JAHECA010000005.1, read as the reverse complement.
TGAGCAGGGCCGATAACCCGCGGCCCAGGGCCTGTTTTTTAGTCGCTTTTGCCATTATACCACCTGTCTGTTTTTCTGGAGCAGTTCGTGCGCCATGTTCAGGTAATTAGCAGCTCCGGTGCTGCTGGCATCGTATTTAATGATGCTTTCCCCGTAAGAAGGGGCTTCGCTAAGGCGCACGTTGCGTTGGATGATGGTGTCGAACACCATCTCGGAGAAGTGTTTTTTCACCTCTTCCACTACCTGGTTCGACAACCGCAGGCGGGAATCGAACATGGTGAGCAACAGGCCTTCGATGTCGAGGTCGGGGTTGTGGATTCGCTGGACGCTCTTGATGGTATTCAGGAGTTTGCCCAGGCCCTCAAGCGCGAAATACTCGCACTGAATGGGGATGATAACCGAGTCGGCCGCCGTCAGGGCGTTCAGGGTGAGCAGGCCCAGGGAAGGGGCGCAATCGATCAATATGTAGTCGTACTTTTCACGGATGGGCGCAATGGCTTCCTTGAGCATGTATTCGCGCCGGTCTTTGTCTACCAGTTCGATCTCGATGGCCACCAGGTCAATATGGGCCGGGATCAGGTCTACATTCGGGGAATCGGTGGGAACGATGGTTTCGGCAGCTGTCCGGGTATGCTCCAGGAGCTGGTAGCTGCCCATGGTAATGCTCGCTACGTCTATCCCCAGGCCCGAGGTGGCATTGGCCTGTGGGTCGGCATCGATCAGCAGGACCTTTTTTTCCAGTACACCCAGTGAGGCAGCCAGGTTTACCGTGGTGGTGGTTTTTCCGACCCCGCCCTTCTGATTCGCAATAGCAATTATTTTGCCCATTTCTCAGTTAAGTTAGGGGTTAAAAATACGATTATTTGGCTACTCCGAAAACGGAACTTGTTAACATTAGGTGAATAACTTGCACCCTGAAAGCAGCGCTTAGGCCCTGTAATTATGGGCATTTCGGGGCCTGCGGTACGTTAAGGGGTCTTACCTCCCAGCCCGGAGGTTTCCCAGTATCTCGATGGCGGCGTCGCTGATGCGGGTTCCCGGCCCGTAAATGCCCGCTACCCCCGCCTGGAAAAGAAAGTCGTAGTCCTGTTTGGGAATTACCCCGCCCACCACCACGCGGATGTCGGGCCGGCCCAGTTCGGCCAGGGCCTCCAGCAGTTCGGGTACCAGCGTTTTGTGACCGGCCGCCAGGGACGATACCCCCAGTACATGCACGTCGTTCTCGACGGCTTGCTTGGCTGCCTCGTCCGGGGTCTGGAACAGGGGGCCGATATCCACGTCAAAGCCCAGATCGGCATAGGCGGTTGCCACCACCTTTGCGCCACGGTCGTGCCCGTCCTGCCCCATTTTGGCGATCATGATGCGCGGGCGCCGGCCTTCTTCCTCGGCAAAGGCGTCAGAGAGCTGCCGGGCTTTTTCGAAGGAGGGGTCTTGTTTGATTTCTTTGGAATACACGCCTGTTATGGATTGTACCTGGGCCCTATGCCTGCCGAAAGCCTGTTCCATGGCATCGGAGATCTCGCCCAGGGTGGCCCGCAAACGGGCCGCTTCTATGGCTAAAGCTAGCAAATTATCGGCTTCCCCGGCAGGGGTACCCTCTTGTTTTCGCCGTGCGGCACCCGTCAAGGCTTGCAGTGCAGCTTCCACGGCGTCCTGGTCGCGGCTTTGGCGCACGGCTTCGAGCCGGGCCACCTGTTGCCGCCTCACCTCGGTGTTGTCTACCTCGAGGATCTGCAGCAGGTCTTCTTCGGGGCTCTGGTAGCGGTTCAGCCCCACGATAACATCACGCCCTGAATCGATGCGCGCCTGTTTGCGGGCCGCGGCTTCCTCGATACGGAGCTTGGGGATGCCCGCTTCGATGGCCCTGGTCATCCCCCCGTGCGCCTCCACCTCTTCGAGCAGCTCCCAGGCCTTTTCGCAGAGGTCGGCCGTAAGGCGTTCCACGTAATAGCTGCCACCCCAGGGGTCTACCGTACGGGTAATGCCGTATTCCTCCTGCAAGATCAGCTGGGTATTGCGGGCGATGCGGGCCGAAAAATCTGTGGGCAGGGCAATGGCCTCGTCCAGGGCGTTGGTGTGCAAACTCTGGGTTCCGCCGAAAACCGCTGCGGCCGCCTCGACCATGGTGCGGGCTACATTGTTGAACGGGTCTTGTTCCGTAAGGCTCCAGCCGCTGGTCTGGCTGTGGGTGCGCAGGGCCATCGATTTGGTGTCTTTCGGGCCGAAAGGCTCCACCAGGCGGGCCCAGAGCATCCGCCCGGCCCGCAGCTTGGCAATCTCCATAAAATGGTTCATGCCGATGCCCCAGAAAAAGGACAGGCGGGGGGCGAAATCGTCGAGCTTCAGCCCGGCTGCCAGGCCGGTGCGGATGTATTGCAACCCGTCGGCAAGGGTGTAGGCCAGTTCCATGTGGGCCGGGGCCCCGGCCTCGTGCATGTGGTAGCCAGAAATACTGATGCTGTTGAACCGGGGCATGTACCGGCTGGTGTAGGCAAAGATATCGGCCACCAATTGCATGGAAGGCCCGGGGGGATAAATGTAGGTGTTGCGCACCATGAATTCCTTCAGGATGTCGTTCTGGATAGTGCCTGAAAGCTGTCCGGGCGCCACGCCCTGTTCTTCGGCTGCCACGATGTAAAAAGCCATGATGGGGATAACCGCCCCGTTCATGGTCATGGAAACCGACATGCGATCCAGCGGGATCTGGTCGAAGAGCCGCTTCATGTCTTCCACCGTGTCTATGGCCACGCCGGCCTTGCCCACATCGCCAACCACCCTTGGGTGATCGCTGTCGTACCCCCGGTGGGTGGGCAGGTCAAAGGCCACCGAAAGCCCTTTTTGCCCGGCGGCCAGGTTGCGCCTGTAAAATGCGTTGCTCTCTTCGGCTGTGGAATATCCGGCATACTGGCGGATGGTCCAGGGGCGCTGCACGTACATGCTGCCATAGGGGCCTCTCAGGAAAGGGGGTATGCCGGCTGCAAAGCCGGGGTGGGCCAGGCCTTCGATCTGGTCCGGGCCGTAATGCCCTTTCAGGGAAATGCCTTCTGCCGTTACAAAAGATTCGGCGTCGGTGTCGGGCGCGATGCCCGGGTTTACCGAATCTTCCCAACGGAGCCCTTGTATCTTAGCGCGGTTCATCCTTTAGTCTTTTTTGTTCGTAGGCCTCGGAAAGCCGCCTCAGCGGGAGGGGCTCCAAAAGGGTCTTGCCGCCTTTTTTCGGGCCCGGGAGCTGGAGTTCGTGCCGCATGGCATCGGCCGTGTTCGGGTAGCGGTTGCTGCCTACCAGCACCCGTGTTCCGGCATCGAATGCTGCCTGTTCGCGCAGGGCGCTTTCACGGATTTTCTTCTGGAGGGTGTGCGCCTTGAGCTGGGCCAGCAGCCCGCCGCCCGCCTCAATCGTTTTGAACAATTCCAGCGCCTTGCGCCCGAGCTGGTCGGTGAGGCTTTCAATATAATACGCGCCATCGGCCGGGTTCAAAACCTGGTCGAGGTGGGCTTCGTGCCGCAGCAGCAGCAACTGGTTGCGCGCAATCCGGTCGGCAAAGGCATTGGGCAGGTGGTAGGCGGT
>JAHECA010000005.1:0-8205 GCA_024642005.1 Robiginitalea sp. | reverse complement strand
ATGGGGTCGGCAAGCACCTGCCACTCAGCACCGGCACGTTCAGGCAGGGGATGCCATTCCAGGGTCCCGGGGTCGGCAGCGAGCAGCCAGATCTGGCCGGGAAACCCGATTTGACCGGTAAGCCAGTCGGGCCACTGCCGGGTGCCCGCCTCCAGGGCTGCCACCCAGGTGTCTGCCCCGCCTTCGAGGGCTTCTGCCGCCTGCTGCCCCGGGTCGGGCCCCTGTGGGTCTATCAAAGCGCCTATCTGCCAGCCAGCCGCCCCGGGTATCGGCAAGGGGCCGCCTTCATGCAGGTCTTCCCGGGTGTAGAACGGCTTGGTACGCAGGCCCTCGGGGGTAACTGCGGTCAGCAGGTCGTTGTAGTCGCCACCCTTGAGGCCGGCCTGCAGGGCCAGCTTCCACTCGGCAGCCGAAACGGCCCGGAACCCTTCGAACAACTCATTGGTCATCATCCTGTTTTTGTTTGACGCTGTCTTCGTATTCGATGATGTAAATTTCTTCATCGGGCTTTTTCAGGTAGTACTGTTCCCGTGCAAATTTTTCGAGTTCCTTGGGGTCTGAAAGGGATTCGATGACCTCCCGGTCGTGGTCGATCTGTTCGCGCAGAAACTCCTGCTGTTGTTCCAGTTTCTTGATTTCGCGCCTCAGTTCCATATGGATGAGCAACGAATTCTGATCGAAGAACAGCATCCAGACCAGGAAGATGGTGAGCACCAGCACATACAGGTTGCTCGCAAACTGGAACCATTTTTTGTCACGCAGGCGTTTTAAGAACATGCTCAGAAGAGTTTATCGGCGATAATGGTGCGCACAATGTCTACGGCCACCGTATTGTACTTGTTGTTCGGGATTATGATGTCTGCGAATTCCTTGGTGGGCTCAATAAATTCGGTATGCATGGGTTTTAGGGTGCTCTGGTAGCGCTCCAGCACCTCGGTGAGGTCGCGCCCGCGCTCTGAGATGTCACGTTTCAGGCGGCGGATGAGCCGCTCGTCCGAATCGGCGTGCACGTAAATCTTAATATCGAACAGGTCGCGTATGCCCGGGTGGCTCATGATCAGGATGCCTTCCACGATCATGACCTTCCGGGGGACGGTGAGCAGGGTTTTGCCGGTGCGGTTGTGCTCCTGGAAGGAGTACACGGGCTGCTGCACGGGCTGCCCTGCCCTGAGCTGCTTCAGGTGGGTTTCCAGCAAATCGAAATCGATGGCCGATGGGTGGTCGAAGTTGATTTGGCAACGCTCGTGGAAAGGCAGGTGCGAAAGGTCGCGGTAGTAGGAATCCTGAGAGAGGATACCCACTTCGGCATCGGGCAATTCGCTGGTAATCTGCCGCACCACTGTGGTTTTCCCACATCCGGTTCCGCCCGCTATTCCAATGGTCAACATCCCGACTGCTTTTAGGCAAAATTACACATTTCGGGTCGTTTTCCGGGCGCAAATTCGGCTGTAGGCCCCGGGTAGGGCGACCCCCTATTGCCATGCAGCCGAATTCCCGGGAAAAATTCGGGAAATGGCCCGTGGGTTTCCCTTTGAAAGGGTTAATTTAGGAACAACTTTAACCGGCCCCCATGAATGTAGCTCTTTTTAAAGCCCTGGTAAACGAGAATTGGTCGTTTGAACTGCAACCCGCAGCGGCCGAGGCACTCGACTGGGTTCAGACAGGCCCCTGCTCGTACCACCTCCTGCAGGATAAAAACCCCTTTCGAATCGAGATCATTCAGGCAGAGCCCGGTTGCAAGCGTTACGAGATCAGGGTAAACGGGCGATCTTACCGGGTTGTCCTGGCCGATGACCTCGACCAGCAGATAGTGCAAATGGGGTTCCAGAAGGGTTCTGCCCAGAGCGTTTCCCGAATTGAGGCACCCATGCCGGGCCTTATCCTTGCGGTACACGTAGCCAAAGGCGACGCCGTGAAAACCGGAGACCCCTTGCTGATCCTGGAGGCCATGAAGATGGAAAACGTCATTCTCTCGCCCCGGGACGGGGTGATCAAAGAGATTTCCATTAAACAGGGCGCTACCGTGGACAAGAAAAGCCTGTTAGTGCTATTTGAAACCTAAACCCTATCAAGGCATGCAAAAAATACTGGTAGCCAACCGGGGCGAAATTGCGCTGCGCGTTATGCGTACGGCCCGTAAAATGGGAATTGCCACTGTTGCCGTGTATTCGGAAGCCGACCGGGACGCCCCCCATGTGCGCTATGCCGACCAGGCCGTCTGCATCGGGCAGGCGCCTTCCAGCCAATCGTACCTGAAGGGTGACCGTATAGTCGCGGCAGCCCTCGACCTGGGGGCCGATGCCATCCACCCCGGCTATGGATTTTTGAGCGAGAATGCCGGCTTCGCCAAGCGCGTAACGGACGCCGGCCTGATCTTTATCGGGCCCGGGCCCGATGCCATTCGAACCATGGGAGACAAGCTGGCCGCCAAAGAGGCCGTGAGGGGATACCACATTCCCATGGTTCCGGGTACCGACCGCCCGGTAAGCCACCCCGGGGAAGTGCTGGAAGTTGCGCGGAACATCGGTTTTCCGATTTTGATCAAAGCCGCCGCCGGTGGCGGGGGGAAAGGCATGCGCATTGTTTCCCGTGAAGCCGACTTGAAGGAGCAGATCAAAAGGGCCATGAGCGAGGCCGAATCGGCCTTTGGCGATGGGTCAGTCTTCATCGAAAAATACCTGGAATCGCCCCGCCACATCGAAATACAGGTGCTGGCCGACCAGCACGGGAACATCGTGCATTTATTCGAGCGGGAGTGCAGCATCCAGCGCCGGCACCAAAAAGTGGTCGAAGAAGCGCCTTCGTCCCTGCTAAGCGAAGAAGAGCGTACCGCCATGGGACAGGCTGCCGTTAACGTGGCGCGCTCCTGCGGCTACGCAGGGGCGGGCACCGTCGAATTTTTAATGGACGCCGACCGCAACTTCTATTTCCTGGAAATGAATACGCGCCTGCAGGTGGAGCACCCGGTTACCGAGCTGGTTACCGGGCAGGACCTGGTGGAGCTGCAAATTCATGTGGCACGGGGCCTGCCCCTGCCTTTTACCCAGGACGAGCTGCACCTGAAGGGCCACGCCCTCGAGCTGCGGGTGTACGCCGAAGACCCCCTTAACGACTTTTTGCCCAGTGTGGGCAGGCTGGAGCGGTACCGCCTGCCTGAAGGCGAAGGCATCAGGGTAGACAACGGCTTTGAGGAGGGCATGCAGGTACCTATTTACTACGACCCCATGCTGGCCAAACTGGTCACTTTCGGAGCCGACCGCCCGGCAGCCATCAGGCGCATGCGCGAGGCGATTGCAGCCTACGAAGTGGAAGGGGTGCAAACCACCCTGCCGTTCGGCGATTTCGTCTGCAGGCACCCGGCCTTTTTAAGCGGCCATTTCAGCACGCATTTCGTAAAGGAGCACTACAGCCCCGAACTGTTGCTGCAAGACCTGGAAAAGGAGGCGGCCCTGGCGGCCGGCGTGGCGCTCCGCCTGTACCTCCAGGAGATGCGTACCCTGCGAACCAACCAATCCTGACCCATGGATAAAAAAATTGAAGCCCTGCAAAATCGACTCGACCAGGCCCGCCTAGGCGGGGGGCAGGCCCGCATTGACAAACAGCACAGGCAAAAGAAACTGACGGCCCGGGAACGCATCCGGTACCTGCTCGACCCGGCCTCCTTTGAAGAACTCGGGATACTGGTAACCCACCGGGCCACCGAGTTTGGGATGGACCAGCAACAGGTTTACGGCGACGGGGTGGTAACGGGGTACGGCACCATCGGCGGTCGCCTGGTGTATGTGTTTGCTCAGGATTTTACCGTGTTCGGCGGGTCGCTCTCCGAAACCCACGCCGAGAAAATCTGCAAGCTTATGGACCTGGCCGTGAAGGTGGGCGCCCCGCTCATCGGCCTGAACGATTCCGGGGGAGCCCGCATTCAGGAAGGAGTGCGTTCCCTGGGCGGCTATGCCGACATCTTTTATCGCAATGTACAGGCCTCGGGAGTTATTCCCCAGCTGTCGGCCATAATGGGCCCTTGTGCCGGAGGGGCCGTTTACTCCCCGGCCATGACCGATTTCATTTTCATGGTAGAGGGCACCAGCTACATGTTTGTTACCGGCCCCAACGTGGTCAAGACTGTGACCAACGAAACCGTGAGTTCCGAAGAATTGGGCGGGGCCTCGACCCATGCCGTAAAATCAGGGGTGGCCCATCGCACGGCCCCGAACGATGTCGCCTGCCTGGACGAACTGCGTGCCGTGTTGTCCTACCTGCCGCAGAACAATCGTGAGAAACCCCCCTCCGTACCCTTTCCCCTGGGCGAGGAATGGAGTGAGTCGCTTACCGGACTGGTGCCCGAGAACCCGAACCAGCCCTATGACATGAAGCAGGTAATCGAAGGCATCATCGACCCGGAAAGCTTCTTTGAGATTCACCGCGATTATGCCGACAACATGATAACCGGCTTTGCACGGCTGGGCGGTAAACCGATAGGTGTAATTGCCAATCAGCCCCTTGCCCTGGCAGGGGTGCTCGACAGCGACAGCTCGCGCAAGGCAGCGCGCTTTACCCGCTTTTGCGACAGCTTCAACATCCCCCTCCTGGTGCTGGTGGATGTACCCGGCTTTTTGCCGGGCACCGACCAGGAATGGCACGGCATTATCGTGCACGGGGCCAAATTGCTCTATGCCCTGAGCGAGGCCACGGTACCGCGCATTACCCTGATTACCCGCAAAGCATACGGAGGAGCCTATGACGTGATGAATTCGAAGCATATTGGCGCCGACCTGAACTATGCCTGGCCCAGTGCCGAGATCGCCGTGATGGGGGCCAAAGGGGCCAGTGAGATCATTTTCCGAAAGGAAATCGCCGAGGCCGACGACCCCCAGGCCAAACTGGCCGAGAAGGAAGCCGAATACGCCCAGGCCTTTGCCAACCCATACGGTGCCGCCCAGCGCGGCTTTATCGATGAGGTCATACTGCCGCGGGAAACCCGCCGCAAACTCTTAAGGGGATTTGCCAGCCTTGAGCACAAGGAGGTGCCCCAGCCGAGGCGAAAACATGGGAATATACCGCTGTAAGTGGTGGGTGCCAAAATGGGCTCAGACCGGCAAAGGTTTTGGGGTGGCCCACCCCCGCCCCCCCTGTGGCGTAAAAATAGCTGCCGGCCCTGCACTTTGCAAGCTTCAGGCAGCATAACCAGCTTTAACTATTCGCTAAGGGCCATACATCCCTGAAAATTCAGGGCAGATACACCACCCCGCTGCAGGAATCTCGTGAAGCTCCGGTAACCGAGGCCAGCACGTTGGTTGCCCCTTCCAGGCGCAGGGCCCCCAGCAGGGCAAACACCAGGGCCTCCTTATAACCCACCAGTTCTGCATCCGGAATGATCCAATGCACCCTTTCTCCCGATTTTTGCCGCAGCAGCTCCATGAGGTAGGTGTTGCAGGCTCCTCCCCCGGTAACCAATACCCTGACCGAAGAGGCCTCCGACAGGCGGCCAACTTCGCGGGCAATCTGCCCGGCAATGTGTTCCGTCCCGGTGCGCAGCTGGTCGGCCGAAGTGCCCTTGTGGGCTTCCAGCAACGGGAGGATGGAGGCTGTAAACCACTCGTAACCAGTTGATTTCGGGAAGGGTTTTCGGTAATAGGGGAGGGCGTCAAGTTCTTGCAGCAGTTCGGGCAGGAGGTTTCCGCTGCGCGCCCCCTGGCCGCCCGCGTCATACTCCTTACCGGTCCTGCGGCTCAGGTGGTTGAGCAGCATGTTGGCGATGCCGATGTCGTAGGCAATGCGACGGCCGTCCTGTTCAAAGGAAATGTTGCTGATCCCGCCCAGGTTCAGGCAAAAATCATAGGCACCGAACAGCAGCCGATCCCCTATGGGTACCAGGGGAGCGCCCTGCCCGCCCAGGGCCACATCGAGCGACCTGAAGTCGCCTACCACCGGCAGTTTGCAGGCCAAAGCCAGGTGTTGCGGGCACCCCAGCTGAAAGGTGAAGCCGCGTTCGGGCCGGTGGTGGATGGTATGCCCGTGGCTGGCTACGGCATCGGGCTGAACCGCTTGGTCGGCCAGAAACCGTGCCGCCTGCTGCCCCAGCCAGGTGCCGTATTCGGCGTGGAAGGCCAGCAATTCGGCAGCCGGAATGTGAATGGAAGCCTCCAGGCGTTCACGCAATACGGGCGCATACGAGAGGGCCTGGGTGGCCAGCAGCCTGTACGACCAGTCGTTTTCCTTCCGGGTGAGTTCGACCAGGGCCAGGTCGAGCCCGTCGAGGGAAGTCCCCGACATCATGCCCAGGATGCGGTACTGCTTCATGGGGTAGTCATTTTAAGGGGAACGGGGAGTTTGCCCGGGGCCGGGAGGGTGCCCAGAAAATGCAAAGCAGCAGCTTCCAGGAAGGCGGGAAGGGGCTGGTAGGCTACCAGCACCCCTTTGGCCAGGCCCACTGGAAGCGCTTCCAGGGCATAGGGGTTTCCGAAATGGTAGAGCAAAACCTCCCGCTGTTCCAGGAGTTTCTGAAGGGCCTGCAGCGCCGCTTCCGAGATGCCGAACCGATTCGGTGGCTTAAGGCTGGGGGGCGAGAGGGCCAGTACTACTTTCTGCTGGGGCGGGATGGGATATCCTTTGGAATCGCCTCCTGTGAGGTCCCAGTCGAGGCTTGTGCCGGGCCTGGCTTCCCCTTCCAGCAGGTCTTCAAACGGGCGGGTGGCTGCCCCGCAGCCGATCAGGCCGAATTCCGTATTCCTGAAATGGGCCGCCAGCGCAGGATGGCCCGTAAGGGTGGTCAGGCAGTTTCGAGCCAGTTTCCGGGTGAGGACCTCAGGGGTAAATCTGGGAGCAATCGGCAGGTGTTTGGCACCGAAGACTCCTTCTTTCAGGGCCCAGACCCGACGAAAGTGCTTTTCGAGTGCTGCAGGGTTCGCCTCCTGAACAATGCGATCCAGCGCCTGCGGAATGCCCTCCGCAAAACAGAGCAGGTCGTTGCCCGCCTGGTAAGCCCGCAGGGCGGTCATACCGGGTTCAGGCTCGCGTCTGCTCACTGCGTGCATGTTCAGGGCATCTGTTATAACGACCCCTTCAAAACTGAGTTTTTGCCGGAGCAAACCCTGGATGATCGGCCCGGAGAGGCTGGCAGGGGCATCGGTGGGGTCCAGTGCCGGAACGGCCAGGTGCCCGGTCATGACCGCAGGTACGCCGGCTTCGATCAATCGCTGGAAGGGAACGAGCTCTTCGGCCAGCAGGTCGTGCTCCGATTTGCGGAGCACGGGCAAAGCCAGGTGCGAATCGGTGGCGGTATCGCCATGGCCCGGAAAGTGCTTGGCACAACCCAGCAGCCCTCCATCGCGCAGGCCGGTGAAAAAGGCAACGGCCTTGGTCGCCACGGAATGTGGGTCGCTGCCGAAGGAACGATAGCCAATTACCGGGTTCTTGGCGTTGGTATTGCAATCGGCCACAGGGGACAGGTTCCAGTGGATGCCAGCCTCCAGGCAGTCGGCGGCCATGCGCAGGCCGGTTTGGTACAGCAGCGGATCGTCGTTGGCCAGGGCGCCCAGGGCAAGGGCATAGGGGTAGTGGGGGGTGTGCTCCACCCGCATGGCCAGGCCCCATTCCGCATCGATGGCAATCAGGAGGGGGTAGGGTGCTGCAGCCTGGTATCGGGCGATCAGGGCCTTCAGCGTACCCAGGCTGTCGGGGTTGAACGGGATTTCCTTTTTACCTTCAAAATTGGTGGCAGCGCTGGCGCGGCTGTGGAAAAAACACAACCCGCCGATGTTGCAATCGCGGATCAGGGCTTCCAATCGCTGGATTTCTGCCTCGCTTTCATTGATGAAGGCGGCCGGCATGAAGAGCTGCCCGGCCAGTTCCCTGGGGCTAAGGCGGTCGATCAGGGCTTGTGCGGTGGGGAATTCAGCGGGCATGGGGTTCAGATTTTTTACCGTAATCGGCAGGGTATTGGATTTTTCGGAGCAGGACAAAAACAGGCAGGGCTGCCAGCACCACCCAGATAAAGAAGCCGCTGTACCCCAGCCATTGCTGGATGTAGCCGCTAAGCATGCCCGGCAGCATCATGCCCAGGGCCATAAAGCCGGTAGCCAGGGCGTAATGGGCCGTTTTGGAAGGCCCGTCGGCCAGGTAGATCAGGTAGATCAGAAAGGCGGCGAACCCGAAGCCGTACCCGAATTGCTCCACCACCACAGTGGCCACCACCGCCCAGGTCTGGTC
>JAHECA010000042.1 GCA_024642005.1 Robiginitalea sp. | reverse complement strand
ATCCAGGCCGTTTCCCCTTCAAAGCCCTCGTCGAGGGTCTCGAACCACAGGTTCATCCAGAGGCCGAAGTGCTCGGGGGTTATGGTGTGATGCATGCGGGCATCGACTTCCTGGTGCGCGGCCACCGGGTTGCCCAGGTAGGTGCGTTTCAAAAAGAGCTGCGATTCCCAGAAATCGGTCAGGGTGATAAGGTGGGCGTCCCAGTCGGTGATAATGCCGTTGAAAATGGGCCCCAGCACCGCATGGCGCCTGATCTTTTCGTAAAATCGCTGCACCAGCAGGGACACCTCTTCCCGCGATTGCAATTGTAACTTTTCCATAAACAAACGTACCGGATCTCAAAGATACGATTTGAATGCAAGCCGATTCAAATCAAGCCATTACACGGAAAATGTAACCTATGTTACTGTATTTCCAATATTTACGATTGATTCAGGTCATTGTCTGATTGCGCATCCCAGAATAGATTCGACCCATAATCATAAATTCATACAGTCATGAAAAAGACTATTATCGGAATGGTGGTACTGGCCATGGCAGCAGGTACCCTGACCGCACAAGATCAGGATCGCGACAGAATTCAAGACCAGGATCAGACCAGACTACTGGCTATGAACGGTACCCTGTTGCAAGTTCGCGACCAGGCCGAATTGCAATTACGCGAACGACAAACCCTTTCTGACGGAACCGTACTCGACGCCAACGGCAGGTATACTACTACCGATGGCAAGCGCTACAGACTCGGCGAAGGCGAATGCCTCGACGGGGACGGCGCCCTTTACCGGAACGAGTACCAGTACCGCAACAAGATTGAGCGGGAAAACGCAGGGCTCAGTGAAGCCCAGGTACGCGAACGGAACCAGAACCGCTTCCATTATACCCTGGTAGACGGCGAGGTCTATCAGGTACGCCACCAGGATCAGGTACAGCTGCAAAATCAGCTTCGCCTTGAAAACGGAACAACCGTTTACCCCGACGGCAGCTACCAGATCGAGAACCGCGAGCGGCAACGCCTTGAAAACGGTGCCTGCCTGGATCCTTCCGGCCAACTGTTCCGCAACATGTACCAGCATCAGAAAATGATGATTATGCAGCATAAGATGCCTTCCAAAAAAATGATGAAGAAAGGAGTTACCAAAAAGGGAATTTCCTGAATGTGACGGCCGATCCAACTAACTGATTTCGCCCCGGCCGGCCTCTTCACGGATATCCCGGGAAAGGCGGCCGGGTTTTTTTGAATCGTATCGAAATGAAAGCGTTTTGGCCACTTATTTTAGGAATGCTGACCAGTCTGGGTAACCCGGGATGGGCCCAGGACCGGAAAACCACGGCTAAAGAACCCCAGGACACCGGCTTCTCGTACCTGATGGCCGATGTCAGTTTTGTGAGCGATGCCGTCTTTATGGGCCGGCGCGACACGGTTGCAGCCCCTTACCTGCTCCCCTCCCTCGGCTATTATGACAAATCCGGCTTCTTTGCCGACGCCACCTTGTCGTATCTGCTTTCGGCAGGGGAAGGCCGTATCGACCTGGGTCTGCTGACAGCCGGTTATACCTTTGCCGGCAGGGATCTGAGCGGGGGATTGTCGGGTACGGCATATTTTTTCAACGATTCGAGCTACAACGTAAAATCGGAAACCGTAGCCGACCTGAGCGGCCTGCTCGGGTACGACTGGGGGCTGTTGGAAACCAGTGTGAGCCTGAGCACCTATTTCAACCAATCCGGCAACCCCGATTTTTTTGCAGGCATCACGCTAAGCCGCGACCTGATCGATACCGGCAGGCATTGGGTATTCAGGCCCATGATTTCAGCTTATGCCGGAACCCAATACTTTTACGAGGCGTACTACAACAGCAGCCGCCTGGGCAACCGCAAAGGAGGCGGTCGCGGAACAGGCAGCAACGCCGATCAAACAAAGACGCTGTTCATCGACGAGGTGAATAAATTCCGCCTGCTGAACCTGGAGTTCTCCCTGCCCGTATACTATTTCAGCGGGCATTTCATCCTTTCGGCCACGCCTTCGCTCGCCCTGCCGCAAAGCCCGGCAACGGTAAGAGGGGCAGATCAGGACTATACCGAAGTACTCGACCCGGCCTTTTATTTCATGGCCGGCCTCAGCTATTGGTTCTGAAGGGCATTCAGGGGAACCTAATCCCCGACAGGTTCAATATTTAAGAATTTGATAATTTCAAGGCCCTGATTCTAATGGATTGTTAATTCGAAGTCGCAAAAGCTGACCATTATCATAGTTATTTCAAATCTTTGATACTAGCTTGACCCTGACAAAATGCAACAGCCATGCAAGTCAAGAAAAATCCCAAAGCAGATTTGAACAGGGACAGCGGCCTGTATTTCGTATTCGGGCTCGCCGTAGTGCTGTTCCTCACCTGGAGAGCCCTGGAATGGAAGTCTTACGATTCCACCCAGGAAGAAATCGTCCAGCTTATCCAGGTAGACGACCTGGATGAAAATGTTCCCGTAACGGAGCAGCTCCTAACCGCTCCGCCCCCACCGCCTCCAGCGGCCCCCGAAGTGATCGAGATCATCGAAGACACCGAAGAAATCGAGGAAACCGTGATCGAGAGTACCGAGACCACCCAGGAAACCGTGGTGGCCGATGTAGACCTGGAAGCCTCTGATATCAATGTACTGGAAGAAGAGGAAGAAATCATCGTTCCCTTCGCCGTAATTGAAGAAGTACCCATTTTCCCGGGCTGCGAAGGCCTGTCGAGGGCAGACCAGCGCACCTGCTTCCAGCAGAAGGTACAGGAGCATATCCGCGACAATTTTACCTACCCCAGAACAGCCGAAGAATTGGGTATCCAGGGCAAGGTGTTCGTACAGTTTACCATTAATACCAGCGGGCATGTAACCGAGATCAAAACCCGCGGACCCGACCACCTGCTCGAAGTAGAGGCCAAACGCATTATTGCCTCGCTCCCGCAGATGAAGCCCGGTAGGCAGCGCAACCGGAGTGTAAAAGTGCCGTACAGCATCCCCATCAATTTCAAATTGATGTAATTTCGGGGAAACGACCCGAACGCCGTGTGGCTGCCTATCCTTATCGTTCTTTACATATTCGTGGCGATTGCTATCGTCATAAGCCTCCTACTGAATGGTGTGAGACCCTCGAAAACATTGGCTTGGCTGTTAGCCATTTTCACCATCCCAGTAGGAGGCATGCTTTTATACCTTATGGCAGGCCGCAACCGTCGCAAACAAAAGGTTTACCTTCAAAACCTCCGAAGGCCCGAAGCGGTGGCTGCCCCGGGTGGTCGGGGCGAGGTCGAAGTGCTGCTGGGCCGCCTGATTGAACAAGGCACCGGGTATTGGGCCAAGGTGGGTGCGGCAAATGTAGCAGACCGCAGCTTCCAGCGCAATTACAAGGTAAATGCCGTGCGCTGCGACCCCACCCTGGCTGCAGAAACTGGCCGAGGGGGCAGTTCGCGCCAATAGCCCGCTTCTATAACTTTTTTCAGAATACCTCCGTACCGATAATGAGCTGCAGGTTTTCCATTTCCTCGAGCAAAACCCCGATATAATCAGTCACCACCTTGTCGATGTCGCGGGGGTTCGAAATTTCAATCTCGGCCCGCCAGATCAGGTTGCGCTCCTTCCCCTCGCAAATGCAGTAGAGCGAGGTTTCGGTATAGTAATCAGTGGCCAGCTCGTAGTAACTCCGGTCGTAGTAGATGCCCTGGTGCAAGAGGTAGTCTTCCCCGAACCGGTCGTACGACTCCCCTACTTCCTTGATTTTCTTGCGCAGGCTGGTCCGGGTTTCGGAGCCGATAACCTTGGTAAACAAAATGGCGTCAAAATCCTTGTCGAGGAGTTGCCTTTCGAACTGGTCGAGTTCCTCTTCCGATCGTTCAGACTGGGTAAACGTTACATCGAACAGGTCGATGCTTCGCAGGGTTTCGACCCCCTCCGACTGAAAGGCGCGCTGCAGGCGGCTCTCAAAGGCTTCCCGGGAAGTTGGGTCTGAACTCATGCCCACCACCAGCAGCTTGCTGGAGTGGAAGAGCACGATATCGGGGTTTTTTACGGAAGATTCCAGGCGCACCGAACTGCAGCCCGCTAACAGCAGGACCAGGCCGGTTGCCGTGGCTAACAAGGCTTTCATGATTCCTAAATTAGATTCCAAGCCTGTGCACGTGCAGGCTAGTCTTCATCGGGCACCGAACCGGGCATCAGAAACGCGTAGAGGTCTTCTTTCCAGGCGCCCAGTTTGGGTTCCACAATTTCGAGTTCGGTTTCGTTGTCGACCCGCTCGAGTTCCATCAAAAAGGTTTCGGCCCCGATGCGGTATTCGTCCAGGTAGGCCTCGGTATCGGGCCTCCAGAAAGACACGCCAGTCCGGCTCAGCATCCGGTGCAGGAACCGCAGGTCTTCTTCCAGGTGGTGCTTCCTTCCTTCCCACATCTGGGTGGCAGGCGCCCCATGTTCGGTTTTTGGGAATCCGGTTTTCATATCATCTGATTTGAAGTTCCGCCAAGAAGATAATCACCAGGCCTGAGAGCGGACATGACTTTCGTCAGATTGGCCTGCTAGGGCACCGATACCTGTTCCATGAGCCTGGGAATGCGGCCCTGCCAGCCGAGGCTTTCCCGAAGCTTGATGCGCAGGGCATCCTGGGCGGTTGGTTCCCCGTGCACCAGAAAGAGGTATTCGGGTTCTTTCTCCAGAGCCGACAGCCACCAGAGCAGTTCGGCTTGGTCGGCATGGGCCGAGAGGGCTTCGAGCACCCGCACCTGGGCTGCCACGGGCACGAATTTTCCGAAGATTTTTAATTCGTGCGCCCCTTCGAGCAGGTTGCGCCCCCGGGTGCCCTCGGCCTGGAAGCCCACCAACACGATACGGGTCGATGGCTTGTCGAGCAACTGGCTCAGGTAGGTGAGCACGCGCCCCCCGCTCAGCATGCCGCTGCCGGCTACAATTACCTTGGGGCGCGGGTCGTCTATGGCCCCCCAGGTATCGGCATAGTGGGTGATGATTTCAAGGCCCGATCGCATGGCCCGCACCTGCTCCGGGGGAAGGCGGTGCCATTGCGGGTACCTGCCAAACAGCTCCCAGACATCGGCCCCCATCGGGCTGTCTACATAGATCGGCAGGCCGGCGGGGATCTGGTTTGCCCGCTGCAGTTTCCAAAGGAGGTACATGACGGTCTGCAGTCGCTCGACCGCAAAGCTGGGGATGATGCATGCCCCCCGGGCGTGGATGGCTTGGTGAATCTCCCCGGCCAGTTCTCCTTCCAGGTCGAGGGTGGGGTGCAGCCTGTTGCCATAGGTGCTTTCGAGCAGCAGCACCTCTGCCCGTTCGGGCCGCTCTGGCGGGAAAAGCAGGGCGTCGGACTGCCGGCCGATATCGCCGGAAAAGACATAGCGCCTGCCCCCGGTCTCCAGTTCGATAAACGCGGCCCCCAGAATGTGGCTGTTGTACCGGTACCGAAACCTCATACCTTCCCCGATCTTTTCCCACTGCTCCGTGGGCAGGCTGCGCAGCAAGGGCAGGCAGGCCTTTACATCCCGGTCGGTGTAGAGCGGTTCGGGTTTGGCATGGTGGCTGAAGCCTTCACGGGCCGCCTGTTCGGCCTCCTCCATCTGAATTTCGGCGCTGTCTTCCAGTACGATACGGGCAATGTCAAGGGTGGGGGGCGTGCCGTAAACCGGCCCGCGAAACCCGTCGCGCACCAGCCTGGGCAGCATGCCCACATGGTCGAGGTGGCCATGGGTAAGCAATACGGCCCCGATTTCGGAAGGGGACCTGGGCCAGGGTTCCCAATTCAGCAGGCGTTGGCTTTTGAGGCCCTGGAACAGGCCACAGTCGACCAGGACCGACCCGCCCGGAGTTTCCAGCATAAATTTGGAGCCGGTCACGCAGCCGGAGGCCCCCCAGAAATGCAGCATTGCAGCTTTCATAATCAGGTCTTTAGATTACACAAAAGCCGGAATTCGTCGAGGATGCGCTTTTTCCGGTCTTCGGAAACCCCCATGTGATCGAGGTAGTACGGGGCCTGCAGCAATTGCCTGCAGAGCACCACTTCCCGGGCCAGCAAAAAATCCTTTTCACGACTGCTGAGCTGCACGCTTACCGTAATCGGGTACAACCGGTATCGGTCTATGCGGTCTTTCAGGCTCTTGCCTCGCGGGTGGTTCCAGCTGAGCAGGTACATGCCCACACATTTCCCATACACTTCGGCATCGGCGGTAAATCGCGTATTGGTAACCACCCAGGCCGGTTTTAATTGGGTGCCGGGGGCTTCCGTATAGTGCCGGCGGGCGATATCTTCGTAGCGCGCATGGATGTAGAGCGGGATTTTCACCGTGCACTTGCGGCCCTCGTCGGCGTGGAACTTGCATTCGATCAGGGTAAGGGTGTCGCCGTTTCGGGCCACCACATCTACCTCGTGCGACACGCACTGCCCCCTGAATACCTCGTTGGTAAGGGTCTGGTACCCGGAGTGGTTCAGCAGGGCGCTTATGAACTTCTCAAAGGGAAAGCCCGAGGGGCCCAATTCGTACAGGGCGCGTTTTAGTTTGTAGCGGGAAGCGCAGGTATCGCGGTATTCCTTGAGCAGGGCGAAGGCCCGGTTATGGATTTCGCGCGTAGACATCCCGGGGTAGATTTCCCCGCTCAAGGTTGTCACAATGGCATCGACTGCCCCGGGGGGGGCGCCGCTGCGACCCAGCGACCGCCTGAGTTTCTCCTCGGAATAGCGCACCTGGTCGCCTGAAGACTTGACGATCTTAATCGGTGGGCTGGCTTTCTTTTTCATACCGCTGAATTTGCCTGCTGGTTAACTCCGGTGAGAAAAATGGTCCCTGGTTCATGCCCCGCCCGGCTGCGGGAGGACCATAAAGGGGATCTTGGTGTGGAAGCCGATCAGGTCAATGGTCGGTGTTACCAGGATGTTTTCCAGAAAGGTATGCCGGTTGCGCACCATGACCAGCAACTGCACAGGTTGTTTTTCCGCAAAACGGTTGATGGCTTCGACTACCCCCTGGTCGCCAACCTCGGTCCAGCTAACCCGGCTGCCGGCCAGCCGTTGTTGCAGTTGTTCCCGGCTTTTCTGGCGCTGCGGGGCCTGGTCGGCTTCGGTATAGGCGTGCAACACGTGGAGGGTTACCTCTGGGCGCTGCAAGATGCCTTCCAGGACGGTGAGGTCGAGCTGGTTGTAATCGGGGGCGAAATCGGTCGGAAACAGGATGTCTTTCAATTGGGTTACATCGGCTTCTTGCGGGATAACCAGCACCGGCACCCCGGCCCGGTGCATCACCTGCACGGCATTGGTCCCAAAAAGGATTTCCTTGGCCCCAGTGGCGCCCTGTGTACCCATCACAATGAGGTCGAGGCGCTCTTTGCGGGACATCTCGTTCAGCTCGGCATCCAGGTTGTTAAAAGCGGCGTGTATAAAAAATTTGTGCTTTTCCGGATCGGTCGTTCCTACAAGGCGGGCCTTCAGGGCCTCGAGCTGGTCGAGCACCCGCTGCTTGTAAAAATCGCCCAGGCCGATCTGCCCCGGGCTGTGGAGCAGGTATTCGGCACGAAAAAAAGATGGGGTGTAGGTGTGCACCAGGTAAAACCTGCAAGGGCGGTTGCGGAATAACTGCAGGGCAAAACGGATGGCTTTCTCGGCATTCTCCGAGAAATCGGTCGGGATGGCAATACGAAGGCTCATGGCATGGCGTATTAAGTAGCTTAAAAATACGCAAAGCCCGCAAGGCCCTATATGATTTAGGTCATGGACGACTTTTGCTCGATTGCGTATTTTTATATCCGAAACCGCCCTGGCATGAAAGCACCTTTTTCCAGCCTTATTGACTCCGATAGCCCTGTTCTGGTCGATTTTTCAGCCGAATGGTGCGGACCCTGCAAAGCCCTTGCCCCCATTCTCAGGCAGGTGAAAGACCAGCTGGGCGACCGCCTGAAAATTATCAAGATCGATGTAGACCGCAATGCCTCCCTTGCAGGCAAATTTCAGGTACGGGGGGTCCCTACCCTGGTCCTTTTCAGAAAAGGGCAACCGGTTTGGAGGCAATCGGGTGTTCTCCCGGCAGAAGCCATCCTTCAGGCCATAGGGCCATTCCTGTGAGCAACAGGCCTCAGCGCGTGCGGCCCTCGGCGCGGAGCAGCGCCAGCATCACCCCGAAGAACACCACATTTTTGATGATGTACTGGCCCACAAGGGTAAGGCCGTAGGGGAAATTGGTAAAACACAGCTCCGGAAAGAAGAACAGGGGGGTAAAGGTAAGGGTGATGTGCACCAGGGCAGCCGTAAGGGCACACTTGCGACAGATCCCGACAAGCAATAAGACCCCAATGCCCACTTCCCATATGGCGAGCAGGGGAAGGCCCCAGGCGGGGCCGATCAGCCCAAAGGTCAGCCGTTCGATGGTAGAGCCTGCCAGTGCCTCGGCAGGGCTGAGCCCCGCAAAGAATTTGAGCATGCCAAACCAGAGGTAAACCAGGCCAAGGCCCATTGAAATGAGTGAATAGCGGGATGTTTTGGATATCAGGGTTGGGGTCAGTTGTCTCATGGGTATCGGTTTTAAACGCCCAAACTAGATTTTCAGGAAGGGCCAGAATATGATTTCTGTCAGGTTTCAGTGCCTGAAAAGGCAACATTAACCCCTTATTAATCAAATATTTGTTTTTGTTAATACCTCCAAGCTGATCGATCGCATCTTTTTCTGGGCCGCGGGCCAGTTCACGGGCCTGCTGCAGATCGTAAGAGGCAGCAATCCGGGGAGTGCGCCCCATGCGCCGAACCGTGTTTTAATCCGTCGTCACAAGGGGTCAAAATTGGGAATTGTCCTATCTTTATGGAAGAAAACCGGGAAATCTCCGGAAAAACTGAGCCGTGTGCCTTCGGGCCATCGACAGCGCCCCAAGCGTTCTATTACAATCGACTATGAGTATCAAAAGAACCCGGGTCCTCTACCTGCTGCCGGCAGTACTGTTCCTTAACCTGGCGTGCGCCGATAAAGAGGAAGCCATTACCCCTACCCTGCAGGACATCACCGAATCCGTTTACGCCTCGGTAACCATCCAGCCAGACAGCATGTACCAGGTGCACGCAGCCGTTACGGGCATCCTGGAGCGCAACCTGGCAGAGGAAGGGCAAATGGTCTCGGCCGGTACCGTATTGTTGCGTGTAACCGACCGCTCTCCCGAGCTCACGGCCCAAAACGCCCGACTGCGGCTGGAACTGGCCACGACGAATTACACCGGGGAAAACTCACCCCTGAAAGACCTGGCTGCCCAGATCCGCACTGCCGAACTCACCTTCCGGGACGATTCGGTAAACTTCCGCCGGCAAGAGAAACTCTGGTCTCAGCAGATCGGCTCAAAAGCCGCCTACGAAACCCGAGAGCTGGCTTACCTGCGGTCGGGCAACCAATTGGCCCAGCTGCGCAGCGAATACCAGAGAATGGAAAACGAGTTGCGCAACCAGATGGAACAGGCCCGCAATTCGTATGCCTCTTCCCGGGCCAGTTCAGATGAATTCACCCCGCGCAGTACCATCAATGGCAAGGTCTATGCACTCTACAAGGAACCCGGGGAGGTGGTGATGCCCAACGAGCCCCTGGCCATGATTGGCAGCTCAGACACCTTTGTGGCAGAAATGCTGGTAGACGAGGTAGACGTGGTTCGGGTTAAGACCGGGCAAACGGCCCTGATTAGCCTCGATGCCTATGGAGACCGGGTTTTTGAAGCCGTGGTCTTTAAGATTTATCCGCAAAAAGATGAACGCAACCAGACCTTCAGGGTGGAAGCCCATTTCAAGGCCCCGCCCGAAACCCTCTATCCCGGGCTTTCCGGGGAAGCCAACATCGTGATCGCCCGGCGCGAAGGGGCGCTCACCATACCCCGATCCTACCTGGTCGGCAAAGACAGTGTGTTGACCCCCGACGGGCTGCGCAAGGTGACCACAGGGCTGCAGACCCTCGACCGGATCGAGATCAGCTCGGGCCTCGATGCGGGCAGCCAGCTCCTAAATCCGGCCAAATGACACAGTGGAGGCTAATTTTGGGAATTGCCAGGACACACCTGCTCACCAAGATGAAGTCGACGGTAACTGCGTCTTTGGGTGTTACCTTCGGCATCGGGGCGTACATTACCCTGGTGAGCTTTATGACGGGGCTCAACAAAATGCTCGACGACCTGGTTTTGAACCAGACACCCCACATCCACCTGTACAATGAGATCAAACCCTCCGACACCCAGCCCATAGAACGCCTGGCCGAGTTCAGGGGTGACCTGCTCGCCATTCAGTCGGTTCGGCCCAAGCAGGAACAACTCAAGATTCACAATGCCCTGCCCATCCTGGAGCAACTGCGCCACGACTCGCGCGTATTGGGAGCCACGCCCCGGTTGCGGGCCCAGATTTTTTACCTCTCTGGTTCACAAGACCTTGGCGGGGTACTGATGGGGGTAGACATCCTGGAAGAAGACCGGCTATCCAGCCTGGGGGACTACATCGTGGAAGGCAGCCCGCAGGCCCTGCACAATTCCGACAACGGTATCATTCTCGGGATAGGGCTGGCCAGGACCCTATCGCTCTCGGTGGGCGACCGGGTACAGGTGAGTACTCCGGCCGGGGGTAACTTCCCCTTGAAAATCGTAGGTTTTTACCAAAGCGGCCTGGCCGACATCGACAACTCACAAAGCTTCGCTGAGTTGCAGACCGTCCAGCGCATCCTGGGCCAACCCAAAGACTACATCACCGACATCAACCTGAAGCTCCATCAGATCGAACAGGCCGTGCCCATGGCCCGCGAGCTGCAAAACCGCCTGGGCATCAGGGCCCGGGACATCATTGAAGCCAACGCTCAGTTCGAAACGGGCACCAGCATCCGCAACCTGATTACCTATGCCGTTTCGATAACCCTGCTCATAGTGGCCGGCTTTGGTATCTACAACATCCTGAACATGATGATCTACGAAAAGATGAACGACATCGCCATACTGAAGGCCACGGGTTTTACCGGGGGCGATGTGAAGAACGTCTTTATGAGCCAGGCCATGCTGATCGGCCTGCTGGGCGGCCTGATGGGCTTGCTCATAGGCCTGCTGTTGAGCCGCTTTATAGATACGCTTCCCTTTGAAACGGAAGCCCTCCCCACCATCAAGACCTTCCCGGTAAACCACAACCCCTGGTACTACCTGATCGGCATTACCTTTGCCCTGATATCGACCTTTATTGCCGGCTATTTGCCATCGTCGCGGGCGCGGCGGCTCGACCCGGTGCAAATTATCCGCGGAAACTGAACCCACCCATGACTCCCGTACTTGAATGCAGCCATATCGACAAGTTTTTCACCAAACCGGTGAACTTCCACGTGGTCAAAGACATCAGCTTCAAGATTGCCCCGGGGGAATTTGCCAGCATTATGGGGAAATCGGGCTCGGGCAAGTCGACCCTGCTCTACATTTTGTCGACCATGGATACGGAATATGAGGGGTCGCTCTTCCTAAAAGGGGAACGCATTACCGGCAAATCGCGCAATTACCTCTCCCTGGTGCGCAGCCAGCATATCGGCTTTGTGTTCCAGTTTCACTACCTGTTGGGCGATTTCAGCGTGCTCGACAACATTATGCTCCCGGCCCGCAAACTGGCCCGGAAAAGCCCGGAAGAAATCAGGCACGACGCCCACGAAAAGCTCAAGCTGCTCAATATCGGCCACCTGGCCGAGAAGCGGGCCAACCGCATCTCGGGGGGCGAAAAGCAGCGGGTGGCCATCGCCCGGGCCCTGATTAACGACCCTTCCATCCTTATGGGAGACGAACCCACCGGCAACCTCGACAGCTACAATTCCGAGAACGTGTTCCAGATCTTCCGGCAGCTCAAAGAGGAGAAAGGCATCTCCCTGCTGGTGGTAACCCACGACCTGGACTTCGCCGAACGCACCGACCGCATCCTGGAGATGGAAGACGGGCGGATGGTCAGCGGGCATCAATAGCGGCTACTCCCAGCGCCTCAGCCGCCTGCGCAGCTGCCAGAGCTCCTGCTCCATCTGGTCGAGGCGGTCGAGCAATTGCTGAACCACCTGCAGGCCTTGCGGGCCAAGGTCCAGATCACGGTGCAGGCGTACCAGGCGTTCGAGCTGCTGGAGTTCGCGACGGGGAAAGGCCGGCTGGCTGTCTACCTCCTCGATGCTTAGCAGCTCGTTTTCCTGCAGCTCGCGGAGGAAGGCTTCCTCCAGGGAATGGCCCTGGCAAAAATCGCGGATGTATATATATTTTCTGGCTGCCATTTCCTTATAAATTGGTTTGTTTCAGTGCTTCAAAAAGTTGCTGCTGTTCCGGGTCGAGCTTCCGGGGCAGCGTTACTTCATAGGTAATCACCAGATCGCCGTACACCCCCTCTTTTCGGTACACCGGAAAGCCCTTGCCCTTCAGCTTCACCCGGGTGCCGTTTTGGGTGAGTGGCTTTACCTGCAGGCGTGCCTTCCCTTCAAAGGTTTCGACGGTTAGTTCGCCCCCGAGCACGGCCGTGGTAAGGGGTACAGGAACGGTGAGGTACAGCTGTGGCCCTTCCCGACGAAACGGGGTGGTGTTTACCAGCTGGAAGGTGAGGTAGAGGTCGCCGTCGGGCCCGCCGTTTGCGCCGGGGCCCCCGTACCCCTTGATCTTGATGGTCTGCCCGTCTTCGATCCCCGCGGGGATGGCAATGCGGATGTTCTTCCCACCTACATTCAGGGTGCGCTTATGGGTCCGGTAGGCCTCCTTCAGGTCGAGCTCCAGGCCGGCATTGTAATCGGGGCCTTTAAAGCCATGGCTTCGACGACCCCGCGCCCCGCCAAAAGACCCAAACATCGACTCAAAGAAATCAGAAAAATCGTGGCCTTCGCCCGAGGAGTACGTGTACTGTCCATATCCACCCTGGCCGGCACGTGACTTACGGGCCTTTTCAAATTCTTCGGCGTGCTGCCAATCTTTGCCATACTGGTCGTACTTCTTGCGCTTTTCGGCGTCGCTAAGCACCTCATTGGCCTCGTTTACCTGTTTGAACTTGAGCTCGGCCTCGGCGTTGTTCGGATTCAGGTCAGGGTGGTATTTGCGCGCCAGCTTCCGGTAGGCATTCTTGATGTCCTTCTCGGAAGCCGATTGGGAAACACCCAGAACCTTGTAGTAATCGATAAATTCCATATTACAATATGCGCTTTAATTAGGTCAAATTTACGTCAATCGGTCCTTTCAGACCATAAACTAACCCGGTGGCGTGAGCACTTTCAACAGGCCCGGCCCGTGCACGGCCAGGGTAAACAAGGCGATTATCAGCAGCAACACCAGCACTATCCCCCTGAACTGGGCCTGATTGATGCGGTCGAGGATCATTTTGCCCGCCAGGGTACCGGCAATACTGATACCGATCAGGATGGGCAGCAGGTAGAGGTCGTGCCGGTGGATGTATCCGTTTGAAGCGTAGACAAACGTACGGCTCAGGTCGATCCCCAGGTCGATCACCGCCGAGGTGGCCACAAATTGTTCCTTTTTCAGATTGAAGGCAGCCATTACCGCCCCGCGTATGGCCCCGCCCGTGCCCAGCAAACCTGCCATGAAGCCCGAAACGGCGCCGCCGGAGAGGGCATTCCGCCGGGTTGGTCGTATGCCGGCATCCCGGTTGGCCAGCAGCCACAGGCTGAAAACCAGCAGAAATACCCCCAGGCCCACGCTCAGCCAGCGGGGGTCCACAAACTGGCTGAACCAGGCCCCAAGGGCCACGAGTACCACAGCTGGCACCCCCAGGTACAAGAGCAGGTTTTTGTCGATGCCTTTCCGGAAAAAACCCATCTTGCTCAGATTGCTCGACAGGTGATAAAGCGCAGTTATCCCCAGCACAGACTGGAAGTCCATGAAGTAACTGGCCATGGGGACGAAATACACCGAAGAACCGAACCCCCCGACGGTTCCCAGCACTTCAGCCAGCAGGGTAAATAAGATAAACCAGGCGAGGTCGAACGGGAGCATAGGCAACTTTATCTGGTTAAAGGTAGACCCCGGCCTGAGAATTTGCCCTGATTTATATCAGGGCAGGGCCATTTAGGCCGCAAATACACATTTCGTGGAAAAAGGTTTGGCCCAAAAGCAAAAAGGGGGTTATATTTGTGCCGCTAATTTCAGGGCCACGTGGCGGAATTGGTAGACGCGCTACCTTGAGGGGGTAGTGTCCTACGGACGTGCTGGTTCGACTCCAGTCGTGGTCACTTAAAGCGCAAACCCCTGCTCCGTGGAGCAGGGGTTTTGTTTTTCAGACCAGCGTCAAAAGCTCGCTTTTGTAAGCTGGGATGGAAAACAAAACCGCAGGGCGTGGGAAAGATTCCGAATTATCCGCCACCGCACCGGCCCGCTCCTCACTGTAAAAGGTCCACCGGACCTTTTACGGGCGTTCGGCCGTATTTTCAGGCGGGGCCGCTCTCTGGAGCACCGAGCGAAGCGAGGTACCCCAGGAGTGAAATTCCAATTACCAAATTCCAAATTCCAGGATGAGACAGGCGCATTTTCCGATGGGGCCGCTCTCTGGAGCACCCGAGCGAAGCG
>JAHECA010000024.1 GCA_024642005.1 Robiginitalea sp. | reverse complement strand
ACAGCAGAGAGGGCCAGTAGCAGATAGCGTAGTTTTTTCATGGGTGGTTTATTGGGTCCTGGTTGGCATTGCTCGCATTAGAGTACGTAAAAGATACAGTAAATCATGCCCAGGTTAAACCCGGCATGGCAAAAGATCGCCCCCAGCAAGGAACCGGACTTATTTTTCATCTTGATGAATGCGAGGCTCACCAGAAACATGGCGGTTAACCATATCAGCGTCGCAACCGGATAGAAATGCCAGCTGCCTTCCAGGAACACCAACCCGAAATGCGCGACGTGGGTCAGGGAAAACGCCAGTGCATCTGCAAGAGATGCTTTTTTCCCTCCTATCGAAGCGGCGAAGCTGCCGTGCACGATACCCCTGAAAAATAGTTCCTCCCCTATTGGGCTGAATATCATTCCCGTGGCGGCCATGATCGCAAAGAGGATCAATTTGTCGCTGGAGGTTATGCCATCGGGGATGTTATAGGATTTGCCGATGTATTGGTACCAATTCTGAAACGAATGGCCATAGAGTGCTTCCCCGATGAAATAGAGCACCAAACTAAAGGCAACCCCCAGGGCCAAGGAAAGGGCCAACACCCCAACCTTGCGGGTCCCTTTGATGCCGATTTTCCTTCTTCCGGCTTTGCTTAAAAAGAGAAAAGGTACCAGGGCCGACACCAGCATAATTGCGCCTATGGGCCCGTAATTCCCGGTCTGGTTTGCCTGAAGAACCAAAACAAACCTGGGGATACAGACCAGGGCTATCAGGAAAAGCCCGAAGCGCCAGTCCAGGCTGACGTATTTGCTCCAGAAGGGTCTCAGTTCGTTTTCGGGCATGGCATGATATTGCAGGTTCCTACGACTCTACCTGGGGCAGGTAGCCGATATTCAAGTTAGGTTTATTCAGGCATTTCATTGTAGATGTCCCAAACGGCTTCCCAATGCCCCTGGGGATTTTTTTTGCTGAGGATGACCCATTTATAAGCAAATTTTTCACCGGTTGAATCGGTTGTCTGTGGAGAAGTTTCACCCAGGCCGTGCATGGCGGCCCACTCCCCAAAATAGATGACTTCCTGTACCTCTTCGGATAGCACCATGTCACCGGCATGCGCGGGAACCTCGCCCTTGTACGTCTCCATGATGGCTTTTCTTCCCCGAACCGTAGCCAGGGCGGGCGGCATTAACAGGGCCGATTCCGCGTAAGTGTTCGCGCATCCTTCGGCATCCCCCATATTCCAGGCGTTTATAAATTCGTCAGTGGCCTCCTGGATTTCACGAAGCCCCACCCCGCTATTCAAAATAACCCCTTGTGGAATTTCACCGGAATCTCCTTTTTGCCCTTTTCCAAAAAAATAGCCGGCCGCAAAGAAAGCCGCGGCAACCAGTATGTAGGTAATCCCTTTGAAATTTTTCATCGCTATACACTTTGTTTTTTAATTACTATCGGAAAAGGCCCTTAAGCAACGCCGTATTTCCACCAACTTGATACACTTTCTAAAGATAACTTTATACCACAAACCACGAAACAGACCCTAAAATTGCTGGAGTGGGTCTACATGGAATTTGAAGCATTGGCAATTTAAAAATTTGAAAATGGAGTTTGTTGCTCCGCCCTTTGGGCTGCGGCGGGCGAAGCCCCGAAACCGGCAACGTTTAAATGCGTAGAAATCAAGGAAGGGGCAAAGCCGACGCAGGAGAGCTGCATCGAAGCGACTAAAGGTCGCGTAGGTTATGCAGCGTGCGAGCCACTGACGTAGATTTCGAGCGTAAAAATGCGTTGCCGGAAGGTCGTTTTCTTTGCAGCTTTCTTTTAGACCAGTAAAAGAAAGTTGAAATCGAAGCGAGTCACGCTGCAGGCGTGACGAGCAAAACAGTCCCGTCGACGACATTACGTTAACACCATTTAGAGTAGTGTGCATAAAACACATTTCGTATCTTGAACCCCCTAACTAACGAACCGATGAAAAAATCTCTACTCCTGGCGCTGCTGCTGACGGCGCTGCCCCTTTTTTCCCAGAAATTCGACGTAAAACTGGCCGGCGATATGAAGCCCCGCAGCATCGGCCCTGCCGGCATGAGCGGGCGGGTCACCGCCATAGACGTGGTTACTTCAGAGCCTGACGTCATGTACGTGGGTACGGCCTCAGGCGGGCTGTGGAAGTCTACTTCCGGCGGCATTAAATGGGAACCCATTTTCGACAAGGAGGTAACCGCCTCCATCGGGGCCGTAACCATCCAGCAGAGTAACCCTTCGGTGGTTTGGGTCGGCACGGGCGAAGGCAACCCCCGCAACTCCCTGAACGGCGGCTACGGGGTGTTCCGCTCCCTCGACGGGGGCCGCTCGTGGCAGCACATGGGCCTGGAGCAGACCCGGCACATCCACCGCATAATCATAGACCCCACCGACCCCAACACGGTATACGTCGGGGCCATTGGCTCACCCTGGGGCGAGCACCCCGAGCGGGGCGTGTTCAAAACCACCGACGGGGGCAAGACCTGGAATAAGATCCTCTTTGTGAACAACAAGACGGGGGTGGGCGACATGGTCATGGACCCCTCCAACCCGAACAAGCTGCTGGTGGCCATGTGGGAGCACCGGCGCTGGCCCTGGTTCTTTAAATCGGGTGGGGCGGGCAGCGGCCTGCACATGACCCACGACGGGGGTGCCACCTGGAAGCAGCTGGGCGAGCAGGACGGCCTGCCCGAGGGCGAGCTGGGCCGCATGGGCCTGGCCATTGCCACCAACAAGCCCAATGTGGTGTATGCCATCATAGAGGCCAAGAAAAATGCCCTGTACCGCTCCGAAGACGGGGGCTTTTCCTGGAAGAAGGTGAATGACAAGGAAGAGATCGGCAACAGGCCCTTCTACTATTTCGACATCTTCGTAGACCCCGAGAACGAGAACCGGCTCATTTCGGCCTTCTCCTTTGTGAACGTCTCGGATGACGGGGGCAAGAGCTTTTCAGGCCTTATGCCGGCCTACGGGGTTTCCAACGGCATCCACCCCGACCACCACGCTTTCTGGATCCACCCCTCCGACGGGCAGTTCATGATGGATGGCAACGACGGGGGGCTCAACCTGAGCCGCGACGGGGGCAAGACCTGGCGTTTTGTGGGCAATTTGCCCGTGGCCCAGTTCTACCACATCCGCACCGACAACGAATACCCCTACAACGTGTACGGGGGCATGCAGGATAACGGCTCCTGGCGGGGGCCGGCTTACGTGTGGAAGGCCCAGGGCATCCGCAACTCGTACTGGCAGGAGATCGCCTTCGGCGACGGCTTTGACGTGGTGCCCGACGGCGACGATTCCCGCTACGGCTTTGCCATGAGCCAGCAGGGCTATGTGGGACGGTACGATTCCCAGACCGGCAACGACTATTCGGTTCGGCCCACCCCTCCCGACGCCACCACCGAGCTGCGCTTCAACTGGAACGCGGCCATCGGGCAAGACCCCTTTAACAACAGCACCTTGTACTTCGGCAGCCAGTTTGTGCACAAAAGCACCGACAAGGGCCTTACCTGGAGCGTGATCTCGCCCGACCTGACCACCAACGACCCTGAGAAGCAGAAGCAGAGCGAGAGCGGCGGCCTTACCATGGACGCCACCGGGGCTGAGAACCACTGCACCATTCTGGTAATCGAGCCTTCCCCTGTTGAGCGCAACATGCTCTGGGTGGGCACCGACGACGGGCGGGTGCACGTAACCCGCGACGGGGGCGGCACCTGGACCGAGGTTACAGCCAACCTCAAGGGCCTGCCCGCCGGTAGCTGGATACCCCAGATTCGCGCCTCGGAGCGCAACCCCGGGGAGGCGCTGCTGATTGCCAATGATTACCGCCGCTACAACTATACGCCCTACGCCTACCGCACCCGCGACTACGGCAAAACCTGGACGCGCATCGTAGACGGCAGCGACGTACCCACCTACACCCTGAGCATTCAGGAAGACCCCCAGAACCCGAACCTGATGTTTCTGGGTACCGACGACGGGCTCTATATTTCCATGGATGCAGGGGCCAACTGGCAAAAGTGGGGCCAGAGTTTCCCCACGGTTTCGACCATGGACCTGGCCATCCACCCACGCGAACAAGACCTGGTAATCGGCACCTTCGGTCGGGCGGCCTGGGTACTGGACGACATTCGGCCCCTTCGGGCCATAGCCGGGGATGCCACAATTTTGAACAAGGAAGTGAGCCTCTTTCCCAGTCCTACGGCCTACCAGGCCGCCTACCAGCAGCCCACCGGGCTGCGCTTCGGAGGCGATGCAGAATACAACGGCGACAACCGCCGGCGCGGGGCCATGATTACCTATTACCTGAAGCAGGGCGCCAAGGAAGGCAAGAAGGCCGCCGGAGCCGATACCGTAAAGGACGACAACGCCGGGGAAGGCGCCGATGCGAGGAAGGTAACCAAAGACTCGGTGCACTTCCGCTTCTACGACGGGGATCGCCTGATACGGTCCCTCTCGTACAAGACTCCCGATTCGGCCGGCCTGCACCGTATTTACTGGGGCATGGACGAGGCCGGGGCCGAACGCCCCTCTCGGGAAGTGCGCAAACGTACCCGCGAACCAGGAGGTCCTGCTGTGAAACCGGGTACCTATAAGGTAGTGGTGCAGCTGGGCGAGGCCAAAGATTCCACCTCGGTAACGGTGGCCGCCGACCCCCGCCTGGAGGTTTCCGACAAAGCCATCGCCGACGCCTACGAGGCGGGCAAGAAGCTGGAAGCCTGGCAGCAGACGGCTGCCGACGCCGTAAAGCAGCTGGCCGAGAGCAAGAAGGCCGTGGAAGACCTTCAGAAAACCCTGAAGGAAAAAGACAAAGACGGCTTTAAAGACGAGCAACAGGCCTCCAAAGAAATCGTGAAGCAGATCGATTCGCTCATGGCCCTGTACATCGGCAAGGACGACAAGCGGCAGGGCATTACCCGCAACCCGGAAATGACGGTTATGACACGCCTGCAAACTGCCAACGGCTATGCCACCAGCCGTCCTGCCGGCCTTACCGGGACGGAGACCCGCCTGATGGAGTTCGCCAGGGCCGACCTCGACAAAGCCCTGGCGGCCACCAATGCCTTTTACACAGAGGCCTGGAAGGCGTACCGCTCCAAAATGGAAGCGCTTTCGCTTTCCCCGTTTAAAGAAACTGAAACATTTTCCGTGGAATAGTCGTCCTATGGATGAAACCTAAAAACAACTGTATGAAACGCATCCTGATCCCGGCCGTGCTGGCCCTGGCTATTTCCTGCAAGCAGGAGCCCCAGGCGCCCTCGGTTGCCGAAACCCTGAAAGACTACACCATCGAGCAGATGATGGACAACGAGAGTGTGGGGGGCGGCAGCTTCTCACCGGACAACTCCAAACTGCTGGTGCACAGCAACCGTTCGGGCATCTACAACCTGTATACGGTGGGCACCGCCGACGGCAGCTGGACACCCCTGACAGCCTCTGACAGTTCATCGGTTTTTGCCGTGTCGTACTTTCCTGAGGACGAGCGCCTGCTCTTCCGCATGGACAACAACGGAGATGAGATTTACCACATTTTCCTGCGCGATACCGATGGCAGCCAACGCGACCTGACCCCCGATGCCGGGGCCAGGGCCCTGTTTTACGGCTGGGCCGACGACAAGGCCTCTTTCTTTTACGCCTCAAACAAGCGCGACAACCGCTTTATGGACCTTTATCAGATGGACCTGGCCACATTTACCCCCACCCTGCTATACCAGAATGAGGGGGGCTACGACCTGGGCGAAGTTTCGGGCGACGGGGGGCTCATTACCCTTTCCAAGGCCATCAACACCAACGACAGCGACCTGTTCCTCTATAAGGCAGCCGACGGCAGCCTTACCCAGGTAAACGAGAACCGCTCCGGGAATTCGGCCCAGGACTTCGCCCGCGACGACTCGGCCATGTATTACACCACCGACGAGGGAGGCGAGTTTGCCTACCTGATGAAATACGACCTGGCCAGCGGCAGCCGCGAGAAGGTGCTGGAGCGCGACTGGGACATTATGGGCAGCTATTTTACCGAAGGGGGCAGCTACCAGGTAACCTACGTGAATGTCGATGCCAAGAACAGCATTGAGGTTACCGAGGTGGCTAGTGGCCAGCCCCTGGCTCTCCCCAACCTGGCGGGTATGGACATCACCAGCGTGGGCTTCTCGTACGACGAGAAAATGATGCGCTTTTTTGCCGGAGGCTCCAACGCCCCCGACAACCTATATGTCTACAACCTGGAGACCCGCGAGATGAAAGAGCTCTCCAATGTGCTCAACCCCGAGATAGACCCGACCCATATGGTACGGGCTGAGGTAGTGCGTTTCCCCTCTTTCGACGGGCTCGAGATTCCGGCTATTTATTACCGGCCCCACCAGGCGAGCGCGGAGCATCCGGCCCCGGCCCTGGTTTGGGTACACGGCGGGCCCGGCGGGCAGTCGCGGCAAAATTTCAGTTCCTTTTTGCAGTACCTGGTAAACCACGGCTATGCCGTACTGGCGGTGAACAACCGGGGCAGCTCGGGCTATGGGAAAACCTTTTACCAGCTGGACGACCGCAACCACGGCGACAAAGACCTGAAAGACTGCGTTGCCGGCAAAAACTGGCTCGCGGCCCAACCGGAAATCGACGGGGAGAAAATCGGCATCCTGGGAGGCTCCTACGGGGGCTACATGACCATGGCGGCCCTTACCTATGCCCCTGAGGAATTCGACGTTGGGGTGAACCTGTTCGGGGTTACCAACTGGATCAGAACCCTGCGCTCCATCCCGCCCTGGTGGGAATCGTTCAAGGAAGCCCTTTACACCGAGATGGGTGACCCAAACAGCGCCGATTCGGTGCGCCTGCGCGCCATTTCGCCCCTGTTCCACACCGATCAGGTTACCAAGCCACTTATTGTACTGCAAGGCTCACAAGATCCGCGGGTGCTGCAGGTAGAGTCTGATGAGATCGTAGCCGGGGTACGGGCCAACGGGGTACCCGTAGAGTATGTGCTCTTTGACGACGAGGGCCACGGCTTCGTGAAAAAGGAAAACCAGGTAGAGGCCTACAGCCGTGTCCTGAACTTTCTCGACACCTACCTGAAGGGGGAGGCGGCTGAGCCCATTCGCGACGATGCCATGGAGCAGCCCGAACTCGAGCAAGAAGAGCAATAAGGCATGAATTTATACCCATTCCGACATCGTTTCCGAAAAGCAGGCCTTGCCCCCGGCCTGCTTCTTCTTTTGCTGCTTTTTCAATCCCCGGCCCGGGCACAGGTAAATGGGGAAGACAAACTGGGGGCCTGGTTCATGTACTTCGGCACCCACCGGGTGGCCGAGCGCTGGAGCATCCACAACGAAGCCCAGGTGCGCTTTTACGACCTGGGCGGCACTTTCAACCAGTTGCTGCTGCGCGTCGGAGCCAATTACCACATTTCAGATGAGGCTATCGTTACGGCCGGCTACGCCAATATCCCCACCGACCCCACCTTCGAAGATGGGCAGGTCAACAACATACGGGAGCACCGCCTTTTTGAGCAATTTATCCTGAAAAACCGGGTGGG
Source organism: Robiginitalea sp. (assembly GCA_024642005.1). GTDB lineage: Bacteria > Bacteroidota > Bacteroidia > Flavobacteriales > Flavobacteriaceae > Robiginitalea. Next base: position 47,063 of record JAHECA010000024.1, on the reverse strand, counting down.
GTCGGTAGCCGTCGAACACCGCTACCGCCTCGAACAGCGCTTTTTGGGCGGTGACATCCCGGCCGACACCCAGCACCGGGCCCGGTACCGGCTGCAGCTTACCCAGGCCCTGGGCGAAACCTTCTTTCTCAACTTTTACGACGAGGTGTTCCTGAACCTGCAAGGCGATGTGTTCGGGCAGAACCGCCTCTATCTGGCCCTTGGCGCCAGACTGAGCCCCGCGGTTAGCCTGCAGGCCGGGTACCTGAAGAACCACTTCCCGGGAGCGCATTACGACCGGCTGCAACTGGCGGTTTTCTGGAACGCGGACCTCCGCAAAAAAAGCAAGGCCCCTTGAGGAGCATTTTAGCCCATGGCGGGGCACGAGCCTTTATGCTGGCCATGCTGGGCACCTGGGCCACTGCCCGGGCGCAGCACCCTGAGCCCGATGGCATTGGGGTATGGTACACCTATTTTGCCGACTACGGGGTTTCCGAAAAGTGGTCGATCCACCACGAGACCCACCTGCACCTGTACGAGCCCCTGAGCGCCTTCAACCGCTTTGTGGTGCGGGCCGGGGCAAACTACCGGCTCAAGCCGGCCCTCGCGGCCTCCCTGGTTTACCATTACAGCTACGGCGACCCCACTTACGCCGAAGAGTCGGTCCCGAACCAGCTGCAGGAGCACCGGCTCATGGAACAGCTGCTCTACCGGCATAAAGCAGCCGGCTGGGGCTTTTCGCACCGACTGCGCACTGAACAGCGCTTTTTGCAGCCGGGTGTGGGCCATTACACGGCCTACCGGGCCCGCTACCGCCTGCTGGTAAGCCATCCTTTGGTGGGGCCCCTGTACGCCTCCACCGATGGGGAAGGGCTTTTTCAGCACTACCGCCGGCTCGACTCCAGCTACCGCCTCACAGGTTCCCTGGGTGCCTGGTTGAATCCACACACCCGCCTGCAGGTGGGCTACACCCGTTTCTTTTTCCGAGGGGGCATACAAGACGAACGCCTGCGGGTGCTGCTGCTTTTTAACCCGGAACCGGGCAAAAAGAGCGCCCAGCCCTGAGCAGCGCGCAGCTTCTGTAAAAAGGTTTCAAATTATGCCTACCTTTATGAGGCAAAAAATCAAAATTCTAAAAACAGCCTCTATGAAAAAAGTAAACATCCTGCTGCTGGGTTTGCTGCTGGCAAGCGGATACAGCTGTAAAGAAGCTAAAAAAGATGCCGAACCGGCCGCCGAGGAAATGGACGCCGCCACCCATGAAGGCATGGAAGACATGGCCATGGGCGGAAAAACCCTGACCCTGACTATGGAACCCCGCAGCGAAAGCACTGTTGCGGGCACAGTAACCTTTTCCGAGAAAGACGGGAAAGTTACCCTGCACGGCATGTTTTCGGGCCTTACCCCGGGCGAACACGCCATCCACCTGCATGAATCGGCCGACTGCTCGGCTGCCGACGCCACCTCAACCGGCGGGCACTGGAACCCCACCAGCGAACCCCACGGCAAGTGGGGGGCCGAAGCAGGCTACCACAAGGGCGATATCGGCAACTTTACCGCCGATGCCAGCGGGAAGGCCGTAATCCACTTCGAGACCGACCAGTGGTGCATCGGCTGCGGCGACCCCGGCAAAGACATACTGGGCAAGGCCGTGATCGTACACCAGGGCACCGACGACTTTACCAGCCAGCCCAGCGGGGCTGCAGGTGCACGTATCAGCTGCACGGGAGTAATCGAATAAACGGAATGTTGCCCTACGGGGCATGCAATGAAAAAGCCGGGTTTACCCCCGGCTTTTTCCGTAGTGTATTTCGGATACTGTCGCACTGGCTGCCAAAACATGGCAACGTATCGGAATCCTTTGCAAAAAAGAGGTATCAGGCGTAGTGCTGCTGCATAGGCTCAGGCCTGATGGGTCTTACGGTATTTGTTGAGGGAATGCTGGGCCCTGTACACAAACAGGCAGGCGATGGCCATTGCAGCCACCCAAATGGAAAACAGGAGTAGTTCCATGACATATAGGTTTTAGGTTCTTCGTTCTTCCCGGAGAGGCATCCGGAAATAATTTGGGATTTTAGGAATATTAAAGATACTACATTCTGGCCCTTTCCACTGTGAAATACACATAGAAATCGATGAACTGCGCAAATCAGGCACGGGCCAAGCCTCCCCTGAAGCGGGTGTTGGCCCGGCGCCAAGAAGCGTATAATTCACTTCGCGGGTTTCTTTCCGTGGGAAATAAAGCCTAATTTGGCACCCTAATTTGCACAGGAAGTGAATCCTTCAGCCTCGGGTTGGATACAGAAATACGGGCACCTTGCCGAGCGGGAGCAGCCTTATTACGTAGATTTCGAGCAGGTCTGCGAGGTACTGCGATCCCTGGGCTTCGCCTACGGGCTCAACACCGGCATCCCGGAGTTTATCCACCCCACCCATACCCTAACCCACGACGAGAATGCCAAGCTCAACCTGTTGTTCGGGCTCTATTCCACCTACCGGCTGTATTACCCTGATGCGGGCTTTAAAGCCTTCATGGATTCGGTCTTTGCCTTTTACCGCGACCTGGAAGTGGGACGCATTAATTTTTTGCAGAAAATCCTGAGCGGAAAGAAAACCTCAGACCAGCTCGAAAAGCTGATAGATTCACGGGTGTACGTAGAGGCCAACCTGCTCTCCAAGGCCATCCACAGCATTGCCAACTCCCTGCTTTACGTAGACGTGCTTACCTACAACCGCTTTTTGCAGGGTGAACCCGACCCGCGCGCTTACGCCGGCGACCTGGAATATATAGCCCTCAACATTTCGTACCAGGCGCTGGGGTCTCGCCGCCCCAACCCATATGACGAGCGGTTGAGGGACCTGTTGCGAGCCTCCCTCACCTTTTTGGACGAACCCCCGGAGAAAGCCGATGCCGGATACAGGGAAAGGCTGCACGGGTACCGGGGCACCCCTGCCGCGCGCTATTTCATGGACCTGGCCTGCCTCACGGTCTGGGAAGACGGCAACCTGGAATACCTGGAATCGCGATTTGTGTACAGCCTGGGAGAAGAACTCAGCCTGGACCAGGCCGTTATTCAGGAGGCCCTGGTGGCCGTAACCGGCTTTTTCGCCACCTATGCAGACCAGCTGGCCGTGCTGCGCCAGCAAAGCAATCTCGACAGCCTGACCAAAATGGTGAAGAAGCTTATCAAGCGGAACAGCACGCGATTGCAGCGAGAGCTTTCCCAGAGCCGGGAACTGGTGTTCCTGCTTTCCAAATCGACCATGCGCGACCTGAGCGAAGAAGAGTGGAACAAGGTTCGCGAACAGCTGCTCGACGTCTTTAAATCGATTCCCTCCCTGGCCATTTTCATGCTCCCGGGCGGGGCCGTATTGCTGCCCATCTTCATCAAGCTCATCCCCCGGCTGCTGCCGTCCTCCTTTGATGAAAATCGTCTCGAATCGGAGGCCGAATAGGTACTATAAGAAATTTCTATAGCTTATATTATATAACTGTTTACCAGTTATATATAGTATTTTATTCCAACCACAACTTGAAATCTTTCACCCGTTCGCGGGCCACGATGATTTCCTGCTCAGCAAAGCGTTGCAGCTTTATTTTCAGGCGTGAATTCGAGTAGGCCACGATGTCTTTGATGTGGTTTACGTTTACGGCGAATTTCCGGCTTACCCTGAAAAAAACCTCGGGAGAAAGTTCCCCTTCCAACTGCTCAAGGGTGGTGTCGAGCAGGTACGAACGCCCCTCTGTGGTCGCGGCATAGGTACCCTTATTCTCGCTGTAGAAACACTCCACCTCGTCGGCCGCCAAAATTTTCAGGTGCTGCCCGACCCGGACAGTGAACCGCTTTTTGTATTCGCGCTCCAGGGGGTTGACCAGAAGCCGGCGGATATCTTCAAAATCGACCGAAAGGGGCCGGGCCTCGGGCAGGCGCTCCCGGTATTTTTTCAGAGCGGCCTGCAGCTCAGCCTCGTCGATGGGCTTGAGCAGGTAGTCTACGCTGTTGAGTTTGAAAGCCTGGAGGGCGTATTCGTCATAGGCCGTGGTGAAAATGATGGGCGACTTTACCGGCACGGCATCGAAAATCTCGAAAGACAGCCCGTCTGAGAGCTGGATGTCGAGGAAAATGAGGTCGGGGTGCGGGTTAGTCCTGAACCAGCCAATGGCCTCCTCGACTGAATGGAGCTGGTGGGAAACGTTCACCTGCTCGGTTTCGAGCATACGCGCCAACCTTCGGGCGGCGGGTTTCTCGTCTTCGATGATGAGTGCTTTCATGCGGCTTGGGGTGGCTTATTGGTATTTCTCGGCATCGCGCCGGTCTTGTTCCATGTATTTGGCGATCTGCCGCTCCTCCCACTTCTTGCCGAAGAGGAAATTGGGGCCGTATACGTTAAGGGCGTGCACGGCCAGGCCGATACCCCAGAAAAATGGGGTTACCAGCATCGACCAGTGAAACAGGGTTTCGCCCCGAGAGGCGTTTGCCACCACATTTCCCAGGGCAATAAGCAAATTAATCGCAATATAGACCACCAGGTGAATGTGAAAGCCCTTGAGCTGTTCCACCCGCTTTTTGGCGCGTTTGAGTTTCTCGTCGTTTTTCATGATGTGGCATATTTGTTATTATTCCCAACGCCCGCCCTGCTTCTCGTCTTCTTCCATGAACTGCTTGATCTTGCGCGCTTCCCAGTCTTTGGAGAAGAAGGGGTTCCATCGGAAGGTCCTGGCGGCGTGGAATAACAGGCCGATGCCCCAGCCCAGGGCAGCCCACAAAAACCATTTGTAGCCCCAGAACGTAAGGTAGTTAATCAGGGCCAGCATGGCGATCACCAGCACATAGGAAGTGAGGTTGCCGTAGAATTTCTTGAGTTCGTCTACGCGCTCGCGGGCGCGTTCGTACTTGTTTTGTTTGGTAAAGTCTTCCATGACTTGATGGGTTTGGGCGCCGTGCGCCATTAATAGGAATCTTTAGACATCAGTTCCCGGATCTTGCGGGCCTCCCAGTTCCTTCCCAGGAAAGGGTTGCAGCCGAAAGCGTCCAGGCCGTGCATCAGCAGGCCGAAGCCCCAGCCTGCCATCGGAAACAAAACCCAGGGGAAATCGGTGGTGTTGTAATTCACATAGGCCAGGGCTGGAATAACCAGGCAGTAAGCCATCAGGTTGCCGTAAAAGCCCTTTATGCGTTCGACCCGCTGTTTGGCCAGGCGGTAGCGGAGTTCGTTTGAAGTGGTGTTCATGACGTTTGTTTTTTGATGATACCCCAAAATTCGGGGATGTCTGCCGCCTTTCCCAGGAGAACCGACTGAATTGTCGATTCAGGTAGACGAACCGTCTCAATCAGAATTCGTCCTTCTCCATGAGCTCGCGCAACTTGCGCTCTTCCCAACGCTTGCCCCAGAGCGGGTTATAGCCAAAGGCCTCCAGCCCGTGCATGACCACCCCGAAGCCCCAGCCAAGGGCCGGAAAAATAACCCAGGGGAAGTCGGTGGTGCGGTAATTGAGCCAGGCAAGGGCGGGAATCACCAGGCAATAGGCGACCAGGTTACCGTAGAACCCCTTTAGGGCTTCCACCTTTTCCCGGGCTTTCTGGTAACGCTTGTCGCTGATGAATTCTTCCTGGCTCAGGGCCCGGCCCACCTGGCGCGTGAGCACCGGAATGGCCACCCGAAATTCGGTATCGCTTTTGCCGATGTGCAACCGCCGTTCGGTAAGCAGGGCATAACGCTGCTGGATGTTCTGCAGGCCCACCCCGCTCGACTTTTTGACCACCTGCTTTTGCTGCAGGTTGTTGGTCACCAGCAGAAGGCCGTCTTCTTCCCGCACCGAAATGCGCAGGGGCCGGGCCGGGGTAACCACGTTGTGCTTTACCGCATTCTCCAGCAGCAGCTGAAGGGACAGGGGCACAATGCGGCCCTCGGGGTCGATGGCCTTTTCGGGGATATCAAAGGTGATGCTGTCTTCGAACCGCATCTTGAGCAATTCCACATAGGTGCGGGCAAAGGCGTATTCTTCGTCTATGGGCACCAGTTCCTTGTTCTTCTGCTCCAGCACGTAGCGGTATACCTTTGACAGGGAAGTGGTAAACCGCTGGGCCTGTTTGGGGTCTTCGTCTATGAGGCTGGTGAGCACATTCAGGCTGTTGAACAAAAAGTGGGGGTCGAGCTGGTTTTTCAGGGCGTCGAACTGGGCAGAGGCCGTGTGGGCGATAATCCGCTGCTCCTGCACCCGGTTTTCCTGCCGGTGGCGGCTGTAGAAGAAAGCGTAGAAAATGCCGGATACCACAAGGGCGATGGCCAGGGACACGGCGTAATAAGCAGGTGTCTGCAGCGCCATAAAGGCCTGGAATTCCATACCCCCCACCCCCACCTTAAGGATGAAGTTGGCGGCAAAGATGGCCAAAATGGAAACCCCTGCGTTGGCCAGGAGCGACAACCCGAGGTTCTTCCAGTGGAATACCCTGGGGCCGAAGTGCCGGAAGGCGTACAGGAACACATAGGCATTGGCCATGTAGATAACCCAGCTAAAGAGCATGTGCTCGAGAAAATCGCTGCCCAGCGCGCGGTCCAGCACGATTTCGCGGCCCATGAAGAAGTAAATCGCCAGGAATACCACATAAATCGCCAACCCTACCAGGGTGGCCCGTCCCAATTCTCTGAAAAATAGTTTCATATCGTCTGGTTCGATAAATGTAACAAAAATTCGGGCCTCCCTTCCGCCGGGGCAAGCCGTATGGTGCTGCAAAGATGAGCCGCCCAGGGCGATAGCGCCCTATCTTTGCAGACGAACCGTCAGATATGGCTCCCGAACCGTGATCAGGCTGGCCGTGATACCGGGTGAATCGCTACCTTTAAGCCACCTGAACCGCAATTATGTACATCCCCGACAAATACCGCCAAGAAGACCCAGGGGCCATCCGGGCCTTCCTGGAACAAAATGCCTTCGGCATCCTGGTAAGCGAAAGCCCTGAAGGGCCACTGGCCACGCACCTGCCCCTGGAACTGGTAGCCGGGCCAGACGGTTCCTGGGCCCTGGAAGGCCACCTGGCCAAAGCGAACCCGCACTGGCAGCACCTGCGCGACGGCCAGCCCGTCCTCTGCATCTTCAACGGGCCCCACGCCTATGTTTCCTCTTCCTGGTACCGCGAAGAGGAAGTGCCCACCTGGAACTACCAGGCCGTGCACCTGCGCGGCACCTGCCGACGCCAGAGCGACGAAGAACTAATGGCCTCCCTGCATCGGCTGGTCGACAAATACGAACAGGATTCGGACGAGCCCGTTTCCCTCCACAACCTCTCCCCTGCCACCCTGCGACAGGTCAGGGGCATTGTGGGCTTCCGCATCGAGGCCGTAGCGGTTGCCGCGGCTTACAAGCTCTCCCAGGGCAGGGAAGCCGACCATGCCCGAATTACCACTGAGCTCGAGAAACGGGGCGGGCTTTCGGCCCAGGTGGCCCGGGCCATGCATGCGCAAAAAGACTCTTGACGGTCTGCGGTCTATTCGGTATCTTTAAGAAAAACAACCAAAGCCATGATCAACAGCAAATTCTGGCAGGCGTTTTTTGCCCTGGCGCCCTTTATCGGCCTGGTCCTTATAATCGGGGGCTATGCCGTCTTCATGATCTCCATTTTTGGCAACCTCGAAGAACTGGAACACCAAGACTCCCCGCCCATGGCCTTCTGGGGTGGCTTCGGCGTGTTTATGGCCATGATACTGCTGATGGTGCTACTCGCTATCGCCAGCCTGATCTTCTACATTGTCCACGCGGTGAAAAACCCGAACCTGCAGCACAACAACCTGCTGCTGGTCTGGATCCTGCTCTTCATTTTTGCCAGCGGCATTGGCCAGCTAATCTACTGGATCGTGGAGATCATCGCCAAGAAAAATAACGTCTCATCTTAATTGCAACCACATGCCGACACGCCGAAATTTCATGCAGGCCGCCGGGCTGGGAAGCGCCGCTTTGCTTATGCCGGCCCCTTACACCTTTGGTTTTGCAGGGCCTGTGGCCCCTGAGTTGAAGCTCTCCCTGGCCCAGTGGTCGCTGCACCGGGCCCTGGGCGCCGGCCAGCTCAAAGCCATCGACTTTCCACGAACGGCCCTTTCAGCCTACGGCATTCAAGCCGTTGAATACGTTAACCAGTTCTATATGGAATACGCCAATGACCTAACCTTCTGGAAGGATCTCCGCCGCGAGACCGACGACCTGGGGGTCACCAACGTGCTGATCATGGTCGACAACGAAGGGTTGCTGGGCGACCCCGACGCCGGAAAAAGGCAGGAAGCGGTAGACAACCATATGAAGTGGGTCGAGGCCGCCTATGAGCTGGGCTGCCATGCCATACGGGTAAACGCGTTCGGCCGCGGCACCCGCGAGCAGCTGCGGGAAAACCTATCTGACGGGCTGGGGCGTCTGGCTGAAAAGGCGACCCCCTATGAAATCAATGTTTTGGTTGAGAACCACGGCCTGCACAGCTCCGACGGCCGCTTTATGGCCGACCTGATTCGCGGGGTGGGCCACCCGGGCCTGGGTACCCTGCCCGATTTCGGAAACTGGTGCCTAGCGGTGGAGTGGGGCAGCACCCAGGGCGGCACCTGCAGCGACAATTACGGGCCTGAAAACGGATTGGCCGATTTCCTGCCCCTGGCCATGGGGGTAAGCGCCAAGTCATACGACTTTGACGCTGCCGGAAACGAGACGCTCCTGCCCTACCAGGCCCTCTTGCAGCAAGTAAAGGATGCCGGCTACCAGGGGTACATCGGCATCGAGTACGAGGGCAACCGCCTGGGCGAGCCCGAAGGCATTCGCGCCACCAAGGCCCTGCTGGAACGCCTCTGGCCCCAGCTCGATTGATTTTCCGAATGCCCCAGCAGACCATGCCCGAAGCCCTTTCCCTTCAGATCGTCCCCTTTGAACCGCGGTACCGGCAGGCGTTTTACACCCTTAACAAGGCCTGGATTGATGCCTACTTTGTGATGGAGCCCAAAGACCACGAAGCCCTGGAGCACCCCGAACGCAGTGTTTTGGAACCGGGCGGGCAAATCCTGGTGGCCCTGGAAGGAGGAATACCCGTGGGGGTTTGTGCCCTGATGGTCTCAGAGCGGCCCGGGTGCCGCTTTGAACTGGCCAAGATGGGGGTCGACCCCGTCTATCAGGGCCGGGGCATCGGCAAAGCCCTGTGCAAAGCTGCCCTCGAAAAGGCCCGCGAGCTGGGCGCCCGCAAGTTGTACCTGGAAAGCAACACCGTGCTCAAGCCAGCCCTGGCCCTCTACCGCAGCCTGGGTTTCCGGGAGGTAACCGGGGGCACTTCCCCCTACAAGCGCAGCAATATCCAGATGGAGGTGGAGCTTTATTAAATGTGCCAATGGGCTAATATGCTGATTTGCCAACTTACCGATCGGCCTGGCCAACTTCCTGTATTCTGATTTTGGAGCGCTATTTCATGTGGAAATCTTATACAGGTCTGCATTGGGGTTCCATCTTTGACCAACTGCCGATTGTTACCATGCCCATTAAAAAAGCGGCTCCCCAAGGGGAGCCGCCAATCGGATACAAATTGGTTGTGAAACTTACTCATTAGCCGGGGGATATATCCCTGGCCATCTTAAAACTTCTCGAATACCAAAGCTGATAATGTACCGGGGTTGGCGCTGCCTCTCAATTCCATTCGGTTGCCGGTAATCGAAACCAGGTTCCAGTCTAAGGTGAACTCCGAGAGCTGGCCGCCGTCTGCCCCCAGGTTCATGTAGAGGGTAAGTCCGCCTTCAATCTTGCGGGTTACCCGCCACAAGCCTGTTTCTAAAGGATTCCCATTGCTGCTAACGCCGAGCAGGTGTTCAGCCCCGAAACTGAAGGCATAGCCGGCATATTCGGCGGTGAGAACATCTCTGTCATTGATATAGGAAGCGACTTGCCAAGTGCCGTTCTTCAGGGTTTCAACAACCTGTTCCAATAGGGCATCAGTGCCGTAATCACACACTTGTTCGATTACGAGTTCGGAGCCATCTTCGGTCGAAAATTCGAGGTGGTTGTCGAAAAACGCATGTAAGTTCCATTCGAAGTTCAATTCGGGGGTTTCACTGAAAGTGATGGCCAGCACGTTCGCCTCTGCTGAGCCCCTGACCACTTCCCAACTCCCTTGAACCACGGTAGCGCCATTGTTGAGGTTCACAACACCTGCTGGCTGGAATTCCAACTCATAGCCGAGCAGCCGGCGGACCCTTTCATCCTGATTCAGCACATTGCGGATCACCCAGTTGCACTCCTGCAATATCTCATTAAGATTTGACTGAAGGCCTTCCGGGTTTTTGCAATTCAACTGCACCTCCATATAATTCCCTTCGGAGTGAAACAGCCTGATTTTATCTTCTCCAACCCGGTTGGCTGTATAAGTGAAATTGAAATATACCGGAGCCGAGAAGGTTAATCCCACCCGTAAGTTACCGCCAGTGTCCTCCACCCAATTATACTCACCATACTGGATATTGCCATAGCGGTCGCGCAACTCTACGTAGGGATTTACCCCATACCAACCGCTGCCGGCATAGAAGGTAAACCAGAAACCACTGTACTGGTCACTCAGGTCAACACCTTCACTTTTCAGGGTAAGGACCTCCCAGGGGCATTGTCCCGGGCTCCAGCCATAAAAATCATCATCGATATAATTGTTGTCGTCATCTTCATCACATAAGCCGGGCCTAAGCTGTGCCGTCAACTGTTCATTTCTGTCGACTTTAAGACTCCCGGATTCAGTTCCTATTTGGTCGCCCCGAAGGGTGATCGGGAATTCCACGCCCACCTTCTCATTTTCCCCCAGGTCCCTAAAAAACTGCCATAACTGCTTATCGCTATCGACCCTTAAATTCCCGGATGGCGCATCGCTGCGGTCTAGGGTAAACAAGTGGATAGGGTACACAAAATCGACACATTCATTGTCGTCATCTTCGCCCCCTTCCACGCAATCGCGCCCAAAATCAGCCAGCTCATCCTTGTCTGTGACCCCCACTTCAGAATGGTCAGATAAGGTTATGGAAATCGGGAAATGGATTTCCAGGACGTCGGTGTCATCAATAAACGCATCGAAAGCATCTTCGATCAATTGCAGGTCGTTCTGAGATTTTATTTCCAGCTCGATCCCGTTTGCCGTAACCGTATAGGGGAATTTCAGGGCTAAACAGCTGCTGCCATCAACGATGTTGTCGAAGGAGCCATCAAAAGCGGCGACCGCCCTGATAAGCCCGGCCAGTTCTGAAGAGGCCGTGAAGGATGTAGCCGAAAGATCATCGGTGGGGCTCGACTGTTCCGGGTCACGCTGGCATGATGCCAGCCAGAGTGCTCCTGTGAGCAGCAGGGCCTGGGTCGTAAGGTTTCCTAGTTTTTTCATTTCCAATTCCAGTATTAGTTGCTTGTATAAAAAAATTATGAATGGATTCCGGGCCTTATCCCCAGGCTGAAGGTTTTCTGAGGGATGAAAACACCCTACTCAAAAAATGCTAATCCCGCTCCAGGGTCAGGGTGCCGGTAAGGAACAGGCTGTACTTTTCGTCTCGTGATTTTTCCTCAAGGGTAAAAGGGCCCTCAAAATCCTTGGTGCCCTCGATTTGGGTACCCGTGAACTCGAACCGGATCCCCAGGGAATTATTTGCCGCATCTCCATAGAAATAAGAACCTAAGCCCGTTCCGGAGATAACCATTTCATCCGGTAGCGTTGCATGCTCAACAAGGAGGTATTCCAGGTTCCATTGAAAGATATATGTCCAATCCCCGCCATAGGGTAGATTCAGAATCGAAAACCTGTCATTCCTGAGCAAGGAAGCATAGACAGTGCCATCCTCATGAAGAAATAGTTCCGATATCTTACTTCCATCGTAGCAACACGCGCCGTTGTCGTTGTTGCCCTCCAACCACGCAACCACGTACTGATTTTCGGGATCCACACGGGCATTCAGGCTGTTTACGATCAGACGGGCGTTGGAAGCATCTGCAAACCCGGTTGCAGAAAAAGCCGGCCCCTGGTTCCCCTTTCCGGGAGTGGGTTCGGGGGTTGAATCCGGGTTATCCACCGACGGTTTGGCGGGTGGAAAGGAAATTTCGTCTGTCTCGTCAGTAGTCTTGGAGCATTGAAAGCTCAAAGCTGCGAACAGGATCAACCAGAAGAAGCTTTTCGTACTCATGATTTTTCTGCTTTGTTTACCCTAAATTAAGAAGCTGACAAACCAGATAGTTTCAAATGCTACAGAGACCCAGTCTCAGGAGACAGACGGGCTGTTTTCGTAGACAAAAAGCAAAGTCACCGCTTCTATCGGAGCGGCTAAAGAAGGAAGCGAAGGTCTTTTCGATTGACTGTTGAATCAATTCGCGGATTTGGCAATTTGAGATTTCTCAGTCGCCCTGCTCCTTCGAAATGACAATCACATATCTAACAGCGAGTGATCTGCTCCATGGGCCTTATACACACCCTCATAGGATCTACGCCTGCGGAAATCGGTAACTCGTTCTAAACACGCCCCGGCGGGGTGATGGTTCGTCACACCTGCGGAGTAACTCACCTTTATTTCCACTTTCTTTTACTGGTCTAAAAGAAACCGACGCAGGAGGTTCACGAATACCTTCAGAAAAAATTGACCAGCAATGAGTAAAGTGGCAAAGAAAACGACCCTGGTGAAGAATTGAGGCGATTTTTGTTTCGCAAAACCGCGGCTGGCGCTGGTCGCTCCATGCTTTCCATTTGCTGCGCAAATCGCACTTCCGCTAGCGCCACCGACTATCGCTGGCAATTCTTCCAAACAAGATATACCCAAATCCGCCGAAGGCGGATATTCCCGAGGTTCAGCGTAGGGTAGCGGGAGCGTTAAGAAGGCGGGAAGCCTTGGACCGCCTTTAGCTTCCGGTGCCCGGTTTTGCAGTGATAACTGCAAAAACGCCTAAGCGAGGGCGCCGTTTCTTTTGGTTCGTTTTCTTTAGGCGAGTAAAGAAAATGAACAGATAAAAGCGAGTCAGGCCTGCCGGCCTGACGAGCCCCTCACCCAGGGTATTCGGCTCTGAGACGGAAAATACCGCCCATGAAAAAAGCCACCCCAGCGGGTGGCTTTTCTCGCATTGCAAAAGGTGGGGTCAGATGGGTTCGGCCGGTATCAAAGGCTGGATATCAGTCAGGCCGATGCCGCAGGGCGCCATGGGTATCATTTTCCATAAATTTACCAAATACAGAATTTAATAACAATACATTTTTGTTATCCTTTTTTTTACTTTTAACGCCTAAGGCTAACCCCGATGACCATTACCCAACTGCAATACGTGCTGGCCGTGGCCGAGCACCGCAACTTTACCCTGGCGGCTGAAAAGAGCTTCGTAACCCAGCCCACGCTGAGCATGCAGGTACAGAAGCTGGAAGACGAACTGGACGTGCTAATTTTCGACCGGAGCACCAAGCCCATCTCCATTACCGAGGCCGGGCAGAAAATCGTGGACCAGGCCCGCAACATTGTGCACGAGGCGGCCCGCATCCGCGATATCGTAGACCAGGAAAAGGGCTTTATCGGGGGAACCTATACCCTCGGGGTCATCCCCACGGTTATGCCGACCCTGCTGCCCATGTTCCTGAAAACATTTACTTCCCGCTTCCCGAAAGTGCATTTGATTATCAAGGAACAAAGCACCGAGCACCTGATCGAAAATTTGCGGGAGGGACACCTCGATGCCGGTATTGCGGCTACTCCCCTGCGCATCGAACACCTGGTGGAACGCCCCCTGTATTACGAGCCCTTCGTGGCTTATGTGCCCTCGGGGCACCGGCTCAGCGCTACCGGGAAAATAAGGCCCGAAGACCTCGACCTTGACGATATTTTACTGCTGCAAGACGGGCATTGCTTCCGAGACGGGGTTATTAACCTGTGCAAGGCCACCAACCGCATGGACAACGAGGAATTCAGCCTGGAGAGCGGAAGCTTTGAAACCCTGGTGAAGCTGGCCGACGAAGGGATGGGGATGACGCTGCTGCCTTACCTGCACACCCTTGACCTGGATGCCGGGCGAAAGGAGCGGATTAAGTATTTTCAAGACCCGCCCCCTGCACGGGAGGTAAGCCTGATTTACCACAAAAAGGAATTGAAGTACCAGATAACCGAGGCCCTGAAGGAAGTCATCTCGTCGGTGGTGAGGGGGGCAATCGCTTTCCATGACGTACAGATCGTTAGCCCGACCCGCAACGCCTGACCCCCGCGAAAAAAAAACCCGCCGAAAGGGCGGGTAGGTTGTTACACAGGCAAATAAACCAAAGTGGGCTGCAATTCTGGCTTATCTGTCACGAATTGGACCAGCCATTTTTTAAGTTCCACAAGTTCATTTGGTAAGAGTCTTTCTATTGCTTTTTTCAGTTCCCTGCCGAATAAGCGGGCATCGAAACTTACTTTTTGGAGTACCGTTTTGGTGTACTCCAGCATCGCTCTAGCCATAAATCGGATTGTTTATAGTGATTAGTTAGAAGTTGATAATCAAAAATAACCATATTTTGGCTTTACTTATTGTGTGACTCCCGTTAAAAATTAGATAAATTCATGTTAATGGAACCTCGCTGGAAATCAATTGAAAAGGCCTGTCTGAAGGGCCGCCGGGGTATTGCCCGGCTCCTGCTGGTTTCGGCCCTGCTGGCCTCGGCCTGTTCGCCGGGGCGGCGCGTGGGCCGCTTTGCCGACAACCAACTGGCCCCGCCTTACGAACCAAGGCAATTTACCGGGCTGCTGATGGTCGACGCGCAAAATGGCCGTACCCTCTATGCCCTGAATGCAGACAAAGCGTTTACCCCGGCCAGCAACACCAAACTTTTTACCCTGTATGCGGCCCTGAAAACCCTGCCCGATCGGGTACCGGCCCTGAAATACGCGCACCTGGGCGACACCCTTGTGGTGGTGGGCACCGGCAACCCGGCTGCCCTGCACCCCGACCTGGCCGACAGCACGGCCCTGGCCTTCATGCGGGGATTTCCCCTGGTTGCCATGGCCAACGACCAACTGGCCGACCCGGTGTGGGGGCCCGGGTGGGCCTGGGACGACTACGACCAGTATTATACGCCAAGCCGCAGTGCCTTCCCGATACACGGCAATATGGTACGCCTGGTAACGGGCGCCCGGGGGCTGCAGGTGAGCCCCTCCCTGTTCCAGGACAGCCTGCAGCCCGGGAAACAGCCTTTCGCCCGGGCTATGCACCGAAACCGGTTTTACCAAACCCCCGGGCCAGGCGACACCCTCGACCTGCCGATACGCACCAGCCCGGAACTCGAGCGCCGGCTCTGGAGCGATGCCCTTGGCAAACCACTGTTCACTGCCCACGTGCCGCCCGGTGTGCGGCTTGAGGTCTTGCCCGGTATCGCCTCCGACACCCTTTACAAAAAGATGATGACCGAGAGCGATAATTTCATCGCCGAGCAGCTCATGCTTGCAGTGGCCTCGACTCTGGGCGATACCTTAAGTTTCGAAAGCGCCCGCGACACGGTTCTGAAGAAATGGCTGCCCGGGCTGCCGCAAGCCCCGCGCTGGGTAGACGGGTCGGGGCTGAGCCGCTACAACCAGTTTAGCCCGGCATCCCTGGTTTACCTGTTGCAGCAAATGCACCGGGAATTTTCCGAACCCCGCCTCTTCGCCTTACTGGCCAGGGGTGGTGAAGCGGGCACCCTGCGCGACTGGTATCGGGATGAGAAGGGGCCCTACCTGTTTGGAAAAACGGGCTCCCTAAGCGGGGTGAACAACCTCAGCGGCTATTTGAAAACGCGGTCTGGAAAAACGGTGGTATTTTCCTTTATGAACAATAACTTCACGGGGGGCAGCCAGCCCGTAAAAGCCCGCATGGAACGCATCCTGAACTGGGTGCGCGACCACTATTAAATACCGGCAGCTGCCGCACGCAGCGGGCCGAAAAGTGCGGCGTGCTGCAGCAGGATGAGGGTCTTGGCATCACGGATCGCCCCTGTTTTTAGCAGGTCCAGTGCTTCCCGGTAGGAGTACTCCAGCAGTTCGATATCTTCAGACTCTTCTTCCCGCCCCCCGCCTTCGGCCACTTTCATTTCAGGGGCGTACTCGGCCAGGAAATAATGCAGGATCTCGGTTACAGCACCCGGAGAACTGTAGGCCTCGGCTACTTGCTGCACCCCGGGCACCTTATAGCCGGTTTCTTCCAGAATTTCCCGCAACATGGCGGCCTCGGGGGCAGCCTGATCGAGCAGGCCCGCACAGGCTTCGACAAGCAAACCGTCGGGATTGCCGTTCAGGTAGGTGGGCATGCGGAACTGCCGGGTAAGCAGCACGGTTTCGCGCCTGGGGTCGTACAGCAGCACGGCAGCCCCGTTGCCGCGGTCGTAGACCTCCCGGGTCTGGAGGTCCCAGCGCCCGTCGGAGCGCAGGTATTCATACCGGTAGCGGTAAAGGGTATACCAGGCATCGGAGAGCACCTCACGGAAAGTATTTCGAAGTCGGTTCATGGGCCGGGGTATGAACCGGAAACCGAATGCGGCGTCCGGCAGGTTGGTTTCAATTCACCGCGATTAGGCAATTTCCCTGGGTGTCGGGCCCTAATTGCGCATATGCTCAAGAATGCGCCTTTCGAACTGGCGGTCGCTCTCCAGGATGTCGAAAAACGACTTAATGTATTCCCGCGCCTCCTGCCATTGCAGCCGGTCATTGAAATAGGGCTCGAGGTCTGCGATACATTTTTCCATCCGGGGCCGGGCGGCCAGGAATTCCTGACGCACCTGCTCCATCAGGATGGTATCGCGGAAATACCCTTTGTAGACGCGTTCGGTTACCTCGGTGATGTTCGCATCCAGGTTCTGGATATTGCTTACGGCAGCATAGGGGGCATTTACCAGCCCACTCATATCAAAATCATAGGGCAGGCTCACATAGGTTTCATCGATATAAAAAAGCCGCTGGTTGTGCTGCATGCGCATGGAAAAGTCGGTATTTCCGATCATGAACTGGAACAGGTTGTCTCGAATGCCGGCAGCGGCGTCCTGCATCTGGGGAGGTACATTGCGACGCACCCGGCGGCCGTTCAGCCGGTTTGCCAAGGCGCTGTGGTCTTCGAGGAGGAAAGCCCAATACTGGCGCTTCCGCTCGCGGTTGCCGCGCACCTCGGTAAATTCGAGCTGTACCGGGCGTGTCTGGTAATAGTAGGGGGAAACCTGCTCAAAGAGCCGGTAAGCCAACAGCTCCCGTAAAACCAGATCCTCATAGGGGGGGCCTGGCTGACAGGGCAAGACCAGTTTCACTTCTTTCTGGCCCTCAAATGGTGTCCCCTGCACGTCCCCCTCCGAAAACCGAAGGGCCAGGGGGGGGTAAAAGCAAATATCGCGCCGGGCATGGCCACGGGCCCGCATCCGGATCGCTACCGAGTCTGAGGCATCTTCACCAGGCCCGTAATACAAGGTGGCATGCAGGTAGGTGGAATCGTTTGTGTCTCCCTTCAACTCACGTATGGAAGCGCTCATCGACAGAGCAAGCGGCTCCTCTGACCCGAACAGGGGAGACGCCGCCGTTTGCACTTCCTGAGAAAAAGCAGTGGACGAGAAAACCGACAGGGCCAGGGACGGCAACCAACTAACGAACGGAAATAGGAAACGCGACATACACGGAGGCTTATCTACTAAAGATATAAAATACTATTAAAGAACGTGCAGGCCAACCTGGCGAGCCCTGCCTTTCATGTTTCCACTTCCAGCGCCCGGTTCAGGTACCGCCTGAAAGGCAGCATTTCCCGGTAGGTTTGCAGAATGAGCTCTTCAAAACCGGGTGCCAGTATCTCGTTTCGGCTTAAAGGGCGCACCACAGCAAAGGTCTTGTGTTTGAGCAGGGCGGCATGCGGGTGGTCGGCTTCGTACCCCTTGGGCATTCGGCTCAGGGGGCCATCGGGGTAGAGGGTACCAAATGTTTTTTTGAATGAGGGCTTTTCCAGAATAGCCTGCAGTACCTCCCCGTCGTAGTCAATAGCCCCGCGAACGCGCCTGAGGCGCTCCGGGGACGGCCGCCACACCCCCCCGGCCAGCATGGGCTGGCTCAGGCCGACCTCGATATAAAAATCGGCCGTGCCAGGTGCCTTGTCGAGGCCCGCCCCAAAATGGTCCTTGTACACGGGACGGTCGGGATGGAACATGAGGTTGTTGTTGATCCGGTTAATCCCGATCCGGCCCGGAGTGGGGTAATATTCGGGGTCTTCCGCGGCCAGGATGGTGTCGAGCCGGTCGAGCCAGGCGATAAAATCGTTGCGAAGGGTGTGGTAGGTGGTCCGGTGGCGATCCATCCACTCCTTGTGGTTATTGTGGGAGAGCGCTTCCAGAAAATGCAAAAGGGCTTTGAAATCCATGGGGCAATTTAAGGATTACGATCCAATGAACCTCGGGTAAACCCCTGCCCCATGCCCGGCAACAAGTGCATCCCGGCTGCTGCAAGCGCCTGTCAGCCCGAACGGGCAAAGAGGCTCCCGCCCCCCTGCCCGGCAACCAAATGACCCGGCAGCACTGTCAATTGAAATCAGCCGGCCGTCAAAAGCGGTTGTCGCCGTCTATCAGGTTGCCCAGCCCGCCGAGGATGCTGCCTTCCCCCTTGTCTTTTCCCCCGCCCTGGGGGGCGGCGGCCAGGACGCGTCCGGCCAGGCGGCTGAAGGGCAACGACTGAATGTAAACGGTTCCGGGGCCGCGCAGGGTGGCGAAGAACAGGCCCTCGCCCCCGAAGATCGTATTGCGGATGCCGCCTACGAATTCGATGTCGTAGTCTACGGTTTGGGAAAAGCCCACGATGCAGCCTGTGTCTACTCTAAGCACCTCCCCGGCCTGCAGCGTTTTCTTGGCCAGGGTGCCCCCGGCATGCACGAAGGCCAGGCCGTCGCCTTCCAGCTTCTGCATGATGAAGCCTTCGCCCCCGAAGAGACCACGGCCCAGGCGTTTGGAGAATTCGATGCCGATGGATACGCCCTTTGCCGCGCAGAGAAAGGCATCTTTCTGGCAGATGAACTTCCCTCCCTTTTCGGAAAGGTCAATCGGAAGGATCTTCCCGGGATAGGGCGAGGCAAAACTCACCTGCCGCTTGCCCTGCCCGACGTTGTAAAATGCGGTCATGAAAAGGCTTTCGCCGGTCAGGATGCGCTTGCCCGCCGAAAAAATCTTGCCCAGCACCCCTTCGTCTTTGCCGGAACCGTCGCCGAAGATGGTCTCCATCTTGATGTCGGGTTCCATCATCATAAAGCTGCCGGCTTCGGCTACCACTGCCTCCATGGGGTCGAGCTCAATAGAAACATATTGCATCTCTTCCCCGAAGATTTCATAATCGATCTCGTGTGCGTTCATGCGTTGTTTTTATTAAAAGTCGCAGGTGCCGATGGTTTGTTACAGGTTACAGGTTGCGGGTTTCAGGCCAGGAGCCACTTACGGGCCTGGCGGGGTTTCGGAAAGAGCTTCATTTCATAGCCCAGGCCATTCATGGCTGTGGCTGTAAATTGTTGTGCATTGCGCTGGGTATTGTCGGCGATAACCACAGCCAGCTTGAGCTCTGGCGTCCAACCGATGTCGAAGGCACCTTTGGCCAACTGAAATTTAACCTCGTTGTCATGGGTACCGGAAAATTCCATAATGGCCAGTACCCTGGTTTTGTTATGCGCCTTACAGAGGGTGGCGACCTGCTTCCAGCGCTCCAGGGCTTCTGCCAGTTCCCGTTCCGCAACAATCTGTACATGCAGCTCCACTTCCATGTATTCGGGGTGTATGGTAAAGGAGAGTTGATAGGGCATGGCAATGGATTAAACCAGAATAAAGGTACGAAATGCTCGAAAGGAATTTATGCTGGTTGAGGCATTTACTTGTTGGCTTTTACCTTAATCGACCACTCAAAAAGGAAGGTGCTCACCACATCTCCCTGGCTGTTTGTGCCGATTGCCTTCATCCATACGGTCTGTCCTTCGCCGGTGCGCAGGGCTGCCTCAAGGGCCTTTTTGAAGGCCTCCCCGTCTTCGCAGCGAAAGCGCAGAAGGCCTGTGCCCTTTTTGGAAAAGTTCGCCTTGTTGTTGATCACCAGCATGGAGACCGGCCGGCCGCTTTGGCGGATGTGGTACATCACCATGGCCCCGGTGGCAAACTCGGCCGCCATCCCCTGTACCGCCCAGAACATCGACCGGAACGGGTTCTGGTTAACCCAGCGGTGGCGTACCCGGGTCTGGGCCTCGGTATCGCCG
Source organism: Robiginitalea sp. (assembly GCA_024642005.1). GTDB lineage: Bacteria > Bacteroidota > Bacteroidia > Flavobacteriales > Flavobacteriaceae > Robiginitalea. The sequence goes on along the minus strand of JAHECA010000024.1, from coordinate 26,881 downwards.
ATCGATTCCAGGCGTACCCCTGACCACCAGGCCGAGGGTATTTTAAAGAACATATAAAAGTTGAAGTTGCGGAGGAAGCGTTTCATGGCGGGTTTCTTTCCTCCTAAAGTATTAAAAAACCCCTTGGCCTTAAAATGTTAATTATTTGTTAATATTCAGTACTTGGTTTTGCATAATACCTTTTTTAAGATATATATTTGCATAAGAAACATCTATGCCATGACAGAATCATTATCCAAACACGAGCGAAACCTGTCGGCCCTCATCCACGGCTCCACCCTGAGCAGGTTCTTCATCCCCTTCGGACAGTTCCTGCTTCCGCTGGTGCTCTGGCTCTCCAACCGGAACCAGTCAGCCTTTGTGGATTACAACGGGAAACAGGCCCTGAACTTCCAGATCAGCATGTTCCTTTACGGGCTGCTGGTAGGGATGATAAGCATTCCCTTCTTTCTTGGAGCACTGCCCGGCCTTTTCGATCGGGGGGTTTTCCACTGGGCTGACGCGCACAATTTCGAGTCGTTCCACCTGAATTTCGGGCCCGATCTTTTCGATTTCCCATTTTTCTGGTGGCCCCTGGGAATTGGCGGTCTGTTGGGGGTTGCCCTGTTTGTGGTCAATATCGTGTACACCATTCTGGCCACCATTCGCACCAACGAAGGGAGTCATTTCAAATATCCGTTAACCATCAAATTCATCAAGTAATGAAACCGCGCCACATTGCCTTGCTTCTGGCCATCCTTGCCGGGGCCATCGCGGAAAGCCTGGCCCAGGTGCCCAGGGACGCAGCGCTTTACAAAAACATCGAGTCGCTCGACTCGGCCTATTTCACGGCCTACAACACCTGTGACATGGAAACACAGGCCCGCCTGCTGGACGATGCCCTGGAGTTCTACCACGACCAGGGCGGGCTCAGCACCTCGAAGGCCGACATCCTGGAAGCACTGCGCGTCAATATCTGCGGGAAGGTTACCCGCTCCCTGGTGGAGGGCAGCCTGGAAGTGCATGAAATAAAAGGGTTCGGGGCCGTTGCCCTGGGCCTGCATAGCTTCCGCAACCGGGAAGAACCCGACGCGGTATCGAAGCCCAGCCGGTTTGTGACCGTCTGGAAGCAGCACGACGATACCTGGACCATGTACCGCATTATCAGTTTGCATTAGCGCAACCGGAGATTTATTCATCAATCAATCAGCATCATCAATCAAAAAATCATGAGCATTCCAAACGAACAGTTGAACCAGGCTGCCCGGAGATCTTCCCGAAGGGCGGCGGACTAAGAAAGAACTATTATGAACATAGAGAATACCAAAGCACAAATGCGCAAAGGGGTACTGGAATACTGCATCCTTTCCATCCTGCGGGACGAAGACAAGTATGCCTCTGAGATCCTCGATACCCTGAAGGACGCCAAGATGCTGGTTGTGGAGGGTACGATCTACCCGCTGCTGACCCGGCTGAAAAACGCAGGATTACTCTCCTATCGCTGGGAGGAATCCAGCTCGGGCCCCCCGAGAAAATATTACGGACTTACCGAGACCGGTAAGGTGTTCCTCAAAGAACTGAATACCACCTGGGATGAACTCCGGACTGCCGTGAACCTGGTAACCAACTCAAAAAGCAAGTAAGATGAACAAGACAGTAAATATTAATCTGGCAAATCTGCTTTTTCATATCGATGAAAATGCATACCTCAAGCTGCAGCGATATCTGGAGGCCATTAAACGTTCCTTTGCGGGTACAACTGGCAGCGATGAGATCATAGCGGATATTGAAGCCCGCATCGCCGAGCTCTTCTACGAAAAAATGGAAGACGATCGCCAGGTGATCACCCAAAAGGAAGTAGATGCGGTAATCGCCATCATGGGCCAGCCCGAAGACTATCATGTTGACGAGGATATCTTCTCAGACGCTCCCTCGGGTTCGACCTCAACCAAAAGCTCGGCTGCCCCCGGGAAAGTCAAAAAGCTCTACCGCGATATCGACCGCAAATACATCGGCGGGGTATGCGCCGGGCTGGAACACTACCTGGGCTTCGACGCCCTGTGGATACGGCTCATCTTCATCCTGCTGGGCGTCTTTACCGGCTTTGGCTTTATCGCCTACATTTTGCTGTGGATCCTGGTTCCAGAGGCGGCCACTACCGCCCAGAAGCTCGACATGACCGGCGAACCGGTCAATATCAGCAATATTGAGCGCAAGGTAAAGGAAGGCTTCGAAGAAGTGGCCGAAAAGGTCCGCAGCGTGGATTACGACAAGGTGGGCCAGAAGGTGAAAAGCGGCGGCAGTTCTTTTTTTGACGCCCTGGGGGATATTATCCTCTTCCTCTTCAAGGTAGTCGGCAAGTTTATCGGCATTCTGCTGATCATCATTGGCGCGGCCACCCTAATCGCCCTGTTCATTGCCCTGTTCACCGTTGGCGTGGTAGATGCCGTTCACATCCCCGGGGTAGACCTGCTCGGCATGCTGAACTCTACCGAAACCCCGGTCTGGATCGTATCCCTGCTGGTGTTCCTGGTAATCGGAGTGCCCTTTTTCTTCCTGATGTATTTGGGGCTTAAGATTCTGGTCACCAACCTCAAGTCGATTGGCAACATCGCCAAGTTCTCCCTGCTTGGGCTCTGGCTGATCGCCCTGATTACCCTGGCCGTGCTGAGCTTTAAACAGGCTGCCGCACATGCCTATACGGGCAGTGTCACTGAGCGCGATACCCTCGCCATGGCTGCAGTTACCGACAGCCTGCTGATCCGCTTTACCGAAGACGAGACCCTGCAGCACGGCGGTCCCATCGTGGCCGGAATGAAAATTCGCTACGACGAGAACGACAAGCCCATGCTCTATTCCGACAACCTGCTGGTAGACATCCTGATGGCCGAAGACAGCGTGGCTTCCCTGCGCATCCGCAAAGATGCCGACGGCAGCTCGTTTGAAGACGCCCGCAACCGGGCCGGAAGGGTGAATTACACCTATGCGCTTTCGGGAAATACCCTCAACCTCGACCGGTATTTCACCACAGGTACAGAAAACAAGGTGCGCGACCAGCTGGTGCGCCTCACCTTATATGTGCCGGAGGGCACCGTCCTGAGCTTCGACCGCTCGGCCCGCGATTACATCGGCCGGCGCACCCGGACCGACCGCGACCTCTACCGTAAGGATATCGCCAATTACCGCTGGCGCATGGGGGCCGACGGGGCCCTGAGCTGCCTCGATTGCCCGGAACAACTTCCCGCTACTGACTGGGGAGACGGCGATGGACATATCATTATCGATGAGAACGGCGTAGACATCGACCTGAAGGACGCAGATGACGGCATTCAGGTGAAGATAGACGAAGACGGGGTCAGGATCAATACCGACGGGGGCATCCGGCCGTGACAGTTCAGCCCCCCAATCTGACAATTCGGTCGGATTCACTGGGCAACGGCATTGAAAACGCCGAGTTTTGAATTCAGTAACCAACAGGGGCACGCCCCGACAACATCAAAAAACGAACATCATGACAACACTTGCAAGATTAATCATCGCCTCAATCCTGGCCCTGCTGGCCTCTTCCTGCATGCTCGACGTAAACTGGGGCTCCGGGGTAAAAGGCAACGGGGTGGTCGTGGAAGAAACCCGCTCCATTCCCGAAACATTTACGGCCGTAACGGCCTCAGAGGGGCTGGATGTTTATGTGAGCCAGGGGCCTGATTTCTCCATCCGGGTAGAAGCCGACGAGAATGTGATCGAATTGATCGGCACCGATATCCGCGACGGCAAATTGCGGGTCCATGCCATCAAGAACATCGGCCGGGCCACCAAGAACATCTATGTAACCCTTCCTGAGGTAACCGCCCTGCACGCCTCGAGCGGCGCCGACCTGCTGGTGCGGGGTTCCATCGAAGCCGAGAAGATCCGCCTCGACTCCAACAGCGGGGCCGACCTGCAGGTCGACCTGGTCGCCGACGAGGTGGAAGCCGATTGCAGCAGTGGGGCCGACATCCGGCTAAGCGGGCGTGCCAACCTGATGTATGCCGATGCGAGCTCGGGCTCCAATATCAAAGCCCAGGACCTGGAAGTGAAGGTCTGCCATGCCAGCGCCAGCAGCGGGGCAGACATAAAAGTACTGGTATCCGAATCGCTTACAGCCGACGCCAGCAGCGGGGCCGATATCCGCTACACCGGAGATGCCCGCGTTGAGACGAAAAAATCTGCTTCGGGCAGCGTGCACAAATTCTGAGCCGCCAGCCATTATTCATCAATCAAATCACCGAAACAGGGTTCAACCCCCGGCACTTTTGCCGGGGGTTTTACTTTTCGGGCAAATCCTTACATTAGCCGGTAAATGCGCACAAACTTGAAACTAACATTAAAACCCTTTAAACTGGAACTGGCACACAGTTTCGGGATTTCACGGGAGCGGCACGACACCCAGGATACCCTGATCGCCGCCCTGGAGCGCGACGGGCACACCGGGTATGGCGAGGCCACTTCCAACCCCTATTACGGCATTACCATGGCGTCGATGCAACGCGAAATCGGGGCGGCCCGCCAGGCCATCGAAGCACATGGCAGGACCGCTCCCGAAGACTTCTACCGCCTGTTGGAACAGCTTGACCTTTCCCACTTTTCACGCTGCGCCCTCGACCTGGCCTACAACGACCTCTACGGCAAGGAACTGGGCAGGCCGCTTTACGAGATCTGGGGCACCGAAGCCCGGCACCTGCCGGTTACCAACTACACCATTGGCCTAGACAGCCCTGAAGTTATGGTGGCCAAAATGCTGGAGCGGCCCTGGCCAGTCTACAAGATCAAACTGGGCACCGATCACGATGTGGCCCTGGTGCGCGAGCTGCGCCGGCACACCGACGCAGTTTTCCGGGTAGATGCCAACTGCGCATGGAGCGCCTCTGAGACTATTGAAAACGCCAGGGCCCTGAAGCAACTGGGCGTGGAGTTTATCGAACAGCCCCTCAGGGCAGACGACTGGTCGGGCATGGAACGGGTGGCGCATCGCTCTGTATTGCCCATTATTGCCGACGAGGCTTGCATCGTGGAGCAGGATGTGGAGCGCTGCAGCCTGCACTACAACGGTATCAACATCAAGCTCACCAAGTGCGGCGGGCTTACCCCGGCCCGGCGCATGATCAGGCAGGCCCGCGAACTAGGGCTCAAAGTAATGGTGGGTTGCATGACCGAATCGAGCGTGGGTATCTCGGCCATTGCCCAGCTGCTGCCGCAACTCGACTACGTGGATATGGACGGGGCCCTGCTCCTGAAAAGCGACATCGCCAGGGGGGTGCACCTTACCCCCAATGCCGAGGTGGTTTATCCTGCCCTGGGGGGGTGTGGGGTAACAATGCTGCAACCCTTTTAACATGCGATTCCGCTTCGGTATGGGCCAGGGGGCCCGGGACTTTGCTAGGTTTTTGCACCCTACCGGCCTAACTTCTTACCGGGTGGGGGGGCTGACCCCTGGATATGCTGCCTTCGGCCCGGACCCAAAACCAACTTGCTCATGAAGATGCACCTGGACCATATCCCCGGACCTGAAATCACCCTTGGAGGAGAAACCTATCTGTATTTCGGGGGCACGGCTTACCTGGGGATGCAGTACCATCCCGAATTCAAAGCCCTCCTGGCCGGGGCGACCTTGCACGCAGGCACGCATTGGGGGGCGTCCCGAAAGGGCAATGTACAGGTAGACGCCTATGCGAATGCCGAACAAAAACTCGCGGCCTGGACGGGGAGCGAGGCCGCACTAACCCTTTCCTCAGGCTTCCTTGCCGGTCGCCTGCTGGCCGAATACTTCACCGGCGAACCCTACGGGTGTTTTTACAGTCCCAGCTGCCATGCCGCTTTATTGCCCCCGGGAGCGAGCAGGGCCGCAACCTGGGAGGCCCTCGCGGCGGCCCTCGAGGCTTTCCTCAAAAACTACCCGCACCGCCAGGCAGTGGTCTTTACCGACTCCCTCGATTTTCAGCACAAGCCGGGGCCGGTAAATGAGGCGCTCAGAGCCTTGCCGACACAAAACTGCCTGCTCGTGGCCGACGACTCCCACGGTTTGGGGGTATTGGGCTCTGATGGCAATGGCGCCTACCCGGGCCTCAGGGCACTGGGTTTTCGCCAACTGCTCGTCGCTGCCTCCCTGGGCAAGGCCCTGGGGGTTACAGCCGGGGTGGTGCTCGGGCCGTCTGAACTACTCGTGGCCTTGGAACAAACCCCCTTGTTCAGCGGGGCCAGCCCGGCTCCGCCGGCTTCGCTAATGGCCCTGTCCAAGGCCCTGGATTCAGGGCTATATGCCCGGCAACGCGCCCAATTGCTGGGCAATATGGCTCATTTCGCACACCGCCTCGGGCAGGTACACGGCCTGCAGCAAGTCGCAGGGCACCCGGTCTGGACCTTCCGCGACCCGGCCCTGGCGGCCAGCCTCTTCAGCCACCGCATCGTGGTTACCCACTTCGATTACGCCGCCGAAGGCAGCACAGGTTCGCCCAGCCGCATCGTGCTAACGGCAGCGCACAGTACGCAGCAGCTAAACCAGCTCGCATCCCTCCTCCAGGAATTACGCGGGAACGGATAAGGTTATCCGTTATTTTCCGGGTCTTCTCAAATTATCACGGGCCGGGAACCATTTAATAAAAATTTTTGTATCTTTTTAACACTTTTCAGCAATTCTAATCCTGGTATTATGAAGAAATTGGTTGGAATCCTTCTACTGACCGCAGCCGTTACCGGGGGAGTGGCATTCAGCACTTCCGCCCCCAAGCCCATGCATAGCCTGGAAGGCACATGGGAACTCAATAGCTTCTGCAATTACGACGCAAACGAAAAGGCAGACACGGTGCGGCTGCCCGATGGCTATCGCCAGGTTAAGATGTACTACAACGGCAAAGTCATGTGGTCGCGTACCGACCCGAACGATACCATCGGGCGCTTTGGCTTTGGTAAATACCGCATTACGGCAGACGAACTGATCGAGAACATCGAATACGGCGACCACTACTTCATGGAAACCCTCGACACCCTGCGGGAATTCCGTTTCGAGCTCATCATTCAGGACCGCTCCTACAGCCAGATCACCATCGACGAGGAAGGCCGCCGCTCCTTTTCGGAGAATTACAGAAAATTGAATTAGCGCAACCTGCCTTCGGGCAGGGCTAATGAAAAATCCCGGAGGGAAACCCTCCGGGATTTGTTTTTTGGGAGCAGAGCGGTTTTCGGATCAGCCTACTTCCTGCGGGCTTTCCACCTCGGCCAGATAGCGTTCCGCATCCAGGGCAGCCATACAGCCTGTTCCGGCAGCGGTCACGGCCTGGCGGTAATCTTTGTCCTGTACATCGCCACAGGCAAATACCCCGGGTTTATTGGTTTTGGTCGACTTGCCCCGGGTCTGGATATAACCGGTGGGGTCCATGTCTAACTGCCCCTTGAAAATATCGGTATTCGGCTTATGGCCGATAGCGATGAAGAGGCCGGTAATGGCGATTTCCTCCTTTTCCCCGGTCTGGTTGTCCACCATGCGGAGCCCTTCCACCACCTGCCCACCCAGCACCTCGTCAATTTCGGTGTTGAAGCGTATTTCGATGTTGGGGATGCTCATAACCCGGTTCTGCATGGCCTTGGAGGCCCGCAACTGGTCTTTGCGCACCAGCATGGTTACCTTGCTGCAAATCTTGGACAGGTAGGAGGCCTCTTCGGCCGCGGTGTCGCCACCGCCAACTATGGCCACTTCCTGCCCCTTATAGAAGAAGCCGTCGCACACGGCACAGGCAGATACCCCGCCACCCCGCAGGCGCTGCTCGCTGGGCAGGCCCAGGTATTTGGCAGATGCCCCGGTGGCGATGACCAGGGTCTCTGCCTCCAGGGTCTTGTCATTGTCGATAACCACTTCGTGTATACCCCCGGGCTCATCGCTCAGCCGTACTTCGGTGGCCATGCCGATGCGCACCTGCGTGCCGAATCGTTCGGCCTGTTGCTGCAATTGCACCATCATGGTGGGGCCGTCGACCCCTTCGGGATAGCCTGGAAAATTTTCTACTTCAGTGGTGGTGGTCAATTGCCCACCAGGTTCCATCCCCGTGTAGATTACAGGGTGCAGATCGGCCCGTGCCGCATAGATGGCGGCCGTGTAACCGGCTGGCCCTGAACCTAGGATGAGTGTTTTTATGCGTTCTCTGTTTTCAGACATAACAGGATTGATTTAATTCCGGTATAAAAGTAGGGGTTTGGCCTTTTTCCTTACACCAAAAGTTATCAAAAGTTATTCGGCGCTTTCCCATTCGGTGAGGCGAAAACGAGGCAGCTCCGGCACCTGGTATGCCCCGTCAAAAAGTCTTTTTAGGCTGTCTAACGTGGTCGGGTGCAGGGTGGCCAGGTTATGGCCTTCGGCAGGGTCTGCAGACAGGTCGTAGAGCTCGGGCCCCGGATTTTCGCCGGGATCATTCAGGCCGCGCTGCACAAGCTTCCAGCGGGCGGTTCGAAGTGCCAACTGCCCACCGTACTCGGGGTAGGCCCACACCAAATAGGGGTGCTGTGCCTGTTCCCCCTGCCCCAGCAGGGTAGGCAAAAAGCTCACCCCATCGCCCGGGGCCGGGTTTTCAAAACCGGTTAGCTCGGCCAGGGTGGCCACAAGGTCGTACTGGGCAGACAGGTGGTCGCTGCTCGACCCGGGGGCTATGTGCCCCGGCCAGGAAGCGATCATGGGCACCCGAATGCCGCCTTCGTAAACAAAGCCCTTGCCACGGCCGTATTCAGACCGGAAAGGCCCGGCACTGGCAAACCACTGGGGGTCGGCACCCCCCGCATACGAGGGCCCGTTGTCGGAACTGAACAGGATCAGCGTGTTTTCATAAAGGCCCTGCTCCTTGAGCTGTTCGATGAGCCTGCCCACCTGCTGGTCGAGGTAGGAAACCATGGCGGCATATGCGGCCCGCGGGCTGCGCTGCGGAAAATACCCCGTACCGTCAGCAGATTCATAAGGGCGCTCGGGTCCGAATTTTTCTTCGTAATAGGCCAACCAGTCTTCAGGCGCCTGCAGGGGTACATGCGGGATGGGGGTTGCCCAATACAGGAAAAATGGCTGATCCCCTCCGTGGGACACAAACCGGCTCAGGGCATCGAAGATGCGGTCGGGGGCGTAGTCTGCCTGGTCAAAATAGCCGTAATCGTGCCTTCCCCCGGTAAGTGCGAAGCCGCTGTGGGGCGGAACCGTGTCGTTTTTCAGGTGTACCCGGTGCTCGTTTTCATACAGGTGTAGCGGGTAATAGGTATGGGCCTGCCGCTGGCAGTTGTAGCCATAGAAGGTATCGAAGCCCATGCGAGTCGGGATGGATGCGGTATGCGGGGCTCCCAGGCCCCATTTCCCGAACATGCCGGTGCGGTAGCCCACTGTTTTCAGGCGGCTCGGCAGGAGTACCTCGCCCTCGGGAAGGGGGCGCTGCCCCTCCAGGGTGGAGTCGCGCGCCATGGCACGATAATCCCAGACAGGCCCGCGTTCGCCCCACTCGTCGTTGCCCCGGATAGCGGCGTGGCCCGAATGCTTGCCGGTGAGCAGCATATAACGGGAGGGGGCACAAACAGGCGCCCCTGCATAGTGTTGGGTAAACAGCATCCCGTCGCGGGCCAGCCGGTCGAGGTTTGGGGTCTCAATGTACTGTTGCCCGTAGGAGCCCAGGTCGCCGTAGCCCAGGTCGTCAGCCAGGATATAGACGATATTTGGCAGGGTACTGGGCGCCGCGTGGGGCGTATCTCCCTGCCTGCACGACACTACCGGCAGGGCGAGCAACAGCCCGACAAAGGCTGCCTGACATACGAAAGCTCTCGTATCGGCCATAATTTTGTGTTTTAGGAATGTTCCCTAAAATACAAAAAAGGCTCAGTTTGCCCCCCAGGTGGCCCTGGTCTCCCCGCAGCCGAGCATGGCTTCTCCAAAATAGGGGTTGCGTATTTCCTGCTGTGAACTCACCCAATAGGCCCCTTTATCGTTATTGGCCATCGGGCAGAACTGCACATACAGGGTTTGCCCATGGTGCTTTATACCCTGGCCGCTGCCGATAAGCAGTTCCGAAACCTGCCGGAATGCTTCGCGCTGGCCGGGCAGGTCTTTTGCTTCTGCCAGGTTGCTGAAACCTTCCCTCAAGGTTTTAAGAGCGCTCGCCTCGGGACGCTTGTCGAGGAGCGTAAGAGCTTTCCCTGCGGTTTTTCTGGCCGCCTGGGCATCGGAGGCTACCAGGGCATCTTTCAGTTCGAGGTAAATGGGCACCAGTTCCTCGAAACCGGCTGAGGTTAATCCGCCCTGCCCGGCAGGCATGTTGTCGCCCACCGGCATGCCGGTATGCCCTTCGTGCCCTGCAGACGAAGGCCCGCCCCCAGGGTTCATCATCGACTTTTTGCCCTGCAGCTGGGCAGCCGCGTCTATCGTAAAGGCGCCCTGGGCAACGATTTCTTCCCCGCCCTGCAACCCTTCCAGAACCACGTATTGCTCACCTATGCGGTTGCCCAGGCGTACTTCGCGCATCTCAAAAACCGGCTGGTCGGGTACGGCACGCAGGTACACCACAGACCGTTCCCCGGTCCAGAGCACAGCAGCGGCAGGGATGGAAAGCTGGTCGGCAGGGGCCTCCTGGCTGAGCCGGATCACCCCGGATAGAAACATGCCGGGCTTAAAGTGTCCTTCTGCATTATTGAGCGTAGCCCGTACGGTAACGGTCCGGGTTTGCGAATCCAGGACCGGATCTATAAAGTCGATGCGCGCCTTAAAGCTTTTACCGGGGTAGGCATTGCTTTCAATTTGTATTTCCTGCCCGAGGCGGAGCTGGTCGAGCTGGCGTTCATAGGCGTCGAACTCGGCCCACACCGTACCCAGGTTGCTCAGGCGGGCAAGGGGCTGCCCGGCCATTACATAGTCGCCCTCAGCAGTTAACACTTCCGATACGGTTCCGGAAACGGTGGCCAGGATCGGGAAATTTTCGCGCACCTGCCCGCTGGCCTCAATTTCGTCGATCTGTGCATCGGATAGCTTCCAGTTGCGCAGTTTCCTGCGCACCGCCCGATACAGGTCGGGCTGGGATTGCTTCATGGGGGCAGCGGTGAGCAATTCCTGCTGGGCCGCCACCAGGACCGGGGAATAGATGGTTGCCAGCCGCTGCCCTTTGGCGATGCTTTGTCCGGTGTAATTGACCAGTAACTGCTCGATACGCCCGTCGTAATAACTGGCCTGCACCGAAACAGCCTGGGTATTTACAGCTACCGAACCGGACAGGCGCAGCACGCTGCCATCGACCCCGGCCGCTCCCCCTACCCGCAGCGTGCGCACATCTGCAAGGGCCATGGCATTGGGGCTCAGCCGGAATTGTTCAGGCGCCAGGGCCCCGTCCCCTGCCTCCGCAGGAATCAGGTCCATACCGCAGATGGGACATTTCCCAGGCTCGGCCCGCATGATCTGAGGGTGCATGGAGCAGGTCCATTGGGTGGATTCGGCACTGCCATCGGAGTGCTCGTGCACCGATTCGGCCACGGTCTTGCCGGGGGCGAAGACCAGGTAACCGAGCAGCAGGCCGGCGGCCAGGGCCAGCATTATCCACAGTGTGTTCTTTTTCATGATACGGATTTTTTGGATTTTAAGAGTCGGTTGGCCAGGTTAAGGCGGGGCGAACTCACCCCCCAGAGCACAAAACCGCTCAATACGGTTACCAGGCCCAGCAGGGAGAAGGCCCTTAACAGGGTGGTATTGAAATCGTCCCGCCCCTGGAAGTCCATGGTATGGGTCATCCAGAGGAAGTCGAACCAGCGCCAGCTGCGGTGGCGCACCGTCTGGAATGACCCGTTGGCCACGGCCACGTAAGCTTTCAGGTGAGCCGGGTCGCGGTAGCTGATTTCATAAGCCGGCAGGGGCCGGCCGCGGTATTCGTGGTGCGGCCCCACACTGTCGAGGCGGCGGACACCCGATACTTGCAAATCGGGCAGCATATGCGCCTCTGCGACCAGCAGGGCTTCGTCCGAACTGATGCCAGCTTTCTGCTGGCCGGTACGGGCGTCGAGCAGCAGGTTGTGGTTCACCCAATAATAGGGCCTGGAGCCTATTTCCAGGAGTTCCAGGTTGTGAACCGGGGTGTCGGGGATAAGTTGGTCGGCCCCCAACAAGCCCTCGAAGGCCGAATGGGCTGGTTCGGGACGGCGGAACTGGTCGCCGTGGATTTCGTCTATGTCGGTCCAGCTGAAATACAGCCCGCTCACGGTCCAGAATATAAATTGGATCCCCAGGAATAGCCCCAGGTAGCGGTGTGCTTTTCGAATGGTGTTTGCCGTTTTTCTCGATACCATAATGAATTGTTAGAGGAGGGAACTTTTTCGAAGCCGCAAGGCGTTCGCGATTACTGAAACAGAACTGAAACTCATGGCCGCTGCCGCCAGCATGGGCGAGAGCAATACCCCAAAAAATGGATAGAGCAGCCCGGCCGCAACCGGTACGCCTATGCTGTTGTAAACAAGAGCAAAAAAAAGGTTTTGCCGAATGTTACGCATGACCTGGGTGCTCAGCACGCGGGCCTTTACCAGCCCCTGCAGGTCGCCGCCCACCAGGGTAATGGCCGCACTTTCGATGGCCACGTCTGTTCCGGTACCCATGGCGATGCCCACATCGCTGGCCGCCAGGGCCGGGGCGTCGTTTATGCCGTCTCCGGCCATGGCAACCATTTTACCGGCGGCTTTTAATTTTTGAACTTCGCTCAGTTTGTCTTCAGGCAACAGGCCCGCCCTGAAACCAGACAAGTGCAAGGTCTCGGCCACCGCCCCCGCCGTGCGTGGGTTGTCGCCGGTGAGCATCACTACCTCAACCCCTTTTTTCCGAAGGGCGGCAATCGCCTCCCTGCTTCCCGCTTTCAGGCGGTCTCCGATTACGACCATCCCTGAAACGGCCCCGTCAGCCCCCAGGAAGGAAACGGTTTTCCCTTGTGCCTGATAAGCTGTGGCCGCGTTTCGAAGGGATTCGGGCATGTCCATGCCCGTTTCTTCCATCAGGGTGACATTGCCCAGGGAATAGCTTTTCCCGCCAATGCTGCCGGTAACCCCCTTCCCGGTGACGGCCCGGAAACCGGTTGCTTCCCCGAGGGATATGCCCTTTTCTGCGGCATGTTGTACCGTGGCGCGGGCCAGCGGGTGTTCGCTGGGCCGGTTCAGGCTGGCCGCAAGCTGCAATACCCGGGCAGGTTCGACCCCCTCTGCTGCTTCCACCGCTTCCACGCTGGGTTTACCTTCGGTCAGGGTCCCGGTCTTGTCCACTAACAAGATATCAACCTTTGCCAAATTTTCCAGTGCGGCCGCTTCGCGGATCAGGATGCCGTTTCGGGCCCCTTTGCCCACCCCCACCATCACAGACATGGGCGTGGCCAGGCCCAGGGCACAAGGGCAGGCGATAATGAGTACGGCAATGCCGTTTACCAGGCCATACACATAGGCCGGTTCGGGGCCCCAGGCCACCCACAACGCGAAGGTGATCAGGGCAATACCCACCACGGCAGGTACAAAATAGGCCGAGACCCGGTCGGCCAGGTTCTGGATGGGGGCCCGGCTACGGCTGGCCTCATTGACCATGCGCACAATATGGGCCAGCAGGGTGTCGGCCCCGATCTTCTCGGCCCGCATCAGAAAGGATTGGTTCCCGTTCAGGGTACCGCTGCGCAACAGGTCCCCCTCAGCCTTGTCTGCGGGGAGGGGCTCGCCCGTAATCATGGATTCGTCTACCGAGCCCTCGCCCTGGATAAGGGTACCGTCTACCGGGATTTTGGCGCCGGGCTTTACCCGAAGCGTATCCCCAACGCGGATGGCGTCTAAGGAAACCTCCTCCTCCACGCCACCCTGAACCCGGATGGCCGTATTGGGGGCCAGTTTCAGCAACTCCCTGATGGCTGAGTTCGTTTTGCCGTGGGCACGGGCTTCGAGGACCTGCCCCATCAATACCAGGGTTAGTATGACGGTGGCCGCTTCGAAATAGACATGTACCTGCCCTGCTTCCGTTTTGAACTGTGCCGGGAAAAAGCCCGGGAACAACAGGCCCGCCAGGCTGAAGAGCCAGGCGATGCCGGCCCCGATCCCGATCAGGGTAAACATGTTCAGGTTCCAGTAGCGAAGCGAGCGGTAGGCCCTTTGGAAAAACATCCAGGTGGCGTAAAATACGACGGGCAGGGAAAGGGCGAACTGTAACCAGTTCCAGGCCTTTTGCGGCATCAGCTTGTACAGTGGCTGGCCCGGCAGCATCTCCGACATGGCGATGGCGAAGATGGGCAGGGTAAAGCCCAGGGCTACCCAAAATTTTCGCAGCAGGGTGCGGTAGGTGCGCGCTTCGGCCGAAGGCTCAGGCTTAACGGGCACCAGGTCCATGCCGCAGATGGGGCAGCTGCCGGGGCCGTCCTGCACGATGTCGGGGTGCATGGGGCATGCATACTCCACCGGATCGGGCGCATCGAAGGACACTTCCTCTACAAGGTCCATGCCACAGACCGGGCAGTCTCCGGGTTCCGGATAGGTTTTATCGCCTTCACAGCGCATGGGGCAGTAAAAGGTGCCCGTGTCACTGCCGCGGGCCCTTTTCTCAGGCGAAGCAGCAGGTTCGGCAGACGTTTGCTCCCCGGGCAGGTCAATGGTGTACCGGCCGCCGCTGGCCGCCAGGGCCTTGCGGAACGTTTCCAGGGCGATGGGATGCTCCGTTTCGACTACGGCCTCTGCCCTGGCGAGATCGACCGATGCTGCGCGAACACCTGGTACCCTTGACAGGGTATCCTGTACATGGGCACGGCAGCCGTTGCAACTCATGCCGCCAACGCGGTAGCTCCGGTATTCCGGTTCGCCTGGCAGGTGCAGGCTGTAGGGCCCGCCCGCCCCTTTAACGGCCGCCTGCAGGATTTCAACGGGTACCGGGGTTTCCATCTCGAGCAACGCTTCTGCCCGCTCCAGGTTAACCGCTGCCCGGGTAACCCCGGGAACGGCTGCCAGTGCGGCCTCCACATGGTTCCGGCAGCCCGCGCAGCTCATGCCTTGTATGTGGTAGGTTTGTTTCACGACTAATTCACTATGGTTTCAGCCACGGTACCGCAAGTAAGCATTTTGTCCCCAAAATACGGATTGCGGATTTCAGCCACGTCGCTCAGCCAATATCCGCCTTTGTTTCCGAAGGCCATCGGACAAAACTGCTTGTAGAGCGTGCCACTGCTGAGCGATGCCGCAAAATAGGCCTCGCTCTTACTTATAAACTCGGAAAACAGCTGGCGCTGGGCTTCCACATTGGCCTCGTTGGCAATGGCTGCAGCCAGGTTTCCCAGTTCAGGTTCGGCGTCGCCCAATGTCTCCTTCAGGGCTTTTGCGGCAGCAGCGGCCCCTTCGGCATTGGTTTGTACCAGGGACTCCCTGAGGTGCATATACTGGTTCCAGGCCTCCGAAACCGGGGCATCTGCAAATTGCGGACCGGTTTGAACCCCGGCAGAAGCCCGCTCAGGTTCGGCAGCCGGTGTGGCAGTCTGGCTGTTTTTTTCCCCACAGGAAAGCAGGAGGCCTGCGGCAGCTGCCAGGCAGGCAATTCGGATACGGTTGGTAGCGGTTTGACGCATTTTCATGATTATCTGCATTTAAAATTACTAGTTAATATCTTGTATTTACCCCCTGTCCCTATTCGGCAATCAGGTAATTTACCAGTGCCCCCTGGTTCAGGTAGCCTTTCAACGCCTCAGAGCGCTCCAGCTGCAGTTTCAGTTCCATTTCCTGCATCTCGAGCAATTCGGAGAAGTCTACCTGTTCGGTTTCGTATTGTTTCAGCAACAAATCGATGGCCTGCCGGGTACGGATGCTGTTCCCGGTCTGGGCTTCATAGCGGATCCGCTCCGAAACCTGCCCCTGCCAGGCCCCTTCCAGCAGGGTCTCCAGCTGGTTGCGACGGGCGGTTTCATCGGCTTTGAGGGCGGCTTGCCTGATCTCATTCTGCCGGGTCCGCGACCGGTAGGCCCCGTTGAAGATCGGCACCGAAAATGATACCATGGGCATCCACATGTCCATGCCGTTATCCATGACCTCCACATCGGTCAACCGTGACATCACGATATAATCGAGCCCGACCCCGAAACTCGGGCTGGCCGACTTGCGGTTCAGGGCCTCTTCCCTGACCACCGACTCGTAGAGACGGCCGTATTTCTCGAGCTCGGGGTGGGGGCCCAGGGCCGGGAAATCGGACTCGGGCAAAGCCTCCGGGAGGTGGATCACCGAAAAGGTCATCGCCGTTTCTGTGGCGTTGAGTAGCCTGAAAAAGGCAAAAGACGCTGCTTTGAATTGGGTCTCCAGCATCTGCCGTTGCGCCACCACATCGCTTTTGCGTATTTCCAGGCGCAGCACATCCACTGCCGAAGCGCGGCCTGTTTCCAGGGAAGTAAGCGCCACGGCCCTATAGGAATCGAGCAACGCCTCCTGGGCTTGCAGTATATCGATTTGCTGGCGCATGGCCTGCAGCCCGAAATAGCCCTGGGCAATCTGCAGCCTGAGCTGGCGCCTGCCGATCACCCAGTCGAGGTAATCGGTCTCGGCCATGCTGGAAACATAGGCTTCCCGGGCCGTGATCTGGCCAAAGGCAGGTAGCATTTGCCGCACCGAGAACTTCACACGCTGGGCGCCGGTGCGCGTTTGCATCCCGGGTATAAAATAGCCCACATCGAACTGGGTATCGGGCAGGGCGACCGCTTCTTCGACTTTTTCCCCGGCAAGGTCGTAGCGCAGGCGCATTGCCCGCAGCTCGGGGTTATTCGCTTCCCCAAGGGTTACGAAGTAGCCGATTTCCTGGGCCTGGAGCGAGATGCTGAGCCCCGGCAGGAGCAGCAGGGCGATACACCATTGTTGCATTTTCATGTCAATTCAATTTGGTCCGAACCGGCCGAAGGTGCCAGTATGGAACGATTACAACGAATTTCTTCCCGCCACCCGTAGAGTACGGGTACCACGAAGAGGGTTATCAGGGCGATGAGCATGCCCCCGAAACTGGGGATGGCCATGGGGATCATAATATCGCTGCCCCGGCCTGAGGAAGTGAGCACGGGCAACAGGGCCAACAGCGTGGTGGCCGTGGTCATCAGGCAGGGCCTGATGCGCCGCTCCCCGGCTTCCACCACGGCATTGCGAACAGCCTGGGCCGTTTGGGGGCGGTTTTCCCGGAACGACTGCACCAGGTAGGTGGCCATTACCACTCCGTCATCGGTGGCTATGCCGAAGAGAGCTATAAAGCCAACCCAGACAGCAACGCTCAGGTTAATGGGGTGCATGTGGAACAGCTCGCGCAGGTTTTCCCCGAAGAAGTTCAGGTTCATGAACCAATCCTGCCCGTAGAGCCAGATCAGCATAAAGCCCCCCGAGAAAGCAACGGCAACCCCGGCAAACACCAGCAGGGAGGTGGCCGCGCTCCGGAACTGGAAGTACAGGATCAGGAAGATGAAGAACAGCGAAAGTGGCACCACCACTTTGAGGGTCCGCTCGGCCCGGAGCTGGTTTTCGTAGGTGCCCGTAAAGGCATAGCTGATCCCCTCGGGCATTACCAGCTCACCGCTTTCCATTTTTTGAAGGAGGATTGCCTGGGCATTTTCCACCACATCGACCTCGGCATAGCCGTCCAGCTTGTCGAACAGCACATAGCCCACCAGAAAGGTATCTTCGCTTTTAATCATCTGCGGGCCCCTTTCGTACCGGATTCGCACCAGCTCGCCCAGGGGCACCGGAGCGCCCTCTGCCGCCGGGACGTAAATTCCGCTCAGGTCTTCGGGCTGGTCGCGGAGTTCGCGGGGGTAGCGCACCCGAATCGAATACCGTTCGCGCCCTTCCACCGTCTGGGTCAGGGGCATGCCCCCCACTGCTATGGAAAGCACTTCGTGCACCTGTTCCACCGAAATGCCGTAACGGGCCAGGCGTTCCCGGTCGATGTCGATCAGCAGGTAGGGTTTGCCCACAATCCTGTCGGCAAATACCGCTTCGTCCTTAACGCCGTCGGCTTGTTTCAGCGCCTTTTCCAATTCCAGGCCGAAGGCTTCTATGGTGGCCAAATCGCGGCCTTTCACCTTGATGCCCATGGGAGCGCGCATCCCGGTCTGCAGCATGACCAGCCGGGTCTCAATGGGCTGGAGCTTCGGGGCTGAAGTAACACCCGGCAGGCGGGTGGCCGCAATAATCTCATCCCAAATGGCATCGGGCGAGCCGATTTCGGGCCGCCAGTTCCTGTAGTACTCCCCGTCGCCGTCGGGGATCAGCAGCCGGCGGTCGATCCGGTAGGGGTCTGCCGCCTGCCCTTCCGGGTAACCCTCCCCGGGCGGCGTATTTTCATTGGCCACCCGCCCCCCGTCAGATAACACGAACCACCCTTCCCCATCGACCCGGAACCGTTGGGGTTTCCCGTCGGGGCCCAGTTCGTACTCAGGGCGGTATTTGATCATATTCTCATACATGGAAAGCGGGGCAGGGTCCAGGGCCGATTCCACGCGGCCGGCCTTGCCCACCACGGTCTCCACTTCGGGGATGGCAGCCACCGCCATGTCGAGCTGCTGGAGCACGCGCTTGTTTTCTTCCACCCCGGCATGGGGCAAAGAGGTTGGCATGTACAGGTAGGAGCCTTCATTGAGCGATGGCATGAATTCCTTCCCCGTACGGCTCATGATAAGCAACCCAATCAGGACAATGGCCACAGGAACCGACAGGAATATCAGGCGGTTGCGCATGCACCAGCGCAATATGCGGGTGTAGTACTGCCTGAACAGCCAGAACCCGGCCAACAGGCCAAAACTGATCAGTCCCACAAAAAGCAGGTTCATCACCAGGCTGCGGTCGAAGCCCAGGGGGCGCCAGTAGGCTCCCAGCAACACAACAATGGTTCCCACAGAAAGCGCGATGCGCGCCTCGGTGGCCCGGGTATGGAGCAGGGCAGCCCAGCCGGTTGTCAAGCGGTTGTCTTTGTAAAGGACCTCAACCAGGCCGATGGCCCCGAAGCCCGCCAGGGCCAACCCGATGCCATACCCGTAGAAAGTTCCCAGGAGCCCCAGGGAGATAAGGGCCCCATTCCAAGCCATGCGGAAGGAGGAGCCGATGCGGCGCTCCCTGAAGAAATAGGCCGCAAAGGGCGGGATCAGGAAGAGGGTAACCATGATGGAGGCCGAAAGTGCCATGGTTTTGGTAAAAGCCAGCGGGCGGAAGAGTTTCCCCTCGGCGCCGATCATGGTGAATACCGGCAGGAAACTGATGATGGTGGTCATCACGGCGGTGATGATGGCACCTGAAACCTCTGAAGTGGCCCTGTAAACCACCTCGTTTACCCCGAGGCGCGCTCCGGCGTCTGAATTTTTATTGGCTTCGAGATGGCTCACGATGTTTTCGGAGAGGATAATCCCCACATCGACCATGGTACCAATGGCGATGGCGATGCCCGAGAGGGCCACGATATTGGCGTCGACCCCAAAGGCCTTCATGGCCATGAACACCATGAGCACCGCCACTGGGAGCAGGCCCGAAATCAATATGGAGGCCCTCAGGTTCATCACCATGACCAGGATCACCAGCACGGTGATCAAAATTTCAAGGCTCAGGGCTTCGTTAAGGGTGCCCAGGGTTTCCTGTATGAGCTCGGTACGGTCGTAAAACGGGACGATGGTCAATTGGGAAGTACGCCCGTCGGGCAGCACCTTCGTGGGGAGGGCACCTGATATTTCAGCAATCTGCCCTTTTACGTTGTCGATAACCTCAAGGGGGTTGGCGCCGAAACGGGCCACCACTACCCCCCCGGCCACTTCGGCCCCTTCCTTGTCGAGTATGCCTCGGCGGGGTTCGGGCCCGAGTTGCACCCGTGCAATGTCTTTGACGCGGATAGACGCGTACCGCCTGGAGTCGACCACCGCATTTTCGATGTCGGCCAGGGACTTTACATACCCCAGCCCGCGGACCATATATTCGGCCTGGTTGATCTCCAGGGTTTCGGCCCCGATATCGCGGTTGGTATTGCGGATGGCCTCCACCACCTGGCCCAGGTCGATGCCGTATTGCCGCAGCAGTTCCGGGTCTACATCGACCTGGTATTCCTGCACGTAACCCCCGATGGAAGCTACTTCCGACACTCCGTCGGCCGCGGCCAGGGCGTATTTGACATAATAGTCCTGGATGCTGCGCATTTCGTGCAGATCCCAGCCACCGGTTGCCCGGCCCTGCTCGTCGCGCCCCTCGAGCGTGTACCAGTAAATCTGTCCCAGTGCGGTGGCATCGGGGCCCAGCATGGGGCTGGCCCCTTCGGGCAGCAACCCTTCGGGCAGGGCGTTGAGCTTTTCCAGGATGCGGCTGCGGCTCCAGTAAAACTCCACCTCTTCCTCGAAGATGATGTAGATGCTGGAAAAACCGAACATGGAGGTGGAGCGGATGGTGCGTACACCCGGGATGCCCAGCAGGGTGGTGGTGAGCGGGTAGGTAATCTGGTCCTGGATGTCCTGGGGCGAGCGACCGGGCCAGTCGGTAAAGACGATCTGCTGGTTCTCCCCGATGTCGGGGATGGCGTCGACCGGCACGGGATCAGAAGGCAGGCCGGTCTCCCACTTAAAAGGGGCATTCACGATCCCCCACCCTACTACCAGCAAAAGCAGCAGCACGGGAACCAGCTTGTTTTCGATCAGGAATTTTATGGCTTTATTCAGCATGGAAATGGCGTTTACAGTTGAACCTACCGGAGAAACCGGTATAAGCGGATACAGGCCGCCGGTTTTGTGCCGGGGCCGCCGTTCAAATGTCAAGCCATCAAATCAAAAAGACCTGTTGCTGCACCGAGATGTTGCGTGTCAGCTTCGGAGGGGAGTATTCTTTAAAGGGGATAAAGGTGTCCCGAAGGGGTTCGAGCAAGGCTGCTAAAATGGGGCCGCCCGTTGGCAGCGCCCAAACAGCAGGTGGCGGCTGCAGGGCCGGAGATACAGGCAATTCAAGGCTGTCTTGCCCCAATACCACCACCCCGTGTTCGCTGCAACAGCCCATGGCTTCCATCAGGCCATCATCCATAGCCATGCCACAACCTTCGGCCTGGTGAAAAAGGCGGAGGTCTACCAGGCTGCGGCCGCAGAAGTGCATGTTCACACTGAAAGACAGGGTGGAGAACAGCAGCAAAAATGCCAACAACGTGGCGCCTGTTTTATGGAGTAGAGGCTTCATTCCGATCTCAAAACTACAAAATAATCCCATTTATTGTCCTGTTTAAGAGAACTTTGACCGGAATGGGAGGGCGATTTGCACCAATTAAAGCACCTGGAAGCCTTCCGGAAAGGGGTGTGACTCGTCTATAATCAGGGTATTGTAGCCGTGCACCCAGGCCGAGCCCTTTATCTCGGGGATGATGGCAGGCCGGTCTCCTACCCGGGTCTCCCCCACGATGCGCCCTTCGAAACGTGAGCCGATGTAACTCTCATGGATAAAGACCTCACCCGGCCGCAACTTCCCTTTGTGGTACCACTGGGCCATACGGGCCGAGGTGCCCGTGCCGCATGGGGAGCGGTCGATGGCATTGTCGCCATAGAAGACTGCGTTGCGCGCGGTTGCACCTGCCACCAAGGGGCTCCCGGCCCAGAGCACATGGCTCAGGCCATTGATTTTCGGGTCTTCGGGGTGCACAAACCGCCCGGGGTACGCCTCGCGTACCGTGGCCCTGAGTTCGCGGCTGAAGCGGATCAGGTCAGAGGCGGTGTGGTGTTCCAGGCCTTTGAAGCCAGGTTGTACGTCTACAATGGCGTAGAAATTACCGCCGTAGGCCACGTCGAGCGTCAGGTCGCCAAGGGTGCTATGGGTTACATGCAGGTTTTCAGCTGCCATAAAGGAGGCTACGTTGGTCAGGGCCACCCACTCTACCTTCCTGCCTTTTTGCCCGTAGCGGATTTGCACCAGCCCGGCCGGAGTCTCGAGCCGCACTTCGCCTTCCTTCTTCGGTTTTATAAGTCCTTCCTCAATGCCGATGGTGATGGAGCCGATGGTGCCGTGCCCGCACATGGGCAGACAACCGCTGGTCTCGATAAAGAGGATGCCCAGGTCGTTGGCCGGGTCTGACGGTTCGTAGAAAATGCTCCCGCTCATCATGTCGTGCCCCCGCGGCTCGAACATGAGCCCTTTGCGGATCCAGTCGTATTCGGCCAAAAAATGGAGGCGTTTTTCCCCCATGTTCCGGCCCTCGAGTTTGGGCCCGCCCTGGGCCACCACCCGAACCGGGTTCCCGGCGGTGTGCCCGTCTATACAGGTAAAGGTATGCCTTGCCATGGTTGCTAGGGTTTTGAAGCGGCTGCGATATACGCCCGCACACGCCGGGTGAGGATGGGCAGGGTTACCGTGCCCTCTTCAAGCACCTTTTCGTGGAACTCCCGGATGTCGAATTTGGGCCCGAGAGCCTGTTCGGCCTCCAGGCGGAGTTTTCGCAGGGTTATCTCGCCCATTTTATAGGAGAGGGCCTGCCCCGGCCAGGCTATGTAGCGGTCGGTCTCGGTGCGGATCTCGTGCAGCGACAGGGCCGTATTGTCGCGCATGAAATCGAGGGCCTGCTGCCGGCTCCAGCCCAGGGCGTGCATGCCGGTGTCGACCACCAGGCGGCAGGCCCGCCACATCTCGTAGGTGAGCTGCCCGAACCGGTCGTACGGCGTGCGGTAGATGCCCATGTCGGCGGCCAGGAATTCGGAATAAAGCCCCCATCCTTCCCCGTATGCCGAGAGGTAGAGGCGGCGGCGAAAGGCGGGGATGCGATCAGACAACTCCTGGTTCAGGGCCCCCTGCAGGTGGTGGCCCGGTACCGCTTCGTGAGCGGTCAGGGCCGGTAAGGTATACAGGGGGCGGCTGTCGAGCTTGTAGGTATTTACCAGGTAGGTGCCCGAGGCGGTTTCGGACCGGGGTCCTGAATACCGCCCCCCGGTGTATTTGGGGGCGATGGCGTCGGGCACGGGAGCTACCCCGTAGGGGCGCCTGGGCAGCGTTTTGAAAAATTGCGGCAGGGTGGCGTCGATGCGCTTGGCAATATCGCGGGCCTCACGCAGCAGGGCGTCTGGGGTGGTCACGTAAAACTGGGGGTCGGTGCGCAGGAATTCCAGGAATTCGGAAAACGAGCCCTTAAAACCCACTTCCCTGATAATGGCCTCCATTTCGCGGCGGATGCGGGCTACCTCTTCCAGGCCGATATTGTGGATATCCTGGGCCGTGTAGTCAGACGAGGTAGTGTAATAGTTGATGCGGTTCTGGTAGAATTCGGCACCCCCTGGGGTAGCCGAAACGCCGATAGCCGTGCGGGTTTGCGGCAGGTATTCCGTCTCGAAAAACTTTTTGATGGCCCTGAAAGAAGGTACCACACTGGTCTCAATAGCCGCCTGGGCCGCAGCGCGCACCGAATCGCGGAAGGCCGGCTCCCATTGTTCGGGCAAATTTTGGAACGGCTCGTAAAAGGCACTTTCGCGATAGTCGGCAACAATATGGTCGTCGTAGGTGGCTTCGTATCCCTCAAACATAACCCGGGGCTGGGAATTCCCACGGCGCAGCCCTTCGCGCATCAGTTCAAAATGCGATTCGGTAAATTCCGGGATGGCATTCAGCATTTTCAGGTAGGCCCGGGCATCGTCGGGTCGCAGCAGGGGCCTGATGCGATAATTCAGGTTCAGGTGGAAACCCTGGTCGGCCTGGATCGGGTTCAGATACATGCCAAAGCGGTATTCGTCCACCTCGTTCTGGAGGGTGAACCGTAGCAACTCCAGGGAAATCCGGTCTGATTCGCCCAGGGAATCAATGGGGATGCCGTAGGATTCCGACAGCCTGGCAGCCGCGAAATCGGCATCGGCCTTATACCGTTCTTCGCTATGTACCCCCAGCGGGTACTTGGCCCAGTCTGTGGGCCGGTAGGCTTCCACCCGGGCCAGGAGGGTATCGAGTCGGGCCCTGGCCGAAGCCAGTTCCTGCCCGCAGAGGGTATGTGCCAGCAGCAAAGCCAGCCCCAGGGACGCTATACTTTTCTTCATAGGTTTAAAGCGGTTTGCGGGTATACGTGCCGTTTACCAGGCGCTGTATCCCCAGTGGATTGGCATCCCGCAAGGCTCCCGGAAGAAGCGCCTGCGGGCAATTCTGATAGGCGACGGGCCGGGCCCACCGCAAGATGGCATCGGAGCCCACCGAGGTAAACCGGCCATCGGTGGTGGCCGGGAAAGGCCCGCCGTGCTGCATGGCAGGACACACCTCTACCCCGGTTGGCACCCCGTTGAACAACACGCGGCCCGCTTTTTCACGCAGCAGAGAAACCAGGCCCCCTGCTTCGGAGAGTTCCGTGTCGCTGCCCAGGAGGGTAGCCGTAAGTTGTCCTTCCAGGCCCGACAGGGTGGCCTGGAGCTCGGCCCGGTCGCGGCAGGCCACCACGAGTGTGAAAGGCCCGAAGACCTCTTGTTGCAGGCGTGGGTTTGCACTGAAATCGGCCCCTGAAACACGGGCCACAGTAGCCGGCACCCGGTTGGGGCCAACAGGCTCATCGCCACTGCTGACCAGTGAAACCCCTTCCTGGGCCAGCAATTGCCCGCGAACCTCCTTATAGCGATTCGAAATATTGGCGTGAAGCATGCACGAAGCCGGGATGCCCGCCATGGCCCGGGCCAGGTCCTTTATAAAGGTCTCCAGAGCGGGGCTTTCCATGGCGATCAGCAAACCCGGGTTGGTACAAAACTGCCCGGCACCCAGGGTAACCGACTGGGCATAGGCCTGAGCCCATCCTGATGCGGCTTCCAGGGCCGAGGGTAAAAGTACCACGGGATTAATGCTCCCCATCTCGGCAAATACGGGAATGGGTACAGGGCGCTGCTGCCCCAGGCGGGCCAGGGCCAACCCGCCCTGTTGGCTGCCCGTAAAACCTACCGCCGTGGTGAGCGGATGGCTTACCAACCCTTCGCCCAGGCGGTGCGATATTCCCTGCAGGTGCGAAAACACCCCATCGGGCATGCCGGTTTCCCGGGCTGCCTGGGTAATGGCCCGGGCCACAAGCTCGCCGGTGGCCGGGTGCATGGGGTGCCCCTTGACCACCACGGGACAGCCTGCCGCCAGGGCAGAGGCGGTATCGCCTCCTGCCGTGGAAAAGGCCAGTGGAAAGTTGCTGGCCCCAAAGACCACCACGGGGCCCAGGGGATGCAGGCATTTGCGGATGTCCGGTTTGGGCACTGGCTGCCGCTCGGGCAGGGCCGTATCGATACGGGCGTGAATCCAGGAGCCTTCCTCGGCCAGGTCGGCGAAGGCACGCAACTGGCCCGTGGTGCGGCCCAGTTCGCCCCGGGCGCGCCCTTCGGGCAGTCCCGATTCGGCCGTATAGGCCGTAACAATAAGGTCTGCAATGCCCTCCAGTTCGGTGGCGATAGTCCTTAAAAACTGGGCCCGCCTGGCCCCGCCCATACCGGCAAAGGTCTCGCTGGCTGCCCGGGCCGCCTCAAGGGCCCGGTTCACTTCGGCCTCGGTCGCTTCGAAGAACGTCCAGGGATTTTCAGCCCCACTCTGGGGGTTGGAGCTTGTAAAGGTCTCGCGGCCTGCAGCCGCTTCGGAAAAACCGATTTGCTGCTTTCCGCTGATTGGCAATTGCGTCATGGAGGGATATCTTGGCTCCGGGGGGAGCTCCCCCCGGGGCGTATTAACTTATAACCATTTGTGGTAATCCGGCAGGGCCGGGCGCACCTTCAGGGCACTATCCAGTACGGCCTGCACGCGTTTACGCTCTTCCCCGGCCAAAGGCAGGCGGGGCAAACGCACGTTTTCTGTTCCCAGGCCGGTGGCTACTTCGGCCATTTTGATATTCTGTACCAGTTGGGGGCTGATGTCGAGCTCCAGCAACGGCATAAACCAGCGATAGAGTTTCCGGGCCTGTTCGAGTTCACCGGCCCGGGCCATGGCGTATACAGCCACGGTCTCAGCCGGAAAGGCGCAAACCAAGCCGGCCACCCAACCGTCTGCACCCATCAGCAGGCTTTCCAGGGCCAGGGTATCGACCCCGGTCAAGATAGCCAGGCGGTCGCCGAAGCGGCTCCGCAGCCGGGTTACGTTCGACACGTCGCGGGTCGATTCCTTTACCGCCTGAATATTCGGGCAACTGGCCAGTAAATCTTCAAACATATCGCCGGTTACCTCGATGCCGTAGTCTACCGGGTTGTTGTAGATCATAATGGGCAGGTCGGTGGCATCGGCCACAGCCTTGAAAAAGGTTACGGTTTCGTGCGAGGTGGCCTTGTACCGCATGGGCGGGAGCAACATCAGGCCATGGGCTCCATCCTTGGAAGCTTGTTTGGCGGCTTCGACGGCCCCCTGGGTGCTCTGCTCGGCTATGTTCATAATCACCGGCACTTTCCCGGCAGCCGTGTCGAGGGCAAGCCGGGTTAGCCGGCTTTTTTCACCGGCAGTCAAGGTGCTGGCCTCCCCCAGGCTTCCCCCGAGGATCAGGCCGCTCACGCCGGCCTGTAGCTGGGCGCGTACATTTTTTTGGAATGCCCCCTCGTCAAGGGCGTCGGAGGCTGTAAACTTAGTGGTCAGTGCGGGCATTACGCCCTTCCATTCAAATTTCATAGGTTGGGTTTTGCGCCTAAATATACGCATCCCGATCCAAACGAAGGGTGATTCGACACGGTCTTTAGCAGACGCCGTATAGTGCATCTACATAACCATTCGTCGACACTTAAGTTCCATTAGGCGACAGCAACTTTTTTGTAAACACCTATTCTGTACTTTCATGGGTTATATCCCTACCTGCCATGACGATCCTGCTTATAGAAGACGACCTCATCGAGACTATGAAAATGAGGCGAACGGTTGCCAAATGCGAGGTGGCCCACGAGCTCATCTTTGCCCGGGAAGGTGAAGAGGCTTTTGAGGTGCTGCGCTCCGGTGCGCC
>JAHECA010000023.1 GCA_024642005.1 Robiginitalea sp. | reverse complement strand
GAGCAGGTTTTGCAGAAAAGCAGGTGCAGCCAGAGCTGGAAACGCTCGCGCCTGCCGGCTTCCCTGTACTGGCTTTTGCTGCAAATGGTCATGGCCTGCTCACATGAGATCATGGCGTGTCAGTTAAACCAAACCTGGTTCAGGCATGCCATCAGGGCCGTGCGGGCCCTGTGGATCATTACCCAAAGGTTGGACGAGTTAATACCCATTTCCTTACACACGTCTTCGGTTTCCATGCCCTGAATGGTTTTCAGGGTAAAGACGCGGGCCTGTCGTTCGGGCAGGGCAGCCAGGCATCGCTGAATGGCCATGCCCAGTTCCTCATTTTCAAGGGCGTCGTGTTCAGGGCTGCTGTCGGGATCGGCCGCCATCTGTTCGAGCCAGTCGCCGCTTTCTTCCGAATGGGGCAAAAACCCCATGCGTACCTCGGCCTTCCCTTTGCGCGAATTGGCACGGCGGTACTGGTCAATTACCTTGCGTTTCAAGATGGCGACCAACCAGGTACGCTCGGCGGCATTCCCCTTGAACTGGGCAGCCGACTGCAGCCCGGCAATAAAAGTTTCCTGTACCAGGTCTTTGGCCAGCTCGGCGTCGCTGATGCGCGCCATGGCGTAATTGTAGAGGTAGTCCGCGTAGCGGTCAACCCAGTGATCCGGCTGAAGGATGTTGTCGCTCATCGGTCTGAATGCACTTAAAAGTAGCGTTATTTTACAGATTATTGATACCTTTAAGTACAGCCGAAAAATATGAAAAAGCTACTGATAACCCTGATTGCGGCCATCCTGCTTGTGGCCTGCGGGCAGTCGCAAGACATGCCCATTACCGAATTTACAGCCGGTAAACTGGAGAAGGGCGCCGTGCTGGTAGACGTGCGCACCCCTGAGGAATTCGGGGAAGGCCACCTCGAAGGGGCCCTCAACATAGACTGGTTCTCGACCGAATTCGACACCCAGTGGGCGTCCTTCGACAAAGACAAGCCCGTTTATGTGTACTGCAAGGTGGGCGGGCGCAGCGCCAAGGCTCAGGAAAAGCTTAAAGCCATGGGGTTTAGCCATGTGGTAAACCTTACGGGCGGGTACGACGCCTACCTGGCAGCAGGCAAAAATTAACCCCCTAGTGCCTGGGTTCGACCAGGCCGGCCCGCTGGAGCAGGGCATCGATTTCGGGCTTGCGGCCGCGGAAACGCACATAGAGGTCCATGGGGTCTTCCGTGCCCCCGCGTTCCAGGATGTTTTCCCTGAAGCGGTCGGCCACTTCCCGGTTGAAAATGCCATTTTCCTTAAAACAGGCAAACGCATCGGCATCGAGGACCTCCGCCCATTTGTAGCTGTAATACCCCGAAGAATACCCGCCCTGGAAGATGTGCGAGAACGAGGTGCTCATACAGGTTTCGGGTGTGTCGGGGAAGAGGCGGGTCGAATCGAACGACTCCTTTTCATAGGCTTTCACATCACTTACCCCCCTGGGATCGCCCCCGTGCCAGGCCATGTCTAACAGGCCGAAGCTGAGCTGGCGCACCGTTGCCATGCCCTCCAGGTAATTGGCGCTGGCCTTGATCTTGTCGATAAGGGCCTGGGGGATCACTTCGCCGCTCTGGTAATGGCGGGCAAAGAGGGCCAGGGCCTCGGGTTCGTAGCACCAGTTTTCGAGGATCTGGCTGGGCAATTCCACGAAATCCCAATAGACCGAAGTTCCCGACAGCCCCGGATAGGTGGTGTCGGCCAGCATGCCGTGCAGGGCATGCCCGAATTCGTGGAAAAGGGTGGTTACCTCGTCAAAGGTAAGCAGGGAGGGCATGGTCTCGGTGGGTCGCGTAAAGTTGCAGACTATGGAGACGTGGGGCCTTTCGTCCCGGCCGTCTTTGCGGAACTGGGGTTTGTACGAAGTCATCCAGGCCCCGCCCCGCTTGCCGGTCCGGGGGTGGAAATCGGCGTAGAATATTGCCCTGAGGGCGCCCTTGCTGCCCAACACCCGGTACGCCTGCACCTCTTCGTGGTAGGTGGGTATGCCGGCATCGGGCTCGAATTGCAGCCCGAACAGGCGGCCTGCGATTTCAAACACCCCATTCAATACCCTGTCGAGCTCAAAATAGGGTTTCAGCAATTCGTCGTCGAGCTGGAATTTCTCCTGTTTGAGTTTTTCGGAATAATAGGCGCTGTCCCAGGCCTGCAGTTCCTGCAATCCGTCTCGTTTCCGGGCGTATGCGAGTACCTCGTCCCGCTCGCGCCGGGCGGCGGGCATGGCTTTTTCCAGCAGCTCGCCCAGAAACTGCTTTACGGTGCCGGGCGATTCGGCCATGCGCTCTTCCAGCACAAAGTGGGCATGGCTTTCATAGCCGAGCAGCTGGGCGCGTTCGTACCGGAGCGCAACGATCTCCAGCACAATGGCCCGGTTGTCAAGGGTATCGCCGTGGAAGCCCTTGCTGCCAAAGGCCCGGGCCAGCTCACGACGGCGCTCGCGGTTGTCGGCATACTTCATAAAGGGCAGGTAGGAGGGGTATTCCAGGGTAACGATCCAGCCCTCCTTTTTTTCAGAACGGGCTTTCAGGGCAGCCGCTTCCCGGGCCGATTCGGGCAGCCCGGCAAGGTCTTCTTCCCGGGTCAGGTGCAACTGGTAGGTATTGGTCTCTTCCAGTACGTGCTCCCCGAAGGTGAGCTTGAGCTGTGAAAGGCGGGCATCGATCTCCCGCAGGCGGCTTTTGGCCGCGTTGTCGAGCAGGGCCCCGTTGCGGCTGAAATGCAGGAATTTCTTCTCCAGCAGGGTGCGTGCCTCCGGGCTGAGTTGGAGGGAATCGCGCTGGTCGTACACGCTGCGGATGCGCTCAAAAAGGGTCTGGTTCAGGGTAATGTCGTTGCTGAATTCGGCCAGCAGGGGCGATATTTCCTGGGCCAGCGCCTGGATTTCCTTGTTGGTCTCGGCCGAATTCAGGTTAAAAAACACACTGCTAATGCGGTCGAGGGGGTAGCCGGCATAATCGAGGGCCGCTACCGTATTTTCAAAGCTGGGCGGGTCAGATTGCCCGGCAATGGCTTCGATCTCGGCCCGGGCTGCGCCAAGGGCATCCAGAAAGGCCGGTTTGAAGTGTTCGGTGCGAAGTTTGGCAAAGGGGGCCAGGTCGAAGGGTTCGAGCAAGGGATTTTTCATGGAAAGGAAGCGATTAGGGGTAGTTGTGAAAGGGTCAGGAACGGTACTTTTTGCGCACCTCGGCCGCTCCCTGTTCCACTTTTTCGCGCAGGCCCTTTTTGTAGCCGGCAATGCGTTCGAGCAGCTCCGGATCGGCGCTGCCCAGAATCTGGGCTGCCAGTATC
Organism: Robiginitalea sp.; assembly: GCA_024642005.1. Lineage (GTDB taxonomy): Bacteria > Bacteroidota > Bacteroidia > Flavobacteriales > Flavobacteriaceae > Robiginitalea. Next base: position 53,328 of record JAHECA010000023.1, on the reverse strand, counting down.
CCTGCATTTTTTGCCCCGTTCAGGGCCACTGTGGCAACAGGGACCCCGCCCGGCATCTGCAGGATGGAGAGCACCGAATCCCAGCCGTCGATGGAGTTGCTGCTTTTTACAGGTACGCCAATTACCGGCAGGGGCGAGTAGGCGGCTACCATGCCCGGCAGATGCGCTGCCCCGCCTGCACCTGCGATAATGGCCCCGAAGCCTTCGGTATGGGCCCGGGAGGCAAAATCGGCCATTTTGTCGGGCGTACGGTGGGCCGAGACAATATCGACCACGGTGGGCACACCAAACGCCTGTAAAATGTCTATGGCTTCCTGCATAACGGGCAGGTCGCTGGTACTGCCCATAATCACCGCTACTTTTTTCATGTCTTGTCAGTATTTGATTGCACCTGAATGATTTCCTTGACCCGGCCAGCCGTCTCACGGGCCCGATCCAGGGAAGCGTCAGCAATGGTTACGTGTCCCATTTTCCGAAACGGACGGGTCTCGCGCTTGCCGTAGATATGCGGGCATACCCCGGGCAGCTCCAATATTTTTTCAATGCCTTTGTATTCCACGGGCCCGGTGAAGCCGGGGGCGCCCACCAGGTTTACCATTACCGTGGCCACCTTGTTGTCGGTCTGCCCAAGCGGCAGCCCAAGCACCGCCCGCAGGTGTTGTTCGAACTGGTTCGTATAACTGCCTTCAATGCTAAAATGCCCACTGTTGTGGGGCCTGGGGGCGATTTCGTTTACCAGGATCTCGTCGTTTTTGGTGCGGAACAGCTCCACGGCCAGCAGGCCGACCTGTTCCAGGTTTTCAGAGACCTTAAGGGCGGTATCCCGCGCTTTTTTCGCCACGGCATCCGGAATGCGGGCCGGGCACAGCACGTATTCCACCTGGTTGGCCTCTGGGTGGAATTCCATCTCCACCACGGGGTAGGTGCGCACTTCCCCCTGGGGGTTGCGGGCCACGATAACGGCCAGCTCGTTAATGAAGGGGACCAGTGTTTCGGCTATGCATTCCACATTGGGAAGCCCCTTGAGGTCTGCCATGCTGCGCACGATTTTTACGCCCTGCCCGTCGTACCCGAAACGGGCGCTCTTCCAGACGAACGGCAGGGACAGGCCGCCATTGGCCAGGCTGTCGGCAATTTCACTGGTGTAGGCAAAACGGGTAAACGGGGCCGTGGGGATGCCGTGGTCGGCGTAGAAGAGTTTCTGGGTGGCCTTGTTCTGTATCACCCGCAGGGCCCTGGGCTGCGGATAGACCCGCACCCCCTGAGCCTCCAGGTCTTCCAGGGCGCGGGCGTTCACGTTTTCGATCTCGATGGTAAGTACGTCCAGGCCTTGCCCGAAGGCCAGCACCGTGTCGTAGTCCATGAGGTCTCCCTGCACGAATTCGTTGCAGGCCAATCGTGCCGGGGCTTCGGCCGAGGGGTCGAGCACCTTGGTGCGCACGTCCCACTTCCGGGTTTCGTACAGGAGCATTTTGCCCAGCTGTCCTCCCCCCAGTATGCCCAGGGTAAAATCGGTTGAAAAGTAATTCTTGCTGCCCGGCATAGGTTGAAGTCGGGTTTCGTTTTGTGTGCCACAAAAATACAGTTAATCTCCGAAAGCGCGGAATGGGCCGGCTAAAAGAAAAACCAAAATCGTATCTTCGCACCACAATTGGCATGAAAAAATCAATCACCCTTTTAGACAAGCAATTCGACTTGTATATCCCTGAGTCGGAGATTCTCAAGGCAGTCCAGAAAGTAGCCGACGAGGTGGCCCGCGACTACAGGGACGAGGTTCCGGTATTCATTGGCGTGCTAAACGGGGCTTTCATGTTTGTGGCCGATTTTCTGAAGCGCTACCAGCATCCGTGCGAGCTGAGCTTTGTGAAGCTGAGTTCGTACCGGGGCCTGACCTCCACGGGCATCGTGGAAACACTGCTCGACCTGCCTGAACAGGTAGCGGGGCGCCACGTGATAATCCTGGAAGATATCGTCGACACCGGCCGCACCGTGCAGGAGCTCTATCACATGCTTGCCGGACGAAACGTAAAGGATTTCAAGATAGCGGCCCTGTTTTACAAATCGGAAATCTACAATGGGGAATACCCCATCGATTACTTTGGCCTGGAGATCCCGAACCGGTTTATCGTGGGCTACGGGCTCGACTACAACGAACAAGGGCGCAACCTGCGCGACGTATACCAACTTAATAAACCATCCATGATCAATTTGGTGCTATTCGGGAAACCCGGGGCCGGCAAAGGGACCCAGGCGGCATTCCTGAAAGATCGTTACAACCTGATGCATATTTCCACCGGCGATGTTTTCCGCTTCAACATGAAGAACGGGACCGAACTGGGCAAGCTCGCCCAGTCGTACATCGACAAAGGCGAACTGGTGCCTGACGCGGTTACCATCAACATGCTGCAAGACGAGGTGGCCAAGCATCCTGAGGTTTCGGGATTTATTTTCGACGGCTTTCCCCGCACCACGGCACAGGCCGAGGCCCTGGATTCCTTTCTGGAGGGACGCGACATGAAAATCGATGCCACCATCGCCCTCGACGCCGATGATGAAGTGCTCGTGGCGCGCCTGCTCGAAAGGGGCAAGATTAGCGGCCGCAGCGACGACCAGGACGAGGCAAAAATCCGTTACCGCTTCGACGAGTACAACCAGAAGACAGCCCCGCTGAAGGCCTATTACCACGGACAGGGAAAATTTCACAACGTGAATGGCATAGGCGAAATTCCCGATATCACCGCAAGGCTTGCCGCCATTATTGACACCCTCTGACGCCGGGGTAACCGGGAATTCTACTTTTAACCCAGCTCCATGACGGAAGGTAATTTTGTCGATTATGTTAAGGTACACCTCCGTTCGGGCAACGGGGGGCAGGGCTCTGCACACCTGAGGCGCGAAAAGTACGTGGCCAAAGGAGGGCCCGACGGCGGAGACGGCGGCAGGGGCGGGCACGTGTTGGTGCGTGGCAACAAAAACCTCTGGACCCTGCTCGGCTTTAAATTCAAACGGCATTTCCAGGCCGGCCACGGGGAGCACGGCGGCAAGCAGCGCAGTACCGGGGCAAATGGGGAAGACGCCATAATGGACGTGCCCCTGGGCACCGTGGTGAAAGACTCCGACACCGGCCAGACCCTTTTTGAAATCACCGAAGACGGGCAGGAAGAAATTGCCGCCCAGGGCGGCATGGGCGGCCTGGGGAACTGGCATTTCAAATCGGCTACCAACCAGACGCCGCGCTATGCACAACCGGGTACTTCGGGAGAGGAACGCAACCTCATCCTCGAGCTCAAGGTGCTGGCAGATGTGGGCCTGGTCGGTTTCCCGAATGCCGGCAAATCGACCCTGCTCGCTGCCCTGACCTCTGCCAAACCCAAGATAGCCGACTACGAATTCACCACGCTGAAGCCGAACCTGGGCATTGTGCAGTACCGTGATTTTCGCAGTTTCGTAATAGCTGACATCCCCGGCATTATCGAAGGGGCCTCAGAAGGCAAAGGCCTGGGGCATTACTTCCTGAGGCATATCGAGCGCAATGCCACCCTGCTGTTTCTGGTCTCGGCCGATAGCGCCGACATCTCGCACGAATACGAGATACTGCTCTCTGAACTTCGGAAATACAATCCCGAACTGCTCGACAAACGCCGCTTGCTGGCCATTTCCAAGGCCGACCTGCTCGATGAGGAGCTGCGGACCGAGATGGAAGAGGCGCTTAAAGATGAGCTGCCCGGCGTGGCATTCGTGTTTATCTCTTCGGTTTCGGGCTATGGCATTCAGGCCTTGAAAGACAGGCTCTGGAAGCTGTTGAACGAATAAAGGCCCGATCTGGCCTCAAGGCCGCACGAAATCCGTATTTTTAAATAAAGCAGCGCCATGAAAAAATTATTCTGTCTCCTGTTGGGTCTGGGCAGCCTGGGGTGTTCTTCCCTCCAGGTGCACCACGACTACGATCAGGGGGTAGACTGGTCTGCTTACGGCACCTACAATTTCTACCCCGATCTGGAAACGGGCCTGAGCGAACTCGATACCCGCCGGCTTTTGGATGCTGTAGACAACGTACTGCGCGAAAAAGGCTACCAGCAATCCGAAGAACCCGACCTGTTGTTGAATATTTTCAGCGAGACTTACCACGAGGCACCCCGCAGCTCTGTTGGGGTGGGCATGGGCGGAACCGGAGGGAATATTGGCGGGGGCGTATCCGTGGGCATTCCGGTTTCAGGAAGCGGCCTGCAAAGGGTTATTACCTTCGATTTGATAGACCAGGCAAGCAACAGCCTCCGCTGGCAGGGCATTTGCACCGATCGCTATAGCGAAGGCGCCTCCCCCGAGCAGCGGGAAGATCGCTTCCGGCAAATTGCAATGCGTGTTTTTGCCAAGTTTCCGCCCCCCCGATAATTGGAGCGCAGTCCACGAGAGTACCCCCTGTCTTAAAATGATTTCAACAGCCCACCATCCAGAGGGATGGCTGCTCCAGTGAGGTAGGCAGCCTCCTCTGAGGCCAGGAAGGCCGCCAGATATCCGTATTCTTCGGGCTGCCCCAGGCGCCTGAGGGGCACCAGGGCCTTCAGCCGGTCGGCTACCTCTGAAGGGGGAATCCTCATTTGTTCGGCCTTTTTGGCATTCAGGCTGGTTAAGCGTTCTGTTTCAAAATATCCGGTAAGCACCGAATTGACGGTAATTCCGAATGGGCCCACATCGCCGGCCAGCGTCTTGGCCCAGCTCACCAGGGCTGAGCGGATGCTGTTGGAAAGGGCCAGGTAGCCCAGGGGTTCGCGCACCGAGACCGAAGCCACGTTGATGATCCGCCCCCATTGTTGCTGTTGCATGTGCGGCAGGGCTTTCAGGGTGGTAAACACCACGCTTTGAAAGAGCAGGTCAAAGGCACGCTGGTAGTCTTCCAGGCCCATTTCGAGGCTGGTTCCCGCCGGCGGGCCCTGAGTATTGTTCACCAGAATGTCGACCGGGTCGCCTTGCAGGAAGGCAGCCATTTGCGCCTGGTAAGCCTCCAGGTCGGTGTAATCGACCACAAGGTACCCGTGCCGGACGCCGGTTTCGCTGGTGAGATCGGCCACGGTGGCGGCCAGGCGGTCTTCAGAGCGGGCTGCCAGGGTTACCCGGGCGCCGCTTCGTGCCAGCTGGCAGGCTATGGCATGGCCGATACCCCGGCTGCTTCCGCCCACCAGGGCGTGTTTTCCTTTCAGTGAGATCTGCATGGTTATTTCAGGTGACCCGAAGGAATATTTTCGGGAAATTGGCACTTAAAAGTACGGGTTTCGCGCCAAACGGCAGCCGCCCCAAAGGTGCAACCCCCGAACCCGGGCATTGCGTATCTTTGGGGCTGTTGATCGAACCATCATGCAAATCCATTTTATAGCCATCGGGGGCAGTGCCATGCACAACCTGGCCCTGGCCATGGCAGACAAGGGCTACCAGGTAAGCGGCAGCGACGACGTAATTTTCGAGCCCTCGCGAACCCGCCTGCAGCAGGCCGGGCTGCTGCCCGAGGCTTTCGGTTGGTTTCCCGGGAAAATACACCCGGGCCTCGATGCCGTAATTCTGGGCATGCACGCCAAGGCCGACAACCCCGAACTCCTGCGGGCCCGCGACCTGGGCCTCAAGGTGGTTTCGTATCCCGAATTCCTCTACGAGCAATCGCGCGACAAAACCCGGGTGGTCATTGGCGGGAGCCACGGCAAAACCACCATCACCTCCATGATTTTGCATGTGCTGCGCTACTGGGAAGTCGATACCGATTTCATGGTCGGTGCACAGCTCGACGGGTTCGACCGCATGGTACACCTGACAGACTCCAATGAATTTATCGTACTGGAAGGGGACGAGTACCTTTCCTCGGCCCTCGACCGCAGGCCCAAGTTCCATTTATACCATCCGAATATCGCCCTGTTGAGCGGCATTGCCTGGGACCACATCAATGTGTTCCCCACCTTTGAGTCGTACCGGGAACAATTCCGGATATTCCTGGAAACCATCGTGCCGGGGGGCAGCATCACCTACAATGCCGAAGACCCCGAGGTGGTGGCCCTGGTCGACCAGCTCGAGGCCCCGGTCAGGAAGTTTCCCTACACCGCCCCCCCGTACCGCGTGGAGGGCGGGAATACCCTGCTGGAGACGCCCGAAGGCCCAATGCCCCTCGAGGTTTTCGGCAGGCACAACCTGAGCAACCTGGCGGGGGCCAAATGGATCTGCCAGCAAATGGGCGTAGACCAGGCCGATTTTTACGAGGCCATTGCTTCCTTCAAAGGGGCAGCCAAGCGTCTCGAGCTGCTGGGCAGCCGACCCGACGCGGCCATCTTCAAAGATTTCGCCCACTCCCCGAGCAAAGTGGCCGCCACCACCCGGGCCGTACGGGAACAATTCCCGGGGCGCCGCCTGATTGCCTGTCTCGAATTACATACCTACAGCAGCCTGAATGCGCATTTCCTGAGTGGGTATCAGGGCAGTCTCGACGCCGCCGACGAGGCCCTGGTGTTCTATATTCCCGAATCGCTTGCCATAAAGGGGTTGCAGCCCATCGGGGCCGAAGACATACGCGGGGCCTTTGCCCGGCCGGGACTGGAAGTATGCACCCAAACAGCAGAACTGCAGCGCTACCTACAGGGGTACCCGCTCGAAAATTCAGTGCTTTTGTTGATGAGCAGCGGCAATTACGGCGGCCTCGACCTGGCCTCCCTCAAAGCCAGGCTCGGCACCCGGCCCTGATCAGCGGCCGAACTGCCGCAGGTGGTGGTCGAGGTGTTTGTACTGCAATTGCCCCCATTGCTGCGGGCTAAACGAGCCGAAGAGCGGGTGGGCATTCCACTGGTCGCGTTGCTTCAGGGCGTGAAATTCATGCACCAGGTTTAACAGCACCGGAAATTCGACTTGAAAATCCTTGGGTTCCACTGCCTTGGCCAGGGGACTGGTAGGCAGGTGCTTGCGCCAGGGGCGCTCGTTGTATAAACTTTTCTTGAACAGCCACTGCAGCAGTGGGTTCCACTTTACCTGGGTTTGCTTGTTCACAATGGCCACCCTGAGTGGTACCTGGCAGTGCCAGACCATCTGACCGACCGACATTTTACCCCAAAGGGGCTCAACCTGCGGGTCGAGCCGCCCGAGTCGGTCAAGGATTTCCTGATAGGCGGAAACGTCAAAAAGGGATTTCATAGGCGCTTTTGAACTAAAAGTAGGGAATCTGACCAGTCTGATGGGCGATTGCACCTAAAATTTGTTATCTGTAGGTGCTATGGGAATCGATTTGGAACACCGGATAATCAGGGATTGGACCAGGGAAGAACGCCCGCGCGAGCGATTGATAGGGCAGGGGAGCGGGGTGCTTTCAGAAGCGGAGCTGCTGGCTGTGCTGCTCGGCTCGGGTACGCAAAGCGCGACTGCAGTAGACCTGGCCAGGGAGCTGTTGCGGGCCAGCGGAGACGGGTTTTGGGGCCTGGCCCGGTTTTCGGCCGAGCGTTTGCAGCAGTTCCGCGGCATTGGCCCTGCCAAGGCAGCTGTGGTTGCTGCCACCCTTGAAATAGCCCGCCGTTTTGCCGAACCCCCGGTACCGGCGGCTCCTATCCGGGAGAGCCGCGATGCCTTCATGTTGCTCAGGCCGCTGCTGGCCTACCTGGAACATGAAGAATTCTGGGTACTGTGCCTGAACAATGCCAATCGGGTGCTCACTTCCTTCCAGTTGAGCAAAGGGGGCATAACCGGCACCCTGGTAGATGTGCGGATTATTCTGAGGAAGGCCCTGGAAACGGGCGCTGTGGGCCTTATCCTGGCCCACAACCACCCCTCCGGAAACCTGCGCCCCAGTAAGGCAGACCGGCAAATCACCCAAAAGATCAGCAAGGCTTCGGCTACCATGGACATACGTGTTTTAGACCATCTGATCGTAAGTGGCGCGGAATATTATAGCTTTGCAGATGAACAACTGATCTGACCCTTGGCTTTGCTGCTTATTTACACGCATAAAATCAGTCCGCGCTTTACCTATATCGCACGCCACCTCTTTACGCGCATGCTCGGCATAGAGGTAAGGTTCAGCACCAAGGTGGAAGATTTTATCGCCCATAAGGGCCCCAAGATTACCTATACCCGCCAACCCCTGCAGAATGAGTTCTTTATCCGCAGCCACGAGCTGCTCTTCAGGCAGGGGGTAGATGAACTCGACATTCAGCTGAGCGACTGGGAGGGGCTGCCGTGCTTTTTCAAAACCGGTGAGCGCAGCAATATCCCGTACGATGTATTGGCGGCCTCCTTCTATCTGATCAGCCGGTATGAGGAGTACCTGCCCCATATGAAGGATGCCCACGGCCGGTTTCCCCCGGCTGAAAGCCTGGCGCAGCAGCACAACTTCCTGCACCTGCCCCTGGTCGACCTCTGGGCCTACAAATTGCTGGGTGTGCTGCAGCAGCGGTTCCCAGACCTGCAGGCCAGGCCCGAAGGATACCGGTTCTGCCCGGTTATAGACGTTACCACCTCTCATGCTTACGCCCGCCGGGGCTTTTTCAGGGGGGCGGCCGGGTTGCTGTACGACCTGTCGCGCTTTCAGCTGAAGCGCATCTGGGAGCGGGTACGGGTGTGGATAAACCCTGCCACCGACCCGTACGACAATTTTGAACGGCTCATCGCCCTGCACAAGAAATACCCGGTGCAGGCCCTGTTTTTCTTCCAGTTCGCGGAGTACTCCACCTACGACAAAAACGTTTCCCCCAACAACAACCAGTTCCGGTTTCTCATCAAATCGGTTGCCGACTATTCCGCTGTGGCCCTGGGGGTTTCCTATACCGCTGCCGGCGACCCCGAAGTCATGAAACGCGAGAAAAAAAACCTTTCAGACGTGCTTCACAGGCCCGTACAGATGTCGCGCATGCGCTACAACCGGGTCGATGTGCCCCAGACCTACCGCGATCTGGTAGATGCCGAGTTTACCGACGACTACACCCTGGGCTATACGCACAAGATCGGCTTCCGGGCCAGTACCTGCACGCCGTTCTTTTTTTACGACATCGCCCTCGAAACCCAACAGCCCATAAGGGTGGTACCCTTTGCCTTCCACGACTATGCCCTGTTAACCTATCCTTCCCGCAAGGCCGTATGGGAGGCCCTCGACGGCCTGTACCAGCAGGTGAGACAGGTAAACGGGAATTTCTGCTGCATCTTCTCGAATGAACTGCTGGGCGGATACGAGACCGAAGACTGGATCGGGCTTTACGAAGCCGTACTCTCGAAATACCATGCTTAAGCACCCCATCACCGACATCTTCTTCGACCTCGACCACACCCTGTGGGATTTTGAGCGGAATTCGGCCCTGACGTACCAGCATATTTTCGCCGACCTGGGGATCGGCGTCGCACTCAGCGATTTCCTGCACGTGTACATTCCCCGTAACCTGCAGTACTGGAAATTGTACCGCGACGGGCAAATCGGCAAGGAAGACCTGAGGTACCAGCGGCTGCGCTCCGTATTTGACCAGTTGGGTTATCCCATTGCCGATGAGCAGATCCACCTGTTGTCGGAGGCCTACATCCAGGGGCTGTCTACCCATACACACCTGATGCCCTATGCCCTGGAAATCCTGGACTACCTCCGCGGGGGGTACCGCATGCACATCATCACCAACGGCTTTGAAGAGGTGCAGTTCCGGAAGCTGCGCAACTGTCGCATCGAACACTACTTCGTGCAGGTAATCCATTCCGAACGGGCCGGGGTGCAAAAGCCCAACCCCCGAATCTTTGAGCTGGCCCTCAAGGAGGCTGGCGTGGAACCGCATAAGGCCGTAATGATAGGCGACAGCCTCGAAGCCGACATCCTGGGGGCCCGGGCCGTTGGCCTGCAGGCCTTGCATTTTAATGTGCACGACGACCCCCAGCACGATTACTGCCCGATTATCAGGCACCTGGGGGAAATAAAAAACCATTTATAGAGTTATTAGAGGGGAATGGGTTCTTAACGGCAGGCCTGCAGAATACCCGTGGCATGCCCAGAAAAACTTGCTATGAAAACCACCCTCCGATTCCTGAGCGGCCTGCTTTGCCTGCAGACTGCCCTTTCCTGCGTTGACTCCCAAAATTTCGAGCAGTTAGACAACCTCTCGGTAACCCCCGATATGGAGGCCAGCCTGCTGTATGTTGAGGCTACCGAGGCGATGATTAATCAGTCGGCGGGGGCCGACTTCATCCAGGAAACCTTTGCTTTTGAAGCCTTTTCGGAGCAGTACGTGGCCGATCACCTGCTCGATGGGGTTATGGTATACGAGGTGGAAAATACCACCAGCAAGCCCTTGCAAATCGTCCTTGAATTCCTTGACGCTTCCGGAGCTGTGCTCGACAGCGAATCGTTCCGGATCACTGCCGCCCCCACGGCCGTGCTGCGCCGTGAAATTCCTTATGGCGGCCTGGGCGGGCGCAGCATTGACATACTGCGAAACACCGCGCAATTGCGGTTAAGCGCCACTAACCTGGGTGATTCCACCAGTGTTTCAACCCTTCCCGAACCCAAAATTATGTTGCGTTCCAGCGCCCAATTCAGGTTCGAGCTCACATGAGGCAGCTGTTCCTTACCGCCCTGCTTGCCGCAGGTGTCCTGGGGGCGGTACACGCCCAGAACCGGCAACTCCTGTATGATTTTATGGAGATTCCCCAGGCACTGCTGCTCAACCCAGGGGCGAAGGCTGAGTATCAGTGGTATGCAGGGGTTCCTGCGCTATCGGGCATTTCAGCGCAGGGCCGGGCAAGCGGGATTAGCGTGAATGACCTTTTTGCCAACGACGGGCTCGACATCAACGACAAGATCCGCGACAGGGCCATTAACGGGTTGAAACCCAGGGACGAATTCGGCACCACTGTGCAGGCAGAATTGCTCAGCGGAGGCTTCAGGGGCCGGGAGCGCCCAGATAATTTTTATTCCTTCGGCATCTACACCCTGGGCGACGCCATTACCTACTGGCCTGGAGACCTGGCCGAACTGGTCTGGGAGGGGAATGCGGGCCAGCTGGGCAGGCGCTATAGCCTGTCGCACCTCAGAACACGGGGCGACGTGCTCAACGTCTTCCACTTTGGGATCAACAGGCAGCTCGACAACCGCTGGACGGTCGGGGCCCGGGCCAAGCTCTACAGCGGCATGGTGAGTTTCAGAAGCAGCACCAATTCGGGTTATTTCCTCACTGAACCCGGCACCAATAACCTGCTGCGCAGCATCCTCGATGCCAACATGAACTTCCGCACCTCAGGCTTTGAGGCCATCAGGCGCATCCTGGATGACAATACGGCCGATCAGGCCGCCGAAATCAGACGCGAAATGGTGAGCCGTGGTTTTTTCGGAGGCGACCTGGGGCTGGGAGTCGACCTGGGGTTTACCCATAACCTCAGCAACCGGCTCGTACTTACCGCCAGCCTGCTCGATCTCGGCTTTCTGGTGCACTCCACAGATGTGCGCAACTTTACGCTCCAGGGCAGGGGCGAAATAGAAGGGGTCGAGGCCATTTTCCCTGAGGCGCTCTCGAACCCCGACAGGGAGTTCTGGCAGCAGTTGGTAGACGAGCTGGAGGGCCTCATCCCCTTTGAGGAAAATGAGCGTACTTACCTCAGTTTCCGCCCCACCCAGCTATACGCTTCGGTGCGCTATAATTTCGGGCAGAAAAATGCCGGAGGAGCCACCTCAGACTGCAATTGCGATTACCGAAACGGCAAATCGGCACCCACGCCCTTGCCCGACTACCGCAGCAGCGTGGGGGGGCAACTGCACCTGGTCAACCGCCCAAGGGGCCCCCAGGCGGCCCTCACGGCATTCTACCAAAGGCGTTTCTGGAATGCCCTTGCCCTGAAGGCCACCTACACGGTCGATAAGTTCAGCCTGGCCAACCTGGGCCTGGGCATGAGCCTGCAGGCAGGGCCAGTCGAATTCTACTTCCTGGCCGACAACCTTTTCGGTTACCGCAACCTGGCCGCCAGCCATACCCAATCTTTCCAGATCGGATTAAATATCCTATCTTGGGGTCGCAATTGACTTTACGGCACATACATGATTCGACCCGCAGGCATCCTATTGGCTCTGTTTCTTTTGAGCGCCCCCCTTCGGGCGCAGTTCGACACCTATAAATACGTGGTGGTCCCCACACATTTTGAGGGGTACAACAAGCCCAACAAGTACCAGACCAGCACGTTAATAAAGTACTACCTGACTGAAAACGGGTACCCGGCTGTGTACGATAACCAACAGCCCACTGAGCTAAGGGTGGAGCCCTGCCAGGGGGTATTTACCCGCATGCACGACACCTCGGGTATGTTTTTGACCCGGGTAACCCTCGAGTTTGTCGATTGCGAGGGCAATCAGGTATTCCAGACCATGGAAGGAAGCAGCCGGCTTAAAGATTTTGGGCAGGCTTATAAGGAAGCCATTCAGAATGCTTTCCTTTCCTTTTCGGGCCGCACGTATTCTTACCACCCGCCTGCTACTACTCCTGCCAGCCAGGTGGTGCCGCCGACTCCCCCTGCAGCCCGGGCCGAAGCAGCCGTCGCTGGAGCTGCCGTATCGGTGGCCGGGGCAGAAGCTGCGGCAGAAACCGGGCAGGCGGCCTTAAAAAAAGCAGCAGAACAGCAACCGGCGCCCGAGGCCGATCCGCAAGTCGGTGCAGCAGCTGTTGAAGGAGCAGAAGCCAACGCCACAGTACCTGTGGCGGTTGCCGTTGCGGCAGCATCGGCAACCGAACCGGAAACCTGGTATGCCCAGCCTATCGAAAACGGCTTTCAACTGGTAGACAGCACGCCAAAAGTTAGAATGAAGCTGGTGAATACTTCGCGAAAAGACACCTATATCGCCCTGGTAGACGGGCAGGCGATAGGTACCGTATTTCTTTCCGACGGCACCTGGGTACACGAATACTTCGAAGGGGGCACCCTGTTCCGACAGCCTTTAAAAATCAAGTTCTAAAGATCGTATTTCCCTTTCCAGCGGGCCTTCAGAAAATCTGCTATGGCCGCTTCACGGCCGTTCTTTCCGCAGGTGTAAAACGATGACCCGGCAATGGCTTCGGGAAGGTATTCCATAGCTACAAAATTCCCGGGATGGTCGTGGGCGTAGGCGTAAGCCTCCCCGTAGCCCAGGTCTTTCATCAATTGGGTTGGGGCGTTGCGCAGGGCCAGGGGTACCGGCAGGTCGCCACTGTTTTGCACCTCCTGCTGGGCTTTCTTGATGGCCTCGTAACCACTGTTGCTCTTGGGCGAGGTGGCCAGGTACAGCGCGCACTGGCTCAAAATAATGCGCGCTTCGGGGTAGCCGATTACCTGCACGGCCTGGAAGGTGGCGCTGGCCAGCACCAGGGCTGTCGGGTTGGCCAGGCCGATGTCTTCTGAAGCGGCAATCAACAGGCGGCGGGCGATGAATTTCACGTCTTCGCCCCCTTCGATCATGCGGGCCAGCCAGTAGACGGTGGCATTTGGATCGCTGCCCCGGATCGACTTGATAAAAGCCGAGATAATATCGTAGTGCTGCTCCCCGGCTTTGTCGTAGCGGGCCGGCGATTGCTGTACCAGCTCGGTAACCCGCTTATTGGTGATGCAAACCGGGCCTTCCCCTGCAGCCGAGACCACCAGCTCGAAGATGTTGAGCAGTTTGCGGCCATCGCCCCCCGAGAGCCTGAGCAGGGCTTCGGTTTCGGCGAGTTCGATCTCCCTGCTTCGCAGCCATTCGTCTTCCTGCATGGCCCGGTTCAGCAGACTGAGCAGGTCTTCCTTACCAAAGGACTCCAGGGTATATACCTGGCAGCGCGACAGCAGGGCAGGGATCACCTCAAAACTCGGGTTTTCGGTAGTTGCGCCTATAAGCGTAACCCACCCTTTTTCCACGGCTGCCAGCAGCGAATCTTGCTGCGATTTGCTGAAGCGGTGGATCTCATCGATAAAGAGGATGGGGTTTTTCGTTGTAAACAGCCCTCCGCTCTGTTTGGCCTTGTCGATTACCTCCCGCACGTCTTTCACTCCGCTGTTGATGGCAGAAAGCGTGTAAAATGGGCGGCCGCTTTCCTGGGCTATGATCTGGGCCAGGGTTGTCTTGCCCGTGCCGGGAGGCCCCCAGAATATCAAAGAGGGTATGGTGCCGGTTTGTATCTGGCGGGTAAGCGAACCTTCCGGGCCCACCAGGTGGCCCTGGCTTATATAGTCTGAAAGTCTGCGGGGGCGGACCCGTTCTGCCAGCGGTTCGTTCATAGGTTAAAAATACTACAATTCCCGCTTTGAACCCGGCCGGCACACGACAAACTCGGCTGGTCCGTGCCGGATATATGTGCTACCTTGCAGATATGGCCGAAGAACCCTCTTTCCGGTTTACCAATGCGGTACTGCTGGTGCCCCTGGGGCTGATGCTGGGCATCTGGACCGTTTACCTGATGGAAATCCGCATGGGGGTCAACCTGAACCAGTGGGGCATCTACCCCCGCACCCTAAAGGGCCTTGTCGGGGTGGTTACAGGACCTTTTATCCACAGTTCCCCCGGCCATCTTTACAACAATACGCTGCCCCTGGTCATCCTCAGTGCGGCCCTTTTTTATTTTTACCGGCCGGTGGCCTGGAAAACCCTGCTGCTCGGCACCCTGCTCACCGGACTCATTACCTGGGCCATCGGCCGCTCCTCATACCATATCGGGGCCAGCGGTGTTATTTACCTGCTGGCCAGTTTTATCTTCTTCAAGGGGGTGTTCTCCAGGTATTACCGCCTGGTAGCGCTTTCGCTTATCGTGGTTTTCCTCTACGGGGGTATGTTGTGGTATATCTTCCCGATCCAGGACGAAATATCCTGGGAAGGGCACCTGGCCGGCGCCCTGAGCGGGCTGGTACTGGCTTACGCGTTAAAGGTGCCGCTGCCGGTTTTGAAACACTACGCCTGGGAAAAGGATGGCTACCGGGAAGAAGCAGACCCGTTTATGCGTCACTTTGACCCCGAAGGCAATTTTATTGAACACCCGGACGGGAATACAGAAGAGCCGCCCCAGATCAGGTACCACTACCGGGAGGGCCGGCGCGACCCTGGGAGTCAGGAACCCTGAAGCCGGCGCTGCCTCACCACTTCGTAGAGGAAAACGCCACAGGCCACCGACACATTCAGGGAACCGATTTCGCCCAGGAGCGGGAGTTGGGCCTTCCGGTCGGCTGCCTTGAGCACGGCCGGTGAAATGCCCCGGTCTTCAGAACCCATGATTAGGGCTGTTGGCCCGGTAAAATCTAAGTCGTAAACCGATTGATCGGTTTTCTCCGTGGCAGCCACTGCCTGCACACCTGCCGCCTGCAGGTAGTAAAGTGCATCCAGTATGTGGTCTACCCGGGCAATGGGCACCCGAAACGCTGCTCCGGCCGATGTCTTCACGGCGTCGTCGTTCAGAGGTGCCGCTCCTTTCTTCGGAACCAACACCGCATGTACCCCGCAACATTCAGCGGTGCGGAGGATGGCGCCAAAATTCCGGACATCGGTAATGTGGTCGAGCAGCAGGAAGAGCGGTTTTTCTGCTTGTTGGAGTATTTCTTCGGCCAGGGGTTCAAAATCGCGGTAGTGCACAGGGCTGATCTGCGCCACGGCACCCTGGTGGTTCTGGGAAACCATTTTCTGCAGCTTTTCTACGGGCACGTAAGAGGAGCTGATCCCTTTTTTACGCAGGGCACTTTCCAATTCCCGGAATAAATCACCCTTCAGGCCCCGTTGCAGAAAGACCTTGTAGATGGGCACATCCGAGTCTACTGCCTCCAGAATGGCCCGCAGGCCATATATTGTACTTTCCTTTCCTTCCAATTCAGGGGAATGATGTTATCAGGATTTCAAAATATCCTATCGGATTGCCCGGGGTCAAAAGAAATGGCCGGCGTGTATGTCGAAGGAGGCTTGTTTCACTCAGGGCTGAGAATCGGCCCCTGCAAGTGTATTCATGTAACCGAATAGCTTTAAGAGGTCTGGCTCTTCATTAAAATTGATCTTTTCCTCTTTCATATAGTCCTTGATGTTCTCTCGAATATTGGGGTCAATGGTGCGGAGGAACTCGCTTTTGTTTTTACCTATAAACTCAGCCGTTTCCTCTCCGTTGCGCTTCAGGTAATACTCCACAAAATGGGAAAATTTATTGGGTGTGGGGCGCGTCATGGAATTAACCGGGTGGGTGCCTTGTCTGTATTTGACGTTGTTCTTGAAATAGAGGCTGTATTTCGGCCCCTGGCTGAGCTCGTAGAGGTAGCCGTTGCGCAGGGTGCCCTCCTTGGAATTGTAGACGTGAAGCGCCACTTCCGATTGGTCTGCGGTATCAATGAGCCTCAATTGCCGCATGGCAACCAGGGAGCTCACGTCCTTGTCATTGGCACTGGGAGTGTCCTTTATTTCGATCTCGTCGTTATAGGAATTGTGGCGGTAGTAAAAATCGCCCACAAATTCCTCTTTGTAGTAGATTTTACAGGCCTTAAAATCGTCATGGATATAGACGCTTCCCACGGTTGGCAGGTCGCTTTTGATGTCTTTAACCTGGCGCATCTGTGCAAATATGGCGCCGGTGGTCCCCTGAGCGGTAAATTGCTCCATGTTGATGTTGCCGACCTGGGCAAACGACACAACTGAAAGGAAAAGCGCGGATAATGCTAAAAACTTCATGCTCATAAACTTCATTAATTAGTACAATGTGCCAAATATAAAAACTCTTCTCGGTATTTGGACCAAATTATTGATCATAAGGTAATTCTATGTGTTAAAATACAGACTGAGAAGGGATGGGTGTCAGGAATAAAAAAACCACCCTGCCGAGAAGGCAGGGTGGTTTGGATTCTATTTTCAACTAAATCTTAGATGTCGTTGCAGAAATCGAGGTCGATAGGCCCAGCCGCTGATCCGGTTGGGTAATCGGCCAACACGTTCCCGGTAGGGGAAGTGATGGTAAATTCGATCTCCCCGTAATAGTCGCCCGGGAAGGTAGCAACCATAGAGCTGGTTCCTTCGGGAATGGTGACGAAGGCAGTACCTGAGAAGTAATCGTCTGTACAGCCGGGGCGGGGCCCGTAGGCTGAACAAAGCGAAACCTCAAAGACAGTTCCGTCATTCAATTCAAAGGTTATACCAGACCCTCCACCTCCTGAAGAGGTCTGCCATCCGTCTCCGTAGGTATCAACCATATCGATAGTCCATACACCGGGTGCCGGAGGGCAAACGATCAGTGACTTGTACAGATAGGGAGAAGAGTAGAAGCCACCCACCGCTGCAACGTTGCCGTTTGCGGAGCCGACCCCGAAGGACCTGCCATCAGTAAGGGTTAACTCAAAGCTGATAGTTATGGCGTCGCCACCAAAAACATCAGCAGTTGTAAGACCACCTAAGGCGAGTGCCTCTCCCAAAGTGTAAGACACAGTGGTGACCGGCAGACCAAAACTACTAGTTGTAAAGTCATCCGAGGTCAGCGAAGGGCCCAGTTGTATGGGTCCAAAGCTGTCATCGGTAGCATCGGCACCTCCACCGTCATCGTAGGTGATAAACACGTCTACTTTTGACAGCATATCGGCATCCTGTCCGTCAAATTCGAAGGTAACCGTTGCCTCGGAATCCGGGTTGTTCTTGTTCAAGGCACCTCCGGTTGTAGAAACAATCCGCAGGAATGCTCCCGTCTCAACGTTGTTGAATATTTCATCTATTACCTTGTCGTCGCTGGCACAGGCGGTAACGCCGAATACCAAGAGAACTGATAGATATTTATAAATCACTTTTTTCATTGCACGTATTTTTTAGTTTGATTCTGGGAAACCGGGTGAAGCAGGGTTGTTATCCCAGAATACCGGGTTGGTAACCCCGCCTTTTTGCGGTACGGATGAGTTGTTGTTCACAAAGTTCGCCGGATAGAAGAACGAACGGATGAATCCTCCTGGCTGCGGCTCCAGGTTGGGCTGCAGGTTGGTGGGGTATCCGGTTCTCCGGTAAAAATTGTAGGAATCAAGTCCATTACCGAAAAGGGCAGTGAAGTACTCCCGGGCCAGCACATTCCATCCACCTTCAACATCGCTGTCGAACGCTGTGCCAATAGTAGCGGCGTGGGCGTCAATATCGCGCTGAATGGGAGCGAAGGACAGGTCGGCAGATCCGTCGATGGAACCGAAGGAAACAACCTTCGCCACTGATTTATCCAGGCCTTCCAGTATTTTGGCTTTGGCACCGGCGGTGTTCCCGGCCACCATAAGGGCTTCAGCGATCAGGAAGTCTGAGGAAGAAGCCAGCATAATCGGGGTAACCCCGGCTCCGCCGCCTCCGTCTCCTAACAATTGCCCTTCGAAGGTGCTGTCGTCAAACTTGCCGCCGAACGGATATACGCCAACGGTAGTCCGCAGGAAGCCGTCGGGAGGAGTTCCCTCGTTGTTTCCATGGTCGCGGCCCCAGTAGCCATTGGGCAGCCCGCAGAAAGGAAACCCATCGTAATGACCAGGGGGCTCCTGAAGCGAGCATTGCAGGGTCTCCAGTGCCGGTTCAGATCCGTCCTGTCCGGGGGTTACTTCATTCTGACGATAGAAGTAGTACCGAATACGCGGGTCGTTGTTTTCACTCATGTAGTTCATCAGGTCGATAGACATGTAGTCGGCAGCCCCACCAGATGCGGCGTAGTTACGGCCGTAACGGGGATGACGGTTATCGGGCTGGGTTACGTTGGTACCCCATGCAAATTCCATGTCTTCTCCGGTTTCACTGATGTAGTTGCCAGAGCTCACGATCGAATTGAAGGCCGCCAGGGAGCTGCTGCTTACCAGACGGGTGTTCATGTACAGGCGCATCTTCAGCGTGTTGCAAGCCTTGATCCAGGCATCGGCGTCTCCGTCGTAGAAGAAGTCGTTCTGCGGCAGGGCTGAGCTGGACTTGTTGAAGTTGATGATAGCGTCGTCGATCAGGGCCAGGGCAGCTTCGTAGACTGATTCTCCTGGATCTACGTCGGGGTTGAAATTTTCAGCCCCCAGGTTCGCCTGAGAATACGGTACATCTCCGAAGAAGTCTACCATGGTGGTGATCATAAAAGCCTTCATAAACTGGCCCATCCCTATGTGGTGATACAGGCCGGTCTCTTCTGCCAACGGGTTCATAGCGTTGATGTCGGTGAACATCTCGGTATAAGTGCTGGTCCAGTTACCGTCGAAGGAGTTCGGCTGGTAGTTGTTTACATAGCTACGGCCAAACATGTATTCGATACGGGTCAGCTGAGCGGCTGTTTCTCCCATACTTTCCACTGTTCTGGCAAACTCTACTTGAATGCCATTCAACAGGAAGTCCGGGCTCGCCTGCTCGGGTGAGAGCGCGTTCGGATTCTTTGTCAAATCCAGGTTTGTGGTCTCGCAGGACTGGAGCATAAAAATTCCCAGGACCCCTACGACACAAAGTTTGTTAAACAATATTTTCATGATATATCGTCTTTGTTTTAATTATAATTAAAAGGTTGCCTTTACACTCATCCCGTATCTCTTCGAGCTCGGTCCGTTCAGGTAGTCAAAGCCTTGTCCAAGGCCGACACCCAGACCAGCTGTGTTCGGGTCAAAGTTCGCGCTCTTCGGCATGTTGTAAGCGTTATACCACATGTTGTATGCTGATGCGGTGAAGCTCAGCGAACCAAAGGGAGTTTTTTCAAGCGCTTTCTTGGGTACAGAGTAGCCTAAGGAAACCTCCTGGAGCCTCAGGTGGGTGGCGTCGTATACCTGCAGTTCAGAAGGTCCGAATACCACGTTGTTGAAGTAGTAGTCAGAGTTGTTGATCTGCACGGTGTTCGGGTTGCCGTCAGGGCCATTACCCGGCAGGATGAAGGAACGCTCCCGGTCTGTGGTAGCTTCGATCAGACCCCGTCCGAGCAGCGTGGCCACGGTGCTGGTCCAGATATCTCCTCCGTGCTGGTAGTTCAGCAGAAAACTCAGGCTGAGGTTCTTGTAGGAGAAGGTGTTGTTTACGTTGGCGGTCCAGTCCGGGTTCGGGTTACCGATAACCGGCAGACGGTTGTTCTCGTCAACTTCCTCGTTGATGTAGTTACCGGCGCCATCTACGCGGAATTCGCCGTTTTCGTCACGGGCAATCCGGCCACCTACCAATACTCCGAGCTGCTCGCCTACGATGGCGGCGTTACCCTGGTTGGAGAAACCGGCGTACACGATGATGTCGGTATCCTGACCGAGGTCTTTTACGATGGAGTTGTTGGAGTTGAAGTTACTGTTAATGGTCCATTTGAAGTCACCATTCTGGATGGGGAAAAAGCCCAGGTCTACTTCGATACCTTTTCCTTCGATCTTACCAACGTTGGTGGCAATAATGGTACCACCGGTAGCCGGGTCGAGGGGACGGTCCACAATCAGGTCATTGGTGATCCGCTTGTAGAGCGATACGTCGAGGTTGATCAGGTTGTTAAACAGACGTGATTCCAGACCCACCTCCCACTCGGAGTAGCGCTCCGGCAGGATGTTCGGGTTGGCCACCCGGTTCGATACGGTGTTGGACACGGTAGTCTGTCCCTCTCCGTTGATGAAGCTCTGGGTGTCCAGGAAAAGGTCAACAGAAACCGGGAAGCCTGTGGCGAATCCGGCAGATTCTCCGTAACCTCCGCGCAGCTTCAGGAAGTTGATGCGCAGTGCATCATTCCAGGTGCCGCCCAGGCTGGTGGGAACGAACGAGAAGCTGGCTCCTTTGTAGAGCAGTGACCGGTTGGCCCGTGCCTGGTTAGAAACCCAGTCGTTACGGGCGTTCATGGTCAGGTACAGGAAATCGTCGTATCCGAAGTCAACCTGGCCGTAGAGACCGGCGATATTCTTGTAGGTAGTGAACTGAATTTCGTTCTGCAGGTCAAAGTTGAAGTGACGCAGCACGCCAAACACGTTCTGTCCGGTACTGGTAACACCCTGCTGATCGAAAGTGGTGCTACGGGTTGTTCCACCGGCGTTGAAGTTCATATCGAGCTTGTCGGTGAGGTCGTAGGTACCCGTCAGGATAAGGCTGTGATCCCAAATGGTGTTGTTGTTGTCCCAGGTCTGGTAGATACCGCTCTGGACTGGAGTGCTACCGCTGGTACCTCCCTTGTTCTGATAGTTGGAGTTCCGCTCGTTGTACACGTCGTACCCGAGGCGGTACAGCAGGTTCAGGTTCTCGCTGATGTCGAATTGAATCTGCATGTTACCGAATGCCCGGTTTGTGATCTGGCGGTTACCGGCGTTGGCAACTGTCCAGCGGGGGTTTTGGATATCGTTCCCCTGGCGGTAGTACACACTACCCTTGGTAATCGGGTTTTCCCACGGCAGGCCCATGAGGTCAACCGAACGGGGGGTGAAGAACAAGTGTCCGTAAACGGAAGATCCTGCTCCGAATGAACCGTTACCGGTAGAAGCCGCAACGGGGGGTGATTTAAAGTCGGTGCGGGAATAGTTCATGGTACCCGATATGGTGAACTTGTTGCTCAATTGGGCGCGGCCTCCCATACCGATGTTGTTACGCAACAGGCGGTTACCCGGGGTAAAACCGTTGTCTTCCAGGTGACCGGCGCTCAGGTTGTAGGAAATTTTTCCGTCGTCTGAAGAGCCGTTCGCGTTCAGCGATACGTTAGATACGGTACCGGTGCGGAAGAATGCGGGTACGCTTTGATAGGGTTTAAACTCGTAACGGGCGTCGGCCAGTTCCGGGAAGGCCTGAGGCACACCGGTAGCCGAGCTGGCGGTAGCGTAAGGGTGGCGGATGGTTCCGGTCGCCGGATCGAGATCGTAAGAAGCCGCGAAGTTTTCCGGGTTGGTGTAGCTGGCACGGCCGCTGCGTGAGAAAGAAGGTCCCCAGTTCGAGAAGAACCACCCGAAACGCTGGTCGAAACCACCTCCGTAGGAGTTCTGGTATTCGGGCATGGAGGCGATCTCATTGAAGAACATGGAAGTAGAGACGGTGATCTCAGACTTCTTGGGGCCGGCAGCACCGGCAGATCCGTTCTTGGTGGTAATGAGGATTACCCCGTTCTTTCCCTGCTCCCCGTAAAGGGTGGCGGCGGAAAGTCCTTTCAGAACGCTCACGCTGGCGATGGAGTTCGGGTCAAGGTCAAGGAAACGGGAAGAACCGTTGTTTCCATCGACGAAGCTGCCCTGAGCGTTGGTGTCGCTGCTGAAGGGCACGCCGTCTACGATAAAGAGCGGCTGGTTGTCCTGGCTGAACGACTGGTAACCCCGGATGATGATGTTGGTACCTGATCCGGAAACCCCGCTTTGCTGGGTAATGTTTACCCCGGAGGCCTTTCCTCTCAGAACCCGTCCGATATCACCTTCGGCTTTTTCCTCGAGGTCTTCACTGCCTACAGTACTTACAGCGTATCCGAGAGCTTTTTTCTCCCTTTTGATACCCTGGGCAGTTACTACTACCTCTTCAAGGGCCTGTGCGTCTTCCAACATTTGCACGTTTATCGTGTTGTCGGCACCCACGGTCCTTGCTTCGGCACGCATCCCCAGGTACGTATACGTCAGCACATCGCCAACGCCCGCCTGGATGGAATAGTTACCGTCGAAGTCGGTCTGGGTACCTGAAGTGGTGCCCTGAACAAGGATGTTAACCCCAGGCAGTGGCAAGCCGTCGGCATCGGTAACCGTACCTGAAATCGTTTTGTCTTGCGCAAATGATATCTGCACAACCAACGCCAAAAACAGCGTTAGGATTCCATTTAATTTTGTTCTCATTTTTAAATTATTTGAATTAGCTAACTGCGAAAATCTTAATTCTGTGTTAATAATCCAAACTTATTTTAATAAAACTTAAAGAACCCACCTGTTAATTCTGTCTCAGGATTTTTGGGACCCTCAGATTGAGAAAGACATATTTCAGACTGCCCCTGCCTGTGAAATTCACAAGCAGGACGGAGTGTATCAGGCAAATCGGGGTTGGTAACAGCCCTGCTGAAAGCATCCATTTGCCTGGTTTCAGGGGCGTTCTTACTTGGTTAGATGCAACTTTGCCCCAATGGATGCGTGCCCGGGTCAAATCTTAACGGAATGGTAAAATAATGTATAATATATATTAAGGTATAACTAACACAAACCCTTCTGCGGACGGGTCAAGTACCCGGCCGGGGAAATGGCCCGGGACAGGGGTTTCAGCCGCGGAAGGCCCCGGTTGGAAAATTCCGGGAAATTTAATGGGATGTGATTTGAATTATAGGGAATAATTGCTACATTTGCCAGCCCTTAAACAAGGGTTGCTTTTATTTATAAGTTTTTATGCCAACAATTTCACAATTAGTACGAAAAGGAAGGGCCACAATTACCAAGAAGAGTAAATCGGCTGCTTTGGATTCGTGCCCTCAACGCAGAGGAGTATGTACGCGTGTGTACACCACCACTCCCAAAAAGCCTAATTCCGCTATGCGGAAGGTGGCCCGGGTGCGCCTTACCAATGGTAAGGAGGTGAACGCTTACATCCCCGGTGAGGGACACAATCTCCAGGAGCACTCGATAGTATTGGTTAGAGGCGGACGGGTGAAAGATTTGCCGGGTGTGAGGTATCACATCGTGCGCGGGGCATTGGATACTGCCGGAGTTGCCGGCCGTACCCAACGCCGCTCCAAGTACGGTGCCAAACGCCCCAAAAAGTAAGTCTCACCTTTTAAGAAACAGTAATGAGAAAAAGACAGGCTAAAAAAAGGCCGCTGTTGCCAGATCCGAGGTATAACGACCAGCTGGTAACGCGCTTTGTGAACATGATGATGTGGGATGGCAAGAAATCAGTTGCCTTCCAAATTTTTTACGATGCCATGGACATCGTGGAGCAGAAGAAGACCGATGAAGAGAAGTCGGCCCTCGACCATTGGAAAGAAGCCCTTTCCAATATTATGCCCCACGTGGAGGTTCGCAGTCGTCGGGTTGGAGGGGCTACCTTCCAGATCCCGATGCAGATCCGGCCCGACCGCAAGATTTCGACTGCCATGAAATGGCTTATAAGCTATTCCCGCAAGCGCAATGAAAAATCGATGGCCCAGAAGTTGGCCGGGGAAGTGATCGCCGCCGCCAAAGAAGAAGGTGCCGCCGTGAAGAAACGCGTGGATACCCATAAGATGGCTGAAGCCAACAAGGCATTTTCTCACTTCAGATTCTAAGAGAACCATGGCGAGAGATTTAAAATATACAAGGAATATAGGGATTGCTGCGCACATTGATGCCGGCAAAACCACAACGACGGAGCGAATCCTCTTTTATACAGGGGTTAGCCATAAGATCGGGGAGGTCCACGACGGGGCAGCCACCATGGACTGGATGGAGCAGGAGCAGGAACGGGGTATTACCATTACTTCTGCAGCTACTACCTGTACCTGGAATTTCCCGTTGAAAAACGGGCAGCCTACCGACCTGACCAAACCGTATCACTTTAATATTATAGACACCCCCGGCCACGTAGACTTTACCGTGGAAGTGAACCGCTCCCTGCGGGTACTTGACGGGCTGGTGTTTCTCTTCAGCGCTGTAGACGGGGTTGAACCCCAGTCTGAAACCAACTGGCGCCTGGCCGATAATTACAAAGTTCCGCGTATGGGCTTTGTCAACAAGATGGACCGGCAGGGCGCAGACTTTATGTCTGTATGCCAGCAGGTTCGCGACATGCTGAAATCCAATGCTGTGCCGATCGTGCTTCCCATCGGGGACGAGGCCGACTTTAAAGGCGTGGTCGACCTGGTGAAGAACCGGGCCATCATCTGGCATGAAGAGAATATGGGCTCTACATTCGACGTGGTGGATATTCCCGCCGAAATGGAAGCCGAAGTAAAGCAGTACCGCGCCGAACTGATCGAAGCGGTTGCCGAATACGACGAAAACCTAATGGAGAAATTCTTCGAAGACGAAGACTCCATAACCGAAGAGGAAGTAAACGCTGCCCTGCGTGCTGCCGTAATGGATATGAGCATTATCCCTATGGTCTGCGGGTCATCGTTCAAGAATAAAGGGGTGCAGTTCCTGCTGGATTGCGTTTGCCGCTACCTGCCCTCGCCCCTCGATAAGGAAGCTATTCACGGCACCAATCCGGATACCGGGGCCGAGATCGCGCGCAAGCCCGATCCGAACGAGCCTTTTGCAGCTCTGGCCTTTAAGATTGCCACCGACCCCTTCGTGGGGCGCCTGGCCTTCTTCCGTTGCTACTCCGGTAAACTGGATGCCGGGTCTTACGTACTGAACACCCGTTCCGGAAACAAGGAGCGCATATCCCGGATTTACCAGATGCACTCCAACAAGCAGAACGCCATTGAGAGCATCTCTGCCGGAGACATCGGGGCAGCCGTAGGCTTTAAGGATATCAAAACCGGTGACACCCTGTGTGCCGAGAAACACCCCATCGTGCTTGAGAGCATGGTATTCCCCGATCCGGTAATCGGTATCGCGGTGGAGCCCAAAACCAAGGCCGATGTTGACAAGCTGGGTATGGCCCTGAACAAACTGGCCGAGGAAGACCCGACTTTCCAGGTGAAGACCGATGAAGCCAGCGGGCAGACCATCATCTCCGGTATGGGTGAGCTTCACCTCGACATCATCGTAGACCGTCTGCGTCGCGAGTTCAAGGTGGAAGTGAACCAGGGGCAACCTCAGGTGGAATACAAAGAAGCCATCACCGGCTCTGCCAACCACCGCGAAGTGTACAAGAAACAAACCGGTGGTCGCGGTAAATTCGCCGACATCATCTTTACCATGTCGCCTGCCGAGGAAGGCAAGCCCGGCCTGGAATTTGTAAACGAAGTGAAAGGAGGAAACATTCCTAAAGAATACATTCCTTCTGTTGAAAAAGGCTTCCGCGAAGCCATGAAAAACGGGCCTTTGGCCGGTTTTGAAATAGAGAGCCTGAAAGTGGCCCTCAAAGACGGATCTTTCCACCCGGTGGATTCCGATTCGCTTTCTTTCGAGCTGGCTGCCAGGATTGGCTACAAGGCTGCCGCAAGAGCATCCAAACCGGTGCTTATGGAACCCATTATGAAGCTGGAGGTGCTTACCCCGGAAGAAAACATGGGTGACATCGTGGGCGACCTGAACCGCCGCCGCGGACATGTTAACAACATGTCAGATCGCGCAGGTTCCAAAGTAATCAAGGCCGATGTGCCGCTTTCCGAAATGTTCGGTTACGTAACCTCCCTGCGGACGCTGTCTTCGGGCCGGGCTACCTCTACCATGGAATTTTCGCACTACGCGGAAACTCCGTCGAGCATCGCAGAAGAAGTGATCAAGGCAACCAAAGGTGTAACCGCTTAATAACGGCAAGATGAGTCAGAAAATCAGAATCAAACTGAAATCATACGATCACAACCTGGTAGACAAATCTGCCGACAAGATCGTAAAGACGGTGAAAACGACCGGAGCGGTGGTAACCGGGCCCATTCCGTTGCCGACGCACAAAAAGATATTCACGGTGCTGCGTTCGCCCCACGTGAATAAGAAATCGAGGGAGCAGTTCGAGCTGAGCTCGTACAAGCGGCTGCTTGATATTTACAGCTCTTCCTCCAAGACCATCGATGCGCTCATGAAGCTTGAGCTCCCCAGCGGGGTCGAGGTCGAGATCAAGGTCTGACAGACCTCAATGCGGAAGGCAGGTAGCCTTCAGCAACATGTCCGGCGCTGCGTGCAAAGGAAAAACGGCAACAAAAATACATTCGGGGTCGAATTTATTTTTGGCCCTGTTTTTTTGCCGGAAAAACGAGTAAGTGAAATAGTGTAAAATAGAGGTTCGGGAACCGGTTTCAGCCGGAGTACCGGAAGGGAAATCCAAGTTTCGGGGCCTCAGGTTTAATTTAATTTTTAATACATATGTCTGGGTTAATCGGAAAAAAAGTCGGCATGACCAGCATCTTTGACGAGAACGGGAAGAATATTCCCTGCACCGTCATCGAGGCAGGACCATGCGTCGTTACCCAAGTCAGAACCGAAGAGGTGGACGGGTACAATGCCCTTCAGCTCGGTTTCGATGACAAGGCAGAGAAACGCGCCAACAAGGCCGAACAGGGCCATTTCAAAAAGGCGGGAACTGCACCCAAAAAACAAGTCGTCGAATTCCGGGATTTTGAAGGAGAACACAAACTGGGAGACACCATCGGTGTAGACCTGTTTGTAGAAGGAGAATTCGTAGACGTTGTGGGAACTTCCAAAGGGAAGGGTTTCCAGGGCGTCGTAAAGCGGCACGGCTTCGCCGGGGTGGGCCAGTCTACCCACGGGCAGCACAACCGCTTGCGGGCGCCGGGGTCCATCGGGGCTTCGTCTTATCCTTCCCGCGTGTTTAAAGGCCTGAGAATGGCCGGACAAATGGGCAATGAGCGGGTAACCGTTCAGAACCTGCGGGTGCTCAAAGTGGTTCCGGAAAAGAACCTCCTGGTACTCAAGGGTGCCATTCCGGGCCATAAGAATGCTTACATAACCATTTTGAAGTGATGAAGGTAGCAGTATTAGATATCAAGGGAAAAGAAACCGGACGGAAAGCCGAGCTTTCCGACGAGGTATTCAAGATAGAGCCTAACGAGCACGCCATCTACCTGGATGTGAAACAGTACCTGGCCCACCAGCGGCAGGGTACCCACAAGGCCAAGGAACGGGGCGAAATTGCGGGCAGCACCCGTAAGATCAAGAAGCAAAAAGGTACCGGTACCGCCCGGGCCGGCAGCATCAAATCTCCGGTTTTTCGTGGCGGTGGCCGCATCTTTGGCCCGCGCCCGAAAGACTATACCCAGAAGCTGAACAAAAACGTGAAGCGCCTGGCCCGTAAATCGGCCCTGAGCCTGAAATCTCAGGAGAACGCCATTCTGGTGGTGGAAGACTTCTCATTCGAGCAGCCCAAGACCCAGGAATTTGTGGCTGTGTTGAAGGCCCTTGGGCTGGCCGACAAAAAGTCCCTGATAGTCTTGGGCGATTCAAATAATAGCGTATATTTGTCGTCGCGCAATTTGCCAGGGTCTGAAGTTGTAACCAACTCAGAATTAAGCACTTATAAAATCATGAACGCAAACAGCGTAGTACTGATGGAAGGTGCCTTGGCGGAAATTGAAGCGAACCTAAACAAGTAAGGAATCATGAGTGTGTTGATAAAACCGATCATTACCGAGAAAATGACTTCCGATAGTGAGTTGTACAACCGCTATGGTTTCATCGTGGCTCCGGCCGCAAATAAACTCGAAATCAAGGAAGCCGTAGAATCGACTTACGGCGTTTCTGTAACCAAGGTTCGCACCATGAACTACGGCCCGGCCCGCAAGACCCGCTACACCAAAACAGGTGTTCAGCAGGGTATGAAGGGGGCTTTCAAAAAGGCCATCGTGGAGGTGAAGGACGGAGACGTGATTGATTTTTACAGTAATATCTAAGAGGCATGTCAGTCAGAAAGTTAAAGCCTATTACTCCCGGACAGCGTTTTAAAGTAGTAAACGGATTCGACGCCGTTACTACTGATAAGCCGGAGAAGAGCCTGCTCGCTCCGTTAAAAAAGTCGGGAGGAAGAAACAGTCGAGGAAAAATGACCATTCGCTACAAAGGCGGAGGTCATAAAAGAAGGTACCGTGTGATCGATTTCAAGCGCGACAAGCATTCGATTGCCGCCGAAGTGAAGTCGATCCAGTACGATCCGAACCGTTCCGCGTTTATCGCCCTGCTCGAATACACCGACGGCGAGAAACGCTACATGGTGGCCCCGAACGGCCTCCAGGTTGGGCAGCAGGTCTTTTCAGGAGCCGGGTCTGCTCCAGAGATCGGCAATACCCTGCCGCTGTCGGAAATTCCGCTGGGTACCATCATTTCCTGCATCGAGTTGCGTCCCGGGCAAGGGGCCGTTATGGCGCGCAGCGCCGGAACCTTCGCCCAGCTGATGGCACGCGATGGCAAGTACGCCACCATGAAGTTGCCCTCTGGCGAAACCCGGATGATTCTGGTTAATTGCCTGGCTACCATCGGTGCCGTATCCAACTCAGACCACCAGCTCATCGTTTCGGGCAAGGCTGGCCGCAGCCGTTGGCTGGGCCGTCGCCCGCGTACCCGTCCGGTGGCCATGAACCCGGTAGACCACCCGATGGGTGGTGGGGAAGGACGTGCTTCCGGAGGACACCCGAGATCGCGGAAAGGTATGCCTGCCAAAGGCTTCCGCACCCGTTCCCGGACCAAGGACAGCAACCGATATATTGTTGAACGCAGAAAGAAATAAAATAAGTTAGAATGGCACGTTCCCTAAAAAAAGGACCTTACGTTCACTATAGTCTGGAGAAGAAAGTTCAACAGAACATGGATTC
The DNA here is from genome assembly GCA_024642005.1 of Robiginitalea sp. Lineage (GTDB taxonomy): Bacteria > Bacteroidota > Bacteroidia > Flavobacteriales > Flavobacteriaceae > Robiginitalea. The sequence continues at coordinate 24,103 of JAHECA010000023.1, read as the reverse complement.
CGGAAAGAAGACGGTCATCAAGACCTGGTCACGCGCCTCGATGATCACCCCCGATTTCGTGGGTCAGACCATCGCCGTGCACAACGGCCGCCAATTTGTCCCGGTTTACGTAACCGAGAACATGGTGGGCCACAAATTGGGCGAATTTTCGCCAACCCGTTCCTTCCGGGGGCATGCCGGAGCTAAAAACAAAGGTAAAAAGTAAGCGCTATGGGAGTTCGGAAAAAACAGATGGCCGAGAGGATCAAGGAGGAAAAGAAGGAGCTGGCATTCGCCAAGCTGAACGACTGCCCCACCTCTCCCCGGAAAATGAGACTGGTAGCCGACCTGGTGCGCGGACAGGAAGTTGAGAGGGCCCTGGCCATCTTGCGCTTCAGCACCAAAGAGGCCTCCCGCAGGCTGGAAAAACTCCTCCTTTCGGCAATTGCCAACTGGCAGGCCAAGAACGAGGACGCCGATATCGAAGAAGCCAACCTGATCGTATCTGAGATCCGTGTAGACGGCGGTCGTTCCCTGAAACGGCTCCGGCCGGCACCCCAGGGGCGCGCCCACAGAATCAGAAAACGTTCCAATCACGTAACCTTGGTGTTGGGAGCCAGAAATAACGCAGCAAGCTAAAAATAGTATGGGACAAAAAACGAATCCAATAGGAAATCGTCTGGGAATCATCCGGGGCTGGGAATCGAACTGGTACGGAGGGGACGATTACGGAGATAAGCTGGCGGAAGACGACAAAATCCGCAAGTACATCCACGCCCGTCTGGCCAAGGCCAGTGTTTCCCGGGTCATCATAGAGCGCACCCTGAAGCTCATCACGGTTACCATTACCACCGCCCGCCCGGGTATCATTATCGGGAAAGGTGGCCAGGAGGTCGACAAGCTGAAGGAAGAGCTTAAAAAGATTACCGACAAAGAGGTACAGATCAATATTTTCGAGATCAAACGCCCCGAGCTCGACGCCAACCTGGTTGCTGCGAGCGTAGCCCGGCAGATCGAGAGCCGGATCTCTTACCGCCGCGCCATTAAAATGGCCATTGCCGCTGCCATGCGGATGAATGCAGAAGGGATCAAGGTGATGATTTCAGGCCGTCTGAACGGAGCCGAAATGGCGCGCAGCGAGACCTATAAGGAAGGCCGCATTCCGCTGTCTACCTTCCGGGCCGATATCGACTACGCCCTGCATGAGGCCCACACGACCTACGGCCGCCTGGGCGTGAAGGTGTGGATCATGAAAGGTGAGGTTTACGGCAAGCGCGAGCTCTCTCCGCTGGTCGGCATGTCTAAGGGGACAGGCAAGACTGCCGGGAAGCCCGAAGGCAAAAAACGTCGCAGAAAGTAATTTAAAGAAGCGAAAGGAACATGTTACAGCCAAAAAGAACCAAGTTTCGGAAGGCCCAGAAAGGCCGAATGAAAGGCATTTCTCAGAGAGGGCACCAGCTGTCTAACGGGATGTTCGGCATCAAGTCTATGGACTCAGCCTTTATCACAGCCCGTCAGATCGAGGCCGCCCGTATCGCTGCAACCCGTTACATGAAACGCCAGGGACAGCTCTGGATCAAAATATTCCCGGACAAACCCATTACCAAAAAGCCGCTCGAAGTGCGGATGGGTAAGGGGAAAGGTGCTCCTGAGTACTTTGTAGCCATCGTTAAGCCGGGCCGGGTTATGTTCGAAATTGCCGGGGTACCCCACGAAATTGCCCAGGAAGCCCTGCGGCTCGCGGCCCAAAAGCTGCCGGTAAAGACAAAATTTATAGTGGCCAGGGATTATACTCCTGCTTAATAATACGCGATCATGAAACAATCGGAAGTAAAGGAATTGTCTGTCGAAGAGCTTAAAGAAAAGCTGGCCGGCCATAAAAAGCAGTACGACGATCTCAAAATGGCCCATGCGGTGACTCCTTTGGAAAACCCGCTTCAGCTGAGAAAAGCCCGGAAAACCGTGGCCAGACTGGCGACCGAATTAACAAAAAGGGAAAACCAATAATTGGTGTTGCTTTATGGAAAATAGAAATTTAAGAAAAGAGCGTATTGGCGTTGTGACCAGCAACAGGATGGAGAAATCCATCGTGGTTTCCGAAGTCAAGCGGGTAAAGCACCCCATGTACGGAAAGTTCGTACTTCGGACCAAGAAGTATGTGGCACACGACGAAAAGAACGATTGCAACATCGGAGATACGGTACGTATCATGGAAACCCGGCCCTTGAGCAAGACCAAGTGCTGGAGATTGGTAGAAATCCTTGAAAGAGCCAAATAATTATGGTACAGCAAGAATCCAGACTCAAAGTAGCGGACAACACCGGAGCCAAAGAGGTTCTGACCATCCGCGTGCTCGGGGGCACCAAGAGACGGTACGCTTCCCTGGGAGATAAAATCGTAGTAAGCGTGAAGGAAGCCACTCCGAACGGCACCATCAAGAAGGGGGCCGTGTCTACCGCCGTGGTGGTTCGCACCACCAAGGAGGTACGTCGTCCGGACGGATCCTACATCCGCTTCGACGACAATGCCTGCGTGTTGCTGAACCCGCAAGGGGAGATGCGCGGAACGCGCGTGTTCGGCCCTGTGGCCCGGGAACTGCGTGAGAAGCAATTTATGAAAATCGTTTCCTTGGCTCCCGAGGTACTTTAAAGCACAGAGAAAGATGAAAGTAAGGATTAAACAAGGAGATCAGGTTCGGGTAATCACCGGCGACCACAAAGGCAGCGAAGGCAAAGTGCTGAAAGTGCTCCGCGACGCCAACAAGGCAATTGTGGAAGGGGTCAACACCGTGTCGAAACACGAAAAGCCCAGTGCCCGCAACCCCCAGGGGGGAATTGTGGAGAAAGAAGCTCCCATTAACCTTTCCAACCTCTCGTTGATCGACCCGAAATCGGGCGAAGCTACCCGGGTAGGATACGAGATCCGCGACGGCAAGAAAGTGCGGGTTGCAAAAAAATCGAATGAAGTAATTTAGTTATGGCCTACGTTCCAAGATTAAAGCAAGAATACAACGAGCGCGTAATCAAGGCGCTTACCGAGGAGTTTGGGTACAACAATGTCATGGAGGTTCCCAAGCTGCAGAAGATCGTGATCAGCCGCGGGGTAGGAGCCGCCGTGGCCGACAAGAAGCTGATCGATCACGCTGTTGACGAGCTCACCATGATTTCCGGACAGAAGGCAGTAGCCACCATTTCCAAGAAAGACGTGGCTAACTTCAAACTGCGGAAGGGCATGCCCATCGGCGCCAAGGTTACCCTGCGCGGAGAGCGCATGTATGAGTTCCTCGACCGCCTGGTAACTACCGCCCTGCCGCGTGTACGCGATTTCCATGGTATCCGTGCCACCGGCTTTGATGGCCGTGGCAACTACAACCTGGGCGTAACCGAGCAGATCATCTTCCCCGAAATCAACATCGACCGGATTAACCGGATCAACGGGATGGATATCACCTTTGTGACCTCGGCCGTGACAGACAAGGAAGCTAAATCACTGTTAAGCGAATTGGGATTACCCTTTAAAAAGAATTAGTATGGCTAAAGAATCAATGAAGGCCCGCGAGCGCAAAAGGGCCAAACTCGCAGCTAAATACGCCGAAAAACGCAAGGCCCTGAAAGAGGCCGGCGATTACGAAGCGCTGCAGAAGTTGCCCCGCAACGCCTCCCCGGTTCGCAAGCACAACCGTTGCAAGTTAACCGGCCGGCCGAAAGGATATATGCGGACATTCGGGGTTTCCCGGGTAATGTTCCGTGAAATGGCCAACCAGGGACTCATCCCGGGCGTTAAGAAAGCGAGTTGGTAACCCCTTAAACAGGAAAAAAGAAGATGTTTACAGATCCTATTGCAGACTATTTGACCCGAATCCGTAACGCCAGCAGTGCCGGTCACCGGGTTGTTGAGATTCCTGCTTCCAAGGTGAAAAAGGAGATCACCAAGATCCTGTTCGACCAGGGGTACATCCTGAGCTACAAGTTCGAAGACGCCGAAACTCAGGGGAATATCAAGATCGCCCTGAAATACGACAAGATCACCAAGGAGCCGGTTATTCGTAAAATCGAGCGGATTTCCAAGCCGGGCCTCCGCAAATACACCGGGGTGGAAACCCTTCCCCGCGTGCTGAACGGCCTGGGCATTGCCATTGTCTCTACCTCGCACGGGGTAATGACCAGCAAGCAGGCACGGCAGGAAAACGTAGGAGGCGAAGTGCTGTGCTACGTGTATTAAAAGACTATTAAAAGAACAGAAGCATGTCTAGAATTGGTAAGAATCCGATAGCAATCCCAGAGGGAGCAAGCGTGGAGGTAGCCGATGGTGTGGTAACCGTAAAGGGAAAACTGGGGACGCTCACTCAGGAGTACTCCGATGTAACGATTGAGGTTGAAGATAAGGAAGTGCATGTTGCCCGCCCTTCAGACTCCAAAGACCACAAGGCCAAGCACGGGTTGTACCGTGCCCTGGTCTCCAATATGATCAAAGGGGTTACCCAGGGATGGTCTGAAGAACTGGAACTGGTCGGGGTAGGATACCGGGCCACCAACCAGGGACAAAAACTGGATCTGGCACTCGGATATTCGCACAATATCGTTTTGGACCTTGCTCCTGAGGTAAAGATTGAAACCACCGCAGAAAAAGGTAAAAACCCGACTATCAAGCTCAGCTCCCACGACAAGCAATTGCTGGGGCAGGTAGCCGCCAAGATTCGTTCCTTCCGCAAGCCGGAGCCCTACAAAGGCAAGGGAATTAAGTTCAAGGGCGAGCTGTTGAGAAGAAAAGCAGGTAAATCAGCGTAATCTAAAGAATCATGGGACTAACGAAGTCTGAGAAAAGAAATCGAATCAGAAGACGCATCCGCAAGGTATCCTTCGGAACTCCGGAGCGCCCGCGCCTGTCTGTCTTCCGCAGCAATAAGGAGATCTACGCCCAGATCATCGACGATCAGAGCGGCAAGACCCTGGTTTCTGCCTCTTCCCGCGACAAGGAACTGAGCGAGGTTAAGGGCACCAAATCGGAGATCGCCACCGCTGTGGGCAAAGCCATCGCTGAAAAGGCAGTCCAGTCTGGAATCGATGCCGTGGCTTTCGACCGGGGCGGATACCAGTATCATGGGAGAGTTAAATCGCTGGCCGATGGCGCCAGAGAAGGCGGACTTAAATTTTAATACAAGTTATGTACGGGAAATACAAGAATGTGGAAACTGTAAAGCCGGGCGGACTGGAACTGAAAGACCGTCTGGTGGGAGTTCAACGGGTTACCAAGGTAACCAAAGGGGGTCGCGCCTTCGGTTTTTCGGCCATCGTAGTGGTGGGCGATGAAAACGGAGTGGTAGGCCACGGCCTTGGCAAGTCCAAGGAAGTTGCCACCGCCATTGCCAAAGCCATAGAAGACGCCAAGAAGAACCTGATTCGCATCCCTCTGAACAAGGGTACCCTTCCACATGAGCAGAAAGGTAAGTTCGGCGGTGCCCGGGTATACATCCAGCCTGCCTCTCACGGTACCGGGGTTATTGCCGGTGGTGCCGTTCGGGCGGTACTGGAGTCGGTGGGTATCCAGGACGTTCTCTCCAAATCGCAGGGGTCTTCCAACCCGCACAACGTTGTGAAGGCGACTTTTGACGCCTTGCTGCAACTGCGGGACGCAAACACCGTGGCAAAACAGCGCGGTATTTCCCTGGAAAAAGTATTCAACGGATAAGGAGCACAGCGATGACAAAGATCAAAATACAGCAAGTAAAAAGCAGCATCAAGCGCCCCCAGAACCAGAAGCGTACCCTGGAGGCCCTTGGCCTGCGTGGGATCGGACAGGTAGTGGAGCACGAATCCACCCCCAGCATCCTGGGAATGATTGACAAAGTAAAACACCTGGTTTCGACCCAGGAAGCCTAATACAGAGGAACAATGGATTTAGGGAATTTAAAACCTGCAAAAGGTTCCGTACATAAAAGCGGCAAAACCGTTGGGCGCGGACAGGGTTCCGGCAAGGGCGGTACGGCCACCAAAGGACACAAAGGTGCCAAGGCCCGTTCTGGTTATGCCAAGAAATTAGGCTTTGAAGGAGGCCAGATGCCCCTGCAGCGCCGCGTGCCCAAATTTGGGTTCACCAACATCAACCGCGTGGAATACCGCGGCATTAACCTGGACACGCTCCAGCAACTGGTAGACAGCGGCTCCGTGAAAAAGGAGGTAACCGTGGAAAACCTGGTGGAGCTGCGCCTGGCACACAAAAACGATTTGGTAAAAATATTGGGAAGGGGAGAACTTAAAGCCCCGCTAAAAATCTCGGTTCATAAATTTACGGCCAGTGCCAAAGCCGCTATCGAGGCTGCTGGTGGTGAGGCCATAAGTTTATAAACGGATCGGATATGAAGAAGTTTTTCGAGATCATAACGAATATCTGGAAGATCGAGGAGCTCAGGACCCGTATCCTGATGACCCTCGGCCTGCTGTTGGTGTACCGGTTCGGGGCCCAGGTGGTCCTGCCCGGGATTGACACCTCTCAGCTGGCCGCGTTGGTCAACCGGACCGACACGGGTATTTTGGGCATTCTGAACGCCTTTACCGGGGGGGCTTTTGCCAACGCCTCGGTTTTTGCGTTGGGGATTATGCCTTATATCTCGGCTTCCATCGTGGTTCAGTTGATGGGGATTGCCATCCCGTACCTGCAAAAGCTCGACAAGGAAGGCGAGAGCGGCCGGAAGACCAAGAACCAGATTACCCGCTGGCTCACCATCGGGATCTGTATCATCCAGGCGCCCACCTACCTGTACAGCCTCGGGGCTCTCGGGGTACCCGACAGCGCCTTTTTGCTGGGGAAAGGACTCAACTTCATCGTTCCTTCTGTGATCATCCTGGTAACCGGCTGCGTTTTTGCCATGTGGCTGGGTGAAAAGATCACCGACAAAGGGATCGGGAACGGGATCTCCCTGCTCATCATGATTGGGATTTTGGCCAAACTGCCGCAGTCGTTTGTACAGGAAGGAGCTTCCCGCCTGAACGGCAACGGCGGCCCCATGCTTATTCTGGTGGAGCTGATCCTCTGGTTTGTGGTAATCCTGGCCAGCGTGCTGCTGGTGATGGCTACCCGCCGCATCCCCGTACAGTACGCACGGCGCACAGCCTCTGGCGGCTATGAGAAAAACGTAATGGGCTCCCGTCAATACATTCCCCTGAAGCTGAATGCCTCCGGGGTAATGCCCATCATCTTTGCCCAGGCCATCATGTTCGCCCCCGGCCTGATCGGCAGCTATTTCAACAGCTCGGCCCTGGGGCAGTGGATGGAGGTGCAGTTCCAGGACATTTTCGGCCTGGCCTACAACATCCTCTTTGGGCTGCTGATCATCATCTTTACGTATTTCTATACGGCGATTACCGTACCGACCAATAAAATGGCCGACGACCTGAAACGGAGCGGGGGCTTTATCCCCGGCATCAGGCCCGGCAAAGAAACGGCCGATTTCCTCGACCGTATCATGTCGCTCATTACCCTGCCGGGATCGGTATTCCTGGCCATTTTGGCTGTATTGCCGGCCGTGGTGGTAAAACTCATGGACATGCAGGCCAATTGGGCCCTGTTCTACGGTGGTACTTCCCTGCTCATCATGGTAGGGGTGGCAATCGATACGGTGCAGCAGGTGAATTCGTACCTGCTCAACCACCATTACGACGGGTTGATGAAAACAGGTAAAAACAGAAAGGTAGCTTAATATGGCCAAACAAGCTTCAATAACGCAAGACGGAACCATCATCGAGGCGCTTTCCAACGCCATGTTCCGTGTAGAATTGGAGAATGGCCACGTGGTTACGGCTCATATTTCGGGCAAGATGCGCATGCACTACATCAAACTGCTTCCCGGCGACCGGGTAAAGCTCGAGATGAGCCCGTACGATTTGAGCAAAGCCCGAATTACATACAGATACTAAGAGAAAACGCACGAGATGAAAGTAAGAGCATCCATAAAGAAACGCAGCGCCGAGTGCAAGATCGTGAGACGCAAGGGACGGCTGTACGTGATCAACAAAAAGAATCCTAGATTTAAACAAAGACAAGGGTAACTATGGCTAGAATCGCAGGGGTAGATATCCCCAACCAGAAGAGAGGCGTTATTGCCCTTACCTATATTTTCGGTATCGGTAAGAGCAGGGCTGAGGAAATCCTCGAGAAGGCCCAGGTAAATGCAGATACCAAGGTATCAGAGTGGACCGACGATGAGATCGGGCGCATTCGTGAGGCCGTGTCTTCGTATACCATTGAAGGCGAGCTGCGTTCAGAGACCCAGCTGAATATCAAGCGCCTGATGGACATCGGATGCTATAGGGGTATCCGCCACCGGGTCGGCCTGCCGCTCCGGGGACAGCGCACCAAGAACAACTCGCGCACCCGTAAAGGAAAACGTAAAACCGTAGCCAACAAGAAAAAGGCGACCAAGTAATAACTCGTGACGCCGGGTTGTAAGGGGCCGTGAGGCCCGCCACATACTCAGCACGCGATTTACAGAAATCAGAATATGGCAAAGACAGGTTCAAAAGGGTCCAAAGCGACCAAGACGGTCAAAAAGCGGAAGGTGGCAATCGAATCCACCGGGGAAGCCCACATCAGCGCTTCCTTTAACAACATCATCATCTCCCTGACCAACAAGAAGGGCGATGTGATTTCCTGGGCCTCTGCCGGGAAGATGGGGTTCCGCGGTTCCAAGAAAAACACCCCCTACGCCGCCCAGGTTGCGGCTGAGGAATGTGCCAAAACCGCCCATGAGGCCGGCTTGCGCAAGGTAAAGGTGTACGTGAAGGGACCCGGTAACGGACGTGAGTCTGCCATCCGCTCCCTGCACAACTCCGGTATCGAGGTTACCGAGATCATCGATGTGACCCCAATGCCGCACAACGGCTGCCGCCCGCCCAAGAGACGGAGAGTTTAACCCCGAATACAAACATTTATTTTTCACCGGAGGTGGAAATGCGGTTATCGAAGGACATGCCTTAATTCATAACCCCACCTTTACAACAAACTGAAAATGGCTAGATACACAGGACCAAAAAGCAAAATCGCCCGTAAATTCGGCGAGCCCATCTTCGGAGACGACAAGGCCTTCGAAAAAAAGAATTATCCTCCCGGCATGCACGGCAACAACCGTCGCCGCGGGAAAAAATCGGAATACGCCATCCAGCTGCAGGAAAAGCAGAAGGCGAAATACACCTATGGTATTCTGGAGCGCCAGTTCCGCAACCTCTTTGCCCAGGCAAACCGCAGCAAGGGGGTAACCGGTGAGGTATTGCTCCAGCTATGCGAATCGCGTCTCGACAACGTGGTTTACCGCATGGGGATTTCCCCTTCACGCCGGGGAGCGCGCCAACTGGTTTCGCACCGCCACATTACCGTAAACGGCGAATTGGTGAACATTCCTTCCTACTCCCTGAAAGCCGGAGACGTGGTAGGGGTTCGCGAAAAGTCCAAATCACTTCAGGCAATCGATGATTCCCTGGCGGCACACAGCAGTGTGTACGAATGGATTTCCTGGAACGGAGACAAGAAGGAAGGCACCTTTGTAGCCGTGCCCGAGCGTCTTCAGATTCCCGAGAACATCAAGGAACAACTGATCGTCGAGTTATACTCTAAATAATCACAACACAGATCCTATTATGGCATTACTAAATTTTCAGAAGCCCGACAAAGTAATCATGGTAGACTCGACAGACTTCGAGGGGAAGTTCGAATTCCGCCCCCTGGAGCCTGGCTATGGTCTTACCGTCGGGAATGCGCTGAGAAGAGTGCTGCTGGCTTCCCTTGAAGGGTATGCCATCACCTCGGTGCGTATCGATAAGGTGGAACACGAGTTCTCGGTTATGGAAGGTGTTGTGGAAGATGTGACCGAAGTTATCCTGAACCTGAAACAAGTGCGTTTCAAGCGTCAGATTGACGATGTGAACGAAGAGACCGTTTCCATTTCGGTAAGCGGAAAAAGCCAGCTTACCGCCGGCGATTTCCAGAAGTTTATCTCAGGATTCCAGGTGCTGAACCCCGATTTGGTGATCTGCAACATGGACCCCAAGGTGAGCATCAACATGGAGATCATCATCGAGAAGGGTCGCGGGTATGTGCCGGCCGAGGAGAACAAGAAGTCGAACGCCCCCCTGGGGAGCATCGCGGTCGATTCCATCTTCACTCCGGTTCGCAACGTAAAGTACGCCATAGAGAACTACCGGGTAGAGCAGAAGACCGACTACGAGAAGCTGGTCTTTGAAATCGCCACCGACGGTTCCATCCACCCGAAGGAAGCCCTTACCGAGGCTGCCAAGGTGCTGATCCACCACTTCATGCTCTTCTCTGACGAGCGCATTACCCTGGAGGCCGACGAGATCGCCCAGACCGAGACTTACGACGAGGAGTCGCTGCACATGCGGCAGCTGCTGAAGACCAAACTGGTAGACATGGACCTCTCGGTTCGGGCCCTGAATTGTCTGAAAGCCGCAGAGGTAGACACCCTTGGCGACCTGGTGTCTTTCAACAAGAACGACCTGATGAAGTTCCGGAACTTCGGGAAGAAATCCCTGACCGAACTCGAGGAGCTGGTCATCAACAAGGGCCTCAGCTTCGGCATGGACCTGTCAAAATATAAATTGGATAAAGATTAAGTTGGCGGGCGCTCTCGGGCGCCGGCTAAAGCATTGAAACGATGAGACACGGAAAGAAAGTCAATCACCTGGGGAGAAAATCGGCACACCGAAAGGCCATGCTGGCCAATATGGCGTGTTCCCTCATTGAGCATAAACGCATCAACACCACTGTGGCCAAGGCCAAGGCGCTCAAGCAATTTGTAGAGCCCCTGATCACCAAGTCGAAGGCCGAAAACAACCAGTCTGCCGAGCAGGGCACCCACAACCGCCGCGTGGTTTTCAGCAACCTGCGCAGCAAGGAGGCCGTAACCGAGCTCTTTGGAGCCGTTTCGGAGAAGGTGGCCGACCGTCAGGGCGGCTATACCCGAATCATTAAACTGGGAAGCCGGCTGGGCGACAACGCCGATATGGCGATGATCGAACTGGTCGATTTCAACGAACTGTACAACGCCGGCAAGCCTGCCAAGAAGACTACGCGCCGCAGCCGTCGCTCGAAGGGCAGCAAGGAGGAACAGCCCGCCGCAGAGGCAAAAGTTGAGGCCAAGGCCGAGACCAAGGCGAAGGCCCCCAAGGCAGCAGCCCCCAAAGCCCCTGAAGCCCCTCAGTCGGAACCCGAAACCAAAGCCGATGATGCCGAGGCATAAGGCGTTGTTTTCAAAAGTTATCAAGAAGAAAAGGATAGTCCTGGGAGGCTATCCTTTTTTTTATGTTATTTTGTTTAATACCCTAAAACCAAGCATGCATTCATGAAGTATCAGGCCAAAAGAAAAGCGTTGATTTTATTGGCAGACGGCACTATTTTTTATGGAAAAGCCGTCGGAGACAAAGAAGGAACAGCCTTTGGGGAAGTGTGTTTCAACACCGGGATGACCGGCTATCAGGAGATCTTTACCGACCCTTCCTATTTCGGCCAGCTCATGGTGACCACCAATGCCCACATCGGCAATTACGGGGCCACGCACGAGGAGGTGGAGTCAGACGGCGTAAAGATCGCCGGGCTTATCTGCAAGAACTTCTCATACGAGTACAGCCGCCCGGAAGCCGACTTCAGCCTCCTGGAATTTCTGGACGCCAACGGCCTGTTTGCCATCTCTGATGTGGATACCCGGGCCCTGGTGAGCTACATCCGCGACAACGGGGCCATGAATGCGGTAATCTCGACCCGGGTAGAGGAGCTGGACGCGCTGAAAAAAGAACTGCAGGCCATTCCGAGTATGGAGGGCCTGGAACTGGCCTCCAGCGTTTCTACGCGCGAGCCTTACTTCGTCGGTGAACCGGAGGCGGAATTCCGGATTGCCGCACTCGATATCGGTATCAAGAAAAACATCTTGCGGAACCTGGCCAAAAGAGGGGCTTACATTCAGGTGTTCCCACACGACACGTCCTTTGAAGCCCTGGAGGCCTGGAACCCCGATGGGTATTTTATCTCCAATGGCCCGGGCGACCCCGAACCGCTGAAAGACGCCATAGGGGTGGCCCGCCGCATTATCGAGGCAGACAAACCCCTTTTCGGTATTTGTCTGGGGCACCAGGTTATTGCCCTGGCAAACGGGGTGAGCACCTATAAGATGCACCACGGCCACCGAGGCATTAACCACCCGGTAATGAACCTGCTGACCGGCAAGGGGGAAATTACCTCCCAGAACCACGGTTTTGCCGTAAACCGGGAAGAGACCGAAGCCCACCCGGGGCTTGAGATCACCCACCTGCACCTGAACGACCAGACTGTGGCCGGTATACGGATGAAAGACAGGAACGTGTTTTCGGTCCAGTATCACCCCGAGGCAAGCCCGGGGCCGCACGATGCCGAATACCTCTTCGATCAGTTCTTTGAGAATATCCGCAAAAGCACTGCAAAAGACACGGCGGTATAAGAGTTTGTTACGCTTTGCACAAAGCTGCAGTCAAGGCTGGGGCAGGTGCGGAGCTTTCGTATCTTTGGCGTCTGAAACCGAAAACGAATAAAGCGAAAAATATGAGTATCATTATCGACGTACACGCAAGGCAAATCCTTGATTCCAGGGGCAATCCCACCGTGGAGGTGGACGTATTGACCGAAAACGGCGTACTGGGCCGGGCCGCAGTCCCCTCCGGTGCTTCTACCGGCGAGCACGAGGCCGTTGAGCTCCGCGATGGCGGCAAGGCCTATATGGGCAAAGGCGTTGGACAGGCCGTGAAAAACGTAAATACCGAAATAGCCGAACAGGTTCGCGGCATGCTGGTTTTCGACCAGAACAAAATAGACCAGGCCATGATCGAGCTAGACGGTACCCCGAACAAGGGCCGCCTGGGCGCCAATGCTATTTTGGGTGTATCCCTGGCCGTGGCCAAGGCGGCCGCCAACGAACTGGGCCAGTCGCTCTACCGCTATGTAGGCGGGGTTAGCGCCAATACCCTCCCCGTACCCATGATGAACATCATCAACGGCGGTTCGCACTCCGATGCCCCCATTGCCTTCCAGGAATTCATGGTAATGCCGGTAAAGGCCAAGAGCTTTACCCATGCCATGCAAATGGGAACTGAAATTTTCCACAACCTGAAAAAGGTGTTGCACGATCGTGGCCTGAGCACTGCGGTAGGGGATGAGGGAGGATTTGCTCCGACACTTGACGGTACCGAAGATGCCCTGGATACCATTGCCAAGGCGGTGGAAAAGGCCGGTTACAAAATGGGCGAGGAAGTAATGATTGCCCTGGATTGTGCTTCTGCCGAATTCTACGTCAATGGCAAGTACGACTACACCAAATTCGAAGGCGACAAAGGGGCCGTTCGCTCCTCCAAAGAACAGGCAGAATACCTGGCGGGCCTTTGCGAGAAATACCCCATTATCTCCATCGAAGACGGCATGGACGAGAACGACTGGGAAGGCTGGAAAATGCTCACCGAAAAAACCCGCGGCAAGGTACAGCTGGTGGGAGACGACCTGTTTGTGACCAATGTGGAACGCCTCTCGCGCGGCATCAAGGAGGGCATTGCCAATTCGATCCTGATCAAGGTAAACCAGATTGGTACCCTGACCGAGACCATTGCTGCTGTAAACATGGCCAAGAACGCCGGATATACCTCTGTGATGTCGCACCGCAGCGGGGAAACCGAAGACAATACCATTGCCGACCTGGCCGTGGCCCTGAACACCGGGCAGATCAAGACCGGTTCGGCTTCCCGCAGTGACCGTATGGCCAAGTACAACCAGCTGCTGCGCATCGAAGAGGAGCTGGGCTCAGTAGCCTTTTTCCCGGGGACGGGCGCCTTTAAGCTCAACAGCTAGCCCCGATGTGAAATAAATGTAAAAGGCCCCGTCTGATGGGGCCTTTTTTTTTGTTCTCCCGTATCTTTGATGCAGATTCCAAACCAGCTGCCCGATGAATCGATTCCTGTTCGTATCTGCCGAAAACGATGCCATTCCCGATTGCAAGGCCGGAGGCATGGGCGATGTGGTCCGCGATGTGCCCCGGCAGATTGCGTCCCGGGGCGACCAGGCGCATGTTATTACCCCTTCCTACAACCGTTTGCACACTGGGGCACAGCTGCTGCGAACCCTTGAGGTAGACTTGCGCGGGCAGGTCTATGAACTGGAATTGTACAAGGCCAGGCCGAAAAAGGAATTCGAGGGCATAACCCATTACCTGCTCCACCACCCTGAGATCGAGGCAGGCGACATTGCGCATATCTACCACAACGACCCCGAGGAGCCGTTTTATACTGATTTTGTCAAATTTACCATTTTCTGTTCCGGGGTCGCCGAGGCCGTCAGGCAAAAGGTTTTCGGCCCGCTTAACGTGGTGCACCTGCACGACTGGCACAGCAGCATGCTCCTGTTCCTCAGGGCCTTTCATCCACGTCATAAGCACTTGCAAAAGCTCCGGTTCGTATATACCATCCACAACCTGGCCATTCAGGGCATCCGTCCGCTGGCCGACAATTACTCTTCGGTGGAGAACTGGTTCCCGCACCTCGAATTTCCGGTAGAACCCCTGATGGATTACCGGTACACCGATTGCATCAACCTGATGGCGGTGGGCATACGTTTGTCTGACGCCGTGCACACGGTTTCGCCTTCGTACATGAAAGACATCATGAAGCCGAGTACGCCGCCTGAATTCATCGGGGGCGAAGGGCTCGAGGGAGACCTGCAGCAGGCCCACCGCGAGAAACGGCTTTTCGGGATTCTGAATGGCAGCAATTACGAGAACATTCGGGTGGCCAGTCACGGGGCCATCTACCTGAACACCGTGCGTGCCCTGTTCCGGTGGTTGCAGGAGGAATCCAAGAAGTACAAGGCCGACTTTCTGGCCCATACGGGCGAGAAGGTGGTGGAGCTTATGGAAAATCCGCCGGCCATGCTCTGTTCGAGCGTTGCCCGGCTCACCGAGCAGAAATTTTATTTTTTCAAGAAGAGCCCTGATACCTTTCGCAGTTTGCTGAAGAGGCTCGAAGAGGTGAATGGGGTGTTCATGTTGCTGGGGACCGGGGCGCCCGAGTATGAAGCACTGTTCCGGGCCATGAGTTACCAGCACCGCAATTTCATTTTTACCAACGGTCAGTCAGAAGATCTGATCGATTCCATGTACCTGGAAACCGACCTCTACCTGATGCCCAGCCTGTTCGAACCCTGCGGGATCAGTCAGATGCTCGCCATGCGAAACGGCAATCCGGTACTGGCGCATGCCACCGGCGGCCTCAAAGATACCATCGCCCACCTGGAGACCGGCTTCCTGTTCGGAGGGGATACCTATGCCGATAAAATTAACGACCTCGAAGCGGTGTTCGACCAGGCCGTCACACTCTACTTCGAGCAGCCCGAGCAGTGGCAGCAACTGCGCGATCGGGCCCGCAAAATGCGGTTTACCTGGAAGAAGTCGGTCGATCAGTATTACCGCCGCCTGTACGACCTGAATCCGACCGGATAAACCCTGAAGGAAGGGTGTAAAAGGGAGGCCCGCGAATTGTTAAAGCCGGCTGTTTTTCGTATTTTTACAGGACAATATTTATTAAAATCCAGAAATAAAATGTCTGAACTTGCAAGCATATCGTACCACGGGAAATCGTACGAATTTCCGGTAGTGGAAGGGACCGAGAATGAATTGGCCATCGACATCAAAAACCTCCGTGCCGCCACGGGGATGATTACCCTCGACCCAGGCTACAAGAACACGGGTTCGTGCGAGAGCGCCATCACCTTCCTCGATGGAGAGAAGGGGATTCTCAGATACCGGGGATATGCCATAGAAGAGTTGGCGGAAAAGGCCGATTTCCTGGAAGTGGCCTACCTGCTCATCTTCGGCGAGTTGCCCAGTAAGGAAGAGCTGCAACAGTTCCACGAAGACATCAAAGCCGAATCGCACGTAGACGAAGAGATGAAGAAGATCATCGACGGCTTTCCGAAGTCGGCCCACCCCATGGGTGTGATCGCTTCGCTCACCAGCGCCCTGATCGCCTTTAACCCTTCTTCAGTAAACGTATCGTCCGAAAAGGCCATGTACTACGCCATTGTGCGCCTGCTGGCCAAATTCCCGGTACTTGTGGCCTGGACCTACCGCAAACGGGCCGGGCTTCCGCTTGACTACGGAGACGACAGCCTGGGGTATGTGGAGAACATCCACAAAATGATGTTTAAAAAACCCAACCGCGAATACAGGAAAAACGACATAGAGATCGAGGCGCTCGACAAGTTGCTGATTCTGCACGCCGATCACGAACAGAACTGTTCCACCTCTACGGTGCGCATTGTGGGTTCGTCACATGCCGGCCTGTTCGCTTCGATTTCGGCGGGCATTTCGGCCCTTTGGGGCCCGTTGCACGGGGGCGCCAACCAGGCCGTACTGGAAATGCTGGAGGCCATTGCCGCCGATGACGGGGATACCAAGAAATACATGGCCAAGGCAAAAGATAAAGACGACCCCTTCCGCCTGATGGGCTTCGGACACCGGGTTTACAAAAATTTTGACCCCCGCGCCCGCATCATCAAGAAATCAGCCGACAGCGTGTTGTCTGCCCTGGGCAAGGAAGACCCTATCCTGGCAATCGCCAAAGGCCTCGAGAAGGAAGCTCTGGAAGACCCCTATTTCGTAGATCGCAAACTGTACCCCAACGTAGACTTTTACTCCGGTATTATCTACAGGGCCCTGGGAATTCCGGTGGAAATGTTTACCGTGATGTTTGCCCTTGGGCGTTTGCCCGGCTGGATTGCCCAATACCGGGAAATGCGCTTGAAAGGCGAACCTATCGGCCGTCCGAGACAGGTTTATATAGGAGAGAACCTCCGTCCGTTCCGGGCGCTGAAAGACCGCTAACCGGACACCCGGTTTATCAAAGGGGATCCCGTTAGGGGTGCCCTTTTTTTTGTTGCTGATCCGTCTTTTTATATGCTGAACCTGAACATACATGACGAGACCGCCCGGCTGAAGGCCGTGGTGTTGGGCACGGCCGAAAACAGCGGCCCGGTGCCCAGGCCCGAAGAGGCGTACGACCCGAAATCGCTGGAGCACATCCTGGCCGGCACCTATCCGGCCGAAGCAGACATGGTCAGTGAAATGGAAGGGTTTGCCGCCGTACTGCGCAAATACGGGGTACAGGTCTTCAGGCCCGAGGTAATTGCGGCCTGCAATCAGATCTTTTCGCGCGATATCGCCTTTGTTGTCGACGACAAAATGGTCAAGGCCAATATTTTGCCCAGGCGCGAACAGGAGTTCGAGGCCATTGTGCACGTGCTCGACCAGATCGGCGAGGAGCAATTGCTGATGCCACCCCCCGAGGTGCATGTGGAAGGGGGAGACGTAATGCCCTGGAAAGACCAGCTCTTTGTAGGAACCTACAACGGGAAGGACTACGCAGATTTCATTACGGCCCGCACCAACCGGGCGGCTGTCGAATACCTGCAGGACAGTTTTCCCCGCCGGCATGTGAGGGCATTTGAACTGCGGAAGTCAAATACCAATGCCCGGGGCAATGCCCTGCACCTGGATTGTTGCTTTCAGCCGGTTGGGCGCGACCTGGCCATTTTGCACCCGGACAGTTTCCTCGACCCCGCCGACGCCAGGTGGCTGCTCGACTATTTCGGGCCGGAAAACGTCCTGGTGATCGACACCGAAGAAATGTACCGCATGTATTCCAACGTCTTCTCTATTTCGCCCGACGTGGTGGTTTCGGAACGCAGCTTTACGCGGCTCAACAGCTGGCTGCGCGAACGCGGGCTCACCGTGGAAGAGATCCCTTATGGGGAGGTGGGCAAACAGGGGGGGCTGCTGCGCTGCAGTACCCTGCCGCTTGAGCGGGAGTAGGGGAGGCAGGGAACCAGTGCCCTGCAAAGCACCTTGAGCCCTGTAACAAATTGACTGCGGAAATTGCTACTTTTGCCGAAATTAGCCACCCTTCGTATGCAGATTACCGACACCGTTTTGATGATCCGCCCCGTGCACTTCCGAATGAACGAGGAAACCGCCGTGAACAACTACTTTCAGGAAGACCTGGACCTGCGCAATTCGGAGATCAACAAGCGGGCTCAGGACGAATTCGACGGCCTGGTGGCCCGCCTCAGGGAAGAAGGGGTAACGGTGGTCGTGGCCGACGACCGGGCCGAGGCTGACACTCCTGATTCCATTTTCCCCAACAACTGGATTTCATTCCACGAAAAGGGCACCGTTGTGCTCTACCCGATGTATGCCGAGAACCGCAGGAGGGAAAGGCGGGAAGACCTGCTGGACCTGTTGGAGGAGCAGGGTTTTGACATCACTGAGGTAATCGATTATACGGGGGCCGAGGCAGATGGCCTTTTCCTGGAAGGCACCGGCAGCATTCTCATGGACCGGGAACACCAGAAGGCCTACTGTGCCCTGTCGGCCCGGGCCGATGAAGAACTGTTTATCGAGTTCTGTGAAGATTTCGAGGTGTCGCCCGTACTCTTCACCGCTTTTCAGTCGGTAGACGGCAAGCGCCTGCCCATTTACCACACCAACGTGATGATGTGCCTGGCCGAAACCTTTGCGGTAATCTGCCTCGATGCCATCGACGACAGGCAGGAACGCAAGCAGGTTACAGACCACCTGCGGCAAGACGGAAAGGAAATCATAGCCATTACCGAGGCCCAGATGCACCGCTTTGCAGGGAATATGCTGCAATTGCTGGGCAGGGGCGGGCAGCGCCTATTGGTCATGAGTCAGGCGGCCCGAGATTCGCTCACCCCGGCACAGGTGGCGGCCATTGAAAAGACCTCACGCATTGTTTCGAGCCCACTCGATACCATTGAATCGTGCGGGGGCGGCAGTGCCCGCTGCATGCTGGCCGAGGTGTTTTTGCCTCGGGTTCAGATGTAGTTTATCGGTATTGAATACCGCGGAGCGAGGAATGGAGCGGCAGGTTTAAAGGCACGCGGTCACTAATAAATCGATCTCCCGATTCAAAGGTGAGCCTCAATTCGAAAAGCGGATAATTTTCGGGTACTTCGAGTTCCATCGAGGCACCAGTCCCCAGTTTTTGAACAGCAATGGGATTGCCGTAGTAATCATTCTTAACCAGCAACCATAAATAATCATTTTGGGTATCGCTAGCTGGTTCAAGCCATTCTCCTTTTAAAAAGCGCTTGGCATGGAAGGTGACCTTATTTTTCGGACTAAGGGATTTGGCGGGCCGTAATATGGCTATGCCTCCTTCAATTTTGGGGACGGGTTGCCCGGTCCATTCCCGGGCCAACGTATGATAACCGAATCGCTTGCGGCCAAACATGTCGAGTAAACCATCAAAAGTAACCGATTGATCGTTCCATTGATCCTGCCAGTTTCGAGCCATAAAATGGGTATTGCCGGCCAAGAGGTAAACCTCGGCCGGGGCATCGGTGATGATGGCCTGTAGGCGCGATGCGCGAGAAAGGAGCATAAATGCCTGTAACGGTTCCGGCCTGTCTCCGATCAGCCCGAATGCGTCGATCGCCAGGTTGGCCTTCCGGTAGGCCTCGAATTGCAAAGTGGGATTTGGATCGGGGTGCAGATCCACAATGAGCAAGTGGGTCGGGTCAACTGTTTTAATGGCTCTTGTCAGGCGCTTAAGCCAGTTCAGGTAGGCTTGTCGCTGCTGGTCGAGTTCGGGCCGCTGGTATCGCAGGGCCAGGGAAGACCAGTGCGGATTGCCCAGGTTCCAGGCCAGGATATTCGGGTGGCTCTTTAGCTGCTTAATGTTTGCTGCAATCTTTGCTTCTAGTGCTTGCAGGCGAAGGCTGTCCCTTATGAAATCCAGGTCATCCGGTATCCAGAACCCATAAACGAGCTGCAGATCGAATTCAGGGGCAACTTGCAGAATATTGTGGTCATAGAGGGTGGGGCCGTAATATTTGAAAGTGTTGATCCCCGCTTGCTTCATGAGGCCGAAATCGTGCTCCAGGGAAGCCCGTGTGGCGGTATACCGGCTGCTGTACCATTGCTGCCCCTTTTTGAAAGCAACCCCCCGGATGGGCCGGTCGGGGAGCGGCAAGGCCTGATAAGGTTTCGTGGCTTCAAGATCGATCTGTGAGGGGATGCCCGACCCGTTCTCGCGGTTAACACTCAGGCCCCGAAGGGCAGGTAAGGGAGTTACCCAATTCAACCGTTTTACCTTTCCCATTGCCCGGGGGGGCAGGTTTTCGTCCCGGTCGCTGCGGAAAACCGTCCAGGCCTTGATTTCCCCAAAGTCATTTTTGGCAGCCGCCAGGGCTTCCCGGAACCAGCGGTCGGCATTTGCGTCTTTGGTCAACGTTCCGAATTCGGCCACCATTACCGGGAGTGGGGCCAATTGGTTAAAGGCGTCGTGGAAGGGACGGTAGAGGGTATCGAAGGACTGCGACTCCCCCTGGCGGTTGTAGGGTCCGTAATCGAGGCCGGTTACCCCGATCCAGTCTACATAGCCCTCCCCGGGATAGTAAGAATCCAGGTTAACCGGACTAAAGGGGTTCCAGATCCAGATCACATTATGAGCCCCCTGGGCCCGGAACCGATCGTGCACATAGCGCCAGGCTTCCCGGAATGATTCAGGGGTATTGCCGCCTGTTTGCGACCAGGGATAGTCCGGGTTGTCGAATTCATGGGCGAACCGCAGAAAAACAGGTTCCCGAAAGCTTTTCAGGCACAGCGCCACCGAATCGATATACGGGTCGAAAGCCCCCGTGAGAATATGTCGGAACACCCGTTTGTTTTCCTGCAGTTCCGGGAGGGTGTCGGCCGCGGCGAAGTCATTGGTCCAGGGCTCCCAGGTGAGCATGGGAAGGTAACCCCTGGCGGCGATCGTATCGAGCTGCCGCCCGATGGAGCCGGTATGGGCCCGGTCGCCCCAGGCCTGATAGACAGCGACCAAATCGAAGGCGATTCCCTCCTGTTTTTCCAGAAGTTGCACCGAATCCAAATTTGTCAGGCCATCGGTGCCAGAGGGCAGGAAGATGCCCAGATGGGTAATCCCATCCCTGGGCCTGGCAGGCTCGGGTCGTACCCCGCTCCATTGCTCGTAGGAATAGCGTTGCAGGCCGAAAAGGCTCAGCGCAATCAGCACTAAGAGCATGGGCAGGGCCACTGCCCGCGTTATGTAAAACAAGCGGTCTGAAAGGCTTTCAAAGGCATGTTTGACAGAAACGAGGAAGCCCAATGTGCGCTTCTCCAGGAACGTTCTGAGTATTTTGTTTCTATTGGTTACCCGGGTCGCGAGATACACCCCAAAAAACATGAACAAGGCATTTAGGAGGGCAAATCCCGCCATGGCGAGGGAATACGGGGTCAGGTCATGGTATAGCCCATAGACTATAGCTCCCAATGACAACAAGCCTAAAAGAATATTGGGCAGTACGATATTGAGATTCGTGTTGTTTTCATCTCCTTTGGGGGTTGGCAGGTAGGGTACCTTTTTGTTGATGATGGCATAGAGAAATCCCAGCAAATAGATCCACCAGGTGGTGATCTGCAGCAGGCCTCCCACCAGGTGAAAGCCGCGTTCCTCTTTTTCCATGACCCACTGTTGTATGTACGCACGGATCAGAATTTCGCTGGCCAGGACCGGTATGAGGGCAAACAGGAAAAGTAACAGGCTGCCGTTCCAGGGGGTTTCGGACATCAAGAGGGAAAGCACGGGCACGCTGAAGCTCAGGAGGTAGATCAGCCCGATCAGGAAATGGAGCGGGAGCAGGCCATAGTGCAGTTTCTGACGGAAGGTGAATTGGCGGAATAGTTTCGGGTATACCCTGAACAGGAGTTCGAACGTGCCCCGCGACCATTTGAGCTGCTGCTTGAAGAAGGCATGCAGGGTAGCCGGTGCAAGCCCCCTGGCCAGGATTCGCGGCACATAGACCGATTTCCAGCCACGGGCGTGCAGTTGCATGGCCGTATGCATGTCTTCAGAAAGCCCCGGGGCATGGCCGCCGATACTGTCGAGGGCTTCCCGGCGGAAGGTGCAATTGGCCCCGATGGCATTGACCGTGCCGTAGGTGTTCATCGACATCATCATGGGGCCGTAAAACTGGAAGGTCTGTTCGGAAGCCCCCCGGGCGACCAGGCTTTCCCGGATGTTGCCGTAGGATTGCACCACCTGCACAAAGCCGATCTCCGGGTTCTGGAAATGCGGCAAAACCGGGTCAAAAAAATCAGGATCGGGAACGTGGTCGGGGTCGAGGATCAGGCAGATCTCACCCGTGGCCTGTTTGAGGGCGTTGTTGATGTTGCCTGCCTTGGCGTCAATGCGGTTGTTCCGGGTTACGTGCCTTATCCCCATTTCCCGGCAGCGCTCCCGAAGGTATGGGTCATTTGCCTCGTCACAGAGATATGCGGTGTGTGGGTACCGGATGCGCTGTATGGCCTCCAGCGTGGCCAGGGTCATCTCATAGGGCTCTCCCGGAAAATAGGTGGTGAGTACATCGACGGTGAAAGCCCGTTCCAGGGGGGGCGTTGCAGGAACAGAAATGGCCAAATAATGGTACCACAAATACATATTGCGGAGCAGGCCATAAACAAAAATAATGGTGATCAGCCCAAATAAAAGCCCCTGTCCGCGATACTCCGGCTGGAAGAACCAGAATAGAAAGTGCCCGATGGAGAGAACCCCCAGCAATACCATCAATCTTATGGCTCGCGACTCGCGGCGGCTTGGCGGTAATACTTTCGGTTTAGAGGCCATGTTTGGGTTCCAGGATAAAGAAGGGAATGTTTGTGGTGGCCGCAAACCCACACTGGTCTGACAGGTATACGTACAGGCGGTATGGGCCTGATTCAAGTGGAGTTTCGAATGATACATCCCCCAAACCTTCTTTTTGAAAGTCAATAGGTAAGATCGGCATCACTTGTTTGCTGGCCGTGTCATGCGATCCGGCGCGATACCAGTGCTCCGGTCGGATTTCCCAGGAGCAGGTCAGGTTTTCTCCTAAGGGAGCTGCGATCTTAAGGGAAGCATGTACGCGCTTTTCCGGTTCCATTATGATGTTGGAAGGGGCTCCTTTTCCCTCCAATAGCATGTAATCAATACGCGGCCCGGTATAAGGGATGGGATTTTTGCTCCAGGCCTTTGAAATATCCACTGCAATTTGGGTGGCGTCTTTGTTTGGCAGGACGATGCTGTACCAGGAGGGCGTACTTTCTTCCTTCTGACCCCAATAGAATAGGAAATCACCGAGCAGGCGACCGTCATTCTGAGCATGCAATATTTGATAGCGTTCCAGGTACTGCTCGGCCTTTTTGGTGCTTGTTTGTTCGATGGGTGCCCCCCACTCTGTATAAATATCGGCTTCCCAGGGGCCATTGATGCCCCATTCGGTTAGCATGTACGGCCCTTTCCAGAAATACCGGATCGAATGTTTCCTTTTATCAAATTCGCGGATCGCTCCAAAAATATTTATGGACAGGAAGTCCAGGTAAGGACAATTGAGGCTGGCATTTAATATTTCACGCCTGTTGAGGTGTACCGATGTGGTCAGGGGGTGTGCTGGATCTGCTTCCTTTACAGCTTTTGCCAAGGAATTGTAATAGTTCATGGATTTATTACGGAGTGATATATTGGGAACAACTTCATTCCCAAGGGTCCAGAACAGCAGGGCCGGATGATCCTTATGCCGGCGCACAAGATTCTCAATTTTTCGCCGGGTATCGGCTAACCATATTGGATCCGCGTATAAGTCGTAATGCGCGTGTTGTTCCGGAAGCGGTATATCCACGGCAACCGCCAGTCCCAGCTCTGCAGCCCTGTCAAGATTCGATTGCAGGTTAACCGTATCGTACAGGCGTATGGCATTTCCTCCCGCCTGTCGCAATGTTTCCCAATGGGCGTCTCCCACGAATCCTACGGAGGCGCCATTCACGTGAAAGACGGACCCGTTTCGAATTAGTTGATACCCGGAGTCTGTCTCCACCACATAGACTCCGAGCGCTTCCTGTGGCGTTCTATCCTTGGAACACCCCATGATGAAGACCAGCTGGAGTATGATCAGAACGGATGTATACGCGATTCTGATCCGGGAGCTATTCGTCAACAAAGTTTCTTCTAAAATTAATCCAAAGCCTTCACGAATTGATAAATCAGTCGTT
>JAHECA010000041.1:10241-15353 GCA_024642005.1 Robiginitalea sp. | reverse complement strand
CCAGCGATTCCACTTACGGCCTTGCCCCCGAAAACCCGGTGCTGGTGGGGGGCATACAAATCAGGCAGGGGCCGTGGAACTCGCGCAGGTACCTCAATGCCCTGGCGGGCCCGAAAGGGGAAGAGGTAACCTACGAGCGCGCGGGCAGCTGCTGCCCGATTGAAGGCCAGCCCGGGCAGGCAGGCCAGGCCCTGCTCGACCACTACCGGGTGATCTGGGCGGGCGCCGCCGACTCGGTGTCGCTCTACCTGAACCTGTACACCGAAGGGGAGCTGAAGGCCCCGGTGGGGTTTACGGTGAAGAGGTAGGACCAATGTGCCAATGTGCCAATGTGGTAATGGGATTTGAAAATTTGCCAATTTGAAAATGGAGTAACCTATTTCGCCCTTTGGGCTACGGCGGGCTTGCCCGACCTGAGATTACGCCTAAAAGCCTATCTTTAGCCGGTACCAACCCGCCTCGCGAATGATCCGAATTTTCAGCCACTTGCGCAGGTCCCTGTCCGGACCGGGCAATACGGGCAAATACCTCCGCTATGCCCTGGGTGAAATCGCATTGGTCGTTCTGGGGATTTTGATCGCCCTGCAGATTGACTCCTGGAATCAAAACAGGCAGGACCGAAAGCAGGAACAAGTGGTGCTGAACCAGTTGCTGGACGAATACACCAGCAACCTGGAGCAGCTCAAGAGCAAGATGTACATTCGCCGGGAAGTCATTAAGTCGGCTTATATCCTGCTCCAGTACCGGAAAATGGAACCCGAAAGCATCCACCCCGACAGTTTTAACCTCTACCTCTCGCGGGTTATTACGCGCCCCACTTTTGACCCGATCCTGGGAGTCACCTACGAGCTGAGCAATTCGGGGAAACTGTACCTGATCCGCAATGCGACCCTGCGAAACCGGCTCGCCTCGTTCAGCAGCCTGTTGAACGAAGTGCATGAAGAGGAGCAGGTCATCTTCGCAGATGTGCAGACCAAATTCACCCCGTTCATCCGCGAACAGTACCAACTCGGCAGGGTACTATCGGAGTTCCTTCAGGATGAGACGTTTACCTCCCATTTCACCCTGAGTACCAGCCAGGAATACAACAATATCCGGGATCTTTTCGGCCAAACCGACCTGAAACCCATCCTGCTGCATCCCGACTTCGAAGACCACCTGGCCGAAATGATCACCAATACCATTTACACCAACCAGCAATCGCAGGGCGTCCTGGAGAAGATCGAGGAGATTTTGGCGCTCATCAGAGGCGAGATATGGGAGGACCCTTGAAAGGGACAGAACCAGTAAGCCGTTAATTAGCGAATTTGAAAATTTGCCAATTTGAAAATTTGAAAATGAAACCCCGCTCCGCCCTTTGGGCTTTGACCAAACCCCGGCATAAGTTCTGACCCGCAAAAAATCAAGGAAGGGGCAAGGTAAACGAAGTTTAGCCGGTTCGGAGCGGCCGAAGGACGTGCAGGTTAAGCGGCGGCCGCACCCCTGACGTAGATTTCAAGGGGCAGAAGTTCGCCGGAAACGCCCTTTTCTTTGCTTCGTTTCTTTTGGGCGAACAAAAGAAATGAAGAGAAGAATCGAGTTACGCCCCAGGCGTGACGAGCCCTCCGCCGCCGCCGGGCTTCGGCGGACACAGCCGCCTTCACACTGCTTCAACAGGGCAACCCCCCAAATTTCCCTACCTTACAAGGCAACAAATTCCTGTATCCCTATGAGAAAGGTGCCCAAAAGCAAAATGCAATACCTGGTAACAGCCCTGCTGTGCGGTGTTATCACTGCCGGCCAGGCCCAATACGAAATCAAACCGGCGGAAGGCTATACCCCCAAAGTAGGGGAGCTGGTGGTTATGCTGGAGTTGACCAAAAGCCAGATCGAGGCGGCCGTGGCCGACCTCGACCCGGAGCAGACCGATTTTAAGTTTGACCCGCAGGCCAACAGCATCGGGGCCCTGATTATGCACCTGGCCGCCACGGAGGCCTATTACCAGATCGAAACCCTCGAGGGGATGGCCTGGACAGCCGAAGACATGGCGCTCTGGGGGGCTGCCACGGGCCTGGGCGAAGACTCCCGGGATACCTTTACCGGCAAGCCGATCGGCTATTATCTGGAACAGTGGAACGGGGTGCGGCAAAAGACCCTGGCCGGGCTGCGCACCAAAGACGATGCCTGGCTCTCGGCCCCCATAGAAGAAGGCATTAACAATTACTTTGCCTGGTTTCATGTGCTCGACCACTCGGCCAACCACATGGGGCAGATCTCCCTCATTTTAAAGCGGCTCCCAGACTAAGGTTTTAATTCCGAGAAGCAAGAGTCTTCACACCTGCTATTCTGGGTGAGGGCGGGCGAAGCCCCACGACCGGCAGAAGTTCGCCGGAAACGCCGTTTTCTTTGCTTCTTTACTCATTGCTGGTCTATTTTTTTCTGAAGGTATTCGTGAACCTCCTGCGTCGGTTTCTTTTGGGCGAACAAAAGAAATGAAGAGAAAAAGCGAGTTACGCCGCAGGGGTAACGAGCCTAATTCCGTCCCTGGGACATTACCAGATCAACCCAGCTAGCTGTAACAGATCTCCCCTTCCTTCGTCCTATTGCCAAAACCAACCATGTTAAAAATCCTGCTGCGACATAAATTACTGACGGCCTTTGGATTCGGAGCCCTAATTATGGCCCTGCTCACCTGGGAATCCACCCGGGGGGGCGTGGTAACCCACCACCTGCTGGCCCGGGAAGACCTGCCCGGCATTTCGAACTGGTGGGGCCTGCTCACCGTACCCCTGCTGGCTTTCGTTACCTTATTGGTAGTTGAGCGGCGCCTGCGCATAGAACCACAGCAGCGGGCGCAAACCGTGTTTATGGCTTTTTTCGGGGCCCTGCTCTTCGGCCTGGCAATGGGCGCCCTGTGGCAGTCAGACCTGCAAGAGGTACTGTCCCTGGCCATCTGGTCGCCGCTGGTGCTGGCCTTCTTTTTACCTGTTTACCGGCCCGAATACCTGCTGGGCCTGGTGGTGGGGTTGGCTTACACCTTCGGGGGCGTCCTTCCCTTTTTGATCGGCTTTGTGCTGGTGGCCCTCTCATGGGTGCTTTACCAGGGGGTGCAGTTGGTGCGCCGAATGGTTTCCCGCTCGGCCTAGCCAGACCCTGCCTTGCGTTATAGTGCAGAACTCACTAAGTTTAGCTCCCAAAACAAAGACTGCATGAACCCGTTCGCAAAATATTCTGCCATCTTCCTGGCCTGTGCCGGTTTGCTCTCCTGCGAGCAGCCTTCCGCAAAGGAAAAACTACAGGCCGCAGTAACGGCCCAGATCGACTCCGTGGGGGGGGAGGTGGCCGTGGCCTTCCTGAACCTTTCGGATGCCACCGACAGCCTGTTGATAAACGCAGACTCCTCCTTCCACGCGGCCAGCACCATGAAGGTGCCGGTGATGATCGAGCTCTTCAGACAGCAACGGGAGGGGAAACTCGATTTGCACGATTCCATCTTGCTGGTGAACGAATTCAAGAGCATCGTAGACGGCAGCCCCTACAGCATGGACCTGGCCGACGACAGCGATGATGTGGTTTACGGGAAGATCGGCACGAAGGTAACCCTGCACGACCTGCTGGTGCCCATGATTACCGTGAGCAGCAACCTGGCCACCAATGTACTCATCGAGCTCGTCGGGGCGAAGAACGTGACGGCTACCATGCGCCAGCTGGGTGCCGCAAACATACAGGTGTTGCGGGGCGTGGAAGACCAGAAGGCCTATGACCTGGGGCTGAGCAATACCACCACGGCCCGTGACCTGCAGCGCATTATGCAGGCCATTGCCGAAAACCGGGCCGGCACCCCAGACGATTGTGCCGCCATGGTCGACATTCTGAAAGGCCAGCAGTTCAATGAGATCATCCCCTATTACCTGCCCGAAGCAGTGCGCGTGGCCCACAAGACCGGCTCCATTACGGCCCTGCACCACGACGCCGGCATCGTTTACCTGCCCGACGGCCGCAGCTACGTGCTGGTGCTGCTCTCCAAAAACCTGAAAGACTTCGACGCCGGCACCGGGCAGCTGGCCAAAATTTCCAAAATGTTCTACGATTACATGATGGGGGAGGCAGGTGCGGATTAGCCAATTGGTGAATGTGCTCATGTGCTGATGGGGACTTGAAGATGAAATTCCTAAACTTGTCACACCGAGTGAATTTGCGAAGCAAATTTGTATCGCGGTGCGATGGTTCTCGATACATCGCGCCCGGGGCGCGACACTCGAAGCGATAACTCGTTGTAAAAGGTAACTGAACAGCAAAATCCCAATTCTTGAGAAATCCCGATATTAAGGCGGAAAACCAAAACCCAACCCGATGATTTCTCCCAGAAAACTCGCCCTAACCGCCGGCGGCAGCTATTTGATCATCTTCGTTGCCGCTATTTTTGCCAACTTCTACATGCTGGAGGCCCTGTCGACAGACCCCCTGGGCACGGTAGAACAGCAGCCCATGGCGGTGCGGGTCGGCACCCTGGCTTTTCTCATTACCGTGGTCTTCGACGTGGTGGTGGCCTGGGCCCTGTACGAACTTTACCGCAGCCATGCGCTCTCGGGCCTGAGCACCCTGTTCAGGATGATGCACGCCGCCATCATGGGGGTGGCTGTTTTTGCCCTCCCGGAAGTACTGGCGCTGACCACCGCCGAGGAAATACTCCATCAGGTAACCCGCTTTAATACCATTTGGCTAATCGGTCTGTTCTTCTTCGGCATCCATTTGGTCTTGCTCGCCCGCATCTTGTGCAAACCCAAATGGATTGCGATCTTCCTAGCTTTGGCAGGCGTCATGTATATGGTCGACACGGCCGCCCACTTCCTGCTGCCCGACTACGACGCCTATGCCGATGTGTTCCTGGCCGCGGTGGCCGTTCCCAGCATCGTGGGGGAGATGTCGCTGGCGGTGTGGCTGCTTAGGAAGGGCGGGAATTAGTGGAATGTGCTAATGTGTTCAAGGTTCCATACGATAATTAGCAAATTTGGCAATTAGCGAATTAGCTGATTGGGCGATTAGAAAATTTGGAAATTTGCCAATTTGAAAATTAGTACCCTTCTCCGCCCTTTGGGCTTGAACCAAACCCCGGCATAAGTTCTGACCCGC
>JAHECA010000041.1:0-10141 GCA_024642005.1 Robiginitalea sp. | reverse complement strand
GCGTAACGAGCCCTCCTTCCCAAATAAATGCCAACTCCACCCCAAACCCGTAAATAAACCCTACCTTCGCGCTTTCATTCACAAAAAAGGTTCCGGCTTGTCTTCACTTCGGGATCTTAAAACCTATCCGATGACATTCGAACAACTGGAACTGATAGAGCCCCTTCAGAAGGCGCTCCGACACGAGAACTACGTACACCCCACCCCCATACAGGCCCAGGCCATACCGCCCCTGCTCAAAGGGCGCGATATGCTGGGCAGCGCCCAGACCGGCACCGGCAAAACCGCGGCCTTTTCGCTGCCCATATTGCAACACCTGTATGAGAAAACGGGAGGCCGGCACCACCACCGGGCCATTAAAGCCCTTATCGTAACCCCCACCCGCGAGCTGGCCATCCAGATCGGCGACAGCCTTACCGCCTACGGGCGGCACACGGGCCTGCGCAACACCGTGATTTTCGGAGGGGTAGGGCAGGGCAAACAAACCGACGCCCTGCGCCGTGGGGTAGACATACTGGTAGCCACCCCGGGGCGGTTGCTCGACCTGATGGACCAGGGGTACATTTCCCTGAAAGACGTTGAATACTTCGTGCTCGACGAAGCCGACCGCATGCTCGACATGGGCTTCATCCACGACATTCGCAAGCTGCTGGCCAAGCTGCCGGCCAAGAGGCAGTCGCTGTTTTTCTCGGCCACCATGCCCGACACCATCGTGGAGCTGTCGCGCAAAATATTGAACAACCCGGTAAAGGTGGCTGTAAATCCGGTTTCCTCTACCGCCGAGACCATTCAGCAATTCCTCTACTATACCAACAAGTCTGACAAAGGCGACCTGTTGCTGCACATCCTGAATGACCCCGACATGGACCAGGTGCTGCTCTTTGCCCGCACCAAGCATGGGGCCGACAAAATCGTGCGCAACCTGAAAAAGGCGCATATCAATGCGGCTGCCCTGCATGGCAACAAGTCGCAGAACCAGCGGCAGAAAGCCCTGGGCGATTTCAAAGACGGGCGCATTCGCGTTTTAGTGGCCACCGATATTGCCGCCCGCGGCATCGACATCGACCAGCTGCGCTACGTGATCAACCACGACATCCCAAACATCTCCGAAACCTACGTGCACCGTATCGGCCGCTCGGGCCGGGCAGGGGAAGAAGGTACTTCCATTTCGCTTTGCGAGCCGGAAGAGAACGCCTTTATCCAAGACATCGAAAGGCTGATCGGCCTGGAAATCGAAGTGGTGGAAAATCACCCCTTCCCCCAGACCGACCGTCCCATGACCGCCAGGGAAAAACAGGAATTCGAAAAGGAGAAACAGCGCCGCAAGCAGGAGTTCTTCTCCAAGCGCAAGGATACCGACGGGGGCCGCGGCCGCTCGGGCGGATACAGGAGAAGGTAAGGCGGCTTAATGTGCTTGGGGGAGACGAGCCCCCTTTGTGCTGTTACCCACTTTTGAGTACCTTCCGGCAAAGAATAGCGTGCCGGAACCGACTACATTCCACTTTTACCTTTCACGCCCCTACCGCCGGGTGGTAAGCGTGGTGTTGGGTGTCTTTATCTTTCTCTTCCTGCTTGTTTTCCTTCCCTACGGTGTAGACAATTACAATCCCCGTCACCAGTACACCTGGGAGTTCGTTTCGGAGATGGCCCTGTTCATGTTCCTCACCACGGGGCTGGCCTGGATCCTGGAGGTCTGGGTAAAGCCCCGGCTTTTGAAACAGGCGCGCTGGCAGGAGGTTGGGGCCTGGTCGGCCGCCTTGCTACTGGTACTCGGGCTGGGCAGCTTCCTGCTCTACAACTGGCTGGGCGACTGGCACGACTTTAGCCTTAAAAGCGCCTTTTCCTTTATAGGTAACTGCGCCACGATACTGGTCTTTCCGCTGGTGGGGACCTTCTTTTATTTTCACTACCAGGCCCTCAACCGCAGCTTCAGGCAAATGCACCTGCAGTGGGAGGCTGCTCCAGACCGGCTCATCCACTTTGAAGGGCAGGGGAGCGGCGACCGCCTCTCGATTGCCGCCTCCGATTTTCGCTACGCCCAGGCCCAGGACAACTATGTGGCCCTGTACTTCCTGCGGAACGGCGCCTTGAAAAAGGAGCTGCTGCGCACCACCCTGGCTGAGCTGCTGCAACAGGCTGGTGAAACCGAACTGCTGAGGTGCCACCGCTCCTTTGTGGTTAACCTGCGGCAGGTGCGCTCCTTCTCGGGAGGCAACCCCCTGGAGCTTTTCCTAGACGGGGTGGAGTCGCCCATCCGCGTTTCGCGTTCGTATCGGGAAGCCGTGCTGAACCGCCTGCGCACCGCAGCCCTGAAGGGCTGAGTTTCCATTCGCCCCAAATGGCTGTCATTGGCCACAAAGCCCGATTTTACGGGTAACAGCGACCGCCCTCCTTCGTCATTAAGGCATTCAAACCCTTAAAAACAAGAACATCATGCAATCCTTTTTTCTAAAAAAAACCTTGCGTTACGCTGGCCTCTGTTGCCTTTTCTTTGGAAGCCTGAATGCCCAGCAACCTGCCGGGGAGCCGGCTATTGAATCCCTTTTGGAGGAGTTCGTGGAGAGCTACCGGCACGACCCCATGGCCCTTGATGCCGACTTTGGCATACGGGTGGGGGAACTGTGGTGGCATGTGCGGGTCCGGCGGGCCGAACACCCTTATGCCGCCGGTAAGCAGAATCAGTATACCTTCCACGATTTCGGGCCGCACACGATAAGCCTGGAGTCTGGCCCGCCCCCGGTACCCACCTGGTTCTTCCGTTTTGACGACCCTGAGATCTTCAGGAAGATCAGCAGTGGGGAGCTCACGGCCAGCACGGCAGCCGCCCGCTCTACCGGGGCCGACTATGTAACATTCGACCTCGCCGACATGGAAGGTTTCAGCTCCACCCAGCAGCACACTGCCCTGGGCTACCTCACCATGGAGCATTTCTGGAAAAAGGACCCGGCTGAGGTAACCCGGTTTAACCGCGACAGCTCCCTGCCCAGCCACGGGGCGCAGATTGTGTCGCTCTATACGATGAAAGACAAGCGAATTAGCTGGTTTACCCTGGGCCAGGAAGAGGCCGCCAATGCCGATCGCGGGCTCGATAAGAGCCAAATTCCCAACCTGATTATCATCACCAAAGGCCATGGGAGGGCCCAGATCGGGGAGCAGGAACTGGAGCTCGAACCGGGTATGAGCGTTTTTATCGGGCCCTATGTGAAGCATGTTTTCTACAACCCGAACCCGGAACCCCTCGAAGGCATATTGGTACTTTACGGCGATAACATCGATTACGCCACCGGGCAGTCGTACCCGGCTTTCCTGGAGGCCGAGTATGCCTTTTATGGGGAAAATCAACGGGAGGTGGAGCAGGAGTGAGGGGATTATTGGGGGGACAGGTAACGGGCGGGGCTCCGGCCCCGCCCGTTATCCAAAGTTAATTTGCTATCCGGCAGAATCCCTGCACGGAAGCTGATTCACTTTTTGAACATAAGAATTATTATCCCCTGCTCAGTTCCCGATCGAAATCAGCGGTCCAACAGAACCCGTGCCATCCTTGGCCATGCTCATCAAAATCTGCATGAGCGTGAAGGTGTTCTTGGAATTGACGTCCCGGTCGTCTATATAGTACCAGTAGCCCCTGTACTCGATGGCCTGAAAGGCATTGGACGGCCTTGTGTCGGCCACCCTGATATGGATCAGATCAGGGTCTTCAGGCTGGAAGGTTGACAGGGTGCGCCCCTCGGCTATGTGTTCTTCCGGTACCTCAATATACCAGGAGATATTCGACAGCATCTCCATGATGGAATGCGTCTGCATGACGATTTCCTTTTTCTTTTCCGCGACAACCCCGTATTCAATATCAAAAACGTGTTTGTCGGGCTTGATCTCCAGCAATTCCCTGAACCGTTCTGCGGCCAGTCTGGCTTCTTCGGTCCGGGGCGTTTTAGGCACTACGATTTCCACATCCACCTGAGGCCAGTCCCCATTGAAACGCATGCCCAGCGCCCCTTCCTGCTGCAGTCGTTCGATGACATCCAGCAGTTCCGGGAATTCTGGGTCTGCCTGCCGACGCCCATCAGGGATGCCATTTTCATTGTGAATGCCATTGATTACGGAATTGGTGAGCCTCATCAATCGCTGGGCCGACCAGCCCGACTGGATCAGGAAAAAAATCACCGAGGGCGGCACGGGGGTTAGCAGGCTCCGGGCAAAGGCCTGCCCGGTCATTGGGGTATAGGTGATGGTCGGGCGATCTGACCAGTACCCGTCAATACTTCCGCCCAGGGCGTTGCCGAAGGGGCTGCCATTGGCATTGAGCCCTGCAGACCCGCCCCTTGTATAGGAATTGATCAGGGAGGACACGTTGAGGAAACGCGGCATTTCAAAGTAACGGACCCGCACGATATTGAGCAGCAATTGCTCGTTTTCCTGGTCAGCGATGCGCTGGTTGTAATCAAAACCGTCCTGCTGGATGGTCTTGGGACCCATGGATTTGCAGGAAGACAGGGTGAATGCCAGGAACCCGGCGAGGGTTGCAACGGCAAGGCTGGCAGGGCGAACCCGCAGGTTCCGCAAAGGGGTTTTGGAAAGGATAGGCATGTCGGTTAGTTTGGTAATCCATTTAAAGATAAAAAAATTATTTTGTCGTTGTCGACCCGGGGTCGATTTGGTATTTTCGGAGATGCCGCCCAGTGCTGGGGTAGGTTGAACGCACTGTCTTTGACGAGCCGCCGAACGGATTTAAATCCGAATATAGATCTCTTTCCTATACAGCCACCAGCAGATTCCCCAGAGGGCAGCCCATACGGCCAGGCAGGTCATTACTGCGGCCATGGCCTGCCCGCCCCACCCGAACAGGGCCTGTGTAAAGGGGTAAAAGATGTGTTCCAGCAGACGCCCGCCCCCCACATGGGCAAAGAGGTAGATAAAGAGGGGGTTCATGCCCACCACGGCGAAAAAGAGCACCATCCGGTCTTTTTTCTTTAAATCGATGAGCCAGTATGAGAGGGCCAGGGCGAGGAGGGTCCAGCCCCCGCTGGCCAGCACAAAGGTCGAAGTGGCTATGCGCTTGATGATGGGTGTAACCGGGTCGAGGGCGTAGCCGGCCACCAATAAGACCACCCCGGCCAGGAGAAGCCCCCGGAGTTTTTTAACAGGCGGCTCCCCGCCCAGCAGCCATTGCCCGGCCAGTACGCCCCAAACGGTGTGTGCCGTGGTCGACAGGGCGTTGAGGGAAACCCAGTGCCCGCCCGGCATTTTGCCATTGAGCTGCAGCTCCAGCCATTCCCCCAAATTATGCCCGGGGGTGAAAGGCTGATTAAACCCCTCCAGGGGGAACAGTCGATACAGGCCTTCAGCCAGTACAAGCAGCGCGATGGAAAAGACAAGCTGGAACCGGGGCGGTTTGTTCATGACCAGGTAGGCCAGCGGGTAGGTAACCGCCAGTTGGGCCAGCACGTTCTGAAAGCGCCAGGTAATGGCCCCGTCGTCGATGCAGTACAGCCCCCAGCCCAGCAGTAGCAGCAAGACGGAGCGCTGCAGCACATGCCGGTTCAGGGCACGGCGGCTCTCGCCCCGCTTCTGCCGGTTGTGTACAGAAAGGGCCAGGGATACCCCCACGATAAACATGAAAAAGGGCTGGATGAGGTCCCAGAAACGCAACCCGTGCCAGGGGTGGTGGTGCAACTGGGTGGCCAGGGAGGCCACAATGCCCCCCTCGAAAGGCGGCTCCACAAGTTTCTCGAAGAGACCAGAGAATTCCCCGATGAGCAAAAACATGGTAATGCCGCGGAAGAAGTCGATAGACCGCATTCGGCCTGAGGGGAGGGCAGATGCTGACATGTTGAGGTTGGTTTGGAAGGAAAAGGTACGGAATTGCCTGTTATGCCGTACCCACAGGCGTTAAAATCGCGTGAAACCCCATGGGCGATGCCCCTGTTTCTGCTATTTTTGACAGCATCTGAAGCACGTTATTATGAAGGTATTGACGCCTGTTTTATGCGCGTTCCTATTTGCTGCGGCTGCCCTGTTGCAAAGCCAGGAAGCCCCAGGCCCCCAAGTTGAATTTATAGACCTTTCGGCCCGCCAGCTGCGGCTCATGGAAGCCTGGCAGGACCGGCCCGGTGCACAGCGCGATTCAGCCATGCTCGACTCCCTCTACCGGCCCTATCAGAGGCTCTGGCAGGGTTATCTGGGGGAGCCGGCCGATTTCCTGGAGTGGCTCAACGGGGAGGGCTATGGGCAGCTGGGCGCCTTCCGCAGCCGGGCCCGGGCACTCGACCTGGAGAAACTCGGGGCGTATTTTCGGGAGACTGCCACCGCGATGACCGCCTTTACGGGTCATGAACCTGTGGGGAACTGGTATCTTTTCTTCGGGCCCCAATGGACCAACCTGGGCGGCTTTGGAGACGGAACCATGCTTATCGACCTGGCGCACCCCGACAACGGGAATACGGCTGGGATCAGCGAATTTTTCCCCCACGAACTGAACCACCAGATCTATGCAACCACCCAGCCCCGGGGGAAGGCCGTGCTGAGGCGGATCGTCGACGAAGGCTTTGCCTGTTATGTGGGGTACCGCTTCCGCCAGGGCACCGTAAGCAAGGCAGAAGCTCTGGGCTATACGGAAGAAGCCTTTGCATATTGCGGGGAACAGGAAACCAGCCTGTTGGGCCTCTTGCGGCAGTTTGTCGCTTCCGACGACCCTGAAGTGAGCGACAGCTTTGCCGACCGGGGGGTACACGTCTCTGAAAGGTACCCGGGTGCCATTGGCTACTACCTGGGTTTTCGCATGGTGGAGGAATTTGTGGCCCGCAACGGGAGCGATTCCTGGAAGGAAATTTACCTGCTGAGCCCTGAGGCAGTGCTCGAGCGCAGCGGGTTGCTCGAATGACACGGGCGAATTGAAGTCTTCCTTAAACATCAATAACTCATAGAAAGCCTTGAATCAGCAGGGCCTTCTGCAATACGGGCAAATCCTGGGTCAGTCTGACCTGAGGCGGCCTGCTCTATCGTTCAGAAGGGAGGCGATAGGTATAGGGCAAGGGTTTTTTATTGGCCTCAATAGGCTCCCCTTCGAGGAGATCGAGCAACAGCTCCACGGTTCGCTTCGTTATTCGGGCTGTATTTAAAAAAGCTTCCGCCACTGGAATTTCCACTTCCACTTTCCCGTTTTGGCGACTGTAGCTCTTACGGGTTTCCAGGAATCCTTCCTGCAGACTTTTTGGAAGAAATCTGTTGTCTAGAAATACCGAGATGCCTGCCATGGGCATTCTGATGCGGCAGATACCGCTGGCCTTATCGTTCTCGAGGGCGACCTTGACACCCCGGGATCGAAACTCAAAGAAAAGACGGATAAACTCCGGTTCGCAGATAGGTTCCAGGTCGACCAGCCATTGCTGATCTTTGAGGCAGAGGGGAACTCCGAATTTTGACTGTGAAAATTCCAGAAATCCCCCTGAAGCGGCTTGGCTGCAGACAAGGCAATTTCGATTTTCCGACATATTATAAAATCTAGTAAAACTATAGGGTAAATACCTATTATTATAATCAAAAGTAATGATATTTCTCTATTTTTAGTGTAAATTATACACAATTAACATAGATGGATTTTCACCCCGTTTTTCCGGCGGTTTTACTTTCATAATATGCAGCGGCACTGTATCTTCAGGAGCCTAAACCAACACTGATGAAAAAGTACCTCCTGTTCGCCCTTGCCCTGCTGGTCTGCACACTTTCCCCTGCCCAGGATAAAAAGGAATCCGAATCCAAGCCCGACAAACCCGTTCCCGAGGCCAAAACCTTTAAAAGCGCCCAGTCGGTTACCATTGACGGGCGTACCTACAGCCTGAACACGGAGGTGGGAACCCACTTGCTGCGCGACACCGACGACGAGCCCATGGCGCTTTTCGGATTCACTTATTACAAACTGGCGGGCGCCAAAAACCGGCCCATCATCTTTGCCTTCAACGGCGGGCCGCTCTCGGCCAGCTTCTGGCTGCATTTCGGGATACTGGGGCCTAAACGGGTGGTGGTGAACGACCCTGATTATACCGGCCCGGCCCCCTATAAGGTGGTTAACAACGAATACTCCCTGCTCGACCAGGCCGACCTGGTCATGATAGACCCGGTGGGGGTGGGTTTCAGCCGGCCCGTCGGGAAATCGGAATTCAAGGATTTCTGGGGGGTAGACCAGGATATTAACAGCATTGGACGTTTTATAGAACAGTTCCTGATCAGGGAAGGCCGGATGAATGCGGCTAAATACCTGCTGGGCGAGAGCTACGGTACTTTCCGAAACGCCGGCCTGGTGAAATGGCTGCAAGACCGGGGCATCGCCATGAACGGCGTGGTCATGGTCTCATCAGTCTTCGAATTGCAGCACCTGCTCTTCGGCCCTGGCGACGACACGGCCTACCTGATTCACTTCCCCACCTATGCCACCACGGCCTGGTATCACAATAAAATCCCCAACA
This sequence comes from Robiginitalea sp., assembly GCA_024642005.1. Taxonomy (GTDB): domain Bacteria; phylum Bacteroidota; class Bacteroidia; order Flavobacteriales; family Flavobacteriaceae; genus Robiginitalea. The sequence continues at coordinate 1,679 of JAHECA010000041.1, read as the reverse complement.
AGAATCCCAGCCTGGAGGCATTCGCCCAGGAGGTTCGAAATTTTACGGAGAACGAATATGCTCCGGCCCTGCTCAAGGGCGACCGGCTGAGCCCAGCCGAAAAACAGGCCATGGCCGGCAAACTGGCCGGTTACACGGGCGTGAGCGCCGATTATTGGCTGCGGGCCAACCTGAGGGTGACCAACCAGGAGTTCTTTCAGGAATTGCTGCGCAGCCAGGGCGAAACGGTTGGCCGCCTCGATTCGCGCTTTACCGGCGTGAATGAAGACCTCCTGGGGCAGTACGCCGAGACCGACCCGCAGAGCGACGCCCTTTCGCCCCCCTACATCGCTGCCTACCTCGACTACCTGTACGAGGCCCTTGGGGCCGACAAGTCGATGACCTATGTAACTTCCACCGGGCTGCGCGACGGCTTCCGCTGGGATTGGAAGCACCGGGGCAACGACGCCTGGGGCGGGCAGGTGGCCATCAGCACCCTGCCCGACATGGCCACGGCCATGAAGCAGAACCCGGGGCTGAAAATCCTGATCCTGAACGGGTACTACGACCTGGCCACGGTTTTTTACGGGGTAGAGCATTCCATCAGCCATATGGACCTGCCGGCAACCCTGCAGAAAAATATCCTTATGAAGTACTACGAAGCCGGGCATATGATGTATACCCACGAACCCTCCATGAAGCAGTTCAAGGAAGAGGTGGGGGCCTTCATCTCCGAGACCTCGAACTGATCGGCCTGCCCGGATGAACCTGACCGAGCAGCCCGTTTTCCTGATTACGGCTCTGGCCCTGATCCTGTACCTTTCGTACCGATTCAGCCAGCGGCCGCCCTTCAAGTCGTTCGGCATTGCCCTGCTGGCCATAATCTTCGGGGCGGTCTTTTCCAATTTGGGAGTAATCCCAAGCCGGGCCAACCCGACCTACGATGTCATATTTGAGACCATTGCTCCGGCAGCCCTCTTCCTGTTGCTGCTCGACGCCAACCTGGCACAGCTTCGCAAAACCGGGGTCCCCATTCTCGTACTGTTCCTGGCAGGTAGCCTGGGAACCGTAATCGGGGTGGTTTCCGGCATGCTGCTCATTGGCGACAGCCCGCTTTTCGAGGGGATGTACAATGCCCTGGGCGGTATGTTTACCGGCACGTATACTGGAGGGAGTATCAACTTCAATGCGGTTGCCCTGCAGTACGGGGTTACCGATAACGGCCTGGTTTACGGCAGTTCGGTTGCCGTGGACAATGTGCTCACAACCCTTTGGTTCTTTGCCACCATTACCTTGCCCGTACTGTTGGGCCGATGGCTTCCCCGGGCGAAAACGGGGGGTGTGCCTGCAGAGCCAACTGCACATACTGCGTTGGCTGATAGGCCTTCTGATGAGGCTGAAACACTTACCCTGGGCAGCCTCTCGCTCTGGATCGTCATAGCCGGTTCGGCCCTGCTGGTTTCCGAATGGGTCACTGCCACCCTGGAGGGCCTGGGCCTGGGGGTCCCTTTTATGATCGTACTCACCACCCTGGCCCTGTTACTGGCCCAGGTGCCTGCCATACACCGCTTCCGCGGCAATATATTCCTGGGCAGCTGGGCGGTGTATTTGTTCCTGGCCGTGGTGGGTGCCTACTGCGATCTGGCTGCCATGGTCGAGGCCGGGCAGCTGGCTGTAATGCTGCTCGGTGTGGTGCTGAT
>JAHECA010000064.1 GCA_024642005.1 Robiginitalea sp. | reverse complement strand
ATGCGGTCGTAGGCCCGGGCCGACAACTTCAATCGTTCCATGGCATTGGCGAGCAGGTTGGATGGCCCTTCTGACAGGCCGCAATACCGGCGAATCTGTCTAACCTGCATCTGGGCGTTGCAATGGGCAGGGCCGCCCTGAAACCGGTTGCGCTGGACTTCCCGGGCGTGAATGACGCGCTTGCGGATAACGCCGGTGGTTTCCCCGGGCTCGAGGCCGGCCAGTTTTTCAAAGGGCACCGGGCTTACTTCCATGTGCATGTCGATGCGATCCAGCAAAGGGCCGGAAATCCGGTTCAGGTAGCGCTGCATTTCGCCCTGGGTGTTTCGCAGCGGGCCGGCTGTATCATTGAAATAACCCCCGGGGCTGGGGTTCATGCTGGCCACCAGCATAAAGCTGCTCGGGTAGGTAATGGTGAACCGGGCACGCGAAATGGTCACTTCCCGGTCTTCAAGGGGCTGGCGCATCACCTCCAGCACGTGCCGCTTGAATTCGGGGAGCTCATCCAGGAAGAGCACCCCGTTATGGGCCAGGGATATTTCCCCGGGTTGGGGGTACGACCCGCCGCCTACCAAAGCCACATCAGAAATCGTGTGGTGCGGGCTCCGGAACGGGCGTTCCACGATAAGACCCTGTTGGGGCTTATTACCCGCCACACTGTGAATCTTGGTGGTCTCCAGCGATTCTTCCAGGGTCATGGGCGGCAGTATGCCCGCCAGCCTTTTGGCCAGCATGGTTTTTCCGGAGCCCGGCGGCCCGATCAGGATCAGGTTGTGGCCCCCGGCTGCCGCAATTTCCAGGCTGCGTTTTACGGCCTCCTGCCCTTTGACATCACTGAAATCGGCCGCCTGCTGCCCATCTGCCGGCATTATGGCCGGGGCCTCGACCACTACCCGCTGCAGGGAAGAATCGCCCCGGAGCAAAGCCAGGACTTCGCTGAGGTGCCCTGCTCCATAGACCGCTATCCCGTTTACGACTCCCGCCTCCCGGGCATTGTCGAATGGCAGGATAAGTCCGCTGAAACCGGCATTGCGGGCACTGAGGGCAATGGGAAGGGCCCCTTTGATGGCCTGTATGGAGCCATCCAGGGAAAGCTCCCCCATGATTACAAACGACTCCAGCTCGCGGGCTTCCAGCTGGCCCGAGGCCGCCAAAATCCCAAGGGCCAGGCACAGGTCGTAGGCAGCCCCTTCCTTGCGCAGGTCGGCGGGCGCCATATTGATGGTGATTTTTTTACCAGGGATGCGCAGGCCGTTGTTGAGCAGGGCCGCCGCGATGCGGTAATTGCTTTCGCGTATGGCATTATCGGGTAGGCCCACCAGGTGGTAGCCGATGCCGTTGTCGATATTTACTTCAATGGTGACGGGAAGCGCATCGATCCCGTAAAGGGCACTTCCGTAAACCTTGGCTAGCATAGAACGGGCTTTGTCCAAGAATACGGTTGCAACATGCAGAATCCTTTCAGGCTACTGAATGAAAAATCGTTTTTGATGAAGGAGGCCGGGGGCGGTAAGGGGATGCCGGTATGACAATTGTCATTGCAGTTGTCTGATAGTTGTAATACCTTGAATTTCAAATATTTTGTGTGAGTATCTTACAAACCTAAGCGGCACCTATAACTTCAACCCAACAACTCATGCATCTCAGGCGTTTTTACAGAGAACTCGTTCGTCGCAACGTGTTGCGGGCCGTGGTGGCCTACCTGGCAGTGGCCTGGGCCCTGCTCGAAATTTCCTCTGTGATCCTTCCCACTTTTGATGCACCACCTTTTCTCATGCAGGGGCTCATTTACCTCCTGGCCCTCGGCCTGGTATTCTGGACGGGCTTTGCCTGGGTATATGACCTTACCCCGGGTGGGTGGAAGAAAACCCCGCATTGGGAGGATAACACGGAAACACGGGAAGCAAATACCCGCCGTCTGAACCGGGTGATCGTCGGAGCCGGTATAACCGCGGTTCTTTTGTTGCTGGCCGGAAGTTTCTGGGCCGGGTCTCAGTGGCGTCAGGAGGGCAACTATTCCTACAATCCGGTTTATCAAATAGCTGTTATCCCATTTGAAACAAATGCGGCAAATTTGGAGGAAATCGAATACCTCAAGAGCGGCCTTACTCAGGATTTGATCGAAACCCTTTCGGGGAATCAGTCCCTCATGGTACTCGAAATGGGGTCTACCCGGTATTTCACCGCAGGGGTAGTCCCAGAGAATCCGTTTATGGCCGCCAGTTCGGAAAACATAGACTACTTCATCTCCGGGAGGTTTGAAAAAACCGACAATAACATGAAGTTGGTATTGGAGCTCAGGAAGGAACTCGGGCAGCCTCCCTTCTGGAGCAGGGACTACCAAAGTGACCTCTCGGAAATCAAACAGCTTTGCGCCTCGGCAACCGGCGACATAATCGATGTGATCGGACTGGGGGCAGAGGCAAAGGCAGTTCCTGAAAGGGAAATCAGGTCTATTCGACCCGAAACGTATGAATTGTACCTCAAGGGAAAATACTATCTAAACAAATCTACCGTGGAAGACTGGCAGCGAGGCCTGGTATACCTGCAGGAAGCCATCGACCAAAACCCGGCAGACCCCGACGCCTATGCCGGTATGGCCGAAGGGTACATTACCTGGGGCCATAGCCTGATGCCACCCGACGATGTCTTGCCGAAAGCCCTGGCCGCTGCAAAAAGGGCCATACAGCTTGAAGCTGCCAATGCGGAAGCGTGGGCTGCCCTGGCCAATTATCACACCTACTACGGGTGGGACTGGAATCTGGCCGATTACGCTTTTAAAAAGGCGGATTCCGTGAATCCGAACATGGCCTATAATCATTACCACTGGTCGTGGTACCTGGCGCTTTTCGGCAGGATGAATGAAGCCATTAAGGAACATAAGCGGGCCCAGGCTCTGGACCCATTTACCCCCCTGCACACCGTTTGGATGGCTGAACTCTATCGCTGGGTGGGGCAGTACGATCTGGCGTTGGCTGAACTGGACAAGGCTCAGGAAATGGGTACAGGACGCCAGGCGCTGATCTTATCGTTAAGAGGAATGATTTTGGCAGATATGGGCAAGGTGGATGAAGGACTGGATTTCATGCGGCAGGCCTGCGAGATTAACAAGGGTTGGTATATCTATTATGGGCCTTTTCTTATGAAACACGGCCGTATAGAGGAAGGCCGTCAAATCATTCAGGAACTGGAATATTTTCCAGAAACTTCTTTTAAAAACCTCGCCCTGGCATGGACCTACAGCGAAGCCGGAGACCTAGACAAGACCTTTGAATACCTTCAGAAAGGGAAACGACACGCCTGGTACCCCTGGAGCATCCGGATTTATCTTGCAGAAAATCTCCAGCGTGATCCGCGTTATTACGAACTCCTGAATGAACTGAAATTGCCCCCGCCTGCTCCGCTGGAATACGATGCAGACCTGTAACCTGCCAGCCACTCCTAGTCGCCTTCAACAATCAAGGTTGCAGTAAGGGATATGGGCTTCCCGTAGGAGGTAAATCCTTCCAGGCAGATCCGGTACGTGCCGGGCACCTGGGAGGTGAGAAAGGGCAGGTTTTTTTCCGGGCCTTCGAGGTGGATTTGGGGCTCCCACAGCAGCTGGTGCCTGAAATCCGGAACATGCGGGTCGGCCCCTTCCAGCGGCTGGCGGTAGTAGTTCTTGGGCACTTCTGCCCGCCGAAACCGGAAGCGCGCCCCCGCTTTCGACTGCCAGGCATCGCCGTACTCCCCATTCTGGGTTTCGATGGCCACCATGCCCTGGTAATTGCGACCTCCCCACAAAATAACATCCTGGACCACGCGGATGGTCCGGATCTGATTCGCATTGAAGTCGAGCAGGGTACCGTGATCAGGCACCAAAATACCGTCTACCGTTACCAGGGGCGGATCATCGGTTGAGAATTCCTGCCCGGGCTGCAGCGGGATCCGCACTCGCAGGGTATACTTTCCCCTGGCCTCGCGCCGCACCAGTACATTTTCCACGACCTCCAGCAGCGTTTCGCGAAGCGTCGGAAACCGGGTGTACTCGTCAAGGTCGTAGGACTTTGGGATAGCGCCAAAAAAAGCTACCTCATGCCGGGGTACGATAACCGTGTCGGGCTTGACGCGGTAGTAGCTGTTTTCAATCTGGTTGTGGACGCTGCGCTGTATTATGGCCGCTTCCATCGAAGAATCGATGCGGATATTCCGGAACTCGCCCAGGGAGCCCTCCCAGGTGGCGAGGTCGTCCATCTGGAAGGCATAACTGCCTTCCGGGGCTTCCAGGAGCTCAG
>JAHECA010000063.1 GCA_024642005.1 Robiginitalea sp. | reverse complement strand
GCATGGTGGGGCAGCAGGTGTTTGCCGGGGAGGCGACCCGCCTGGCTTACATGACCGAGGAGGCCATCGAAGGCCGAAACGCCTTTTTGGAAAAGCGCAAGCCTGATTTTGGAAAGGATCGATGGATACCTTAAGAGCATAGGCTGGTCTGATTCCCTGAGACTTTTATTCAAAACAGGTTTCGGACCTTCGACCGCCACTCATAGTATATATTAAATATAAGAATTAAAGGATCCTTCAGAACGTTTCTTACAGGCGTATGCTGCCAGATATAACGCATTCTAAGGATGCGCAATGGGTTTAGTTTCAACCACTTTTTCAACCCTGAGATTTCCAGGTATTCTTCTTTACGATATGACAAATTCGGTATGTGGTTCCCGACTGCGGCCTGGCAATAATACCAGGGAAAGTTGATGCCGGCCATCGTGGAGGCATGCAGGGTTAGCCAAAACCGCGGATTCATCTCAAGAACCTTGAATTCGCCGCTTTCGGGGTTGTAAATTAAATCAATGTGTGCCACGCCATTCCATCTCATTGCTTTTAACAAGTGACTCATGCTTTGAAGTACCGCCTCGTCGTCTATCATTTTCAACCCAATCTGGGGCTTGAATGCTTCATCGTGGAACAAGGTGCCGAGTTGAATGCTGTATGCCAAGATATTCCCGCCTTTACAAAGTACGTTAAAGCCGAGGTCCGTTCCAGTAACAAATTCCTGCAACATGACCTCTTCCGGGGGCGGCCCATTGGACAGGTACTTTCGGAGTTCCCGGGCATTATCAAACCTTTTTATACCTATTCCCCCACCCAGACCCTGGGTAGGTTTCATCAAGAGCGGATAGTTTAGGGCCTCCAACTCACTGAGGGTTCCGTTTGGTTGGTACAAAGGCCAGGATCCCGGATGCGGCGTCCCGATTTGCTTCATGTACTTTGCCAGAAGGTACTTCTCTTCAGCTATCCGGAGCATCTCGCAGGAAGGGGGTAAAAGGGTTCTGCCCGGATACCGCAATTGATCCTGACACGCCAATAATCGGCGAATGGCACTAAAGTGTACCGGCATTAGTACGTCGATATCATGTTTTGTCATGAGGGTATTAATGCGCTCTATCCAGTGACGAGATTCTTTAAGCGCTTCACCATGCTCAAAATACCGGACGATCTTTGAATGGCGAATACCCAATTCCCTTTCTGGTGATAATATGTAAACAGAAACGCCTGATATATCCAGAAGGCTTCGGAGTACTTTAATTACGAGATTACTCTCGCCATCAGGAATCAGAACCTTGAATGAAGGTTTCATCTCATTATTTGATGTTAGCCTGGTGAATGGCCCCTCAAGGATCATTCTGGTAGCTGCATTAGATCGGGTTTGGGCGATTCGGTTTTTGGCCCGAACCACAACCAGGTGTAAAACAGTATACCGGCCCAAAACCAGGTCGCTGTCACTATATGCTCCCCCGTAATTGAGAATAAGGCTCGTACAAGTGTATCTGCCATGAGCAGAACAAAATAGGTTGCTGGGGAATACATGATGATTTTCCCAATAGCCCTTGCATTATACGCGGATTGGTTGGCATAACTCAGTTTTATCCAGTGAACGCCTTCCGACTGCTTGGGGTTGAGTCGAAACTGCCGATTCCAATTCATAAATCCCAGAAGTACGGCAATCAGGCTACTCTGCCCAGCCCTGAATGAAATTTCAAGCGGTTCTTCCGGTATGACCAGAAAAACAAGCAGGTAGATGACAATATCTTCGAAGAAATGGCCAAATCGAAATCCAGTGATGGTGTACAGTGTGGTGTGAAAAACCAGTATGATCCAAATCGCCGAGATTCTTCGTTTTCTGGAGAGCAACATAAGTGCAATGCTTATTTCCACACCAAGGGCCCCCCAGGAAAACAGGTGGTCTGCCACATGGGTCGGCAGAAGGTTATGGATACCTTCATAAACAACACTTTCGCGCGCATTGAGCAACCAATTGTGCATAAACCTGCCGTTCCACCAATCCAGTTGCCAGATTTTGTTCAGAGCGGCACCGAAGTATATAAGGCTCAACTGAGCATAGAGCAACCAGGGCTCCTGGTCTTTTTTAGTTAGGCCGCATAATAGGAAGGCACAGGCGCAGATAAAAAGATGATTCCGAAAAACGGCTTTGGAAGACAGCAGGAAAAAGAAAAGACCCAATCCCAGAATCAGGGACATCTCCCGCACACGGTAATTAAAAAGCAGACCCAGGCCGCAGCTTAAAAACAGGACCTTTAAAAACCCTTCGAACAACCCGGGATAAAACCGGAAAACATCCAGCCACCTCCAAAACGGAATAAACGGGTCCGAAAAATATCCCCAAATCCCATTGATTGCCAGGAGTAGCCAAAGCAGCTTACACATTATAAGCAGGTTCGACCGCATCTCAGGGCTTTGACAATACCAGGGATAATGGTTTTGTAGTTGCATTAATCGAGCTTTTCGGGATACCTCCATATTTTGGCCGGATGTCCATTCGTCTGATAGTGGATGGTAATCCGAGCCGAATCTGTCCTGCCATAGGTTTGCTCGTATTGTCGCACCAGGTTGAAAACATTATGGACGGCTCGTGGCTCCCAGCCGTTCATCCGGTAACTATAGCGGTCAGCAACTTCCTGTGGACTCAGCGTATCGCCCAAGATGCAGACCTCTGTCTGCAGCAGAGAATGTTCATCATAGGGAGCCCAACAGAAAAATCGCTCCGGAATAAATCGGGCGGCCAGAACCGCCGCCGATTGTAAACAGAGAAAAAGAATACCAATTGTATATCGCGTTCGCATGGGCATCTCTCATTTCAGAATAAAAATACATTGCGCCTTCAAATCTTCCGATTTTTTAGGATAAATGGCCTCAAAGAACGTTGAATTACAGGCAATTAGAAATAGGTCCCTCTATAAAGGCGCCGAATTATACAAATCTGCCTCCCGGGGGATCCTGTGAAAGCGCATGGAATCTGATCAGGCAGCTCTTTTCCTGCCTGAAAGCCTATTCCCTATACTCCAGAAAAGGTGTGAAAGGGTCATGCGCCAATCCCGGATTTGAAATCGGATGGGGGTATTGTTGAATATCAGGCCCGGATTAAAAAAGATTCCTGGATTTTTTATGATCGATTGGGTGAGACCCTTATTATTTAAATAGGCTATTTCGCGATAGGTTGGGACCTGAAAAGTCTTGTTAAGTACCGTGCGGCAGTATAACTCGGGAAAATTTACACCGGCCAGGGCTGAGGCAAGCACGGTATACCAAAACCGAGTATTTATTTCCAGGACCAAAAACTGATCTTTTTGCTGATCATATCGCATGTCGACATTGGCCACACCTGACCATTCCAAGGATTTCATCAGTTCTTTTACTTGCGAAAGGACCTTTTCATGGTGTATCATTCTGAGCCCAACCTGCGGGGTAAAAGCTTTCGGGGAGAACACCGTCCCCCTTTGAATAGTATAGGCGAGTACCTCTCCGTTTCTGCACAGCACATTGCATCCCAAATCGAAACCTTCCACATATTCCTGGATCACCAACGAGGCATCCGGAACAATGTTTGCAAAATGATTTTGCAGTTCCTGCTGACTATTCAACCTGGTAATCCCTTCCCCTCCGCCCGTGCCGATAACTCTTTTTACCAAAAGCGGAAAAGGTATCTTTTCTGCTCTACCAGACGCTCCGAAATACTCATTTGCACTTAGGGTAGTAGGCCCGGGAATTCCATGCTTGGCAAGGTGCACAGCTAAAAGCCATTTGTTCTCTGCGGTGTTGAAAATTTCCAGTGTGGCAGGAAGTATGAAGCAGTCTGGATTCCGGAGCAGTGTCCTGTGCCGGATAAGCTTCCGGGAACTTATCTCAAAAACAGGCATGATGACATCGATTTTTCGGCTATCAACGACATCGTTAATCCTATCGATCCACGCTTCTGAACTGTCCGAAGGTGGATGGTGGATAAATTCTGTGATATAACGGGAATGGCGTACAGCTGTATTACGGGTTTCTGAGAGCACGAAAAGTCGAATCCCTTTGATCAGTGATAAACATCTCAAAACACCCAGAATGATGTAGCTTTCCCCGTCAGGTATAAGAATGGAAAAATAATTTCCCGCTTTCATAAAGCAATTTTGCTAGAAATAAAATTAATATACCCAGAACATAAAGCGACTGCCAGAGCGTGGAAATCCATATAAAAAAAGAGCCCTGCTATTGCTACCAGGGCCCTTTTACGAGAACACTATATGAAAATGAAAAAAATTAACTCCGTTGTTTTAGTAAGACGATGTAAACATACGACCCTTTGCCGTCCCGA
>JAHECA010000004.1 GCA_024642005.1 Robiginitalea sp. | reverse complement strand
GACATTGACCTGGCGAATATCTTCCATTTCCATTTCGAGGGGAAGAAGGAGTGCATTCTCTTCTCACAATCAGAGAACAGGTACCTTTACAAAGTACCGCATTCCCTGATCACGCACGAGTCTATCAACTTTGCAGACCCCGACCTGGAACAATGGCCGGCCCTGCGTCATGTAAAGGGCTACCGTGCCGTGCTCAACCACGGTGAAGTACTGTACATGCCCGAAGGGTACTGGCATTATATGCGCTACCTGACCCCTGGGTTCTCCATGAGCCTTCGTGCCCTGGCGCGAAACCCGGCTAACCTGAGCCGTGCCCTTTACAACATCTTTATCATGCGTCACTATGATAACCTGATGCGCCGCGTAAAAGGGCAGCACTGGATCGACTGGAAAAACGAGCAGGCCATTGTGCGAACCAACCGGGTGCTGTCTGACTGATCGCAGGGGTGACCGATTCCTATTAACTCAGCTCGTTGCGGCATTGCCCTTGTCAAAGGGTATCCTTATTTTAGGAGCCGTAAATTAAACCTGAAACTATGAAACTCCACCCGGTCTTGACCGTGGAAGATGAAAAGTGCTTTATCGCCTTCCCTGAAACGCTGTATGGGGGGTTCCCTGCCTGGATTCGTCCGCTCGAAGAAGATATTAGGGCTGTTTTTGATCCGGATTCGAACAAGACCTTCGAATACGGGCATTGCACCCGATGGCTTCTAAAGGAGCAGGGCAAGGTCCTTGGAAGGATCGCGGCTTTTGTTACCCGCCAGAAATCGGGCGAAAGGGAAGCCGGCATCGCAGGGGGCGTGGGGTTTTTCGAATGCGTTGACCGGCAGGATGCAGCCGACGCTCTTTTTGAAGGGGCACGGCAGTGGCTCGTGGAAAAAGGGGCAACGTATATGGACGGCCCGGTCAATTTTGGCAGAAGGGATAAATGGTGGGGATTACTGATCAAAGGCTTTGATCAGGAGCCCAATTACCAGTGCAATTTTAATCCGCCTTACTACCAGAAGCTGTTTGAGGGCTACGGCTTTAAGACCTATTATGAACAGTTCACCTTCAGAAGGCGCATTGCCGACCCTGTAAGTCCACGGCTTGAGAAAAAGGCCGGCCTTATAGCCGAAGACCCGTCCTACACCTTTGAGCATTTCCGGGCATCGGAATTCGACAGGTTTGCGAAAGATATCATGGAGGTCTATAACAAGGCCTGGGTAAAACATGAAGGGGTCAATCCCATTACCGCGGAACAGGGGATGAACCTGTTGAAGCGGCTAAAGCCCATCCTGGATGAACGGATTATCTGGATTGCCTATTTCCAGAACAGCCCGGTGGCCATATTTGTGAACATACCGGAAATTAACCAGGTGCTTAAATACCTGAAAGGGTCTCTGAAAGGATTTGGCAAAGTCAGATTCCTTTGGTACAAAAAAAGGCGGCCCACCAATAAGATTTTAGGGATGATCTTCGGCGTGGTACCGGAACACCAGGGCAAAGGTGTAGACGGGGCCATCATCAAGCATTTTGCCGAGTATGCCAAGGCCAGATTGCCCTACGAGATCTTTGAAATGAACGGCATCGGCGATTTCAATCCCAAAATGGTCATTGTCGCCAAACAAGTGGGGGGAGACGTTACCAAAGTACACACAACCTACCGGCTCCTTTTCGACCCCAACGCCCCATTTGAGCGCATGGCGCGGATCACCTGAACCTGAGTGCCCCTATGCCTCCTGGGCAGACGATTTCGGGGGCATGGTTCCGAACACCCGGTCCCAAAAGGTATTGGAAACTCCGAAGGCTTTGTCGGGAAAGCGGTAGTGGTGCAGGCTGTGGTGCATCCACAGCTTCTTGAACCGTTTCGGGGGGCGCATTACATGGGTAGCCCTATGTACAAAAGAATAAATCAGGTACCCGGTAAAAAATCCGGGGAAAAATCCATAGGTCAGGCTGGAGATTCCTGCGATCCAGAAAACCAGGTAGAAAATCCCAAAAAGGATCAGGGCCATAATCAGGCCTGGGGCGGGAGGCATTAGCAGGCGTTCCTTGTCCCTTGGGAATTGGTGGTGCGACCCGTGCATGATAAAATGGAACCGCTGACTCCAACGAGCTTCAGTGACCCAGTGGAATACGAAGCGGTGGAGCAGGTATTCGGCAAGCGTCCAGAACAGAATGCCCACAATGAACAGTCCGACCATTCCCAGAGGACTAAGGCCAATTCGCAGCACAGCGAAGGCCATAAGCAAGCCGATGGCAGCCCCGTAAACTACAATGTTTTGGATGGGGGTGGTCTTGGTCAGGCTTTCCAGGAAAGCGTTCTTGAAAATCCTTGCCTGGCCGTGCTGAAATTCTGTCGTCACCTTTTGTTTCATCCCCATGCGGATTTAGGAGGGAAAGGTACAAAATTTGACATAATAGTCAAGTCAGCCAGAGCGAAGGACTCCATAGGTTAAAGGCCGTATATCTTTATGTTGCCTGGCTGAGTTCCCGGACCTTGTCGTAGATGAGTTCCGTTTCCCAGCCCCTGTACTGGAGGTATTGGAAGAGTTTTTGCTTTCTGCGCTCCGGGTTTTCCTCTCCGCCTAGCTGTTCCCATCGTTTGCGGGCCAGGGTATCGACGGCCAGTGCGTATTGAGGCCCTTCAATTTCCCTGAGGCCGCGTCGGATCAGCGCCTCAGAAATATCCCGGTGTTGCAGCTCCCGCCTGATCCGAAGCCTGCCCCATCCTTTTTGCCGGAACTTGCTGCGGACAAAGGCCCCGACAAACCGCTCCTCATTCAGGAATCCACCTTGAATCAGGTGCACCATGATTTGGTCGGTGGCCTCGGGGATCATGCGCATTTCCCGGAGCTTTTGGAGGCATTCCTGGTGACAGCGTTCCTGATAGGCACAATAGTGTTCCAGGCGTCTGGTGGCTTCCTCCACCGTGTAGGAGGTATGTCCGAAGCGGTTCATTGGCCTGCCTCCCGGTAGTTGAGTTCCAGCACGCCTGCTGTTGCCGTTACGCGGGCTTCTCCGGCTGGGCCTGAGCCCGCCTCGCCTGCCAGGATTTCCAGAGTGCCTGGTGCGGCCCGGCCTGAAGGGAATTCCAGTATCCAGGCGGGGTCGGCCAGTGTTGCCTTCAGATGCACGCGACCGTCGTTTAGCCGGTGGAATTCGACAGATACCGTATTGGTGCCCACTGCAACATTTTCCAGGGTCGCCCGATCCCAGCCGGACGGCATAAGCGGGGCAATTGTGATCCGATGCTGCGATGCCAGGGGGTCGATGCCGAAGAATTGCTCCACAATGGGGATGGCGAAACTGTAGAGATTCCAAGCCTGGGCGATCATACCGTAGTCGGGAGACACTTCGTACATGCTGCCGGGCAGTGCATAGCTAAAACTCCGACACATCCGCAACAGGTAGTCCAGGGCCCGGTCGGGCCTGCCGTAGTTGTTTTCTGCCACGGCCAGCACGCCGGTGGGGAGGGTCATTACGGCCCCGGTATACGAGAACACTTTGCTCCCCTTAAAGGAGCCGGCGTCTTGCCCTGCCGAGGCGTCGCGGTCAATGCCGGTTACGAATAACCCGAACGGGTTTGTGAATTCCCGTGCCGTATCGAGGCCTTGCAGGGCCCGGTCTGGCGTCGCAATTCCTTTTTCCATGGGGGTATTCACTACCCAGTTGTGGTGCAGCACAAAAGGCCGAACTCCTGAAGAAGGCCGGGAGCGCAAGGCCTGCCGGGTTTGTTCCAGTTCGGATACCGCCCACGGTTTGTCGAGGGTGTCGGCCCGTACGATAGCATCTTCGATCAGCGCCAGGGCCTGGGCGTCGGTGCCCAGAAAATCGGCGAAAGACCCAAATGATTCCGACCAGAAATCGCGGTTTATCCGCTCTTTCAGCTCTGCGGCATGACTGGAGTAAGCCTCAGCGACAGCGGGAAGGCCCAATTCAAGTGCCATGGAAGAAGCATCTGCAAAGGCAGCCTGGGTATAGGCTGCCACATCGATCATCTCGCTGTCGAGGCCGTGGATTTCCATCATGCCGAAACCGTCTGGGTAGCCGTTCCGGTTTGCGTCGTTTTCGCGCATGAGCCACTCCAGGCCTTTTTGTACGGTTGGGAAGGTTCGCTCCAGAAAGTCCCGGTCTCCACTCCATCGGTATACCTGCCAGATGAGGCTGGCAAATTGGGGGGTCTCGTTAATATTGCCAGGGTTGAACACTTTGCCGTTGGTAGACATTTCATGAATAATGCGGCCGTTGCCATTCACCGCTTCCGACACGCTGTCGAGCAGGCCGATGGTCTTAAAGACAGGGGTTGTTTGGCCCACCGCCATATACCCCTGCAGGGCGTATTCGCTGTCGGCCCCGAACCACCAGGGGTAGTCGGGGATGCCAGCCGAGATGCCGGTACCCAGCCCGGGCACCGTGCGCACCATCCAGTCGGCATTGTATTTGAGCCATTCAAAGGTGGTCTCCAGAGCCTTGTCGGGCACCGATAACTTGCTCCGGGCGGCCAATGCGGCATAGCGGTCGCGTTTTTCGGCCAGCAGGCGGGGGGCATTTTCCAGCAGGGCGGCAACAATCTGCCGGGATTCCTGTTGCGACCTGGTCGAACCGGCAAAGACCAAACGAAGGCTTTGCCTTGCGCCTGGCGAAAGGTCAAGGCGGTACGAAAGCATGGCCGATATGCCCAGTCCGGCATAGGGGTTGTCGGGTCTTACTGTATGGCCAAGCGGTTCCCGGTCAGAACCGAAGGCCAGAAACCAGGGATTGGCGCTGTCTCTGACCAACCAGCCGCCAAAAGCATCGTTATAGGAAGCAACATCGCGGGTATCGTGCATACCGGTTTCTTCCCCCAGCCAGGTAGGCCGAAGGTCGGCGTGTCCGGTTGCCTCCACTTCCAGAGACAGGGGTTCCCTGCCGGTGTTTTCAAAGGTAATTTCCACCACCAACCCGGGCTGCCCGTCAGGCACGAATTGCCACCGGGTCAGGCGCAAGGGCTGGGCAGCTGCCTCCCAGATGAGGGCGTTTGCCATGGGGTAGTTCACAAAACGGCGCGTGCCTTCGGCGGATAAAGCCTTCTCCCCGATTTTGATGTTGAGGTCAAACCCGTCGAGGAGTTTGACAGGGTGGCTCCAGAGGCCGCCCATTTCACCTGGGATATGCCAGCCGAGCTCCGGAAAAGAACCATCCTGATGGCCTACCAGGTAGGCGCGGTCTCCGGCGGTGACATAGGCGCTCTGCAGGTATTCGGCCTTCCCCTCCAGGGAAGGGCTTTGCTGAAGCAGGGCATCCAGGGATCCTGCCTGTTCCGACACCGGATCTGTGCACCCAAAAAACAAAAGCAGGGCGGCAGTACTATAGGAAAGGGGTGGGTTTTTCATCCTGGCAACATTTTTTCAGCACCCTAAAAATAGGAATTATTGACCACTGCTGAGGAGCCCTGAAGGGCGCAAAAAAAAACAGCCGCTCGTTAAAGCGGCTGTTCGTCTTGTTCCAGGATATTCCCGTCTTTATCTGTAAAGCGGTATTCCAGATACGTATAGGCGTCCCTCGGCTGGATTTTGATCCATTTTTTGAACTCCAGAAACCATTTGGAGCGCATCGAAGGAAACCCTTTGGTGAGGTAGGCTGCTATAAAGGGGTGGGCATTCAGGATAAGGGTCTTATCCTTGTGCTCTCCTTTGAGTATCCGTTCAAGCTGGTCGCCGATCTTTTCGATCAGGACAATGGGCGCCTGAACTTCTCCCCCGGTTCCACCCGGATCCACTTCAGAGGTCTTGATGTTCACCTCCGGGCGAACACGCTGCCGGGTTATCTGTACCAGTCCGAATTTGCTGGGCGGCAAGATTTTGTGCTTGGCACGGTCGTCGGCCATCTCGTTGCGGAGATGGTTGAACAGCTTCTTGCGGTTATCGGGCCTAATCATGTCGATAAAGTCGATCACAATAATCCCTCCCATATCGCGCAGCCGGAGTTGCCGGGCAATTTCCGATGCGGCGAGCATATTTACCTCGAGGGCAGTTTCTTCCTGGTTTCGGGCCTTTGTGGAACGATTGCCGCTGTTTACGTCAATAACGTGCAGGGCTTCTGTGTGTTCGATAATCAGATAAGCTCCTTTGCTCATTGACGCCGTGCGTCCGAAAGAAGTTTTGATCTGACGTTCGATGCCAAATTTTTCATAGATCGGCACGTTCGAGTTGTACAGCTTAACTATGGCTTCCTTTTCAGGAGCGATTTCGTGCACGTAATCTTTGATCTGATTGTAAAGCGTTTCGTCGTCTACATGGATCCCGGTGAAGGTGTCGTTAAAGACATCCCTCAGAATGGATGACGCCCGGTTCAGTTCCACAAGCACCTTGGACGGGGTGGGTGCCTTGTACAATTTCTTGCACATCGATATCCATTTGGACATCAGATTTTCAAGATCCTTGTCTAATTCCGCTGTTTTTTTGCCTTCTGCTACTGTCCGGATAATCACCCCAAATCCTTTGGGTCTGATGCTCTGGACCAATCTCTTAAGCCGATCCTTCTCTTCCTTGCTTTCGATTTTCTGAGACACGGAAACCCGGTCAGAAAACGGCACCAAGATCAGGTAACGCCCGGCGATGGATAATTCCGAACTGATGCGGGGACCCTTGGTTGAAATGGGTTCCTTGACGATCTGCACCAGCATCGCCTGGTTTGGCTTGATAGCATCTTTGATGCTACCGTTTTTGTCGATATCTTTTTCGAATGGAAAATTTTTCAGGGAGTACTCGCGTTGTCTTCCGGAGCGAATCCCATTGATGAATTTCAGGAGGCTTTTTAATTGCGGCCCGAGGTCGTGGTAGTGCAAGAAGGCATCCTTCTCGTACCCGACATCCACAAAGGCGGCATTGAGCCCTGTCACCGGCTTTCGAATTTTGGCAATCAGGATATCGCCCACATTGAATTTGTGTTCTTCCTGGTCGCGGTGAAGCTCTATGAGTTTTCCATCCTTGAGTAAGGCAAAATCGACGGAATCAGGATTAGATCTTACAATTAATTCTCTATTCACCTGATTCAAATTAGCGCCATACCCCATAGGGGTATAGGCAGATTAAACAATATATAATACAGGTTGTATTGTAAACCCGTCGAAATCCTTGTTAGAATTTCTATGTCAAAGAACGTATTAAAAGGAAAAAGTAGTTTTGGAAACTACTTTTTCTTGTGGCGGTTGGCTCTCCTGCGTTTTTTCCGCTTGTGGGTAGCAACCTTATGTCTTTTACGTTTTTTACCGCTTGGCATAGCTCAGTATTATCGGTTATTATTTTACCTGTACGTTGCTCTTAACGCCTTCTACGAATACTTTGGCCGGTTTAAAGGCCGGGATGTTGTGAGCAGGTATCTTAATGGTGGTGTTTTTGGAAATATTGCGACCGGTTTTCTCGGCCCGGGTTTTGATAATAAAGCTACCAAAGCCTCTCAAATAAACGTTGTCACCATTCTCCAGAGACGCCTTCACTTCTTCCATAAAGCTCTCTACAGTTGCTTGAACGTCTCCTTTTTCCATTCCCAGTTTCTCTGAGATTTTCGATACGATATCCGCTTTCGTCATTTTAGTTTGTCTGTATGTTTCAGGGATGCAAATATATAAATATTATTGAATCCAAAGCATGAGGGTTTTAATTTTAAGTGCTTAAAAGCCTTAGATTTGCAGCCCCACCGTAGAACCATGAATTTTTCAGATACCATTTTGCACTGGTACGGCACTCACAAGCGCGACCTGCCCTGGCGCCATACGCGCGATCCGTATAGGATTTGGCTTTCTGAAATCATGTTGCAGCAAACCCGGGTTGCCCAGGGGCTCCCCTATTACAGGCGTTTTGTGGAGCGATTCCCCGGGGTTGCAGACCTTGCTGCGGCCCCGGAAGAAGAAGTGCTGAAGCTCTGGCAGGGGCTGGGGTACTACTCCAGGGCCCGCAATATGCAGGCCACTGCCCGCATGGTCTGTGATCAATACGGGGGGCAATTTCCGCAAACCTACGCAGGCCTGCTAACCCTGAAAGGGGTCGGGCCGTATACGGCGGCGGCCATAGGCTCGATCTGCTATGGCCTGCCCACTCCAGTGGTAGACGGGAATGTCTACCGGCTGCTGTCCAGATACTTTGGGGCAGATGTGCCGATCGACACCCCGGCAGGCCGGCGTTATTTTGACGGGCTTGCCCGGGAAGTAATGCACCCCGGCCGCATCGGGGAGTACAACCAGGCGGTAATGGAATTCGGGGCCGTACAATGCGTCCCCCGCTCTCCGGAGTGTTCGGGCTGCCCGCTGGCCGACAGCTGCTGGGCCCTGGCAGCCGACAAGGTAACATCCCTACCCGTAAAGGCAGGCAAGACCAAGGTTCGCAAGCGCTATTTCCATTATATCGTCCCGGTAGACCAAGAACTGAACACCTTTATGGTGCAGCGCAACGCCAAGGGTATCTGGCAGGGTCTATACGAGTTTCCCCTCCTCGAATCGGAGGCCGAGCCCGGGGTTTCTGACCTGGCACACCAGCTCAATATGGCCATGGGTACCAATGGGATAAAGCTGCAATCGACCCTCCGTTTTAATCGGGAACCCGTGGTTCACAAACTCTCCCACCAGCACCTGCACACCACCTTCTGGATCGCCCGGTTGGAGCGGTTGCCCGAAGGGGCGCTGCCCTTCGGGATGGCCGAGGAGCTGCCTGTTCCGGTATTGATTGCCAATTTCATGGAAACCGTCAAAAATTCGTACTTTTGACCTTATTGTAAAGTTATGAGCGGAACATTGAATAAGGTGATGCTGATCGGGCATCTGGGGGATGAGGTAAAACTGCATTATTTTGATGGAGGGAACTGCATCGGCAGGTTCCCCATAGCAACCAACGAGTCGTATACCAACCGCCAGACCGGTGAGAAAGTGACCAATACCGAGTGGCACAACATCGTGGTGCGCAACAAGGCGGCCGAGATCTGCGAAAAGTACCTGAACAAGGGCGACCTGATCTATATAGAAGGCCGGCTGAAAACCCGACAGTGGCAGGGAGAAGACGGGGGTACCCGCTATACCACCGAGGTGCACGCCACCGATTTCACCTTTTTGGGGAATAAGGGGGAAAACCAGGCCACTGCCGGACCAACCTCTTCCCAGGCTGCTCCGGCACGTCCCCAAAGCCCGGTTGTGGAAGCGCCCGAAGAGGAAGACGATCTCCCCTTTTGATACCTAATTGACCGCATTTGGACCCCGACCCTTTTAGTGCGATTCTCCTCCAGATCGGAATTGACGGTTTCCTGATACTGAGACTGCTGTTGCTGCTGGTTTTACTGGCATGCTCGGCCCTGATCTCAGGGGCCGAGGTGGCTTTTTTCGGGCTGTCGCAAACCGAACTGAACGAGTTCCGCGACTCGGGGTCGGCCACGGGGAACATTATCTATTATCTGTTGCAGAAGCCCAAGAAGCTCCTGGCCACCATTCTGATTTCCAACAACGCCATAAATATCGGCATCGTGCTGCTGCTTACCGAGGCTGGCGACACCCTCTTCGCCGGGATTACCCAGGTATACTTTGGCTTTATCCCGCTGAGGTTTGTGCTGGAGCTTTTCCTGGCCACCTTCCTGATTTTGTTGTTCGGCGAGATTTTGCCCAAGATATATGCCAATCGCAACCGAAAGTCATTCGCCCCGCGCATGGCTTATCCGCTGCGGGTGCTCGATGTGCTCTTTACGCCCATTTCGGGGCCCATGCGGGCGGCAACCATACAATTGTACAAGCGCCTCGGGAAACAGAAATCGAGCCTGAGTGTAGACCACCTCTCCCAGGCCCTTGAGCTCACCTCGGAAGGCGACACCACCCGCGAAGAGCAGAAGATTCTCAAAGGCATCGTCTCTTTCGGCAATACCGATACCAAACAGGTAATGACCCCCCGCATCGATCTTTTTGCGCTCAACGAGGGGATGAAGTTCCCGGAGGTGCTCGAAGCGATCCAGAAAAACGGGTATTCGCGCATTCCTGTTTTCGCCGACAACATGGACAACGTGTCTGGGGTGCTCTATGTAAAGGACCTGTTGCCGTACCTGGAGCGCAAGTCCTTTAACTGGACCAGCCTGATTCGCGAGCCCTTCTTTGTACCCGAAAACAAAAAGCTCGACGATTTGCTGCTCGAATTCCAGAACAAGAAGAACCACCTGGCCATTGTGGTCGACGAATTCGGTGGAACCTCTGGCATTGTGACCCTTGAAGATGTGATCGAGGAAATCGTGGGCGACATCAGCGACGAATTCGACGATGAAGACCTGGTGTATTCCAAACTCGACGACCACAATTACGTTTTTGAGGGGAAGACCAACCTGAAGGATTTTTACCGGGTGGCCCGCATAACCGACGAAACCGTGTTTGAAGAAAACAAAGGGGAATCTGAGACCATTGCCGGGTTTGTGCTCGAAATCGCAGGTGGATTTCCGAAGCGGGGTGAGGCCATCACCTTCCAGAAATTCAAATTCATGGTGGAAAGCCTCGACAACAAAAGGTTGAAACAGATCAAAATTACCCTGCCGCATGAAGAATAGTACCTTCGCGCTCCTCTTGCTGCTCGGGCTTGCCATGCTGGCCTGCGGGGAAGAGCCGCTGCCCAAGCCCAGGGCCATGTTGCGTCTCGACTACCCGCCACAGGCCTACCGGCTCTACGAAGACGGGTGCCCCTATCAGTTTGAGTACAGCTATCTGGCCCGTTTGGAAACCAAGGACGAATGCAGTATGGTTTTACAATATCCGGCCATGAAAGGCAGTATTTTCATCACCTACAAGCCGGTGGAGGGTAATCTGAAGCAATTGTTGTCGGATGCCCAGAAACTGGCCTACGAACATGTGATCAAGGCCGATGCCATTCCCGAGCAGGAATTTGTGAATTCGGACGGGCAGGTGTACGGCATGTTTTATGAGGTTACCGGCGATGCGGCATCGCAGTCGCAATTCTACGTCACAGACAGCACCCGGCATTTCGTGACCGGCTCCCTGTATTTTTACGCCAAACCAAACTATGACTCCATTCTGCCGGCTGCCGCATACCTTCAAAACGACATTCGCCGCATTATGGAGAGCCTGAGCTGGAAATAACCCCAGAATCCCTTGTTCCGATGGAAACATATACCGCCGATCAGTTCAATCGATGCCGCACCCAGCTGGCACCTTATGTGCACCGTACCCCGGTGATGCGTTCTTCACAGCTCGACAGCCTTGCAGGGGCCAGCCTGTATTTTAAATGCGAGAACTTTCAACGGGCCGGCTCCTATAAGATCAGAGGTGCAACCAACGCCTTGCTGGGCTTGCTGGAACAAGGGCCGGTACCGGCCGTGGTAACCCATTCTTCCGGAAATTTTGCACAGGCGCTTTCCCTGGCTGCCCGAAATGTGGGCATTCCTGCCTACATCGTCATGCCCAGCAATGCCCCTGAAGTTAAAAAAGAGGGGGTGCGAGCCTACGGTGGGAAGATACGGGAGTGCAAACCTACCCTGGAAGCCCGCGAGCAGGAATCGGAACGGGTGAGGCTCGAAACCGGTGCCCTTTTCATCCACCCCTCCAACGACCCCATGGTACTGTTGGGGCAGGGGTCGGCCTGTGCCGAATTGCTCGAAGATGTACCCGGGCTGGCTTATGTAGTGGCCCCGGTAGGCGGGGGGGGACTGTTGGGGGGGACTTCCCTGGCAGCCGCTTTCTCGGGTACCGGTTGCGAAGCTGTGGGTGCCGAGCCCCGGATGGTAGACGATGCCTACAGATCTTTGCAAAGTGGGCGCATAGAGGGCAACACCCATACCGAGACTGTAGCCGATGGCCTGCGAACGGTGCTGGGCAGCTATACCTTTCCGGTACTGCGCCAATATGTCAAAACCATCGTCAGGGTAGAGGAGGCCGAAATCATCCGCGCCATGTGGCTGGTTTGGGAACGCATGAAAATCGTCATAGAGCCGTCGAGTGCCGTGGCCGTGGCGGGCGTGCTTAAAGACCCCGAACGGTTCAGGGACCGGCAGGTAGGCATTATTTTATCGGGGGGGAACGTAGACCTGGGCCGCCTGCCTTTCTGACTCCTACTGGCCGGTTGGCCGGTCAAGCAGTGCCTCTGCCGCAGTGATGCTCGTGTAGACCTGTTCGCGCATGGCCTGCACTTTCAGCTCTTCTTCATCGAGCCACGCCCTTTTCTGGGCGCTCAGCTCTTTGCCTTCCAGTATTTCTTCCGGGTCGAAGCGGTTGCCAAAGCCCTGCATCCAGTCCATCATGGCCTGGTGGGCTTCCTGCAGGTCTTTCATCGCCCTGAGGTAGGGAAGCCCCGTTTCGGTGCTGTCTGCCAGCGGCTTGAGCTGAGCAACGAGTTTACCGATGTCACCCATTTTGGGCATCACCTCATCGTGGATGGCCAATACGGCTTCCATTTGGGTAGGTTCACTGGCAACGCCTTCTTTTTTATCGCCCTTACATCCGTAGGAAAAGGTCAGGAAGGCCAGTGTCAGGCTAAACAGGGTTAGCGGGGATAGCGATTTGCGCATGGCTTGTATTTTGGGTTTGAGGTGCGGGTTAAGGCCCATAGGTATCTGGGGTTTGCCTGTAAGTCAAAGATACGGCCATTCGGAAAACTGGCCACAGCCCAATTTTCTTTAACAAATCCTTATCACAATGACCCTAACCCTCTTAGTATCTTTATAGTAAACAGCAACCACGACCGTCATGAAAACCTATGCGCTTCCCATCCGATACGGTTTGGCTACCAGCGGCAGCCTGATCGCCTACTTCCTGATCTTGTCGCTTTTTGAGCTTCACGTAAACATTTTCTACAGCCTCTTCAATGGTGTTATAACCGGCATTGGCATTTACGAGGCCATCAGGGCTTTTAGGCTGCAACAGGGCGACGCCTATAATTACGGGAAAGGGTTTGTAGCCGGAATGGTAACGGGAGTAACGGCAACCCTCGCCTTTACCCTCTTTTTTGCCTTTTACAGTACCGAAATAAGCCTCGATTTCCTGCCCAGGCTCACGGCAGTCTTTTTCAATGACCTGCGCGATTTCGAGGGGATTATCTTCCTCACGGTCGCTATCATGGGCATAGCCACCTCCCTTGTGCTTACCCTGGCTTTTATGCAATTGTTTAAGGGGTCGAAAAAAACCGATTAAAATCTTTGCAATCGCTTGCCGGTTGGCAATTTAGCTCTATATTTGCACCCGCCTTAACCGGATGCGTTTGAGCGCCGCCGGCACCGGGCACGTTCACTTACTATTATAACCAAAACGCTATGTACGCAATTGTAGAGATAGCAGGGCAGCAATTCAAAGTTGCGAAAGACCAGAAGGTATTCGTACATCGGCTGAGCGAAGCGGAAGGTAACAAGGTTACTTTCGACCAGGTGCTTCTGATCGGCGATGGAGAGGCGATTACCATTGGCGCCCCGGCTATAGACGGAGCCGCAGTAGAGGCCAAAGTCGTAAAACACCTTCAGGGTGACAAGGTGATTGTATTCAAGAAAAAGCGCCGGAAAGGCTACCGTGTTAAAAACGGACACCGCCAGCAGCTCACCGAATTGATCATCGAAGGAATTGTGGCCAAAGGAGCCAAGAAAGCGCCTGCCAAGCAGGAAGCGCCCAAGGCTAAACCGGCCCCCAAAGCAGAAGCCCCCAAGGCTGAAGCCCCCAAGAAAGAGTCCCCGAAGGCTGCCGCCCCTAAGAAGGCCGCCGAAGACCTGAACGCCAAAACAGTGGCAGAGCTGCGCGAAATGGCCAAGGCACAGGACATAAGCGGGTACTCGTCCATGAAAAAGGCCGAGCTCATCGCCGCCCTGGGAGGAAAATAAAAGTTGAACCGGGAGGTGAGCTCCCGACAAATTAAATATCATGGCACACAAAAAAGGTGTAGGTAGTTCCAAAAACGGACGGGAATCGGAATCGAAACGCCTCGGCGTTAAGATTTTCGGCGGACAAAAAGCCGTGGCCGGCAACATCATTGTACGGCAGCGGGGCACCAGGCACAACGCAGGAGACAACGTTTACGTTGGAAAAGACCATACCCTGCACGCCAAGGTAGACGGCACTGTGCGTTTCGATAAGAAATCGGGAGGCAAGTCGTTTGTTTCTATCGAGCCTGCAGAAGCTTAATCCTTTCTCCATTCGGAATCAAAACCCGGAGCAGCCTTGGCTGCCCCGGGTTTTTTTGTGTTAGCTGCAACCCGCGACAGCCGGGAGGAATGGCCCGGTTGAACCAACCTGATTTACTGCAACAAAAAACCCCCTGGCCCATGCGGTCCAGGGGGTTTTTTAAGTCGGATATCCGGTTAATACCGGTAGTAATCGGGCTTAAAAGGCCCTTTCTGGGCCACGCCGATGTATTTGGCCTGTTCGGCCCTCAGCTGAGTAAGCTCAACCCCCAGCCGTGCCAGGTGCAGGGCGGCCACCTTTTCATCAAGGTGCTTGGGCAGGGTATACACCTGATTCTCATAACGGTCGTGGTGGTTCCAGAGCTCAATCTGCGCCAGGGTCTGGTTGGCGAAGGAATTGCTCATCACGAAGCTCGGGTGGCCCGTGGCACAGCCCAGGTTCACCAGGCGGCCTTCAGCCAGTACGATCACATCTTTCCCGTCCAGGGTATATTTGTCTACCTGGGGCTTAATTTCGTCGCGGGTATGCCCGTAGCGCGTATTGAGCCAGGCCATGTCGATCTCGTTGTCGAAGTGGCCGATGTTGCAGACGATGGCCTTGTCTTTCATGGCCCGGAAATGCTCTTCCCTGATGATGTCGCGGTTGCCCGTGGCCGTAATGAGCACATCCATTTGCCCGACCACCGATTCGAGGCGTTTCACCTCATACCCGTCCATGGCGGCCTGCAGGGCGCATATCGGGTCTACTTCCGTTACGGTCACAATGGCACCGGCCCCGCGGAAGGAGGCGGCTGTGCCTTTGCCCACATCTCCGTAACCGGCTACCAGTACCCGCTTTCCGGCCAGCATGGTGTCTGTCGCCCGGCGGATAGCGTCGACGGCGCTTTCCCGGCAGCCGTACTTGTTGTCGAACTTCGATTTGGTGACCGAATCATTCACGTTGATGGCCGGCACCGGCAGCGAGCCATTTTTAAATCGCTCGTACAAACGGTGCACACCCGTGGTGGTTTCTTCCGAAATGCCCCGAATGCCTTTGATCAGTTCCGGGTACCGGTCGAGCACCATATTGGTCAGGTCGCCCCCGTCGTCGAGGATCATATTCAGGGGCTCGCGGTCTTCCCCAAAGAACAGGGTTTGTTCGATACACCAGTCAAATTCGGCTTCGGTCATGCCCTTCCAGGCGTAAACCGGGATCCCGGCGGCGGCAATGGCAGCTGCCGCATGGTCCTGGGTAGAGAAGATGTTGCAGGAACTCCAGGTAACCTCGGCACCCAGTGCCACAAGGGTTTCGATGAGCACGGCTGTCTGTATGGTCATGTGCAGGCATCCGGCGATTCGCGCCCCTTTCAGGGGCTGCGCGCTGCCGTATTCTGCCCGAAGCGCCATGAGGCCGGGCATTTCAGACTCCGCAAGTTCGATTTCTTTCCGACCCCAGGCGGCCAGGTTCATATCCTTGACCTTGTAGGGTATGTATTCCACGCTTTTTGTACGCATAGTGCTGTTGTTTTTACTCCCTTGCCAACCCGGAGCCGACTCCTTTGCAGGCCGCCGGTTGTACGGCGAAATATTCGTACTTTGGACTCGGATGCCGGGGTGCAAAGCTCCGCAAAGGTACTGATAACTTGTAACATGTTATGCCCCTTTACAAAACTATAGCGAGCCCTCCGGGTTGTGCCGTGTACATCTGGAAAGTGACTGAACCTGAGGCGACCCTGGCGAAGGGGATCGAGTTGAACCCGCATTGCCGGGAGCGCTACGACGGCATGCGCTCCGAGATTCACCGGCGCGGTTTTCTGAGCATCCGCCACCTTATGGCAGAAGCTGGGTATACCGATGCCGACCTCTACTACGATACGGCCGGGAAACCCCACTTGCACGACGGAACGCATATTTCCATTACACACTCCTTTGATTTTACAGGCATCATCGTTTCCAAATCGCTCGAAGTGGGCATCGATATTGAAAAACAGCGCGACAAAATTCTGCGGGTGGCCCATCGTTTCACGCCTTTGCACGAGTATCACACCCTGGCCAACGAAGATGCGCTGATCAGGAAGCTGACCATGGTCTGGGGGGCTAAGGAATCCCTCTATAAAATCATGGCCATCCACGGCCTGAGCTTTTTGAACCACATTTGTATAGATGATTTTGACATGGAATCGGGGATGAGCCAGGGACGGGTCCAGTACGAAGGCCAACGGAGCGATTTCCAAACCCATTTCCTGGAATTCGAGGGATATACCTGCGCCTATGCCATTCGGGAAGAACCCTGACGGTGCCGAAATTCCATCTCCGGGATTTTCCTGCCGGCTCCCAACTGCCTAACTTTGGACTCAGACGTTCTGCTTATGAAGATTTCGGTTGAATTGACCCTCAGTCCGCTCCAGGATGATTACGAAACGGAAATTATCCGGTTTATCAAAGCCCTGAGGGACTCGGGCCTAACGGTGCTTGAAAACCCGCTGAGCACTCAGGTTTACGGAGAATACGACCAGGTAATGGACCTGCTCAGGGATCAGATACGCCGGAGTATGGAGGCCGTGGGGCAAGCGGTATTCCTGATCAAGCTGGTCAAGTCAGACCGCAGCGACTATGAGCCCCATTTTTGATTTCTTTTTCGACCCGTACCAAAGCCGGGCGACCTATATGATCGTATTGGAGGCCATTGCCTTTTTCTTTGGCATTGCCAGTGTGGTGTATGCCAAGAGGGAGCATATCTGGGTGTACCCGACCGGGCTGGTGGCCACCCTGATAACCATGTACATTTTTTTACAGGATGGCCTGCTGGGCGACATGATGCTCAACCTGTACTATTCGGTGATGAGCGTATACGGCTGGTGGAACTGGTCGCGCCGCAAGGGTGGCGAGGCAGTGGTACATATTACCCGAACCACTGCCCGGGAGAAATGGATCGGCCTTGTCCTTTTCGGTATTACCGTGGCGTTCACCTACGGGGTGTACCGGGTTTTCGCCCCCGAGATCGGCTATACCAACTATATCGACATGGTAACATCCGGGATCTTCTTTACAGCCATGTGGTATATGGCCATCAAGAAGGTCGAAAACTGGACCCTATGGATCCTGGCAGATGTTATTACCGTACCGCTTTACGCCTACCGCGGCTGGGGCATGCTTTCGCTGCAATACCTCATATTTACTATCTTGGCCATCCAAGGATACTATGCATGGAAGAAGCTCTTAGACAAGCCCCGTCAAATCTCGTAAAGGTAGTGCTGTTCGGGCCTGAGTCGACGGGTAAAACCACCCTCGCACAAGAGCTGGCAGACCATTACCATACCCTTTGGGTGCCCGAGTATGCACGCGAATACCTGCAAGACAAATGGAACCGTGTGCAGCGGACCTGCGAGGCAGAAGACCTGCTGCCCATTGCCCGAGGGCAGATGCGCATCGAAAACGATCTCACAGCCCGGGCCAGGCGCCTGCTTGTCTGCGACACCGACCTTTTGGAAACCAAGGTCTATTCTGAAGCCTATTACCTCGGGTACTGCGACCCCGAGTTGGAGCAGCATGCCCTGGAGAACCACTATGACCTTTATTTCCTTACCTACGTAGATGTGCCCTGGGAGAAGGACGACCTTCGCGACCGCCCCGAGCAGCGGCAGGAGATGTTTGAGTATTTCAGGGGATCGCTGGAACAGAATGATCGGAGATTTGTACTTTTAAAGGGAAGCCGGGAAGAGAGGTTGCAAACCGCCATCGCCCATATTGACAGACTTCTGAACATGAGCATATTTACTGAGAACGACCTCGCGAATTTGAAATCCAAGGGGATAGACCCGGAAAAGGCAACCGGCCAGATCGGTACCTTCCAGGAGGGAATAGCACCCGTTCGACTGAGTAAGGCAGCCGTGGTCGGCGACGGGATAGTGCGCCTCGAACCAGCCGAGCAGCAACGCCTGAAGGATTTTTACAGGGAAGCCCTGCCGAAAAGAGAGGTCATCAAATTCACCCCCGCCTCGGGGGCGGCCTCGCGCATGTTCAAGGCGCTCTTCGGCTTTCTGGAAGCTTTTGACCCAGGTGCTGACGACCTGGAGACCTTTTTGGCCCAACCCGGCCAAAAGGCCGTGAAAAATTTCCGGGACCGGCTTCCAGCATTTCCCTTTTATGAGTTGATCAACGATCGGCTGAGCAAAACCCCTACAAGCCAGGGCGAGCGCCTTTATGCTTTTGTCAGGGAAATGCTATCGGATGACGGCCTGAACTACGGGTTCTACCCAAAGGGCATGCTGCCTTTTCACAAGTATGGCCAAACCCTGACCACGCCCTTTGAAGAGCACCTCTGGGAAGGGGCTGCCTATGCCGCATCCAGGGGTCGGTCACGTCTGCATTTCACGATTTCGGAAGGGCACCAGGACTTGTTTGACCGCGAAGAGAAACAGGTCTCAGGCCGGGTTGAAACCGAGACAGGCTGCCGCTTCGAGGTGAGCTATTCCTATCAGAAGGCGTCTACAGACACCCTGGCCGTTACTCCTGAAAATGAACCTTTCCGGGACAGCCGGGGGAACATCCTCTTCAGGCCCGGCGGGCACGGGGCGCTGATCGAGAACCTGGACGAACAGGATGCCGACCTGATTTTTATAAAGAATATCGACAATGTGGCCATTCGCCGCGACCTGGAGTCTGTCGCCGGGTGGAAGGAAATATTGGGAGGGTACCTGATCGAATTGCAGGAAGAGGCGTTTCGTTATACCCGTATGCTCCAGGAAGGAGCCCTCGACCACGACCTGTTGGTGCGCATCAGCCAGTTTCTGGAAACACGCCTGAACGTGCGACTGCCGGAGTCGTATTCAGGCCTGAGCCTGAACGACCAGGTGGCCGTGCTGCGCGACAAGCTGGCCCGCCCCATCCGCGTTTGCGGCATGGTCAGGAACGAAGGTGAACCCGGGGGAGGACCCTTTTGGATACGGGATGCCTCTGGCCACGACTCCCTCCAAATCGTGGAATCGGCCCAGGCCAACCTTGAAGATGAGGGCCAGCAGGCCATTTTCAGGGGAGCCACCCACTTTAACCCGGTAGACCTGGTTTGCGGGGTACGCGACGCTTTCGGCTCAAAGTACAACTTGCTGAACTTCGTAGATGCCCGGCAGGGTTTCATCACCGAAAAAACCTATGAAGGCAGGCCGCTGAAAGCCCTTGAACTCCCCGGGTTGTGGAATGGGGCCATGGCCTACTGGAACACGGTCTTTGTGGAAGTGCCCGTGAGTACATTCAACCCGGTTAAAACCGTGAACGACCTGCTAAAGCCTGCCCACCAGGCCTGAGGCCTGACCCCGCCCAAGAGGGCTCCCAAATACCCGATGGAAAGTTTGGCCGGGCTCAAGGGCCGGCGTATCTTTGCAAAGTCTCTCAAGGGGTGCCACGGCAGGTTGCCGGGGCTGAGATTATACCCGCTGAACCTGGGCAGGTAATGCTGCCAAGGGATGGAGCGTAACAAAATGCCCTCCGGGCATTTTTAGGAAGAGCCGGCCAACGAGCCGGGCTTCCGGTCGGGTCGCTCGCCAAACCAAGTTTAACCCAGAATAAGGGCCCCTTTTATTCGTAATGCATGTTACGAATGAAAACCGTGTTCGCTATTGCAGCCTTTCTTGGGCTGGCTGCCGCAATAAGTGCTCAGGAATCGCCTCAAGACAGTATAGAAGCAGCGGAAATCAAGCTCGATGAGGTTTTGGTGCGGGCTATCAGGGCGCGCCGCGAATCGCCGGTAACCTTTTCCAACCTCGATCGCAAGCGACTTGAAACCCGGAACCTGGGGCAAGACATCCCCGTGTTGATGAACTATCTGCCTTCTGTGGTTTCGACCTCCGACGCGGGCGCGGGCATTGGCTATACCGGCATACGTGTTCGCGGCAGCGACGCCACCCGGGTTAATGTGACCATTAACGGCATACCTTATAACGACCCTGAATCGCACGGGACTTTTTGGGTAAACATGCCTGACTTCGCCTCCTCAACCGAAAACCTCCAATTGCAGCGTGGGGTGGGAACCTCCACCAATGGGGCTGGGGCCTTCGGGGCAAGCCTGAACCTGCTCACCCAGGTAGTTTCCGACGAAGCCTATGCCGAAATTTCGGGTGCGGCCGGCAGTTTCGCAACCCACAGGGCCAACCTGCTTTTCAGCACGGGGCTGCTCCGCGACCATTTTGAGGTGTCTGGACGCCTTTCGCGCATTGCCTCAGACGGCTATATAGACCGCGCCTCTTCCAACCTGAATTCCTACTTTTTACAGGGGGCCTACCGAGACGATCGCCGGTTGGTGAAAGCCTTGCTCTTTGGCGGGCATGAAATTACCTACCAGTCTTGGTATGGGTTCGACCCTGCCACCCTGTCTGCCATCGGCGAAGATTCAGACCTCCGAACCAACCGCCGATACAACATTGCCGGAATCCAGTTCGACCCCGAGGGCAACTTTGAAGGGTTCTACGACAATCAGGTAGACAACTACAAGCAAGACCATTTTCAGCTGCATTGGAACGAAACGTGGAGCGATGTCCTGCAAACCCACCTGGCCATTCATTATACAAGGGGCCGCGGGTTTTACGAGGAATATGTAGATGACTGGTATTACACGAACATTTTGTTCGCCCCAGACGCCCAGCTGAGCTTCCTGGGGCTTGACCCCGTTAACATTGATGGGGTGGAGGTACAGCGCATGGATTACATCCGCCGCCGCTGGCTCGATAATGATTTTTTTGGAGCTGTTTATGCGGTCGAATACGGCAACGGCCCCTGGGAACTTACCCTGGGGGGCGGTATAAACACCTACAGGGGCGATCATTTCGGCGAATTGATCTGGGCGCGGTACTCCGGGATACTGGAACGGGGCGACCGCTATTACGACGACAGTTCCCAAAAGGACGATTTCAACACTTTTGCCAAGGCCCGGTTTAACCCTTCCGAAAAGTGGCGGGTTTTTGCCGACCTGCAATACCGTGGGGTCCGTTACCAGGCCAACGGGGCCGAGACCGGCCTGGTAGACGATCGGTTTCGTTTTTTCAACCCAAAGGTGGGAATTACCTACCTCCTTAACCCCACGAACCACCTTTATTTTTCCTATGCCGTTGCCAATCGCGAACCCAACCGCAACGACTACGAAGGAGGGAGTCCCAAACCGGAGCGCCTGCACGATTTTGAAGGGGGATGGAGGTACAGGAGTGGTCATTCCACCCTGAATGCCAACCTGTACTACATGCGCTACAAAGACCAGCTGGTACTCACCGGGGCCCTGAACGATGTGGGCGCGCCCCTGCGGGCCAATGTAGGGGACAGCTACCGCCTGGGCCTGGAAATCGATGCCAGCCTCGAATTAAGTGAGCGCTGGCTCTGGCAGCCCAACCTGACGCTGAGCACGAACCGGAACATGGATTATTTCTTTAGCCGCGACGGGCAATTGCAGAACCTGGGCAACACCCAAATTGCCTACTCCCCGGGCGTGGTGGCCGGCAGCCGGCTTGTGTACCGCGCCTCGGAGCGACTTCAGCTGGCCCTGTTAAACAAATATGTAGGGAAACAGTATATGAGCAATATCGAGGCCAATGCTTCCCGCCTTGACGCCTACAGCCAGACCGACTTTAATCTGCAATACGTTTTGCCGGCTATGGCAGGTTTCCCTGAAGTCACGTTAACGGCCCTGGTGAACAACCTGTTCGATGCGAAATTCAGTTCAAATGGCTATTTTTATACCTACGACGACGATTTCAGCAACCCGGGCACGGTTACGACTATAGAGGGCACAGGTTACTATCCGCAGGCAGGGATCAACTTCCTGGTGGGCGCCAAGGTGCGCTTCTGAAGCCGCGGGATGTCAATTGCTGATAATTACTGAATTGCCGCTGCGCACGGCCCGGTAGTAGAGCAAGTCGTAATACCGGTCTCCGTCGTCGGGCCTGTTCAGCATTTGCCCCGTAAACAGGCTGTACTCGTAATCGTCGCAATCGCAATGGACGGTCTGGCTCGTCAGCTGCAGGGTAGAGCAGTTGTTGGGGATGTGGTTCGGGCAACTGGCCTCAAAGGCCATGTATTGGTCGAAGCCGATATTCATAACGAAAGCCCCGCGAATGCCAACCCCTGTGGAGCCTATATATACGGGGTTTCCGGTGGAGTCAAGCAGGCTGTACTGGGGCAGGTTCAGGTTAATTTCGTACCGGAACCCGATTTCGGGAAGGTACGGATTCCGATTGGTGCTGTCGCGGCTGCAGGCAGTAAACAACAGGCTGAGCAGAAGATAGTAAAGGAAGCGGCCGGCCTTCATAGCATTTGTGCTTTGGTCGCAAAAATCAGTAAAATTTGACTATATTTGCGTTAAATCCTCTCTAAATAACCTGCAATTTATGCTGGTATTTCAGGGGATTTTCTATTTTTTAATAAAAGATTATGAGTACGGTATCCTATTATTCGCCAGAAGGATTGAAGAAGTTGAAGGACGAATTGAACCAACTTCGCGATGTGGAGCGTCCGAAGGCCTCGCAGGCCATTGCAGACGCCCGTGACAAGGGAGACCTCTCTGAGAATGCCGAGTACGATGCGGCCAAGGAGGCCCAGGGCCACCTTGAGATGAAGATTGCCAAGATGGAAGAACTCCTGGCCAATGCCCGGGTTATAGATGAAACCCAGCTAGATACCTCCCGGGTACTGGTACTGTCGACGGTGCGGCTCAAAAACCGCCAAAACGGGCAGGAGCTCACCTACACGCTGGTAGCCGAAAGTGAAGCCGATCTGAAATCCGGCAAAATTTCGGTGACCTCTCCCATCGGCAAAGGCCTGTTGGGTAAGAAAGCGGGGGAGACTGCCGAAATTAAGGTGCCCAATGGCACGCTCAAGTTCGACATACTCGAGATCTCGCGTTAATCCTTTAAAACCGACGCCCATGCCGAGCATTTTCACGCGTATCATCCAGGGGGAGATTCCCTGCTATAAAATCGCCGAAGACGCCGATAATTTTGCCTTCCTCGACATCAATCCGAACAGCAAAGGGCATACGCTCTGCATCCCGAAAAGGGAGGTGAACAAGCTTACCGAGCTCGACGAAGCATCGTACGAAAGCCTGATGCGTTTTGCGCGCAGGGTGGCTTTGGCGGTAGAGCAGGGCACAGACTGCCTTAGGGTGGGCATGACCGTTATCGGGCTCGAAGTGCCGCATGTACACGTACACCTGATTCCGCTCAACAGCATGGCCGACGCCACTTTTCAGAAAAAAGAACAGCTCACCCCAGAAGAGTTCGAGGCCACCGCTGCCGCCATCAGGGCCAAACTCAAATAAGGCCTTCCCGCAGGACGTAGATCAGGGCCGCTATTGCGGCCAGGCCCGCGACAAGCAATACATAAAACAGGATTGTAAACCGGATACCAGCCCGGGCGGGCTCCACGGCTTTTTCGTAATAGGCCACACTGCGTTCGATATCTTCGGACCATTGCACCGGATAGAGTACGGTTTTGCAGGTATTGCATTGCAATTCCTGTCGCACTTCCCTGCAGGTGCGATGGTATAATTTGCCCTGTAGGTGTCGCTGGCTGAACCGCAGGGTGAGGTTTTGGTTGAAGCATTCCGGACAATTGTTGTTCAGGGGGGCCTCCCGAAGCAGTTCGTAGCGTTCCTTTTCCATAATCAACGGTTTATGCGCAGGGAAACCTGCATGACGGTTCCTTCCCTGCCCGACGACAAGACTTTTACCTTGCCGCCGTGGTATTCTTCCACAATGCGTTTCACCAGGGAAAGGCCCAGGCCCCACCCGCGCTTTTTAGTAGTAACACCGGGTTCGAAGATGTGCGCCCACTGGTTTTTCGCAATCCCGTGTCCGGTGTCTGAGACCAGGATGTTTACAAAGGGCGGGGCCGGGATAATTTCCACGGAAATAGCCCCTTTCCCCTTCATGGCGTCGATTCCGTTCTTCACCAGGTTTTCAATGGTCCAGTTGTACAGCGACCGGTTGAGCAGCACCGGCAGGTGTTCGGCCGCCGATGAAAAGCTGAAGCGGATGAGCTTGGAACTGCGCACTTGCAGGTATTCGAAGGCCTGGCGGGTTTCGTCGACCAGGTCGTACTCTTCGAGCTTGGGCAGGGAACCAATTTGTGAAAAGCGCTCGGTAATGGTCTGTAGCCTGCCGATGTCTTTCTCGATCTCCTCGGTTATTTTCGGGTTCAGGGCCTCCGACTTCAGCAATTCGTTCCACCCGAGCAGGGAGGTTAGGGGCGTGCCGATCTGGTGAGCCGTTTCTTTTGCCATGCCCGCCCACAACCTGTTCTGTTCGGAGGCCTTGTTGGTTTTGAAGAAAAAGAAGATTACCGCCCCGAAGAGAAAAATGATCAGCAAAAGGGCAACGGGGTAGTATTTCAGTTTGTTGAGCACCTCCGAGTTGCCGTAGTACAGGGTGGCCAGCAATTCGCCCTGGTATTCGATGCGGATGGGGTTGTTTTCGCCCCCGAAGGTAGCCATGCGCTTTTCGATCGTTTCCCGGTCCTGATCGGAAACGCCGGGCATGTTGTTCAGCTTGTACGACCCGTCTGCATTCACCAGTATCATGGGGGTGCTGGTATTGTGCTGCAGTACCTCCAGGTGCAGGTTTCCGAGTTCCTGATCTTCGGAGAGCCTCAGGAGTTCTGACTGGGCGGTGGCCCAGATCTCCATTTTGTTGCGTTCCTCTTCCTTGAATTTCCTGAAAAAACTGTTGGTGTTCCAGAGGATAAGGCTTACGATCGCAAAGGCGGAAATAAGCAGGAAGGCATTCGCAAATTTCTTGGGCAGAGTTAAACGCATGTAGCATCCATAGTTGCATTAAATATAACTCAATTTAGCTGGAATTGTTGCGGACTTGGGTTGGGTTAGGGAAGGGAGTTGGCCTCAATTTTCTGTACCTTTGCCCCATGAGCGAAGCCGTGCTGACCCTTAATCCATCAGAGCTGGAATCCCAGAAACTCCACGCCTTTTTACTGGGGGCCATAGGGCCCAGGCCCATTGCCTTTGCCAGCACCCTCGATGCCGATGGCAACCCCAATCTGGCGCCTTTCAGTTTTTTTAATGTTTTCAGTTCGCGCCCGCCCGTACTGATCTTTTCACCTTCCCGCCGGGTGCGCGACAACAGCCTGAAGCACACCCTCGAAAACGTTGGTGACGTGCCCGAGGTGGTGATCAATACCGTCTCCTACGACATGGTGCAGCAAATGTCGCTGGCCAGTACCGATTACCCCAAGGGGGTGAATGAGTTCGACAAGGCCGGCTTCACCATGCTGCCTTCCCTGAAAGTCAAACCCTTTCGGGTGGCCGAATCGCCAGCCCAGTTCGAATGCAGGGTTATCGAGATCAAGCCTCTGGGCCGCGAGGGTGGGGCGGGCAACCTGGTATTCTGCGAAGTGATTACCATGCACCTGAGGCGTGACATCCTGGGGCCAAATGGCCTGCCCGACCCATTGCGCCAGGACCTGGTAGCCCGCATGGGCGGCAACTGGTACAGCCGTGCCAACCCTGGCCTTTTTGAGGTGCCCAAGCCCCTGGCCAGCCTGGGAATCGGCATTGATGCCATTCCGGAGGCCATTCGGCTGAGCCCTGTTTTGACGGGCAACGACCTGGGGATGCTGGGCAATGTGCAACACCTTCCCTCCCCTGAGGAGGTGCAGGCTTTTGTGCATTCAGGCAATTTGATACGGCAGCTCCTCGAAACCAAAGACAAGGGGTTGATCCACCGGAGAGCCCAGGATTATTTAGCGCAAAATGACGTATCTTCAGCCTGGAAGATACTGCTCGCGGCGCAAGACCAAGCAATCAGAACACAATAGAAGACAATTAGCATATGGAAATTCAAGGCAACATCAAACAGATTGACCAGACCAAAACCTTCGGCAGCAATGGCTTTCGCAAGCGCGAAATGGTTGTGACCACCGACGAGCAATACCCGCAGCACATTCTGGTGGAATTCGTACAGGAGAAAACCGAACTGCTCGACAAGTTTAAGGTCGGGCAACCGGTTAAAATTAGTATCAACCTGCGCGGGCGCGAATGGACCAACCCCCAGGGGGAGCTCAAGTACTTCAATTCGATTCAGGGATGGCGCATTGAGCCCCTGCAACAGGAAAACCCGGATGGTGGTATACCGCCCGTGCCGCCAATGGAGGCGTTTGAACCCGCCCCTGACCTGCGGGAAGAAGATTACGACGACCTCCCGTTCTAGCGGGTTCCAGCCTGTATTTGACAGGCCCGAACCCCTTCCATTTTCATGTCTGTAACCCGTTTTATCGTTTCCGGCTTCAGGCGGTTTCTGCCATCACCCTTTGTGATTGCGCTGCTGCTCAGCGCCCTTACCCTGGTCCTGGCGGCCGCTTTCGGCTCCTATCCAGAGGAATCCCCTGCCTGGCAAAGCGTCTTGCGCTCGTGGGAAAAGGGACTCTGGAACCCGGGTTTGCTGGTCTTTGCCTACCAAATGATGCTCATTTTGGTGCTGGGCCATGTGGTGGTGCTGAGCCGGCCTATGGAACGGCTTATTGGCCACATTACTAGCCTGGTGCGCGATGGGGCCTCTGCTGCCCTGCTGGTTACGGCGTCCACGGTGGTTGTGGCCCTGTTCAACTGGGGGCTGGGCCTCATTTTCGGGGCCATTCTGGCGCGGAAAGTGGGGGAGCATGCCTCCCGTCAGGGCATTCCACTTAATTACCCCCTGATCGGTGCCTGCGGGTACCTGGGGCTGATGGTTTTCAACGGGGGCATAAGCGGTTCGGCGGCTATCAAGGCCTCAGAGCCCGGTCATATCACCGACCTGCTGACGGGAGTGGTGCCGGCTGAGACCCTGGCCCGGCTTCCCTCCAGCATCCCCACGGCCGACACCATCTTCGCCCCTGCCAATCTCGGCGTGTCGGCAGTGTTGCTCCTGGTGTTGAGCGCAATGGCCTTTTACCTCGGAAAAAAAACTGCTGCCACCCCCATTGACCTCCCCGATTTCGGCGGGAAAGTCAAGGAAGAACCTGAGGCCACGGGCGCCGAACGACTGGATTATTCGCCCTGGGTAGCCTGGCTTTTCGGGGCAGTAATCCTTACAGCCTTCTTTCTGCAATACCTGTCCAGATTGCTAAGCCTTGACCTGACCCCGAACATGCTCAATTTTTTTATGCTGGGTCTGGGTGTGGTCTTGCACGGGAACATCAGGCGGTTTGGAAAGGCAGTATCCGCAGCCATCGGTGGCACTGCCGGAATCCTGATCCAGTTTCCGCTCTATTTCGGGATCATGGGCGTTATGGCAGACAGCGGGCTGATTCGCGTAATCTCCGATTTTTTTGTAGCGATCGGCACTCAGACCAGCTATCCGATCTATACCTTTTTGAGCGCCGGGCTGGTGAACGTGTTTATTCCCAGTGGCGGAGGGCAGTGGGCGGTGCAGGGACCGATCATCATGCAGGCTGCCCTGGACCTGAACGTTCCCCTGGCCAAGGCCCTCATGGCGCTGGCATATGGCGACCAGCTCACCAATATGCTGCAGCCTTTCTGGGCCCTGCCGCTTCTTGCGATTACGCGGCTCAAGGCACGCGAGATATTGCCTTATTCCCTGCTTTTCATGGTGGCCGGCACCTGCATCTTTCTGGGGGGCTTGCTTTTGTGGTAGGCGGGGCGCTACCTTAGCAAAAAGGAGCTATGTCTGCAGCGCGCCATCCCATTCGGTTCCTGGGCGAAGCCCTCGCTTTTCCTCCCCCTGAGGCTTCCGGGCCGGAAGGCTTGCTGGCTGCTGGGGGAGACCTGAGCCCCGAGCGGTTGCTGTTGGCCTACCGAAGCGGCATCTTCCCCTGGTTTAACGACGACTCCCTTATTCTCTGGTGGAGCCCCGACCCCAGGATGGTATTGTTCCCGAAACAATTAAAGGTTTCCAGGAGCATGTCCAAAATAATTGAGCGGGGCGATTTTACCATTACGAAAAACCAGCGCTTCCCCGAGGTGATCAGGGCATGTGCCCATATTCTGAGGAAGGGGGAGCCCGGCACCTGGATTACGGAACAGATGATTGCAGCCTACACCGAACTGCATCGCCTGGGCTATGCCGTATCGTATGAAGCATGGCAGGGAGATCAGCTGGCAGGCGGCCTGTACGGAGTGGAACTCGGCGGTATTTTCTGCGGGGAAAGTATGTTCAGCAGGGTATCCAACGCTTCCAAAGCCGCTTTTATTCAGATGGTACGCGAGCAGGAAGACAGGGGGTGCCGGTTGATCGATTGCCAGATGTACACGCCGCACCTGGCCAGCCTGGGAGCAGGGCCCGTTGCGCGAGCGGAATTTTTGGCCATGATCAGGGGGGCGTTTTGAAGGCCCGGCGGCGTCAGTACAAAACGTGCTCGTGGTTGGGAGGCGCCACCTGAACAAGCTCCAGGAAATTTCCTTCGCTGTCGAAAATGGCCCGGTAGGTGCCCCGGGTATCGCCGGAACGAACCTGCAGGACGATTTCATAGCGCAGTTGCGGCACGAGCAGGTTCTGAAAGGCAGTGCGGAAGGTATCCCCATCTGTGTGGAAGGCCAACCGCGGGTAGGTCTGCCAGATATCGCGAACCCGGCTAGCGCTGAACCGCGCGTCCTGCCAGATCTGGATACGGCCCCAGGCTTCCTGTGGCAAGTCTATCGGGCGAACACTAAGCCCGGCCAGCACCAGGCCCCCCGCCGTATCGAAATCAACCCGGTAGGTGAGCCGGTCTTTCCGGAAACGGGCGGCAAAACCGACCCGGTCGCCTTCGCCTTCGCGATAGAATCGGATGCTGCGAGCATCGTTAGTAAAAGGCTCAAGGAGCTCCAGCGCCGCCTGCGGAAATTGTACTTTGCGTATTCTGTGTGCCCCTTCGGCCCGGGGCTGTCCAAGTCCTGTCAGGGGGAAGAGCCATAGCCCGAGCAGCAAAACCCATTCAAACTTCCTCATAGCGGAAACACCTTACCTCGTGGTCATTTACCATCCCGGTAGCCTGCATATGGGCGTAGATTACCGTACTGCCGACAAATTTAAAACCGCGCTTCTTCAGGTCTTTGCTGATCTGGTCGGAGCGTTCTGTAGTGGCGGGGGCCAATTTGTAATCGGCCACGGCATTTTTGATGGGGCGCCCACCTGTAAAGCCCCAGATGTAGTCTGAGAAACTCCCGAATTCTTCCCTGATTTTCAGAAAAGCCTGCGCATTCGAAATGGCGGCTGCCACCTTCAGTCGGTTGCGGATAATACCGGGGTCTGCGAGCAGGGCCTCTACCTTGGCTTGATCGTAAGCGGCCACCTTGTGAAAGTCGAATGCGTCAAAAACCTTACGGAAATGTGCCCTTTTGCGCAGCACAGTAATCCAGCTGAGGCCTGCCTGAAAGGTTTCCAGTGTCAGGAATTCAAAAAGGGTCTGGTCGTCGCGTACCGGCACACCCCATTCCTGGTCGTGATAGGCTTCGTATAAAGGGTCGCCCAGGCACCATCCGCATCTGTGTTTCTCCATAGGCTAAAGGTAGCCCAAAAATGGATGCGCGTACCTAATTGACGGGGCGGAGCTCGCCGGATTGCAGGGCCTCAGGCCAGTGCGCCGTAAGGGTCGGATAGACGCGGAAAAATTTACGCCCGTCCAGGCGCCTGACAACAACAGTATGCTGGTCTCCCAATTGCTGTACCTGCTCAACCACGACATGGTTGCCGTTCAGGGCGTGCATATTGGCAATGCCCCCCTGTTTTATGATAAAGTTTTTACGCGGCACTTGCAGGTGCTGGAAATCGCCATCGGGCTTAACCAGTTCCAGGACCATTCCTTCTGTAACCTGAGGCTGCTGTGCATTAGCCGTGCCCAGTGGGAGTAAAAGGGCTAAAATCGAGATGAAAACCAATATTCTCATAATATTTTGATTAAATGATAAAAATAGCTCGTCAAATTGTCGATTCCCTATCAAAGATCGGAAAATAAAATATAAACTATCGTTAAATAATAGTTAAAGACTTGAAAAACGATAGTAATACTATTATGTTTGCACAAACTATTGACCATGCAAGACTTGTTAAAGAACCTCCGGATCGTTATCAACCCGAAGGTATTCGTCAAGGATCCGCAATCTTCTGACCTGGGCCAGCGCATTGTGGAACAGGGCATACAGCTCATCTCCGAGACCGGGTTTGAACGCTTCACTTTCCGAAAACTCGGGGAGCGTATCGGTTCGAACGAGAGTTCGATCTATCGGTACTTTGAGAACAAACACAAATTCCTCATTTACCTGAACTCGTGGTATTGGGGGTGGATGGAGTACCGGCTGGTGCTGATGACCAACAGCATTGCAGACCCCAGAAAAAGGCTGGATAAGGCCCTCGAGGTCCTCACCCAAAAGGTAGAAGCCGACCCGACTTTTGCGTATATAGACGAAGTGGCCCTGAACAATATCGTGGTAAATGAGCACTTCAAGCCTTTTCTGACCGCTGAGGTCGATCAGGAAAACAAGGAGGGCTACTTTGAAGTCTACAAACGCCTGGTAGGGCGATTCGGGCAGATGATCAGCGCATGCTGCCCGCAGTACCCCTACGCCCTGAGCCTGGCGAGTACCGTTTTATCGTCCTCCCTGCATCAATATTTCCTGCAAGCCCATTTTCCATCTCTGACCGATTGCACCGATCCAGGGGCTCACGGTACTTTTTTCCGACAATTGGTCTTCTCCACCGTTACTGCTGCCGCCAATGACTAAACACATCTATACCGCCTGGCAACGCCTGATAGGGTTGCTGAGCCTCGAAAAGAGGGATGTTTTCCAGATTTTCTATTACGCTATTTTCGCCGGGTTGGTAAACCTGTCGCTCCCCCTGGGGATACAGGCGATCATCAACCTGATTCAGGGAGCCCAGGTCAGTACTTCCTGGATCGTACTGGTCGTGCTGGTAACCCTTGGAGTCGGGTTTGTGGGGTTGCTGCAACTCATGCAGATCCGGATTATCGAAAACCTACAGCAGAAGATATTTATGCGTTCGTCCTTTGAATTCACCTATCGTTTTCCGAAAATTAAAATGAGTGAATTGGAAGATTACTATCCCCCTGAGCTGGCCAACCGGTTTTTTGACACCCTGACCGTGCAAAAGTCGCTCTCCAAGATCCTGGTTGATTTTCCGGCGGCCCTGTTGCAGATAATTCTGGGCCTGCTGCTGCTGTCCTTCTACCATCCGTTCTTTATCCTGTACGGGTTATTGCTGGTGATGCTGATCTATGTGGTTTTTAAGTTTACAGCCCAGAAGGGGCTTGAAACCAGCCTGGAGGAATCAAAATACAAATACAAGGTGGCCCACTGGATACAGGAGGTGGCCCGATCGGTAATCAGTTTTAAGCTTTCCGGGAAGACGTCGCATGCCCTGGACAAGAACGATCGCCTGGTGAGTGCTTACCTCGACGCCCGCGAAGGTCACTTCCGGGTTCTGGTGGTCCAGTTCGTCCAGATGATTGGCTTCAAGCTGTTGGTCACTGCCGGACTGCTGCTCATCGGCGGGTTGCTGGTGCTAAACCAGGAGATGAATATCGGGCAATTCGTGGCGGCCGAGATCATCATCCTGCTGGTAATCAGTTCAGTAGAAAAGTTAATCATGGGCCTCGAAACCTTTTACGACCTGCTCACTTCACTGGAGAAGCTGGGACAGGTGGTAGACAAGGAGCTGGAACCCCAGGAAGGAGAAGAGCCCTTTGGCGACGAAGACGCACTGGGGGTCGTACTCGATAAGGTCACCTACAGGAATCCAGATGGTTCTCGCAATGTGGTAGACGGAGTTTCCCTGACCCTTAAACCCGGCACCACGACCCTGATACAGGGCCCGGGCGGTTCGGGAAAGACCACCCTGCTTCGCCTTATTGCCGGGGTGCTGGAACCCGATTCGGGCCGCATTTTCGTGAACAATGTTTCCCTGAAAGGCATATTGCTGAGTCATTACCGGGCGCTTATCGGCCAGTCCCTGCCCGAGGAATCGCCTTTCGAAGGCACCATTCTCGACAACCTCACCTTCGGCGATACCGATATCCCCATTGAACGGGTGTATTGGGCCCTGGAACAGACCGGCCTGCTTTCATTCGTACAGGAGCAGCCCAAAGGAATTAAAACCATGCTTTACCCTGAGGGCCGGCAAATTCCGTATACGGTGGCCAAGAAGATTGTGCTGGCACGCAGCGTCATTCACAGGCCCCGGTTGCTGATCCTCAAAGACCCCCTGGACCAGTTCGAGAAAGAGGAAGCAAATCGCATCATGAAATTCCTTACCGACCCTGCCAATGGGTGGACAATGATCGTAGTGAGCACCAACCCCGACTGGGCACCCTGCTGCGGCCAGGTCGTACAGATGAAGGACGGACAGATCGTAAACTGAGCAGACCATGCTGAACATAACAGAAAACAAGCTAAACCGGAGGGTGGACCTGAGCAGCTATGAGGCTGCCCGCAAGGTTTTCCACAATAAGCATTACGGGTATATCA
This sequence comes from Robiginitalea sp., assembly GCA_024642005.1. Classification (GTDB taxonomy): domain Bacteria; phylum Bacteroidota; class Bacteroidia; order Flavobacteriales; family Flavobacteriaceae; genus Robiginitalea. Next base: position 128,521 of record JAHECA010000004.1, on the reverse strand, counting down.
ACCGTCTTTTGCTGGTCTTTTCCGGCCTGGTGGTGGTCATCTTGTTCCTGCCCTGGACCCAGACCATAAGCGGGAACGGATACCTGACCACCCTGCAGCCTAACCAGCGCCCACAGACGGTCCAATCCCCGATTCCGGGCCGCATTGAAAAGTGGTTTGTGCGGGAAGGAGATTTTGTGGAGCAGGGAGATACCATTCTTTTTATCTCGGAGGTAAAAAACGAGTATTTCGATCCCAGGCTGGTCGAACGCACCCAGCTGCAGATCGATGCCAAAAGCCGCTCGGTAGGTTCCTATCAGGAGAAAGTGGGGGCCCTGCAGACCCAGATCGGAGCCCTGGCAAACGAGCGTGACCTCAAGTTGCAGCAATCGAGGAACAAGCTTATTCAGGCCAATTTGAAGGTTGAGAGCGACAGCATTGAACTGGAGGCAGCCCACACCCAGCTCACCATAGCCGAGCGGCAGTATAACCGCACCAGCCAGCTTCAGGATGAGGGCCTGAAAGCCGTGACCGATGTGGAGGATAAACGCCTGAAGTTGCAGGAGTCGCAGGCAAAGCTCATCTCCCAGGAAAACAAATTGCTGGCCAGTCGCAACGAGGTAATTAACGCTGAGGTGGAAATTGGCCGGGTACAGGCCGAGTACACCGACAAGATATCCAAAGCGAGGAGCGACCTTTACACCGCCCAGTCTTCCCAATTCGATTCGGAGGCGCAGGTTACCAAGCTCGAGAACGAGTTCGCCAATTACCAGAAGCGATCTGACCTCCATTATATCAGGGCCCCCCAGAGCGGGATTGTGAACAAGGCGCTGCAATCGGGCATAGGGGAAACCTTTAAAGAAGGAGACGCCCTGGTGAGTATTATGCCCACCGAAATCGACCTGGCCGTGGAGTCTTATGTTGACCCCATAGACCTGCCCCTGGTACACCTTGGGGAAAAAGTGCGTATCCAGTTTGACGGCTGGCCCGCCATCGTGTTCAGCGGCTGGCCCAATGTTTCGTACGGAACCTACGGGGGTAAGGTAGTGGCGCAGGAAACCTATATCAGCCCGAACGGAAAATACCGCATCCTGATCGCCCCCGATGCCGACGATCATCCCTGGCCCAAAGAGATACGCGTGGGTTCCGGGGCACGCTCCCTGGCACTGCTTCAGGACGTACCTATCTGGTTTGAACTCTGGAGGCAGCTCAATGGCTTCCCCCCAAACTATTACCAAAATCCGGCATCTTCTGAAACCTCTGCAAAAAAATGAGACCTGCTCTGAAATTTATGCTTCTGCTCCTTGCCGGTGCCATGCAGCTCCAGGGCCAGCAAGACAGCCTGTTGCTCGACTTCGAGGCCTACCTGGCCCGGGTCAGGCAGTTCCATCCGATAGCACGGCAGGCCCGGCTTGTGGCCGTGGCCGGGGAGGCCGCGCTGCAGCAATCCAGGGGGGGCTTTGACCCCAAGCTCGAAGTAGACTACAGCCGGAAGGACTTCCAGGGCAGCACCTATTATGACCGGCTCAACGCCGCCTTCAAGATACCGACCTGGTATGGCGTTGAATTCAAAGGCCAGTTCGAACAGAACGAAGGCGATTACCTGAACCCGGCAGAAACCGTGCCGGCAGACGGGCTGTACAGTGCCGGGGTATCGGTCTCGCTGGCAAAGGGACTCTGGACTAACGAGCGTATGGCCACCCTGAGAAAAGCCCGGTATTTTGAGCAGCAAAGCCTTGCCGACCGTGACCTGATGATCAACCAGGTCCTTTTTGATGCCTCCGCCACGTATTTCGACTGGCTGCAGGCCTACAGGGACGAACAGGTTTACAGCCGGTTTGTCGCCAACGCCGAACGCCGCCTGCAGGGAATCCGCCAAAGCGCCCTGGCCGGCGAACTCGCCGCCATTGATACTGTCGAAGCCAGAATTGCCTACGAAAACCGGGCCCTGAGCCTGGAGCAGGCCCGTGTTCGCCTGCGCGAAGCAGTGCTGAACCTCTCGAATTATTTGTGGGCCGAAGGCGACGTGCCGCTGGAGCTGGCCGAGGCGGTGCAACCGCAGACCGACCCAGGGGTGGCATCGGGCCTAAGGCTCGGCCCGAGCGACCCCGATACCCTCGACCTTGCCACACACCCCAAGCTGCTTTCCCTCGATTATAAGATTCGGGGCCTGGAGGTGGAAAAACGGCTCAAGGTAAACCAGTTGCTTCCCGAGATAAACCTGGAATACAATTTCCTGACCGAGACGCCAGACCGCATCTCATCTTTTGAAACCCAGCAGTACAAGGGCGGCCTGAGCTTTCGTATGCCACTCTTCCTGCGGAAAGAGCGCGGAGCGCTGAAAATGGCACAGTTCAAGCTGCAGGATGCGCTCCTGGAGCGCGACAATGCCCGGCTGAGCATCCGAAACAAGGTATCTTCCATCCGCTACGAACTGGCTTCCTTCGAGCGGCAGAATGTGTTGATTGCCGATATAGTGGCCAACTATGAACGCCTTCTGCAGGCCGAAGACCGCAAGTTTGGGTTTGGCGAGAGCTCCCTGTTCCTGATCAACAGCCGCGAACGCGCCCTGATTGATGCCCGACTCAAAGCCAATGAGGTTCAGAACAAGTATTTGATGGCCCAGGCCAAACTGTTCCAGGTACTGGCAATTAACCCTGAAAGCACACCATGACCTGCACCGGTGTAAGGTTTACACACTTCGACCTACCAAGGGAGTCTAACATCCGGCGCGACGCCGGCAGTACTGGGTATGGAATCTAAAAGCAAAGGCCCCGCATACGGGCGAAATCTGGTCAAACAGGCCCTGGATAGCTCGTACAGCTACGAAGGCTACCGCGAGTTGGTCGCCGGGCACGCCGCAGCACAGACCACTACAGGGTCTAATCCCTCTCAGGCCTATATCGACTATACCCAGCTGAACCACCGGCGAATGCGTCGCTGGGAAAAGCAATTCAAACTTCCCGATACCACGGTCAGCTGGTTGTCGCAAGGGGTGCGGCCCCAAATCTGGTTGGTGCTGACCGAAAGCTGGTGCGGAGACGCCGCTCCGGTACTTCCTGTACTGCAGGCCTTTGCCAGCAGTTCTCCGAACATTGAATTGCGCATTGCCCTGCGCGACGCACATCCCGACCTCATTGACCGCTACCGGACCGAAGGCGCCCTGGCAATTCCCAAGCTGCTCGTGCTTGACCCCGATTCGCTGGAGGTACAGGCCAGCTGGGGCCCCAGGCCGGCCGTTCTCATGAGGATGGTCAGGAAGTATAAGGAACAGCACGGCACCCTTAGCCCGGAGCTGCGGGAAACCATGCAACGGTGGTACAACCGCGACAGGGGGCAGGCGCTTCTTTCAGAATTGGTGGCCTTACTTACTTTGGAAAAGATAGGTGATGGTGCCTTTCTGGGTGGCACGATCCGATTTGCTGAAACGGGCTCTTAGGGCGTACTGGATGGCCATTTCTACCAGGCACCCATTGGAGGTGCCAGAGCTGCTCTCGTTGAAATCGGCGGAAAGTACGTACCCGAGCTGGTCTACTGTGATGTTGACAACCACTTTGCCTCCTTCGATACAGGTGTAGATGGGGGGTGGCAATTCATAGGCGTTCCGGTCTACCAGGGAGTAGGTAATCGAAGTGCGTTTTTCTTTTTGGTAATGGGTGTATTCTTTTTTTTCGGCCTCCAGTTCTCCCAGGAGTTGTTTGCTCTCTTCCCTCTTTTTGGCCAACTCCTGCAGCTGGCTCGAATACTCCCCGTTATCGGTGAGTTCTTCGTTTGAAGCCGATTCAGCGTTTGCCTCCCGTTCAGCCAGCAGCTGGTCCAGCGTTTTAAGGGGTTCCGGGTTGCCAAAAGTTGGTTTGGCCGTTTCGTTCAGGGCCATGTGGCTTTTGATGGGATCAGCCTGGGCCAGTTCTTCCTCCAGTTTTTCCTTCTCTTCGAGAAGGGCCTCGAGCTCTTCGTCTGCCAGGCTCATTTCGATGACATACTCCTCCTCAACGGTCGAATTCAGGTGGATGTTGAACAGGGTCAACACCACGATTCCCATGGAAAAGGCCGTAATCAACAAAGCCAGTTGCGGACGGGTCAGGTTCATAAGGCTATAACCGCGAATTACCTAAATTATTTTATGACTGCACCCCCTTCTGGCCCCTCGCGGGGTGTCAGATTTCAAGCCCGGCCTCACGCAGCGCCGCTTTGAAGGCATCGGGGGTAATTGCTTTATCTACGGTATAAGGACCTATTTTGGTTCTTCTCAGGGCCGAAAGGTAGGCACCGGTGCCCAGGTCCTGACCGAAATCGTGGGCCAGGGAGCGGATGTAGGTGCCCTTGCTGCAGCGGATGCGGAAGGCTACCTCGGGCAGGGCGATGCGCGTCAGTTCGAAGGCCTCGATCTGTACTGTCCGGAAGGGGACGTCCACTTCCTGCCCGCTTCGGGCGTACTCGTACAACCGTTTGCCGTCCTTTTTGATGGCCGAGAAAACCGGAGGTTGCTGGGTAATTTCGCCGGTCAGGCGGGCAGTGGCGGCCTCCAGCATTTCGGGAGTAAGGTGCGCTGTGGGGAGTTGCTCGCTGGGCTCGGTTTCCAGGTCGTATGAGGCTGTGGTGGCCCCCAGGTGAATTGTACCGGTATATTCCTTGGGCATGCCCTGTAGTTCGGCAATACGGCGGGTGCTTTTTCCGGTGCATAAAATGAGCAGGCCGGTAGCCAGTGGGTCGAGGGTGCCGGCGTGCCCTACCTTAATTTTCTTGAGGCCGAAAGCCCGCCTAAGGGCCCATCTTACGGCATTTACGGCCTGAAAAGACGACCAGGAAGAGGGTTTGTCGATGAGCAGGACCTGCCCCTCGAGATAGGCGTTTTTATCAATGGGCAATTTTTGGGTATCCATCTTTAGGGCAGCACGCGCAGGCCGATGACAATGGCTGCGATGCCCACCAGAAGGCAATATACGGCAAAAATGGAGAGTTTGCTGTTGCGAACCAGGCGTATCATCCAGGTGCAGGCCAGAAGGCCAGAGAGAAATGCTGCGGCAAATCCGGCCGACATGGGCACGAGGTTGGCTGTTTCGAGGCTCAGCTCCCCTCCCAGCATATCTTTGGCGATTTTACCCAGAATTAGGGGAACCACCATGAGGAAGGAAAAACGGGCGGCCTTGCGCTTATCGACCCCGAGCAATACTGAGGTGGCTATGGTAGCCCCGCTGCGCGAGATACCCGGCAGCATGGCGATTGCCTGGGCCACGCCGATAATGACTGAATCGAGGAAGGAGACGGGCCGGTGTGTTTTCTTGGCCCGGTCGGCCAGGAAGAGCAGGGCAGCGGTTACAAGCAGCATGGCGCCCACAAACGCCACATTGCCCCCGAAGAACGATTCAAGCTCGGCTTCGAAAAACAGGCCGATCAGGGCGGCCGGAATCATAGACAAAACAATCTTCAGGGCGAAGCGGGTTTCCTCATTGTCGCGGAAACGCAGCAGGCCGCTAAAAATTTCCCAGACGTCGCGCCGGTATACGACCAGGGTACTCAGGGCGGTTGCAAAGTGCAGAACCACCGTGAAAAGAAGGCTCTCTTCGGGTAAGGAATGCTCGCCGAGCAGAGCCTTGCCCAGTTCCAGGTGGCCGCTGGAAGATACCGGCAGGAATTCGGTCAGGCCCTGAACGATTCCCAGAATGATGGCATCGATGAGTTCCAATGCGTGTTATTTCTTTTTGTGAGGAGACCGGAGAATGGCGTAAACCTGCAAGCCGAGGCCTGCCAGGACCAGGGCAGGTGCCAGACGGATGCGCTGGAAACTGAAGATTTCCGGATTGAAGACATTGGGGTCGTCGCTTCCGCCTCCCGACATCAAAATATAGCCCAGGGCGATAAGGGCGAGCCCGATAAACATCCAGAGGTAGTTTTGGGGACCGAAAATAAATTCGCGCGGGGTTTTCGGGTTACCTGAGGTTGACTGCTTGCTGCTCATAAGACAAAGGTACATATCTCGGCCGAACTTTTCCGCAAAGCGGTGTTAATTGGGAAGCGGCTGGCTGCGGACATTTTCAATAGTAGAGGTCGTCGGTGCGCAGGTTCAGGAAGCGCTGTGTGGCGAAAAAAGTACTGACCAGGGATATCAGGCCTCCGAGTACGAACACCCCGGCAAAGAGGAGGGTCAGCGAGAGTACGTCGTCTAGGAAACCGAGTCCCGGAAAATTCCGGTCGAGGGAATAAAGCAGGGCAAACAGGCCGAGCAGTGCCAATAACCCGCCCAGCATGCCGAGTTTCAGGTTGGTCCAGATAAAGGGCTTCCTGATGAAAGCCTTGGTGGCCCCAACCATTTGCATGGTTTTGATAATGAATCGCTTGGAGTAAATAGACAGCCTGATGGAGCTGTTTATCAGCAAAACGGCGATAAGCGTAAAAACGGCTGAAGCAACCAGAATGCCCAGGCCAATGCGCCTCACGTTTTCGGTGAGCAGGGCAATGGTGGGCCGGTCGTAGCTCACTTCTTCCACGAATGAGCGTTTGCCGATGTCTGTGGCGATCGAATCGATTTGCACAGGCGAGACAAAGGCAGCATTCAGCTGCACATCAATGGAATTCTTCAGGGGATTATACCCCAGAAAGTCCATAAAGTTCTCGCCGATTTCCTCGCTGTGCTGGGCTGCGGCCTCTTCCTTGGAAACAAAGACGGCCGACTTGGTATAAGAGGCCATAACCAGGCTTTTCTGAAGCTGGTCAATCTCTACCTGCTTGGCAGCGTCTTTGAAGAATACCGAAATGGTAATTTGCTCCTTGAAGTGGTCGGCCAGTTTCTGGGTATTCAGCACGAGCAGCCCCAGGATGCCCATCAGGAACAAGACCAGGGCAATGCTGAGGGTCACCGAGAAATAGGAAGAAATCAATTTTCGCTTCTGATAGCGCTCAAAGGATTTGCTCATAACCACACAAGTTCGCGAACCCACCCGGGAGTTCACTTCAAAAATAGGAAAGTAAACGGATTCCCCTTATTTTTGCCCCGAATAAATAAGCGGTCCGCCCGGCCCGCCGAAGCACCCTGCAACATGCGTTACGATTTTAAGGAAATAGAGGCCAAATGGCAGCGATTTTGGGCTGAACATCAGACTTTTCGGGCCGAATTTCCCTCAGACAAACCGAAATACTACGCCTTAACCATGTTTCCCTACCCTTCCGGGGCCGGGTTGCACGTGGGGCATCCGCTGGGGTATATCGCCTGCGACATTTACGCCCGTTTCAAGCGCCATCAGGGATACAATGTGTTGCAGCCCATGGGGTACGATTCCTTCGGCCTTCCGGCAGAACAGTACGCCATCCAGACCGGGCAGCACCCCGCCCTGACCACCGAAACCAACATCAACCGGTACCGGGAGCAACTCGACCGCCTTGGGTTTTCATACGACTGGAGCCGGGAGGTGCGCACCTCCGACCCGGCCTATTACCACTGGACCCAGTGGGTCTTTATGCAGTTGTTCGATTCGTGGTACAACCGCGCCGCTGATAAAGCCGAGCCCATAGAGACGTTGGTGACTGCCTTCGAAAAAGGCGGGAATACCGGGGTCAGAGCCGCCTGCGATGCAGACGCCCCTGCTTTCTCTGCAGCCGATTGGAAAGGTTGGAGCGAGGCCGAAAGGCAACAAATGCTTCTGAAATACCGCCTGACCTACCTGGCCGAGGCCGAGGTGAACTGGTGCCCCGAACTCGGCACGGTACTGGCCAACGACGAGGTGGTGAACGGCGTTTCGGAAAGGGGCGGGCACCCGGTGGTACGCAAAAAGATGACCCAGTGGATGATGCGCATTACGGCTTATGCACAGCGCCTGCTGGCAGGCCTGGCTGCCATCGACTGGCCGCAACCGCTCAAAGATGCCCAGACCAACTGGATTGGCCGGTCGCAAGGGGCATCGGTAATCTTTAAGACTGTGCCTGCCGCGCATCAGCCGGCGTCTTTCGATATTGAAGTCTTTACCACGCGGCCCGACACCATCTTCGGGGTGAGCTTTATGACCCTGGCTCCCGAACACGAATTGGTGCCTGGGCTTACCAGCCCGGCCCAGAAGAAGGTCGTTGAGGCTTATGTCGAAGCTACTGCACGCCGTTCGGAACGCGAGCGCATGGCCGACGTGAAAACGGTTTCAGGGGTTTTTACAGGGGCATATGTGGCCCATCCGTTTACCGGCGAGCAGGTACCGGTCTGGATCGGCGATTATGTGCTGGCCGGCTATGGCACCGGGGCCGTAATGGCAGTGCCCTGTGGCGACCAGCGCGATTACGATTTTGCAAAGCATTTCGAGATCCCCATCCCTAATATCTTCGAGGGGGTATCTGTCGAAGAGGAGGCCTTTGAAGACAAGGCTTCAGCCGTGATAGCCAATTCCGGTTTCATCAGCGGGATGGGGCAAAAAGACGCTTCCCTGAAGGTTATCGAAGCCCTTGAAGCCAAAGGACAGGGCAAGGGTACGGTGAACTACCGCCTTCGAGACGCCGTTTTCAGCAGGCAGCGGTATTGGGGGGAACCCTTCCCGGTGTACTACGACGCCCAGGGCCTGCCGCGCCTGATCCCCGAACACTGCCTGCCCCTTGAACTGCCCGAGGTCGAAAAATACCTGCCCACCGAAACGGGCGAGCCGCCCCTGGGCAATGCCACCCACTGGGCCTGGGATACCCAAAAAGAAGCCGTGGTTGCCAACGACCGCATTTACCACAAGACGGTGTTTCCCCTGGAACTGAACACCATGCCGGGCTGGGCTGGGAGCTCCCAGTACTTTAACCGCTATATGGACCCGCAAAATGACCAGGCTCTGGTCTCCCCGGAGGCTATTGGCTATTGGAAAGATGTAGATTTATATATTGGAGGCAGCGAGCACGCCACGGGCCACTTGCTCTACAGCCGCTTTTGGCAGCATTTCATGTTTGACCGCGGGTGGGTGCCTACCGAAGAGTATGCCCGTAAACTGATCAATCAGGGGATGATTCTGGGCACGAGTGCTTTTATACACCGCATTGCCGGAACACAGACTTATGTGAGCAAGGGAATTGCAGACAGGGAGCAGACTGAACCTATCCGGGTAGATGTTAACCTGGTTAATGCCTCTGACGAACTCGACATGGAGGGGGTCAGGACCTGGCAACCCCAGTTTCAGACCGCGGAGTTCAAGACTGAAAAAGGGGTATTTCTGGTAGATCGCGAGGTCGAGAAAATGTCGAAGTCCAAATACAACGTGGTAAACCCCGACCAGGTTTGCGAAGAACACGGGGCCGATGCCCTGCGCCTGTACGAGATGTTTTTGGGCCCGCTTGAGCAGTCCAAACCCTGGAATACGGCCGGCCTGAGCGGAGTGTCGGGCTTTCTTAAAAAATTCTGGAGGCTCTACCACCAGGGTGCCGATCGAAGTTTTGAAGTGCTGGAAGATGCCCCTTCCAAAGACAGCCTGAAAATACTGCACAAGACTATAAAGAAGGTTACTGAAGACATCGCCGAGTTCTCGTTCAACACCTCGGTGTCTACCTTCATGATTTGCGTAAACGAGCTCACGGCACTGAACTGCCGCGAGCGGGCCGTGCTCGAGCCTTTGGCTGTACTCCTTGAGCCTTATGCCCCTCACATGGCAGAAGAACTCTGGGAAAAGTTGGGCCATGTGGGGTCAGTCGCCCGGGCACCCTACCCGGTATGGGACGAAAAACACCTGGTCGAAAGCAGCAAGGAATACCCCATTTCCTTTAACGGGAAATTGCGGTTTACCCTGGAGCTTTCCCTGGAACTTTCCAAAGAAGAAGTCGAGCAAGCCGTCCTGGCCCATCCGAAGACGATTGAGCAGCTGCAGGGGCGTACCCCCAAGAAAGTGATCGTGGTGCCTGGCAAAATTGTAAATGTGGTAGGGTAGTCTCGAGGGAGCCCCCTGACTTTTTATACCTGCCTTTTTACCCCGGGGCTGTCGCCCCTTTCCCCCGGGTACAAGATACATTCCCAAAATGCAAAAATCCTGCAGGTGCAGAGCCATTTTTAATTCTGCAGGGTCAGGAACCCCAATGTTGCTGCAAGTTACATATGCCATCCCGGAGTTTAACCCCCCTCCCCCCTATACCTAAAATACGCTCGATCCCCGCAAAGGACAATCAGGACGTAAAATAGTATACTTTATTTACTATAATTATATTATAGCGGCAGTTACCCCTAAAATAACAGGGGGTAAAACATAAAAAAATATGTTTTTTGTCAACATACCCCCTCTTTTTATCGACTATTCTTTCAAAAGAATAAAAATTGAAGAATATTTGGGTTATAACCTATAAACAATCTGAAAATGGTCATCGGCATTCCAAAAGAAATCAAGAACAACGAAAGCCGGGTCGGGATGACACCTGCCGGAGTACTCGAACTGGTACACAAAGGCCATACGGTCTACATCCAGACCGGGGCAGGGTTGGGCAGCGGCTTTACAGATGACGATTACAAGAAGGTCGGGGCGCATATCCTCGATACCGCAGGGCAGGTATATACCCTTAGTGAGATGATCGTAAAGGTGAAGGAACCGATTCGGGAAGAGTATGATCTGGTGCAAAAAGGACAGATCCTCTTCACCTATTTTCATTTTGCTTCAAGCGAACGCCTTACCGAGGCTATGATAGAAAGCAAGGCCGTATGCATAGCCTACGAAACGGTGGAAGACGAAGATGGCACCCTGCCGCTGCTGACACCCATGTCGGAAGTGGCGGGAAGGATGGCCATTCAGCAAGGGGCCAAATATTTGGAAAAACCCGTTAAGGGGCGAGGGGTGCTTCTGGGCGGTGTTCCTGGTGTTCCACCAGGGCGGGTCCTGATCCTCGGGGCAGGCACGGTTGGAGTGCAGGCCGCCAAAATGGCAGCCGGTCTGGGAGCCCACGTAACCATACTCGATGTGAACATGAAGCGGCTGCGCTATATCAACGACGTAATGCCCAGCCATGTGATCACCGAATTTTCGAATGAATACAACATAAGGCGTCATGTTAAAACACATGACCTCATTGTGGGCGGGGTACTGATAAAGGGAGGCCGGGCACCGAAGATCATTACACGCGACATGCTTAAACTGATGCATCCGGGCACGGTAATCGTCGACGTAGCTGTAGACCAGGGTGGCTGCGTGGAAACCTCGCGCCCCACCACACACGAGAATCCGGTATACATTATAGATGATGTGGTGCATTATTGCGTGGCCAACATGCCCGGGGCCGTGCCCTACACCTCTACCCTGGCCCTGACCAATGTTACGCTTCCCTATGTGCTTGCCCTGGCCAACAAAGGCTGGGAAAGGGCATGTGCAGAAGACCCCTCCCTGAAAAAAGGCCTCAACATTGTTGGGGGGGAAGTCGTATACGAAGGGATCAGAGAGGCGTTTTTGAGCCAACCCGGCGCGATGGCCTGACCGGTAAAACTGTCAGGCAGAGCGCCTCCTCGGGGCTATCAATGCAGATCCGGCCAGATTGGCCGGATTTTTGCTTTAAATGTCCTAATTTTAATTCAAGCAAAAAGAAGAAACATGTTAGGATATTATATTTTGATTGGAGCCATTGCCCTGGTAAGCTTTTTGGTGAGCCAACGGCTCAAGAGCAAATTCAAGCACTATTCCAAGGTGCATTTGCAGAATGGCATGAGCGGGGCCGAGGTAGCCGAAAAAATGCTGCAGGACCATGGCATTCGCGATGTAAAGGTGGTTAGCACGGCAGGGATGCTGACCGACCACTATAACCCCTTAAACAAAACCGTGAACCTGAGCGAAGGGGTTTACCACCAGCGCAATGCCGCCGCAGCAGCCGTCGCAGCCCACGAGTGCGGTCATGCCGTGCAGCATGCCCAGGCCTACGAGTGGCTCACCATGCGCTCCAAACTGGTGCCGGTGGTAAGCGTTACTTCCGGGCTTTCGATGTGGGTAGTTATGGGTGGACTCATACTGGGAGCCGCTTCCGGGATGGGCCTTGGCTTTTATGTGGCCGTGGCCGGTCTGGTGATGATGGCCTTTGCCACCCTGTTCTCCTTTATCACCCTTCCCGTGGAATACGATGCCAGCAAACGCGCCCTGGCCTGGCTCAAAACCCAGAATGTGGTTACGCCCCAGGAATACGCCGGCTCCGAAGATGCCCTGAAATGGGCTGCTCGCACCTATGTCGTTGCGGCTATTGGCGCCCTGGCCTCGCTTGTGTATTGGGGGATGCAGGTATTCGGGGGCCGCGATTAGGAAAAATTTCAGATACTGATCTGCCGATCGATTTGCTGATCCAGTGAAATGAAGGTCTCCGTTCGGGAAACCCCTTCAATTTGCTGGATCTTCTTATTGAGCAGGTGCATGAGGTGTTCGTTGTCGCGGCAGAGCACTTTTGCCAGTATGGACCAATTCCCGGTGGTGTAGTGGCACTCCAGCACTTCAGGGATTTTTTCAAGTTCCTTTACGGCATAGGGATTGCTCATGGCTTTGTCGAGGTAGATGCCGATGTACGCCATGGTGGTATATCCGAGCACACGCGGGTTTACCACGAATTTGGAACCCATCAGCAGGCCCGATTTCTCCATTTTTCGCAGCCTTTGATGGATGGCAGCCCCGGAAATGCCGACCTGCCTCGCAATCTCCAAAATGGGTGTGCGGGCATCTTCCATCAGGTATCGAAGAATTTTTTTGTCGATTCCGTCCAAATGGAGGGTTCCCTGGTTCGCTTTCATTACAGCCGGTTTGCCAGCCTAAGATAACACAAATGGCCCGAACCCTACATGGCGATCGACTCGGGGTTATACCCGAGGTAGGGGACTTCGAATTCGTTAAAACAAATACCGTACTTGCCGAGTTCGGCCAGCACCGGTTCGTACACTTCCCGTCTGATGGGAATTTGTACCCCGGGCTCCTTCACCTTCTTGTTGAGGATGAGCAGGGCGGCCATGGCTGCTGGCAAGCCGACTGTTTTGGCCATGGCGGTCAGGCGGCGGTTTTCGCCCAGGGCCACCATATTCGAATCGAGCTGGAACTTTTTGCCGTTTAGCTCATACCCGAATTTGTGGTACATCACAATCATATCGCGCTCTTCGGGTCCGAGGGTCCAGCTGGCTTCCAGGATTTCCTGAAGGATTTGGGCAGGGGTGGCATTTTCTTGCGTTATCAGCCTCTTTTTGTCGAAGAGGTTTATTTCCAGCAATTTCCCCCAGATAATGTCGTCCTGGTCAATTTTCATGTAATGCCGGAGCTTCAGTTCTACCGAATCGGTCGGGGAATAGGGGAGGAACAAATTGGTGAATTCGCGGAACGACATCCCCTTTGAATTCTCGATCCGATAGCTGTCGTCGGTCATCCCGAGCTGGACGAAAATATTCCAGGCCCTGGAAAACCCCACCCGGCGCATGGTGCCCCGGTACAGGGTAAGGGCATCCTGAAGGCCGTACGCTTCGCGGTAGCTCAAAGAATCGCGGTTGGCGTAGGCCTCGAAAGTACCATACCCCTCAACTTCCAGAAATTCGGTGCGCCGGAATAATTTGTGGTAGGGTATGTATTTATAGGTGCCTTCCTGTATGAATTTGGCAGCCCCGCCCTGCCCGGCTACCACCACGTTGCGCGGGTTCCATGTGAACTTGTAATTCCAGAGGTTGGTATCGCTCTCGGGGGCTACCAGGCCGCCCGTAAAAGATTCGAAAAGCAGCATTTTCCCGCCCCTGGCCTTGATACGGTCGATAACCTGCATGGCACTCATATGGTCGATGCCGGGGTCGAGGCCAATCTCGTTCATGAAAATCAGGCCGCGCGAGCGCACTTCCCGGTCCATGGCCCTCATGCCTTCGCTTATATAGGAGGCTGTAACCAGGTTTATACCGAATTCCAGGCAATCGCGCGCCACTTCGAGGTGCAGGGTCGGGGGCAACATGGAGATAACCAATTCGGCTTTGCCCACTTCGCCCCGCCGTTTTTCGGCATCGGCTATATCGAGGGTGAGGATTTTGCACAATGGGTGTTCCCGGAAGTTTTGGGGAATACCATCTGGATTTTTATCGGCTATGGCCAGGAAAATATTTTCCTGTTCTGCATGCTCGAGTAAGTACTGGAGCAGGTAAGAGGTCGATTTACCTGCGCCCACGATGAGGATCCTTCTGGGCATAGGATATGGTAGTTTATCGGATTTAAACCTTACGAAGGTATCAAAATGTTACATTTGTAAAAAAATTACCGACTATAGTTATGAACAAAACAATGGTGGGGGTTGGAGCAGCGCTGGGCCTGCTGGCCGTAATACTGGGCGCTATGGGGTCACATGCCCTGCGCGACCAACTTCAGCCCGCTTCCCTGGAGAGTTTCCAGACCGGCGTTCAGTACCAGATGTACCACGCTTTTTTCCTGCTTTTTTTGGGCCTGAACGAAAAACTGCCTTGGCGCACCCGCAAGATTGCCTTTGGCCTGGCAGTGGCAGGCGTGGGCTGTTTTTCAGGCTCCATTTACGCCCTGAGCACGTCATCGCTTACCGGGCTCGATTTTAAACCAATCGCCTGGGTTACCCCACTTGGGGGGCTTTTTCTCATTGCCGCCTGGGCTGGTCTCCTTGTAGGCACTTATTCAAAATATTCCGGCGCCTCACGCGCCTGATCCATCCAGATAGAAACGATAAAAAAACCTTTATGAGCAACCCTGGTTCATTTACGAAATCGATTTCGCTAACCCAATACGGTTTGGCGCCTGCCGCCGTCCACTACCAGTTGTCCGCTACAGACCTGCACAAGCATACCCTGGAAAAGGGTATGGGGCAACAGGCCGATTCAGGGGCGCTGGCGGTCAACACAGGCGAGTTTACAGGCCGTTCGCCCCTGGACCGTTTTATTGTACGCGATGCCATAACCAGCAAGAAAGTTTGGTGGGGGCCGGTAAACCTGCCCTTTGAGCCGGAGGCTTTCGACCGACTTTACGACAAAGTGGTCGCATACCTGAACCAGCAGGAAGTCTATGTAAGAGACTGCTTCGCCTGTGCCGATCGCGAGTACCGCGTGGGTATCCGCGTCATTAACGAGTACCCCTGGTCAAACCAGTTTGCGTATAATATGTTCCTGCGTCCCACCGGGGCCGAGCTGGCCGATTTCGAGGCCGAGTGGACTGTTTTGAACGCCCCCGGCTTTAAGGCCGACCCGGCCACGGATGGTACGCGCCAGCACAATTTCGCCATCCTCAATTTTACGCGGCGCATTGCCCTGATCGGGGGTACCGGCTATACGGGTGAAATCAAGAAGGGTATTTTTTCGGCCCTGAATTTCCTCTTGCCGGTGTACCGCGACACCCTGCCCATGCACTGTTCAGCCAACGTGGGCGAAGACGGGGAAACCGCCATATTCTTTGGCCTGTCGGGCACCGGAAAAACCACCTTGTCTACAGACCCCACCCGCAAGCTGATCGGTGACGACGAGCACGGCTGGACCTCCCGCGATACCGTCTTTAATTTTGAGGGAGGGTGCTATGCCAAGGTGATTAACCTATCTGGCGAAAACGAACCGGAAATCTACGCAGCCATTCGAAAAGGCGCTATTCTGGAAAATGTAATCCTCGATAAAGACGGGAAGGTCGACTTCGCAAATACGAGCATTACACAAAACACGCGGGTGAGTTACCCGCTTACCCATATTGAAAACCGGCAGGAGCCGTCAGTGGGCAGGCACCCCAGGCACATCTTTTTCCTGACGGCCGACGCTTTTGGCGTACTGCCACCCATTTCGCGCCTGACCCCCAGCCAGGCCGCTTATCACTTTATCTCGGGATACACCGCCAAGGTGGCCGGAACCGAGGCCGGCGTGAACGAACCTTTACCATCCTTCTCGGCCTGTTTCGGGGCGCCTTTTATGCCCTTGCACCCGGCCGAGTATGCCGAAATGCTCAGTCGGAAAATGCAAAAGTCGGGCACCAATGTCTGGCTGGTCAACACGGGTTGGACCGGAGGGCCCTACGGGGTAGGGAGCCGCATCAAGCTCTCGTACACCCGGGCCATGATACGTGCCGCCCTGAGTGGCCAGCTTGGCCTGTACACGTACGACACCTACCACATCCACTCCGTTTTCGGGGTGGCGCAGCCCCGGCAGTGCCCCGGCGTACCCACCAGCCTGCTGAGCCCGAGGGCAACCTGGAACAACGACGAAGCGTATTACAAAACGGCCTTTAAACTCAGTAACGCTTTCCGGGAAAACTTCCGGAAATTCGAAGCTGGTGCCAGCGAGGAAATACGGCGGGGCGGCCCGCAGCGCTTTGCGCACTAAACAGAAAGGGCTTCCCGCCAGGGAAGCCCTTTCTGTATTATAAGCCAAAAGGCCCGTTATTTCTTGTTTACGTCGTTGATGTATTTCTGAAGGGCCATGGTCATCGAGGGGGTCTCGGGTGTGGGCGCCTGTATATCGATTCGCAGGCCGGCATCGGTAGCCGCCTGAATGGTGGAGTTTCCGAAAACCGCAATGCGGGTATTGTTCTGCTTGAAATCGGGGAAGTTTTTAAGCAGCGACTCAATTCCTGCAGGGCTGAAAAACACCAGGATGTCGTAGTACACATCGCGCAGGTCAGACAGGTCGCTAATTACCGTTTTATAGAAAATGCCCCGGGTCCAGTTGATGCCTGATTGTTCCAGGGTCTCCGGAATGGCCGGCTTGAGTACGTCTGAAGAAGGCAGCAGGTAAACCTCGTCTTTGTATTTCTTAAAGAGGGGAAGCAACTCGGGGAAGTTGCGCTTGCCCACATAAATTTTGCGCTTGCGGTACACCACGTATTTCTGCAGGTAAAAGGCCACGGCTTCTGACTGGCAGAAATATTTCATGGTGTCGGGCACCTTAAACCGCATCTCTTCTGCAATCCGGAAAAAATGGTCTACCGAATTGCGGCTGGTCAGAATAATGGCAGAGTATTTTGACAGGTCGATCTTCTGCTGGCGGACCCCTTTTGCATCTACTCCTTCGACGTGAATGAAGGGCCTGAAATCGACCTTGACCTTCTCTTTCTCGATAAGCCGTGAATATGGGCTATTCTCCATTTTAGGTTCCGGTTGTGAAACCAGAATCGTCTTTACCTTCATACAATCAAGAGTTTAGCACAGATGAAATGATCACCAAAGGGGCGATTTCAAGAGCGCAAAGGTACAAAATAAAATAGAAAAAGTGCGATGACAGGTACTTTTGATGCATTTTCAAAATGGTGATCCAGCCGATGATATTTACCACCAGGGCCACAAAAACACCGATTACAACAATGGTTTTAGACTGCGGCAGCAGGTAGGCCAGTAGCAGGTTGGAGCCGAAAAGGGCCAGGGTGCTGTAATTCAAATAGCTTATTTTCTTAAAGATGAGCGAGTGTATCAACTTTTCGCGCTCAAAAAGATACCCGGTAACCAGCTGCATGCCGATTTTCAGAAGCGTAAAGGCAAGTAATCCGCCCAATATAACTGCAAAAGCCAGGCTGTCGCCCCAGGAGGTTTCCTGCCCCCAGGCCCGTGCGGCCAGAATAATGAATAAGGCGATATTGAGCGCCTGAAACAGGGATAGGGCCAGGTGGAATCCGGTGAGCAGCCGGCCCTTTTTATTATACAGGAATACGTATTTGTTATTGAAGGGCAGGATAATGAAGTTCAGGAAGCGGTTGTAGAACAGTTCCTTGGCAAAAACCATGCACAACAAGCTGAGCAACAGAATACCGGTAATCCAGTCATTTGAGAAAACGGTGCGGTCCAGGGCTTCCATCAGGGCTGCAGTTTCTGGCTTTCGCCATTAAGTCCCCAAATCAAATCATACTCGCTAATTACCGCCCTGAGGTATTTCGGGTCGAGGTCATTCTCCTCGGGAAAGGTAAAGGAAAACAACAGGCTATCACCCGGCTGAAGCTCTGCGGGCCAGGCTTCGCCAGCAATGGGTTTGACTTCCGTGACTTTCAAAAGGTCTTTGTAGGAATCCAAATAGGCAATCCCGAAACGGAGGGCCTCAATGGCTACATTATGGTCATATGGATTGTGAACCCAGAACTCCCCGATTTGGCCCGCCGCCCCAGGCGGGTCGGGCAGTATGCCGGCCCGCAACTGCCGATACGACCTGAAAGTCGCAATAAAAAAACCGTATTGAGGCTCCCCGAGCGGGTTTTGATAAAAATAAGGGGTTTCCCGATTGGTAACGGGGTCGTAGAACACCTTCTTGCCCTGAACGGCGGCCTCTGACTGATCTATGGAATACTGGTTCTTGCGGTAATGGGCATTGTTGAGGCTAAAGCTGGGCTTCCCCGAATAAAACGAAAACATGGACGCCCTTCTGTATGAGTTTTCAAAGACCACCCAGGCATCTCCGGCCACTTGTTCCAGGCTACGCACCCACTTTTTGTTTCCGTGTGTTTCGAAATGGATGGGGAAAAGAGGCTCGTACGCGAGCCCGACCCGCAGAAACGCCATTATGGCCAGGTTTGCCCACCCGGCCCGGTAAAGCCATTTTCTAAGGACTGCATTTTCGGCCAGTTGCCGCCCCACAATGACGGCCATGGGAATACAGACCGCGATAAGCCACTGGGTTTGAACCCGCCTCTGGAAACTGGAGAGGAAAAAGAACAGCAGAATGCCATAGGTCATAAAGACCAGGGCCCGGTCAAAACGGTCGGCAGACCGGAAGGTAAACAGGCTCTTGTAGGCCCAGGGAAAAGTCAACCCGAAAAGGGCGAGCAGGTTCAGGAAGTATCCCAGGGTAAATTCTGAGAAGCGGTACATTTGGTTGGGGCGCTCGAACAGGTGGTAACGCACCGATACAAATTCTTCCTGATACAGCCAGTTCAGGTGGGGGAGATAGGCAAGGAGGGATACGGCCAATGCCAGCCAGGCGAAGCGGTTGCGAAGCAGGGCGGGGTTCGAGGCCAGTACGGCCAGGATAACCAGGGCAGCGTGGTACTTGCTGTACATTAAGGCCGCCATGACAGCGCCCATTGCAAGGGCGATCAGAAAGCCAGGCCTGCGCAGGAATTCCCTGTACACGAGCAGGAAGAGCGCTGTAAAAAACAATAATGGGGTATCGGGGAGGCTCAGGAAACCGTACGCGTGCACCAGCACGATGGAAATGAGCCACACCAGGAGTTGCGGCAGGTATTTCCTGCGGTCGGGACGGTCGATCAATAACCAGAGCAGGGCCAGGGTACCCGTGCCCATCAGGCAGCTCAGCAGGCGCACGCCCAATTCGCCTTTGGCGAACAGGCCGCCCAGTGCTATCATCCAGGCCACCATGGGAGGATGGTCAAAATAGCCCCATGCCGGGGTTTGGGCATAGTACCAGTAGTAGGCTTCGTCGTTGAGCAGCTCGGTAAAAGCAGCCTGCAGCAGGTTGAGCAACAACAACCCCCCGAGCACCAGGATCAATAACTGCGGGAATCTTGTTCTCATAGGCTGTTCCACGTGCCAAAGGTACAAAATATGGAAAACGGTGGCCGGGAACCTAACCTACAAAAAAGCGTTAAGGGTAACATCCAAGGGCCTAAAAGTGGTATTTTTGCCGGTAAATCGGAAGATTACATGGCGGAAGGACTGGTTATCATCCCGACATTTAACGAAATTGAAAATATAGAGGCGATTATCCGAGCGGTCTTCGAATTGCCCAGGCCTTACGACGTTTTGATCGTAGACGACGCTTCCCCCGACGGAACGGCCGTGAAGGTTCGAGAACTGCAGGGTGAATTTCCGGCCCGCCTGCACCTGCTCGAGCGGCAGGGAAAAACCGGCCTGGGGACTGCTTACATCGCAGGATTCAAGTGGGCTCTGCAACGCCCGTACACCTATATTTTCGAAATGGACGCCGACTTTTCGCACCGGCCCTCAGACTTGCCCAGGCTGCACCGGGCATGCCTGAACGGAGCCGATCTCGCGGTCGGGTCGCGCTACAAAAAAGGGGTTAACGTGGTAAACTGGCCGCTGCACCGCATGTTACTCTCGTACGGGGCATCCTTTTACGTCAAAATCATCACTGGCATGAAGGTGCACGACCCGACTGCCGGCTTTGTCTGCTACCACCGCAGGGTGCTGGAAGGCATCGACCTGGACCAGGTACGCTTCGTGGGGTATGCCTTCCAGATAGAAATGAAATTCAGGGCTTTTAAAAAGGGCTTTGGTATTGCAGAAGTCCCGATTGTATTCACCGACCGGGAAAAGGGGCAGTCAAAGATGAGCAAAACCATTGTTTGGGAGGCTGTCTTTGGCGTAATGAGTATGAAGCTCCGAAGCTTATTTAAACGAAACGGGTTCTGAGATGGAACGGATACTGCTGAAAAATGCACGACTGGTAAACGAGGGCAGGATCACCGAAGGCGACCTGCTGATCGAAGGCGAATTTATCGCCCGTATCGGCTCCGGCCTGGCAGACCCGGGGGCCCGGGTAATTGACCTGGAAGGGCACTTCTTGTTGCCCGGCCTCATCGACGACCAGGTGCATTTCCGCGAGCCGGGCCTCACCCACAAGGGCGACATCGCTTCCGAAAGCCGGGCCGCAGTGGCCGGCGGGGTAACCACCTTTATGGAGCAGCCCAATACAGTGCCTCAGACCACTACCATCAGGCTGCTGGAAGAAAAATTTACCCGGGCCGGCGAAGTTTCCCATGCCAATTATTCCTTCCTGTTCGGGGGCACAAACGACAACCTGGAGGAGCTCAAACGACTCGACCCCCTGAGTTGTTCGGGCGTCAAGTTATTCCTGGGGTCTTCTACCGGCAATATGCTGGTAGACGACGAGAAGGTGCTCGAGCAGATCTTCCGCAACACGCCCCTGGTAATCTCGGCCCATTGCGAAGACGAAGGCACCATTCGCAGGAACCTGGAGGCATACCGGGAGAAGTACGGAGACGATATCCCCATGGAGTGCCATCCCAAAATAAGGAGCGCCGAGGCCTGTTACCTCTCGTCGAGCCGGGCGGTGGCCCTGGCCCGGCAGACCGGGGCGCGGCTGCATGTCTTCCATGTGTCTACAGGTATTGAAACCGAATTGTTCCGCAACGACCTGCCGCTGGCCGAGAAGCAGATTACGGCTGAGGCCTGCATCCACCACCTCTGGTTCAGCGAAGCAGATTACGAGCGCAAGGGCAGCTTCATTAAATGGAACCCGGCTATAAAAACGGCCGACGACCGTGAAAAACTCTGGCAGGCCGTGGCCGACGACCGCATCGATGTGCTGGCCACCGACCACGCCCCCCACACCCTTGAAGAAAAGCGGAAGCCGTATACCGGGGCACCTTCGGGAGGCCCGCTGGTGCAGCACGTTCTCCCTGCCCTGATGGAAAAGCGGCGGCAGGGCTATATTTCCCTCGAAAGGATTGTGGAGAAAATGTGCCACAACCCGGCAATCCTCTTTCAGATCGATCGCCGCGGGTACTTGCGCGAAGGGTATTACGCCGACCTCGCTGTGGTGGCTGAAAACCAGCCCTGGACGGTGGGGCGCGAAAACATTTTGTACAAGTGCGGGTGGTCGCCCTTTGAGGGGGAAGTTTTTGAATCGGCCGTTTTATACACCTTCGTGAACGGCCATCTGGCCTATGAAAAAGGCCGGGTTTCAGATCGCCGCCGTGCCCGGCGGTTAACCTTCAACCGATGAGGCAGCTTTGGAACTATATGGCCTTTGGGTTGCTGGTGCTGGGATGCGCCGAGCAACAGGTGCCCCGGCCCGAAAACCTGATACCCCAAACCAGGATGGCAGACATCCTGTACGATATCGCCGTTCTTCACGCTATCGACGGCAGTTATCCGAAGGCCCTGAAAAACAGCGAGATTTCGGTAATGGCTTTCGTCTATGAAAAATACGGCATCGACAGCCTGCAGCTCACGCAAAGCGATTTGTATTACGCCTCGCGGCCCGTGGAATACGAAGCGATATACAAGGCCGTCGAAGATCGGGTGGCCCACCAGCGCGACAGCATCAATGACGTGGTAAGGGGGGCGAACGAAAAGGGCCGGGACGACCTGAAAAAACAGCAAGCCGAAGAAAAGGCCGAAGAGGATTAATGCTTCGCAGGCCGGGGGTGAGCCTTCAGGTAGTACCGGGCTGTCTCTTCGACTACGGTGTCGATTTGTCTGAATGAAAAGCCCAGTTGCGCCTTTATTTTCTCGTTGCTGTAGGTGCGGCGGCGTTGCAGGGAGCGGGCCGTTGCCCTGCTCAGCTTGCGCCGCTTCCTGCCCAGGGTCGCCCGCAGCCAGTCGAGTCTCCAGAGCACTTTCAATTGCCACCCTTTCAGCGTTTTTTGCGGGGCTGCCACCCCGAGCTTAGCGGCAATCTGCCCGATAAGCTCACAATAGCTCAGGTTGTCGGCCACCAGGATAAACCGCTGGTCCCTTACCCCTGTTTCGGTGAGTTCCAGCATGGCCCGCACCACATCGCCGACCCCTACAAAACCGGTGCCCCCGGGAGGGCAGAATCGGAGCCCGGAGGCTGTTTCTGAAAAAAAACGGCCGCTGCCCCGGTCCCAGAACCCGGGCCCCAATATCACCCCCGGATTTACAATCACGGTGCTGAGGCCTTCCTGTGCCCCCCTCCAGACCTCCATCTCGGCCATGTATTTGCTGGCGGCGTAGCCACTGGCGAAGTTGGCGTCCCAGGCATCTTCTTCGGTGCGCACAGGGCCGATCCCCCCGAGGGTGGCAATGGAACTGGCATGACAGAGCCTGGGAACCTCCAGCGCCAGGCACAGGTCAACCAGGTTACGGGTACCTTCCCAATTTACCTTAAGCAGGGTTTCCGAATCGGAGGGTTCGAAGGAGATAACCGCGGCGCAGTGGTACACCTGTTCGACCCCCTCCAGGGCTCGTTCCAGGGCCGGTATGTCGAGCAGGTCACCATAGACCCATTCGACACGGCTCCAAGCCGAACCTGCCTCCCGGCCGTACCCGTTGAAAAGAGCCTGAACCCGGTCCAGGTCGCTGTGGGCCCGGGCCAGGGCCCGTACCCGATTGCCGCGCAAAGCGGCTTCCAACAACAGATGGCTGCCCAGCAGCCCGGTTGCACCCGTTACCAATACCATGGCCCTAAAATAGGGATTCTCCCATTTTATAGGCCCGTGTCCCGGGCCGATTTAACTATATTTGCTGCGAAATTTGAGCAGGCATGAAAACGAATTTTGTGAAAGAACTCCAGTGGCGGGGGATGCTGCACGATGTAATGCCGGGCACCGAAGAACATTTGCTGTCTGGGATGCAATCGGCCTACGTGGGAATTGACCCTACGGCAGACTCCCTGCATATCGGCCATTTGGTCGGGGTAATGATGCTCCGGCATTTTCAGTTGGCCGGCCACCGGCCCATCGCCCTGGTCGGCGGGGCCACCGGTATGATCGGCGACCCTTCAGGCAAATCGGCCGAACGGAACCTGCTCGATGAAACCACCCTGCGTCTGAACCAGGAAGCCATCAAGGGGCAGTTGGCCCGTTTCCTCGATTTCGAGGGCAAGGTCGACAACGCTGCCCTGCTGGTGAACAATTACGACTGGATGAAGCCCATGAGCTTTCTGGCGTTTATTCGCGATGTAGGGAAGCACATTACCGTGAATTACATGATGGCCAAAGATTCGGTTCGCAAGCGCATTACCGAAGATTCGGGCGAAGGCATGTCGTTCACCGAATTCTCCTACCAGCTGGTACAGGGTTACGATTTCCTCTATTTGTACAGGAATTACCAGTGTACCCTTCAGATGGGGGGCAGTGACCAGTGGGGGAACATCACCACGGGCACCGAACTTATCAGGCGCATTGAAGGCGGCAAGGGCTATGCACTTACCTGTCCGCTCATTACCAAGGCCGACGGCACCAAGTTTGGCAAAACCGAGAGCGGGAATGTCTGGCTCGACGCCCACAAGACCTCCCCATACAAGTTCTTCCAGTACTGGCTCAATACTTCAGACGAGGATGCCGAGAAGTACATCAAGATCTTCACGTTTATGGGCCGGGACGAAATTGAATCCCTGGTGGCCGCCCACCTGGAAGCGCCACACCAGCGGCAGCTGCAACGCAAACTGGCGGAGGAGCTAACGGTTATGGTGCATTCTGCCGAAGACCTGGAGCGGGCCGCAAAGGCCAGCACCATCCTCTTCGGGCAGTCCACCGCCGAAGCGATAAAAGAACTCGACCGGCAAACCTTCGAAGAGATTTTTGAGGGGGTGCCCCAGGCCGAGGTACCCCTTGACGAGATTCAGGGCGGGCTCGACATGATTGCCGCCCTTGCTGCGAAAACCGGCTTCCTGAAATCGAACGGGGAAGCCCGGCGGGAGCTCGGCCAGAATGCCATTTCTGTGAACAAGACCAAGGTTGACGAAGCCTATACGATAACCGGGCAAGACCTGATTGGCGGCAAATACATCCTGTTGCAGCGGGGCAAAAAGAATTACTACGTACTGGTGGCCAGCGAAACCTAGAGTACCATCAGGTTGCACCCCCTTACATCGGCGTGGTCAAAACGGCCCAAAACTTCAAAGGTGCCGTTGCGGTATGTTTTTCCGAGATCCTGCGTAGCCAGGAAAGAGCAGGAATAGCGGTTGGCCAGATCAATGATATTGAGGCCCCCGGTACGGCCGTGGCCCAGATAACTCAACGGGTCTTCGGTGTCGCGCGGCAATACGCGCATCCAGGGAGGAGCTTCAAACAGCCCGGAGCCACGGGAGTAGGCCTGCGACAGGAGTTCTGTCATCCCGTACTCGGAGTGGATTTCCGAAAGTCCGAACCCTTCCTGCAATTCCAGGTGCAGGGCTTGCCTGACCAATTCTTTCCGGCGGCCTTTCATGCCGCCCGTTTCCATGACAGTGGTATTGGAAAGGCGCATGGGCACCGCCCTGGCAAGGTCGAGCAGGGCAAAGGAGACGCCGATAAGCAAAACAGGGCGACCCGCCGAATCGGCTTCCCGCAGCCGGTCGGCAATGGCTGCTGCTGCCCCTCCCAGATAACCGCTGCGGGGGTCCCCACTTCTTTCGATGAGCCCTTCGACCATGTAGATCAGGGAAGACCCGGGCCGTTCCCGATACGAGGGGAGCAGGGCCAGGATGCAATAGCGGTCGACCGGGCCGTAAAACAGTTCAAATGCTGTTTCGTAGCTCTGTCGGTACAGGTCCAGGCTTGCCACGTAATGCTGGCTAAGCGCCTGCCCGGTGGTGCCGCTGCTGCTGAAAACGGCTTCGGGCTGTTGCCCGGGATCCAGTATGCGGTGCGATTTGAAAAATTCGATAGGCAGGAAGGGGATTTCTGCCAGCCCGGAAACCTGCCCCGGATGTCGCCCCAGCAAATCGCAGAATTGCCGGTATGCCGGAATGCGCTGGTACTGGAACCGGAAGGTTTCCAGGGCAACCCGGGCAAACGCCTCGGGGCTGTCGGGTGTAAATAAGTCTTCGAAAAACATGCGGCCTGCCTTGGGGCAAAAATAGGAAATTGCCGGGGGGTTATGGCCAGGCAGCCATTAGCGCACGATGAGTTTTTTGGTGGCCACCGCGTCGCCTTGTTCGACGCGAACCATATAGACCCCGGGGATCAGGGTTTCAATGGGCAGGGCATCGCCTGAAAGGCGACGTTCGAGAACCACCTTGCCAAAAAGGTCAAAGATGTGCACGGTTTTGGGGCCGGGCAAGGAGGAAACAACATAGACCACGTCTCCCTGGGCCGGGTTGGGATGCAGCCTGATCTCGGCGGTGCTATCGCCAGATGTCATTGAGGTTTCCTGTGCCGAAAGGGCGCAGGTTCCCAATAGGAAAAGCAGTAGGTAAAGTTGCTTCATGGGAGCGGCATTGATTTGGGATCAACACCTTAAAAATAGCCCTTAGGCCCACGTGGAATGCCAATTTGTTGTGAATGCTGATTTTTTGTAGGTAAATCGGAAATGGAAATCCGTTCATCGGATTTTTGTGCCGTTTATCGATCGCCCTTTAGGGTGTCCGACCTATTTTATGACGAGTTTCCGGGTGGCGACCTTCTCTTGTTGGAAGACCTGGATGAGATAAACACCGGCATCGAGCCCGGTAAGGTTCAGCTCCGTGCCAAGCAATGTGGTTTCCAGGACAGGTGTGCCCAAGACGTCGTATATACGAATGATTTTTGGCCCGCTTTCACCGGTTACGACGTTTACCTTGCCCTGGGTAGCCGGGTTTGGGAAGAGTTTGAAGTCTTCAATACCTCCCTTTTCCCGCACCTGCTGGGCCAGACCAATATTCGCGACAAGAAGAAAAATCAGGGTGTATAGGTGCTTCATACTCAAAACTTCACAAAACACATGCCACAAATATACTATATTGTAATGCCGAGCCATTGCAGACACCCTAAAAATAAAGGACTTTTCGACGAAATGCACAGGCAGCTGCCCAACGAGCCCCCTCCTGTAACCCGGGCAGGTTACCAAAATGTTATCCGCATTAAATTGGGGTTAAGGAAAGGTGGCTTTGGCGTTTTCTGCCTATTTTTGAAGTAACCAATCCCAAAGGACCGATGAAGAATCAGGATATCAAAATACTATTGGTAGACGACGAACCGGATATTCTGGAAATTCTCAGCTACAACCTCACCGCAGAGGGGTATCAGGTCTTTACCGCCAAAAATGGGGCCGAAGGGGTCGAAAAGGCGCGCAAGAAAACCCCTCACCTGATTATATTGGACGTGATGATGCCCGAGATGGATGGGATCGAGGCCTGCGAGATCATTCGCCGGACCGAAGGGCTCGAAGATTGTATTATCGCCTTCCTCACGGCCCGCAATGAAGATTATTCGCAGGTGGCCGGCTTCGAGGCTGGGGCCGACGACTATATAACCAAACCCATAAAGCCCAAGGTGTTCTTAAGCAAGGTAAAGGCCTTGCTGCGCCGCCTGAAGAAAGAGGGGGATGGCCCTGCTGAGGTCATGAAGGTTGGCCGGTTGGTCATCAACCGTGAAGAATACAAAGTGATTAACAAGGGCGAGGAGCTCATCCTGCCCCGTAAAGAATTCGAATTGCTCGCCCTGCTGGCTTCCAAGCCCGACAAGGTTTTTAAACGGGAAGTGATTTTGGATAAGGTCTGGGGCCAGGAAGTAGTGGTGGGTGGCCGCACAATCGATGTTCATATCCGCAAATTGCGCGAGAAAATCGGTGAAGACCACTTTAAAACAGTCAAAGGGGTAGGCTATAAGTTTGTTCAGTAATGGCCACCCAGCTTCGCAAATCGTACCGTTTTGCCTCCCGTTCCGCGCTTTACATAACCCTGATCCTGGGCCTGGGAACCCTGCCATTGCTCTGGCTCTCGGGCATGCAGGCCGAAAGCTGGCCCTGGCACCTGTTGTGGGTGATTGTTACTTTCGGGGTCTCTTTCCTGGTCATCCAGGTGCGGGCCGAACGCTTCATTTACCGCCGGATCAAACAGATTTACGACGACGTAACACTCCTGGAGTCAACGTCACTTACCAAGGGGCCCATTACCACCGACATGAAGACGCTGACTGAGGAGATCGAAAAGTTCGCCCAAGACAAAAAGATAGAGATCGACACCCTTAAAATCAGGGAAGAATACCGCAAGGAGTTTCTGGGAAACGTATCGCACGAACTCAAAACACCGCTATTTACCGTACAGGGTTACATACACACCCTTCTCGACGGGGCCATGGAAGACCGCAGGGTGCGCAAGAAGTACCTGAACAGGGCAGCCAAAGGTGTTGAACGCCTCATTTACATCATCAAGGACCTCGATCTGATCACCAAGCTGGAAATTGGCGACCTGCACCTGGAATGGGAAGACTTCGACGTGATTGAACTCATCAGGAGCGTCTTCGAGTTGCTGGAGATGAAGGCCTCAAAGAAAGGAATCTCCCTGGTTTTCGACACGGAATACACCAAGCCCATTATGGTGCATGCCGATAAGGAAAAAATACAGCAGGTGCTCACCAACCTGGTGGTGAACTCCATCAAATACGGGCACCAGGACGGCACAACGGAGGTGAGCGTCGAAAACCTCATCAAAAACAAGGTGATCATCCGGGTAACCGACAACGGGGAGGGCATTGCCGAGCAACACCTGACCCGCCTGTTCGAGCGCTTTTTCAGGGTCGACAAAAGCGGCAGCCGCAAGGAAGGGGGCAGCGGCCTGGGCCTGGCCATCGTTAAGCATATCATGGAAGCACACAACGAGAAAATCTACGTGGAAAGCGTGGTAGATGTGGGTTCTGAATTTTCGTTCACCCTCGAAAAGACCAAAACCAGCTGAACCCGGCCCTGCAGAGCTGCCCCACTTTTCTTATTTTTGCCGCGACCAACCACCTCCCCATGGGCAGTAAGAACAAACTCAGGCGTTTTAACGACAATGCGCGCTTTCCCAACGTAATTCAGCCCGGCCGTGACCAGCTCCTGGCCAATACCTTTGAGCAGCGTGGCCAATGGCACCGTTTCTTCGGAAACGACCACCCCATAGTCCTGGAATTGGGGTGCGGCAAAGGCGACTATACCCTGGCACTGGCCCGGCGAAACCCCGGCACCAATTACATCGGGGTCGACATTAAGGGTGCCCGGTTGTGGCGGGGCGCCAAGACGGCCCTGGAAGAACCCCTGCCGAACGTGGCTTTCCTCAGAACCCATATCGAGCTGCTCGACAGCGCCTTTGGCCCCGGAGAGGTAGCGGAGCTATGGATCACCTTCCCCGATCCGCAGATCAAGTTCAAGCGCACCAAGCACCGCATGACCAACCCCGACTTTTTGGAGCGGTACAGCCGGTTTCTGGCTCCGCACGGACGCATCCACCTGAAAACCGACAGCGAGTTCATGCACGGGTATACCCTGGGGCTGCTGCACGGCTCGGGCAGGCCAGTGCATTACGCAAACCACGACATCTACCGCCTGGGGGGAGCGCCCGAAGAAGCCACCCAGATTCAGACATTTTACGAAAAACAGTATCTTGAACAGGGCAAGGCAATTACCTACCTGGCCTTTAGCCTGGAAACGCAATGACGCACCTGCTGATCCTGTTCTTCGCCACCTTTTCGGCCGCCTTCATGGCCACCGTGCCGCCGGGGCTGCTCAATATGAACGCGGCCAAGGTAAGTGTGGAAAAGGGCAAGGGCAACGCCATTATTTTCAGCCTGGGGGTCTCCACCATGATCGTAATACAGGCCTATATTGCCGTCCTGATTTCCAAATTCCTCTACCGCCACCCCGAGGTAATCGTCTGGCTTCAGAGGGCCGCCATAGGCGTATTCGCGGTTTTTGCCATTTATTTCTTCGTCCTGGCCCGACGGCAAAGCGAACGCCCCATGAAGATCGTACAGGTGAGCAAGAAGAACAGTTTCTTCAAGGGCCTGTTGCTGGCGGCCCTGAACCTGCTGACCATTCCGTATTACAGCGCCCTGAACGCCATGTGGAACGCTACGGGCTGGATCAAGTTCGAGTTCTGGGACATTGCGGTATTTATTTTGTCGGCAGGGTGCGGTACGTTTTCGATGCTGTACCTCTATACGGTCTATTTCAACAAACTGGAGTCGCGCAACAATGCCTTCTCCAAGAATTCGAACTACATCCTCAGCGTCTTGATGCTCGTTTTGTTGGGCATTACCCTGATCCGGATTTTTTATACGTAACCATGGCAGCCAGCGAAGGCGATTTTTTCGAAAGGGTTTACGAGGTGGTACGACAGGTGCCTTATGGCCGTGTTACCTCTTACGGGGCCATTGCCCGATACCTCGGCACGGGGCGCAGCGCCCGCGTGGTGGGGTGGGCCATGAACCAGAGCCACGGGATGGAAGATGTGCCGGCTCACCGGGTGGTTAACCGCAGTGGCCTGCTTACCGGCAAGCACCATTTTGAAGGTACCCGCCTCATGCAGCAACTGCTCGAAAGCGAAGGCATAAAGGTCAGCGACAACCAGATTGCGGACTTCCAGCGCCATTTCTGGGACCCTAACCTGGAATTATAGGCAACAGACCGGGGGTGGGCTCCAGAATAACAGCCCGGTCTTTTCCCGTTTCAGATCCGTGCCGTATCTTTGTTATTTAAATTGAATCCGAATAAAAGCAATGACGGTGAAAATCGACAAAAATCAGGTGCTCAAGGCGTTGGAATCCATCAGCGTGCCCGGCGAGGGAGCCAATATGGTAGAGAGCGGTGCCGTGCGGAATGTACAGGTATTCGGCGATGAAGTGGTGGTAGACCTTACCATCTCGAACCCGAGTCTGCAGGCGCGCAAAAAGGCGGAAGTAAGCATCCTGAAAACCCTGCACGAACAGGTGTACCAGAAGGCGAAAATTACCGTGAACATTCAGGTTGAGGCCCCGGCACAACCCCAGGCTGCGAGCATTCGCGGCACTGCCATCCCGGGCATTCGCAACATCATCGCCGTGGCCAGTGGCAAGGGAGGCGTGGGCAAAAGCACGGTAACGGCCAACCTGGCCGTATCTCTGGCCAAAATGGGTTTTGAAGTGGGGTTGCTCGATGCCGATATCTACGGCCCGTCTATCCCCATCATGTTCGATGTGGCCCTTGAAAAGCCCCTGGCCGTGCAGGTCAATGGTAAATCGCGTATGCGACCCGTAGAGAATTACGGGGTGAAGGTATTGTCGATAGGCTTCTTCACCGAACCCGACCAGGCTGTAATCTGGAGGGGCCCCATGGCGGCCAAAGCCCTCAATCAAATGATATTTGACGCCCACTGGGGCGAGCTCGATTTCCTGCTGGTAGACCTGCCTCCGGGCACGGGCGACATCCACCTGAGCATCATGCAATCGCTGCCGGTTACCGGGGCAGTGGTGGTCAGCACCCCCCAGCAGATCGCCCTTGCCGACGCGCGCAAAGGGGTTGCCATGTTCCGGCAGGAGGCCATTCAGGTACCCGTGCTGGGCATCGTGGAGAACATGGCCTATTTTACTCCCGAGGAACTGCCAGATAACAAGTATTACCTGTTCGGCAAGCACGGGGCCCGCAACCTGGCCGAAGACCTCGGCATTCCCTTCCTGGGCGAAATACCGCTGGTACAGGGTATCCGCGAGGCTTCAGATATAGGCCGGCCGGCTGCCATGCAAGACGACACGCCATCCCAGCGCGCCTTTGAAGAGGTAACGCGGAACACCGTTCGCGAACTGGTGGGCCGCAACAAAGACCTCCCCCCTACGGAGGCCATTAAAATCACAACCATGGCCGGCTGTTCGGCCGTGAAGAAATAATGGGTATGACAACGGAAGAACTCACATCGAAGATCGAGGAAGCCCTGCAGGAGATACGGCCCTACCTGCAGCGGGACGGGGGTGATATCTCCCTGGTTTCGATCGAGGAAGGCAAGCTGGTCAAGGTCCGGCTCGAGGGCACCTGTGTGGGTTGCTCGGTGAACCAGATGACTTTGAAAAGCGGAGTGGAAATGACCATCAAGAAACACGCCCCCCAAATTGAACGGGTAGTCAACGTAGACTGAAATCACTGCAAATAACCCCTTTTCTCTGAAACGCTTCCCCAAAATCCCGGTTTCGGTATGATTCAAACCGACATTCTGATCATAGGAGCAGGCCCCACGGGCCTTTTTGCTGTTTTCGAGGCAGGCCTGCTTGGGTTAAGGTGCCACATTATTGATGCCCTGCCCCAACCCGGCGGCCAGCTGGCAGAGCTCTACCCCAAAAAACCCATTTACGATATCCCGGGATTTCCGGAAGTACTGGCCGGAGAGCTGGTAGAAAATCTTATGGAACAAATCAGGCCCTTCCAGCCCGGCTTTACCCTGGGTGAGCGGGCCGAGACCCTGGAAGCGCTAGAAGACGGCACCTTTCAGGTAACCACCAGCGAGGGCACTGCACACAAGGCTCCCGTGGTGGCCATAGCCGGTGGTCTGGGCAGCTTCGAGCCACGCAAACCCTTGCTGGACAACCTTTCCCGCTATGAAGGAAAAGGTGTTGCCTACATGCTCCGCGACCCGGAAGACTATAGTGGCAAACGAGTGGTCATAGCCGGAGGGGGCGATTCGGCCCTTGACTGGAGCATTTACCTGGCAGGCATTGCGGCTTCGGTTACCCTGGTGCACCGCCGCAACGAATTCAGAGGGGCCCTCGACTCGGTCGAAAAGGTCGGGGAACTAAAGAAACAGGGCAAAATCAGGCTCATAACCCCGGCAGAGGTCATAAAACTTGAGGGGAATGGCAAACTCGAATCGGTACACGTGCGCGTGGCGGGAGAGGAGGAAGAAGACATGCAGCTGGAAACAGATGCCTTTATACCCCTCTTCGGACTTACCCCCAAGCTGGGGCCCCTGGCCAACTGGGGCCTGGAAATCGAAAAGAACGCCATTAAGGTAAACAATGCCCTGGACTACCAGACCAATATCCCCGGGGTCTATGCCATTGGTGATGTGAATACCTACCCCGGAAAACTAAAACTCATTTTGTGTGGGTTTCACGAGGCAACCCTCATGTGCCAAAGTGCCTACCAGCGCATTTACCCCGAAAAACGCTACGTAATGAAATACACCACGGTTGGAGGTATTCACGGCTTTGACGGCAGCGTTAAGGAAGCGCCGAAAACAGTGGTTAAACCGATCGACTAAACAGCAACACCTCCCTTGATGAGCGATATTCGTGTGACCATTATAGACCGAAGAGGCGTAAGGCATCAGGTAGATGCCCCCACAGACATGAATATGAATGTGATGGAATTGGTACGCGTATACGAACTGGCTCCAGAAGGCACCATAGGGGTGTGCGGGGGCATGGCGATGTGCGCCTCCTGCCAGTGCTACGTACTCAGCAACCATTCGCTCCCGGGCCTTTCAGACGAAGAGGAAGCCATGCTTTCAGAGGCTTTTTATGTTAAGGACAACAGCCGTTTGGGCTGTCAGCTTCGCCTGGCCGCAGATTTCGACGGGCTGGAGGTGGAACTGGCTCCCGAGGGCTCCTGAACCTAAGGGGGCAACCCCGGGTTCCCTCCCACAGAGGCATCCCGGCACGTCGGCCGGAATGCCCCCTGCAGGGAGGAACTTCCCTAAAATCCGGTTAAGCCAGTATACGTTCCCTTCTCAGAAAGGTGTCCAGGCTATCGGCAATGTCAAAGCACCGGCTGAACTTGGTCGCCTTGTTGCGAAACCGCGATTCATCCTTATGGGCGTTGCACTGAAATCCAGATAGATGGACCTCTTCGAAATGCTGGTTAAGCGATTTGCATTGCTGATACAACCCATCGATGGATGCATCCGGGCTGGGATCTATGGCGTTCAGCACCAGGAATCCCTGCAGATATTTCTCGATGGCGGCATGGGCATTGCTGCAAACCAGGGAGGTGACCACATCTTCTTCGGGCCTGCACAACTCGTTATTGGCGTCCCTAAGTTTCTGGACCGCTTCATCAAACAATTTTCGGGCTTTGTCTTTCATGGTCAGCATGTTTTACGATTATTCCGCGCGAATTGTTATCACATAACCTGCCGAAATCTGACGTTTTCGGCTTACATATTCCGAAAGAGTTCCAGTCGTTCCCACCGGGTTTCGACCTCTTCCTGTGCCTCCTTGAGCAATGCTTCGCCCAACTCGGCATTTTCTTTGGCCACCCTTTTGAACCGTGTTTCTTTATACATGAAAGACTCGAGGGCTATGCTGGGCGGTTTGGAATCGAGGCTGAATTTCTTGCCTTTCGGTTTGGACGGATCGAATCGGAAGAGCGGCCAGTAGCCAGATTCGACGGCCCATTCCTGGTGAAGCGCACCGTCTTTCAGGTCATAACCGTGTTCCCCGCAGTGGGAGTAGGCCACGATCAGGGAAGGACCCGGATAGGCTGCAGCCTCCTCTATGGCCCGCAGGGTCTGCAGGTCTTTGGCTCCAAGGGCCACCTGGGCCACATAAACGTTCTCGTACGACAGGGCCTGCATGGCCAGGCTTTTCTTGTTGGTCCGTTTTCCGGAAACCGAGAACTTGGCACTCGCCCCCAGGGGTGTCGATTTGGATGTCTGTCCGCCGGTATTCGAGTACACCTCGGTATCGAGGACCATAATGTTCACATCTTCCCCCGAGGCCAGCACGTGGTCAAGGCCACCGTAGCCGATGTCATAGGCCCAGCCGTCCCCGCCGATAATCCAGACGCCTTTTTTACGCAGGTAATCGGAGAGTCGGTGCAGCTTCCTGGCCTCGGCATCCTTGCTGGTTTCAAGGATACTCCGGAGTTTGTCGAGGTCCTCGAATTTCTGCTGGCGCTGGGTTTCGTCTTCTTCCGTGTTGTTCAGAATGGTTTCGACCAGTTCGGTGCCGACCAGCGACTGCTGAGACTTGAGCAGATTCACCGCAATTTCCTGTTTTTTGCTCAGGGCGAGCTTCATGCCAAAGCCAAACTCGGCGTTGTCTTCGAACAGGGAGTTGGCCCAGGCCGGTCCCCTGCCTTCCTTGTTTGTTTTATAAGGCGTGGTGGGCAGGTTTCCTCCGTAAATGGACGAACAGCCGGTGGCGTTGGCGATCAGGATGCTGTCGCCATAGAGCTGGGTCAGCATTTTGATGTAGGGCGTTTCGCCGCATCCCGAACAGGCCCCTGAAAATTCAAAGAGCGGTTCCAGGAACTGTGAACCCTTGACATTGGTTATCTGAAGGGCAGTACGGTCGTAGTCGGGAAGCTTGACAAAGAAATCCCAGTTTTTGTCTTCGGCCGTTTCCACTTCGAGTTTCTTATGCATGTTAATGGCCTTGAAGTCTTCCACTTCCTTGCTCTGAGCCGGGCAGACCGCCACGCAAAGGTCGCAGCCGGTACAGTCTTCCGGAGAGACCTGCAGCACATACGATTCGGCAGCTGCGTCAAAAGGCCTGCCCTTGGCAGGTGCCGATTTCAGCGAAGCCGGGGCGTTTGCGAGCATTTCGTTGGGAACAACTTTAGCGCGGATTGCGGCGTGCGGGCAAATGGCCACGCACTTGTTGCACTGCGTACAGAGGCTTACATCGTCCCACACCGGAACGGTAGTGGCAATGCCGCGCTTCTCGTACTGGGTTGTACCGGTGGGGAACGTGCCGTCTACCGGGAAGGCACTTACGGGCAACTCGTCTCCTTTCCCGGCCAGGATACGGCCCAGAATTTCTTTCACAAACGGGTCGTCGGTACCGGTCATCACCGGTTTAAAGGCCCGGTTGTTGGTGATCTGTTGCGGGTAATCTACCTGCTGCAGGTTTTGCAGGGAGGTATCCACCGCTTTGAAGTTCATCTGTACCACGCGATCGCCTTTGTGGGAATACGATTTTACAATCGCATTCTTGATTTTTTCGATGGCTTCATCTTTGGGCAGCACCCCTGAAATGGCAAAGAAGCAGGTTTGGAGCACGGTGTTGGTCCGTTTGCCCAGCTTGGCCTCCTCGGCCACCTTCGTGGCGTCAATCACGTAGAAATGCAATTGGTTCTCCACGATTTCTTCCTGAATTTTCCGGGGCAGTTTGTCCCAGACTTCCGTTTTGTCGTAGGGCGAGTTCAGCAGGAAGGTGCCGCCTTTTTTGATGTTGGTAAGGATGTCAAATTTTTCGATGAAGTTGAATTGGTGGCAGGCGATGAAATCGGCCTTGTGGATCAGGTAGGAAGAACGAATGGGTTCCGGCCCGAAACGCAGGTGCGAAACGGTTTGCACCCCGGCCTTCTTGGAGTCATAGACGAAATACCCCTGTACGTAGTTGTCGGTGGTTTCGCCGATGATTTTGATGGAGTTCTTGTTTGCCCCCACCGTACCGTCAGAACCGAGTCCGAAGAACATGCAGTTGAATGTGGTTTTGGTGGTTTCCAGCCGTTCGCCCACCTCGAGGCTCGTATGGGTCACGTCGTCGTTGATGCCGATGGTGAAGTGGTTCTTCGGCTCTTTTTTGTCGAGCTCGTCATAGACGGCTTTCACCATGGCCGGGTCGAACTCCTTGCTGGAGAGGCCATACCGGCCGCCGATGATTTTCGGCATGTTGCGGTTGCTCTCGTTAAAGGCGGTCACCACGTCGAGGTAGAGGGGTTCGCCCACGCTGCCGGGCTCCTTGGTCCGGTCTAACACAGCAATCTTGTTGACGGTTTTCGGGATGGCATCCATAAAATGTGCCATGGAGAAGGGGCGGAACAGGCGGACGATAATCGCCCCGACTTTTTCGCCCCGCTTCACAAGGGTATCTACGGCTTCGATAACCGGGCCCTGTCCTGAGCCCATAATTACCAGGAGCTTTTCGGCTTCGGGGTGGCCTATATAATAGAATAGGCTGTACCGGCGGCCGGTGTGCTGGTAGAACTCATCCATGGTCTGCTGTACGATGCCGGGCACTTTTTCATAATAGGTATTGGCAGCTTCCCGGGCCTGGAAGAACACGTCAGGGTTCTGGGATGTTCCCCTCACCACCGGGTGGTCTGGGTCGAGGGAGCGCTGCTTGTGTTCCATGATGGCCTCTTCGGGCATCATCGCCTTGATGATGTCGTCTGGAATGGCGTCGATCTTGGATATTTCGTGCGAGGTCCTGAACCCGTCAAAAACATTCAGGAAGGGTACCCTGGATTTGAGGGTGGAAACCTGCGAGATCAGGGCAAAGTCCATGGCTTCCTGCACAGATCCACCAAAAAGCATCGAAAATCCGGTTTGGCGGGTGGCCATCACGTCGGAGTGGTCCCCAAAAATGGAGAGGGCGTGGGTGGCAACGGTGCGCGCGGCAATATGGATAACGTTGGGCAGCAGCTCCCCGGCAATCTTGTACATATTGGGGATCATCAGCAGCAAGCCCTGTGAGGCGGTGAAGGTAGTGGTAAGGGCCCCGCCCTGGAGCGACCCGTGCACGGCTCCGGCAGCTCCGCCCTCGCTCTGCATTTCCACAATCTTAGGGACGTTGCCCCAAATGTTTTTCTCGCCACGGGCGCTGAATACATCGACGTGTTCCCCCATGGGTGAAGCCGGGGTTATCGGGTAAATGGCGCAGACCTCATTGGTCTTATGGGCTACTCGTGCTACCGCCTCATTGGCATCGCAGATGAGTTTCGGGAATTCTTTTTTCATGACGGGAAGTTTGTCAGATTAATGGAAAATGGGTTTAACGAAGCGGGGGCCTTCCTGGATCCCCCCGGGTTCGGGTTCAGCTAATAGGGTTATCAGATATTCAAACACTCAAGGAGCTGATTTGCAAGTGCCCGGGGCTTTCCAAACCTGGAAATGCCCGCAGAGAGCGCTTGCAGCCCGATGCCAGGCTCGGGCTCAGCCCTGCGTGGGTTATTCCCCGTGTAACCAGGCTTTCTTGGCAAGCAACTGGTCTTCGCTTTCCACGTGGCCGGTGTCGGGGATACAGCAATCGACGGGGCAGACAGAGGCGCATTGGGGTTCGTCGTGGAAACCCTTGCATTCGGTGCATTTATCCGGAACGATGAAATAGAACTCGTCGGAAATTGGTTCGTTCTTGGCTTCGGCATCTACCGATTGGCCAGAAGACGGTACGGTTACCGAGCCGCTCAGGGTTGTTTCATCGGAATAAGACCATTCGTCTCCCGGTTCGTAGATGGCGTTGTTAGGGCATTCTGAGATACAGGCGTCACAGTTAATGCACTCGTCAGTAATAATGATAGCCATGGCTGTCTGGATTTTATGTTGGATCCTAAAGGTAGGCCTGACAACCTGCTCATTTAATGATAAATATCAGGGTTCATTGCAGGAAGTGAAAGTATATTTAATGCTGATGAACGATTAGACATCTTTTTGTTAACCAAAAGAGAACAATTCACATGATACAAGCTAAAATAGAAGGACCCGACATCAGGTCTCTGGAAGCCGTTGTGGTGCGGTTTGTCGGGGATTCCGGCGATGGGATGCAGCTGACGGGGACCCAGTTTACGGATACCTCGGCCATGTTTGGCAACGATGTTGCCACCTTCCCCAATTACCCGTCTGAGATTCGCGCCCCTCAGGGCAGCCTCTATGGCGTTTCGGGTTATCAGGTCCATATTGGCAGCATCGAGGTGAGTACCCCCGGCGACAACGTAGACCTGCTGGTAGCCATGAACCCGGCCGGCCTCAAGACAAACCTGTACGCTGTAAAACCGGGGCATACCCTTATAGTCGATACCGACTCCTTTACCCAGAAAAACCTGGATAAGGCCGAATACAAATCAAATCCGCTGCATGACGGCAGCCTGGAAAACTACCGGGTTATCGAGGTGGCCATGACCTCTCTGACCCGCGAAGCCCTGAAAGATGTAGAGGGCCTGGACAACAAGACCATAACCCGGAGCAAGAATATGTTTGCCCTGGGCATGGTGTACTGGATGTACCACCGCTCCCCCGAACACTCTATTGACTTCTTCAGGAAAAAGTTCAAGAAGAAACCGGAGCTTATCGAGGCCAACACCAAGGTGCTGCAGGCGGGGTATTACTACTCCGAAACCCTGGAGCTCATCCCCAACTCCTTTACCATTGCCCCGGCAAAAATGGCTTCCGGCACCTACCGTGTCATCATGGGCAACACGGCCACTGCCTGGGGCTTCCTGGCCGCTGCGGAAAAGTCGGGGATGGATTTGTTCTTAGGGTCTTACCCGATTACCCCGGCCTCTGATATCCTGCACGAGTTGGTCAAACACAAGCACTTTGGGGTAAGCACCCTGCAGGCCGAAGACGAAATTGCCGGAATTGCCTCTGCCATTGGCGCCTCATTTGCCGGCAAGCTGGCCATTACCACCACCTCGGGCCCCGGCCTGGCCCTGAAGGGCGAAGCCCTGGGCCTGGCCATGATGGTGGAATTACCGCTGGTTATCGTGGATGTACAGCGGGGCGGCCCCTCCACAGGCCTGCCCACCAAGACGGAGCAGTCAGACCTGTTGCAGGCCATGTACGGCCGCAACGGGGAAAGCCCCGTTATCGTGATTGCCGCCAGTACCCCTTCCAACTGCTTTGCCTATGCCTATGAAGCCGCCCGGCTAACCCTGGAGCATATGACCCCGGTAATCCTGCTCACCGACGGCTATATTGCCAACGGGTCGGCCCCCTGGAAAATTCAATCGGTTTCCGAAATGAAGCCCATTAAAAACCGCCTGGTAAAAGAGGCCTCTGAATCCTGGCACCCGTACGACCGCGACGAGAAAACCCTGGCGCGGTCGTGGGCCGTGCCCGGTACGCCAGGCCTGGAACACCGGGTGGGCGGCCTTGAAAAAGACGCTAACTCGGGCAATGTGTCGTATGTCCCCGAAAACCACGAGGCCATGACCGAGGTCCGGGCCGAAAAGATCAGAAGGGTGCAAGACAACATCCCCGAGATTGTTCCCGAATTTGCCCA
Organism: Robiginitalea sp.; assembly: GCA_024642005.1. GTDB lineage: Bacteria > Bacteroidota > Bacteroidia > Flavobacteriales > Flavobacteriaceae > Robiginitalea. The sequence continues at coordinate 89,393 of JAHECA010000004.1, read as the reverse complement.
GGAGGGCGAGCTGCTGGTAGTGGGGTGGGGAGGCACATATGGTTCCCTGCATACCGCTGTAAAACAGCTGAGCCAGGAAGGGTATTCCAAGGTTGGCTACGCCCATTTCAATTACATCAACCCCTTGCCAAAAAACACGGGAGAGCTGTTGAAGAAGTTCCGGAAAGTAATTGTGTGCGAGCTCAACAGCGGGCAATTCGCCAAGATCCTGAAAATCAATTTCACCGGACTGGCCCCCCTGCAATACAACAAAATCCAGGGGCTGCCCTTTGGCAACGAAGAGCTTATCGAAGCATTTAAGAAACACCTTGCATAACTATGGAAACGGCCATTAAGAAATACACCTATAAAGATTTTGCGAGCGACCAGGAAGTACGGTGGTGCCCGGGCTGCGACGACTATGTGGTACTGCGCGCCATGCAAAAGGCCCTGCCCGAGATGGGGGTGAACAAGGAAGACGTGGTCTTCATCTCGGGCATTGGCTGCTCGTCGCGATTCCCGTATTATATGGACACCTACGGCATGCACGGCATCCATGGCCGGGCTCCTGCCATCGCCTCGGGGGTCAAGCTTGCCAACCCGAAGCTCAGTGTTTGGGTGATTACCGGCGACGGCGACAGCCTGGCCATTGGGGGAAACCATTTCATCCACGTGCTGAGGCGGAATATCGACCTGAACATGATTTTGTTCAACAACCGGATTTACGGCCTCACCAAAGGGCAGTTCTCCCCTACCTCCCTGGTGGGGCAAAAGACCAAGTCGTCGCCCTATGGCAATACCCAGCCCCCGTTCCTGGCCGGTGAACTGGCCATCGGGGCCCAGGCGCGTTTCTACGCCCGGGTTGCAGGCAATACGCCCCAGGAGATGACCCAGGTGCTCATCGAGGCCGAGCGGTTCAACGGCACTTCCCTGATCGAGGTACTGCAGAACTGCGTCATTTTCAACGACGGCTGCTATACGGAATTTACCGACAAGGCCGTGCGCGAAGACAAGCAGTTGCACGTAGAACACGGCAAACCCATGCTGTTTGGCAAAGACCGCGACAAGGGCCTGGTTCTTAAAGGCCTCAAGTTGGAAGTGGTTACCCTGGGCGAAAAGGGTATTACCGAGAAGGATGTCCTGGTTCACGACGCCCATGAGCAGGACCCCACCCTCCACCAGATGCTGGTGCGCCTGCAGTTCCCGATAGTAACCGGCATCATCCGAAGCGTGGCAGACGTGACCCTCGAGGAGCGTGAAGTGGCCCTTACCGAGCAGGTGAAGGCCCGGTCCGAATTTAAACGGACCGACGACCTTTTCTTCTCTGGAGAAACCTATACGGTTAAGTAACCGAAAAGGGAAATAACGGAAAGGGCCCGCCAAGTGCGGGCCCTTTTTTTTTGCGGTGCGTCCAGATTTAAACCAACCCGGCAAACCCCAGGAAGGCAAGGGAAAGCAGCCCGGCAACCAGCAGGTTGATCGGCACGCCCTTCATCCCTTCGGGAAGATCGGCCAGTTCGAGGAACTCCCGGATGCTGGCAAAGACGATCAGGGCAAGGGCAAAGCCGAGCGAGGTGGAAAAGGCAAAGAACACGGCCTTGATCAGGCTGGCGTCTACCAGGCCCAGCGCCAGGATGGTTACCCCAAGCACGGCGCAGTTGGTGGTGATCAGGGGCAGGAAAACCCCGAGCGCCTGGTACAGGGGCGGGCTCACTTTCTTCAGAATGATTTCCACCATTTGTACCAGGGCTGCAATCACCAGGATAAAGGAGATGGTGCGCAGGTATTCCAAACCCGCAGGGACCAGCACATACTGGTGCAACAGGTAGGTTACGGTTGTGGCGATGGTCATGACGAACAACACGGCCCCCGACATGCCCACCGAGGTGGAAACCTTGCTCGAAACGCCCAGGAACGGGCAGATGCCCAGAAACTGGGAAAGGACTATGTTGTTTACGAATACGGCGCCAATCAGGATGATGATATATTCCATCTCAAGCTACTTTGCGGGTTAACCGGTTGAACACCAGGGTAAGGTATGCCAGGGCGATAAAAGCTCCCGGCGGCAGAATAAACAGCAGGATCGTCTGGGCGTCTTCTGAGAAAAACCGCAGCTCGAACAGGCTGCCGTTGCCCAGGATTTCGCGGGTGGCCCCCAGGACGGTAAGCGCCATGGTAAAGCCCAGGCCCATGCCCAGGGCATCGAGCAGGGAGGCACCCAGCTTGTTTTTGGAGGCAAAGGCTTCGGCCCGCCCCAGGATAACGCAGTTCACCACGATGAGCGGGATAAAGATGCCCAGCTGCTCATACAGGAAGGGGATATAAGCCTCCAATACCATTTCGACCACGGTTACGAACGAGGCGATGATAACAATGAAGGCCGGAATTCGCACCTTGCTTGGAATCTGCGATTTTACCAGCGAAACCACCAGGTTCGACATCAGCAAGACGAACAGGGTGGCCAGGCCCATACCCAGGCCGTTAAAGGCCGAGGAGGTGACACCCAGGGTGGGGCACATCCCCAGAAGCATCACAAAGACCGGGTTTTCCTTAACGATCCCTTTCAGGAAATTTTGACGGGGGTTCAGGGGTGTGGCCATAAGCTTCAGTGTTCGTTTTCTGTAAGGGTTTGCCGTTGTTTCATATAGGTGTCGTACGCCTCTCGCGTCGCTTCTGAAAAGGCGCGCGTGCTGATGGTGGCTCCAGCCAGGGCGTCTACCTCACCCCCGTCTTTCCGGGGCTTGAGTTCAAAATCCGAAGGGTTTTTGCCCCGGAATTGCTTCATGAACTTTTCGCCTGTCATCTTGGTGCCCAGGCCGGGGGTTTCCTTCTGTTCCAATACGGCGATATTTCGAATGGTCCCGTCGGGTTCAAAGCCCACCATCAGGCGAACCAGGCCGTTGTAGCCTTTGTCGGAGGCCCCGGTAACGGCGGCCCCCACAAAGCCCTCGGGCCCTCGGGCCGGATAAATCTCAATACTGTCTTTGGCCCAGGACGAGGGTACTTTCCAGGCTTCGTCGACCGGGTTGTTGTCGAAGGATGGCAGCACCCCTTTGAGGGCTGCCACTTTTTTGGCCAGCTTGGCCGCGGCCTTCGGCCCGGCAGTGAGGTCGTTCACGTAACCCAGCGAGAGGCCCGAAGCCAGTGTGATCACGAAAAGCACCACAGCCATGTTCAAAAGCGTAGATTCTTTCTTTTTCATGCTCACACCATTTTAACCTTGATTTTGGACCCAAACCTCCTGGGTTTGAAATAACTGTTGATCAGGGGAACAAAAGCGTTCATGATCAGGATGGCAAAGGAAATGCCTTCCGGATACGACCCGAAGAGGCGGATTACCACGGTGATCACTCCAATTCCGATAGCGAAAATCACCATCCCTTTTTTGGTTACCGGGCTGGTCACCAGGTCAGTAGCCATGAAAAAAGCCCCGAGAACTGCCCCGCCCGAAAGCAGGTGGATAAGCGGGTTGGCGTAATGCTCCGGGTCGACATACCAAAAGATGCCGGTCATCAGGGCCATGGTGCCCAGCAGGGCAACGGGGATATGCCAGGAAATCACTTTGCGGTACAGCAGGTACAGGCCGCCCAACAGCAGGGCCAGGGCCGACATTTCTCCGATGGAGCCCGTCGTGATGCCCAGGAACATGCTGGTTACCGACGGGATCTGGGGGCTGAGTTCCGTAATCGTCTGTCCGAACTGCACGCCTTCCTTGATCAGGCCCAGGGTGGTTGCCCCCGTTACGGCATCTACCAGGGTGGTGTTGTTTTCCACAGCCGTGGGCCAGAGGGTCATCTGAACGGGGAAGGAAACCAGCAGGAATACCCTGCCCACCAGGGCCGGGTTAAAAATGTTATAGCCCAGGCCTCCGAACGACAGCTTGGCAATGCCGATGGCAACCAGGCTACCGACCACGATCATCCAGACCGGAAGGCCGGCCGGCAGGTTGAAGGCCAGCAGCAAGCCGGTAATCAGGGCCGAGCCGTCGCCGATGGTAACGGCCGATTTCAGGATGTAGCGCTGGATCAGGTACTCGATCAGCAGGCACGACAGCACGGCCACCCCCGTAACGAGCAGGGCCTGGAGCCCAAACACGTAGAGCGATACCAAAAAGGCGGGTATCAGGGCAATGACCACGTCGTACATCAGTTTTTTGGAAGTCCGGTCTGAATGCACATGAGGCGAGGCAGAAACAATGATGGGCTGGTCGCTCATGGCTAGGCAGATTTCGTTTGGAGTTGCTTGGTTATCGATTTGCCAAACCGGATGTAATCCAGCAGGGGCCGGTGGGAAGGGCAGACATAGCTGCAGGAGCCGCATTCGATGCAGGTCAATATATCTTCCCGGGCCGCCTTTTCAAACAGGCTTTTCTCGGTTAGGTTCATCAGCAGATGGGGTTCCAGGCCCATGGGGCAAACGTCTACGCATTCCCCGCAGCGGATACAACTTCTGGGCTCGCCCCGGCTGGCTTCGTCGTCGGGGATTACCAGAATACCCGAAGTGCCCTTGGTAACCGGCACATCGGTACTTTTAAGGGCCTTGCCCATCATGGGCCCGCCGCTCACGATTTTGCGGGTGCCTTCCGGTACGCCCCCGGCCTCGGCGAGCAGGTCGGTAATGGGGGTGCCGATCTTAACCCAGAAATTGGAAGGTTTTTCCAGTTTTTTACCCGTAACGGTAACCACCCTTTCCATCAGGGGGCGGTTGTGTTGCACCGCCTGGTAAATGGCGAAGACGGTTCCCACGTTGTGGACCACCACCCCCACGTCGAGGGGCAGGCCGTTCATAGGCACCTCCCGTCCCAGCAGAGCGCGGATGAGTTGCTTTTCGCCTCCTTGCGGGTATTTGACCTGCAGGGCGGCAATCTGTATTCCGGAGCCTTTGGGGTTGCGCTCCCTGAAGCGCTCAATGGCGTCGCGCTTGTTGTTCTCGATGCCGATTATGGCCCGCTCGATGTGCAGGGCCCGCATTAATATCCGGATGCCGACCAGGATTTCATCGGTCTTCTCGAGCATGAGGCGGTGGTCGGCGGTCAGGTAGGGCTCGCATTCCACTCCGTTCACAATCAGGCAGTCCAGGTGTTTGTCGGCCTTGACATGGAGTTTCACGTGGGCCGGGAAGGTGGCTCCCCCCAACCCCACGATCCCGAAATCGGCGATGCGCTGCAGAATTTCTTCGGGTGCCATGGCGATTTCCGGGATGAGCGGGAATTCAGGTTCCTGGTAGTTAGACTCGTTTTTGTCGTCTGTCCTGATAACGATGCACTGTTTTTTATAACCGGTGGTATCCACGATCATGTCCAGCTTGGTTACCGTGCCGGCTACAGGGGCGTGGATATTGGAAGAGACGTAACCGCCCGAGCGGGCGATCACCTGTCCGATTTCGACCTTTTGCTTTACCTCGACCACGATTTCTGCGGGGATGCCGATATGTTGCGATATGGGCACATATACCACCCGGGGTACCGGCATTTTTTTGATGGGGGTATCAGCGGTAAGCTTGTTCTCCGGAGGGTGGATTCCTCCTTTCGGAAAGGTTTTAAGCATCTGGCTGGGGTTTTACCGGTTCAACTTTGATTACAGGCACTTCTTCCTGTTTCACCTTCCTGGGCGGGAAATTCGTTTCTATGATGGAATGGGTGGGGCAAACATCTACGCATTTCCGGCACAGGGTGCAATAAGCCGGGTCTATGTAGGCGAGGTTGTTGTTCATGACAATGGCCTCCTTAGGGCAAATGTCCAGGCATTTGGAACAACCGATACAGGCCACCGAACAGGCTTTTTTGGCAATGCCGCCTTTCTCTTCGTTGAGGCAGCCCACATAGATTTTCAGGTCGCGCTTGTGTTTGGGGCGCATTTCGATGATGCCCCGCGGGCAGGCCGTTACGCACATGCCACAGGATGTGCATTTGTCGGTAATCACCACCGGAAGGCCGGTTTCCTCGTCCATGTACATGGCGTCGAATTTGCAGGCAACCACGCAATCTCCGTCGCCCAGGCACCCGTACTGGCAATCGGTTTCCCCGCTGTAGATCAGGGCCGAAATGGCACACGACCGGGGCCCCTGGTATTCGCTGGTTTTGGGCCTCACCTCGCAACTGCCCTGGCAGCGGACTACTGCCACGGTGGGGTCTTGCTCTGCAATTTCCTTGCCCAGGGCTGCCGAGACCTGCTTCATCACCGCATTGCCTCCCACCGGGCAGAACAGGTTGGCTATGTCGTCGGAAGAGACGAGCTTTTCGGCAAAGGACCGGCAGCCGGGTGAGCCGCAGCCAGCGCAATTGGCTCCTGGCAGCAGCTCTTCCACCTCAGCGATCAGCGGGTTTTCATACACGTAAAATTTCTTGGATACCACATAGAGCACCAGGGCTGCCACTATTCCCAGCCCGGTCAGTAATATCACGCTATTTAGGATGGAATCTGTCATGCCGCATCAACTTCTTTGGATGGAGATCTTGAAGGTTTTCCTGAAATACTTTTTCAGCAGGGCAACCCCCAGATAATAAGGGATAAGAATTACAAGCGATAGTAAGCCGGCCATCCACTCAGGCAGTACGGCAGAGGCGGCAAACAAAGTCAGGGTCATAAGGAGAAAGGGAAAAATATAGGCCCAGAAGAGGGCTTTGTTCCCCAGCTCCTTTTTCAGGATCACGGAGACGGGCTCATGCAGTTCGAAGGGTCCATCGGGGTCGGTAATTTCGATCTCACGGGTGCCGGCATCGTGAACCCCGCATGCCCCTCTGGCATGGCACGATTCGCAATGCAGGTTCGGGTCCAGTGCCACATAAACCGATTTGCCGGCAATCCTGGTCACCACCCCCGAATGGACAAATGCATCCGTTGCTGTTAGCTTTGCATCCATTCCTGTGTTTTTGGAAACAGGTCGTTTTACAAGGGTGAAGCTACTACAAATGCCACAGGCATTTCATGACATATATCAGCGTTGGGCCTCATTCTTCCCAGGGGCAACCCGATGGAAAAATGACGAATTAGACTACCTTTAGGCAAATCAGAACGGGCTGTTGCGGTATTCGGGGCAGGTCAGTTCGGTTAATACATTCACAACCAGCCAGATGTGTAAGTTATGAGACTTGTCAGTTTATTGCTAATCCTGGCCCTGGCGTCTTGCCGCCAGAGTGCGAAGGGTGAAGTAGAGCAATGGGAAGAACAGGCTTCCCGAATCACTATTTTTCGCGACGATTACGGGGTGCCCCATGTGTACGGCCAAACCGATGCCGATGCCGTGTTCGGGATGTTGTACGCCCAGTGCGAAGACGATTTTAACCGGGTGGAACAGAACTATATCTGGGCCATCGGGAGGCTGGCCGAGGTGGAAGGAGAGGAGGCCCTTTACAGCGATCTGCGCGCCCGCCTCTTCATGAGCCGCGAGGAAGCCGTGTCTGCCTACGAAAGCAGCCCGCCCTGGCTGAAAAAATTATGCGACGCCTTTGCCGACGGCATCAATTATTACCTTCATACCCACCCTGAGGTAAAGCCCCGCCTGCTCGACCGTTTCGAGCCCTGGATGCCTATGTATTTCAGCGAGGGTTCCATAGGGGGCGATATCGAGCGGGTGAGCACCGAAAAGCTGCAGGCTTATTACGAGGGAGGAGTGGAATTCCCGGCAGCGGCCTGGCAGGAATTGCAGCAGCGGGAGGCCGAGCTCGAACCGGGAGGTTCCAACGGCATAGCGCTGTCGGGGACTTTGACTGCCTCGGGAAACCCGATGCTTCTGATCAATCCGCACACCTCCTTCTATTTCCGTGGCGAGATGCACATGGTAAGCGAAGAAGGGATGAACGCCTACGGGGCGGTTACCTGGGGCCAGTTTTTCATCTACCAGGGGTTCAATGAGAAAACGGGCTGGATGCACACCTCTACCTATACCGATGTGATGGATGAGTACATCGAAGATATCGCGGGCTCAGACGGTGAGTTGCTGTACCGGTACGGTGATGAATTGCGGCCGGTAACCGTTTCAGAAGAAACCCTGCTGTACCGCTCGGGCGACAGCCTCGCCCGGCGTACCTTTCCGGTGTACCGCACCCACCACGGTCCTATTACCCACCAGGTGGGGGGCAGGCCCGTGGCCACCGCAATGATGTGGTCGCCTGCCCGGGCCCTGGAACAATCGTACATCCGCACCAAGCAAGATTCGTATAAAGGCTTCCGCCAGATGATGGACCTGCGCACCAACTCTTCCAACAATACGGTCTATGCCGATGCCGAGGGCAATATTGCCTATTTCCACGGCAACTTTATCCCCAAACGGGATACCCGTTTCAACTTTGAGGAACCGGTAGACGGTGCCGACCCGGCCACCGACTGGCAGGGCCTGCATACGGTCGATGAGGAAATAACCTTGCTGAACCCGCCCAACGGCTGGATACAGAACTGCAACTCCACCCCCTACACGGCGGCCCTGGAGCACAGCCCCAAAAAGGGCGATTACCCGGGGTATATGTCGATTGACGAGGAGAATTTCAGGGGAATCCACGCAATGAGGCTGCTCCGCGACCGCTCGGGTTATACGCTCGACAGCCTGATCTCCCTGGCCTACGATTCCTACCTGCCGGCCTTCGAGGCGCTCATCCCGGGATTGGTCTCGGCCTACGATGCCGCAGGGGGTGGTGACCCGGAGCTGGGGCCAGCCATTGAAATACTGCGCAACTGGGATTACCGTACATCGGAAACCTCTGAGGCCATGACCCTGGCCCATTACTATGGCTCCCGGTATGGCAGTATTGCTACCCGCCCTGAGGGCATGAGTGATATGGAACTCATGAGCTATTTCGGTTTGGGATCGCCCCCAGAGGAGCGGTTGCAGGTGTTCCGGGAAACCCTGGACGGGTTAAACGCCGATTTCGGTACCTGGCGGCTGCCCTGGGGGGAGGTGAACCGTTACCAGCGACTCAATGGCGCTATTTTTCAGGCCTTTGACGACGGCAAACCGAGCCTGCCCATCGGGTTGGCGTCGGGTAGGTGGGGCGCACTCGCCGCATACGGGGCCCGGTACGGAAACCACACGAAAAAGATATACGGGACGCGGGGCAACAGCTTTGTCGCGGTAGTGGAATTCGGGGAGAAAGTACACGCCAAGTCGCTACTGGCCGGCGGGCAGAGCGGCGACCCCACTTCGCCCCATTTCGGCGACCAGGCCGAAATGTACCGGGCGGCCCGCTTTAAAGATGTACCCTATTACCGGGAAGATGTGGAAGCCCGGGCACAGGAGCAGTACCATCCGGGCAGCAGGGGGAATTAGGGATTACTCCGTGTCTTTGACGATGATCAGGGTTGCCTTGGAACCCGTAGAGAGCAGCCATTTGTTGGAGTAAAGCAGCTTGCCGGCATCGTCGTACACATCTACCTGGGCCGTGTTGGGCCCGGTTGACCCCTGGTTAAGAGCTTCGAAATCGAGGCGGTTAAAACCTTTTTCGAGTTCCAGGTTGAGCCCCTTGAAGGCCGCGGTGAGCAAGATGTTGGGCTCGGCCACCACCCCGTTCACATAGATGCGCACCCGGTCGCCGTCTACAAACTCGTGGTCGCGGCAAACGATTCCCACAAACTTGGCCCCGGTCTTCAGGTCACCCAGGTACATGTCGCCGAAGTGCTGGCCCGATTTCCCCTTTTCAGCTTCCCCCAAATTCGGCTTGAGCACCAGGTCGTGGCCGGCTTGCTTCAATTGCCGGTCGGGGAGCATTTTAACCTCATTTTTTTTATCGGAGAGCCCCAGGTCGTATTCGGGCTTCTTGTTCAGTAGGGAAGGGGCTGCAAGGCCACCCTGGGGAGAAATGTCTTTCTCGGGCTCGGCCGTAATGTTCAGCTTCCTGGTCTCGGGAATATCGGTTTGCGCCTGCAAGCCAAGGGCAGGCAGAAGCAAGGCGGTAAATAAGACCAGGCTGCGCATGGGAATTCGCTGCTTATTGCGTTGTAAATGTAGCAAATACCTTGCCGGAGCGGCCTAAAATCCTGTTAAAATCGACGACTGCGGGCCTTTAACGGCTACCGGCCCAGGCGCGGCCCAGGAAATTTGTGAAGTTCCCGTGCATGATCCCGTCTACGTCGGCCGGGCTATAACCCTTCTGCCGGAGCAGGTCGGGCAGTTTTTGGAGGTCGGCAATGGTGTCGATCTCTGAAGGGCTCTGCTCCCTTCCGAATCCCCCGTCCAGATCGGTGCCCAGCATGGCGTGCCCGGCGCTTCCCGCCAATTGGCAGATGTGGTCAATATGGTCTGCCACATGCGCCAGGCCTACCTCGGTATTGTCGGGGTTTGAAATGCCCCGTTTCCACCCCGGCACCAGCATCCAGGCGTCGAAGGCGGCCCCGATTACCGCCCCTCGTTCGAGGAGGGCGCGCAGCTGTTCATCGGAGAACTGCCGCTGGTCGGGCACCAGTGCCCGGCAATTGCTGTGGCTGGCCCAGACAGGCCCCTGAAATACCTCGAGGGCTTCCCAGAAGCTGTCGTCGCTCAGGTGGGTTACATCGAGGATCATGCCCAGGGCGTCCATCTCCTTCAGGAGTTCCCGCCCGCGCAGCCCCAGCCCGCCTGTGGTATGGGTACCCTTGGCGTACGTGCCCGGGCCGTAATGGGCCGGCCCCACTATGCGCAGGCCCTGGCGGTAAGACCGTTCGAGCAGGCGGGGCTCCACAATGGAATCGGCCCCTTCCAGGCTTAAGACAAAGCCGATGGGTTTGGTCTCCGGGTCTCCCGATTCCCAGTCCTTCAGGTGTTCATCCAGAAGGATGGGAGAGGTAATACAGCGCAATTCCCCCTGCCGTTCCATTTCCTGGTACCAGGCCAATTGTCCCTGGGTCTGGGCCCAGGCCTGTTCGGGTGAATGCCAGCCCGGCAAAGGGTTGCCCGGCTTAACATGGCGCGCGATCAAAGTTGCGACGCAGAGGCCAACATGCCCGCGACGCATTTCGGGAAAACAAACGGTGCCACGGCCCCGGTCGGGTTTGTCGGTGCGGCCCTGTTCCCTGGCGCGAATGGCCTCGATAGGCATCCGAAGGTCGCGGTTCCATTCCATGGCATTCATCGCCAGATCGAGATGGGCGTCTACTATGAACATAGCTCAGAGGGTTAGTTTGTAATCGCGGGCAGCCACCTGCCACTCCCCGGTGATCTTGCCATTGGCTACAACCAGGAGGGTAGGGTATTTGGCTACAGTCGGGCAAATGTGCATGGGGATGCCGTAAACGGGTTGCCCCGGGGTGGCCTCTAGTTCGGGGCCGCATTCGAGCACCAGGTGTTCTTCGCTCTGGCCGCTTTGCCGGCAGTTTTCCCAACCGAAGAGCTGAACCCTGGGGAAGTCCATTTCGGGGGCGATGGCCTTGTGCCCCAGATCCAGGCAGAAAACGCCGGGAGCAGGCCGGCTCACCACCCGGCTCAACAATACGGCTGCAGGCAGGAAGTTCATGTCGGGGAAAAGCTCCCCGTACCGGGCGTCCCACAGCAGGGTGGTCCCCGGGCTCAGTTCGACACCGGGGCGCAGGGCGTGCACCGGAAAGGTGGGCGATCCACCGGCGATTACCGCCGGTACTTTATGCCCGGCCGCTTCCAGGGATTTCTTAAGGGCGACCACCCCTTCAAAGGCGTGGTCTGATGCCGCCTTGCGGGCTTCGAAATCGGTATCGCGTATGTGCCCGTCGTAGGCGTGCAGGCCGCAAGCTTCGAGAAACGGGCTTTCCGAAATTTGGGCGTAGAGCCTGGCTGCTTCCGGCCCCGGGGCAACCCCTGTCCGGTTCATGCCGGTGTTCAGGTCCAGGAACAACGGCAGTATGGTTTGCTGTTGGCGCGCAAGGGTTTCCAATTGGGCCACCACGGCCGGGTGGTCTGCCAGGGCCGCAAAACGAGTTTTCCCGTATTGCCTTTGCAGGGCCAGCAACCGGGCGGGGTCGGGCCCTACCGGTTGGTAGGCCAACAGCACGTCGGCCGCCCCACACCGCCCGAGCAGTTCTGCTTCCGCGATGGTGGCGCATTTAAATTTATCGATACCGGCTTTTTGCTGCATGCCGACAATTTCGGCCGTCTTGTGTGTTTTGATGTGAGGCCTCAGCCGGGCAGGTCCCCCGGCAACCCGAACCATCTCGTTTACGTTGTGGGCGATGCGTTCGGGATAGACCAGCAGGGCCGGGGAGGGGATGTTTTCAACCCCTGTCACCTCATACCAGGCGGGTTCTGGATGTGGTTTCATAACTATTTCAGTTTAAAGAGGGCCTCAATTTCCACGGGGATGCCCCCCGGAAGCATCATGCCTACCGCGCTGCGCACCCCCACGCCCTGGTCGGGCCCGAAAACAGAGGCCATCAGTTCGCTGAAGCCGTTAATCACCAAGGGGTGGTCGCGGAAATCGGGCGTGCAGTTCACCATCCCGAGGGTTTTTACCAGGCGCTCAATTTGGTCGAGCGATCCGAAGTGGGTCTGGATGGTGGCCAGCATGGTGAGCCCCACCTGGCGGGCGGCCGCTTTGGCCTGTTCGAGGTCGAGGTCGTCTCCGGCCCGCCCGGTCATATAAGAACCGTTGGCCAGCATGGGCCCCTGCCCTGACACATACAGGTAGCCATTGTCTACGAGCACGGGTTTGTACAACCCGGCCGGAGGCGGGGCGGGGGGAAGTTGCAGCTGTAGTTCACGGAGTCGATCGGAAGGCTTTTTGATCATGACAATGGGGTTTTAAATGATTGCGTTCAAGACAAGGACCCCCAGTAAGCCCATAACCCCGACGGTCGTTTCCATCACGGTCCAGGTGCGCAGGGTGTCGTTCACCGAAAGGTTGAAATATTCTTTGAAAAGCCAGAAACCGCTGTCGTTCACATGCGACAGCATCAGGCTTCCGGAACCGATGGCCAGCACCATCAACTCGGGGCTGGCAGCCTGGTCGGAAACCAGGGGAAGTACAATGCCCGCTGCAGTGAGGCCGGCAACCGTGGCCGAGCCCACACAGACCCTGATCACCGTGGCGATGCCCCAGGCCAGGATCAGGGGAGAAACCGAAGAACCCTTGAGCAACCCGGCGATGTAGTCGCTTACCCCGCTGTCTACCAGTACTTCCTTAAGCGCCCCGGCCCCGGCGATGACCAGTGTAACCATGGTGATGCCCTGTACCCCTTCGGCTACGGTACCCATAACTTCCGACATGCTGCGGCCCCGGGCCAGCCCCAGGGTATAAATGGCTACCAATACAGCCACCAGCATGGCTATTACCGGATTGCCGACAAAGGACAGCGCCTTGAGAATAGGACTTTCGGAGGGAAGCACATAGTTGCCGAGGGTAGCCAGCGCAATGAGTACTACCGGGAGCAGGGCTGTAAAGATGCTGATGCCGCTGCCCGGCATCTGGCTTTCTTCGAGCAGCACCGGGTTTACAAGTTCTTTCATGGGGCTTGCCGGGATATTCCGGAAGGTGCGGGAAAGAAGAGGGCCGGCCACGATAATGGCCGGGATGCCCACCAATATCCCGTAGATCAGGGTTTTGCCGAAATCGGCCTGAAACATACCCACAATGGCAGTGGGCGCCGGATGGGGGGGCAGGTAGCCATGGGTTACCGATAGGGAGGCCAGCATGGGCACCCCAACGTACAGCAGTGGCAGGCGTGTGGCGGCTGCCACGGTGAAAACGAGTGGGACCAGGATTACGAAGCCCACCGAATAGAACATGGGGATGCCCACGATAAAGCCGGTAAGCATTACTGCCCACTGTATGTGTTTCCGCCCGAATTTTTCAATAAGCTGGGAGGTGATCCGCTGGGCGGCTCCGCTGTCGGCCACCAACTTGCCCAGCATGGCACCCAGCCCCAGAATGAGCAACAGGTCGCCCAGGATATTGCCGATCCCTGTTTGCACCGAGTCTACCAGTGTATTCAGGGGCATGCCTTCGGCCAGGCCCACCAAAAGCGAAACAATGATGAAGGCAATAAAGGCGTTGAGCTTGAAGCGGGCTATCAGCAAAAAGAGCAGCAGAATCCCCCCGATTACGATCAGTAAGGGCATGGGCAGGGTTTGGATGGTTACGTGCTTCTAAAGATACTATTTTCCGGCTGGCCTCAAACCCGTTCATCGGTCTTACACCCCCTGCACACTACAGGCAGCTGTGTCACCCATGCTTACCGGCTGGACTCAGGGGGTGGCGGCTTCTTTTTTACTGGTTTTATGCCGAACAACGGATGCAGGAGCGGCACGGGGCGCAACAGGAAATGGTAAATCAAAAGACAGCCCCCGAAGGTGCCCACGGTCAGCACCAAAGCCTTGGGCAGGAACCCCCAGGACAGGTCGCGAAGGTAGTAGGCGATCCAGAGCGTGATGGTTTGGTGCAAGATGTAAAACGGGTAAACGGCCCGGTTGCTATAGGTCAATAGCCGGCTCGGCTTATTGAGGTATACCGCCGCATAGCCGAACAAGACGAAGATCCAGGTCCAGAAATTGAAGACCGAGACGGCCGCCTCTGTAAAATGACGTGGCACCCCGTCTTCGAACTGCCAGAGGACCAGCAGGGCAGAAAAGCTCAAAATGCCGAGCACCAGGTTCCGACGGCGGTACCGCACCACATTGTCCCAGAACGGCTTGCCGCTGGCAAGGAGCAGAAACCCGAAAAAGAACAGGGTTCCATAATTGACCAGGGCGAACCAGTCTCCCACCAGGGCGTGGGTGATATTGAAAAAGGGTTCCAGGAAGGCCTCCCAAAGGTAGAGGGGCAATAGAAAGACCAGCCAGCCCCAGGGTGATTGCAGTTTTTTGGCAGTCCAAACCACCAGACGGCCCGGGTGGTCCTTGATATGCCTGAAGGGGCGGGCAAGCAGAAGGGAGAATAGCAGCAGGTAGGGCAAAAACCAGAGGTGGTGCCAGCTGAGATTGCCTTCCGGGTAGACCCCCCCCATGAAGGCCACAGTGCTGTAATAATCCCAGTAACTGCCCTGAAAGGCGCCACTGGCCAGGCGCTCCAGGTAAACCTGGGGAGGCACGATCACCAATATCCCGAACAACAAGGGGATGCCCAGCCTTTTGAGGCGTTCGAGGGCATACTGGCCAGGGCTGCGGAACGAATAGGCATAGTAGGTTCCCATCCCGGAGATTACAAAAAGGATGGGCAGGCGCCATTGGTTCAGAAAGAGCATGGGCCAGCGCAGTTCGGGGTAGACAACCGGGTTCTTGAGGTGCCAGCCCCAGGGCACGAAGAACATGCCAACATGGTAAAGGATAAGCAGGGCGAACACCCCCACCCGGAGCCAGTCCAGGTCATATCGTCTAATGGTTGCCATTGTTTTTCATTTTCAAATTTCGGGAAGTCGGTAATCTGCCAGTTTTTGCGGGCCTTCGAGCAAGATGCGCACCACCTTGAGCACTCCCTCTTCGGTGGTGGCAATCTGCCATTTGATCAGGGCGATCTGCCCGTTTTCGATTTCCAGCCCCGTAATACTGCGCGGATGCACGCAGCTGCCATCGTTAAAAAAGGGGATTTCCCCGGGTTCCGGGAACCGGGGCCGGTGGGTATGGCCTACGATGGTCAGGCGCAGGCCCCGCGCCACGCTCCAGTTCTTGATCCGCCTTTCGATGCGGATGAGCTCTTTGTAATTTCGGGCCGGAGAGGTCGGGTCGGCTATGCCCCAGACCTGGAGCGGCTTCCACAATACCCGCACCAGGAACCGGCTCCAGCGCCAGAAGGTGTAGTTCCACCAGTCGGCCTGGTGGCCATGGCAGAGGAAAAGTTCCTGCCCGCTTTGGGTGTGCTTCAAGATTATGCCTTCCTCAATGCGCATCCCTTTGAACAGTTCCCGGTCTTGCGCCTCAATGGGTTCAAAATAGCGGCTCAGATGGGCCTCCACATATTTGGGATCTTTGTAGCTCATATCGTGGTTGCCCCAGATCCTGTGGAGCCTGTCTTCCTGGTAGAACTGCCTGAGCAGCAGGAACACATTTTTGTGGGCCTCGAAAACCGAAGCAAAGCTCAGATTCTCCCACAATTCGTCCCCATCGCCCAATTCGAGGTAGGTAAAGCCTTCCCGGTAGTAATGCTTCAGGGCGTGGTAGTAAATGTTCCGATTGTTGGCGAAGTCGTCTGCAAAACTGTTGTCTCCTCTGTGGCAATCGCTGAAGAGGATCAATCGGGAGCGGTCGTCGAAAGGGATTACCCGGGCTTCCCGATACGCGCGGTCTAGGCGGCTTTGTGAAGACATGCCTGTAACTTTTATATAAATATCCTAAAAATGTCTTGAATTGCAGCAGGCAGGTCCGGCGAAGGGCCGGCATCGATTCACCGGCTTTTTATTCAGAACCGGGAAGGGGCAGTCGGTAGAGGTTGCCTCCCCGCCCCAGGCTGCGTTCGTCGGTCAGGTACAAAAGCGAATCTGAGGCGAAGCACACCGCTTCGAGTTGGGTATTGGCCTTAAGATCGATCTCCCGGCCTTCCAGGTTTCCGAGGCTCGAGAGGTCAGAAGTTTCGTAGACCCATAGTTTTCCATATCCCAGCAGTACCAGCCGGGTGCCGTCGGGAGACAGGGCCGCATCGGTTACCTGGCAGGTGCGCGGATCGTCGCACAGGCTAAGCCTTGCCACGATCTCGGCCGCATAGTAACCGGGGCTGTCGGGAATCCGGTACACCGTGGCGACTCCGTCAGAGGCGCTGGATCGGTTCTTCGTAATCACGTACAGGTAACTGCCCTGGTGGACAAACGCTTCGGCATCAAAAAATAAGCCCTTTTTCTTGGGCGGGAAGTCCTTTTGGTCGGGGTAATAAAAGCGGATGGCTTCGGCGGTTGCCCGCTTCCCCTTCAGGGCCCTGGGGTCTGAGATCTTATAGATGGCCAGGTCTTCGCGTTCGTTCTTGTTGTTGCCGAAATCGCCTATGTACAGATTTCCCTGGGCATCGGCCGTAAGGGCTTCCCAATCGTTGTTTTTAATCTCCTCTACTTCCAGGGTGCGGACGATGGCCCCAAGGGTGTCCACTTCGCGCAGCTTGGCGGAATTGCCCCCGTCTTCCAACATCCAAAAAGTCTGGCCTTCGTACGAATACATGCCGGAGCATTCATTGATGGAACTGGGCAGGGGGGTTACCAGGTTCAAAACCCCATACTGGGAGCATGCGCAGAACGGCAAAAGGTAGAACAACGACAGCAATCGATTCATACAGCAGGGTGGGTTCCGGGCCTGGAACGCCGGTTAACAGGTTCAAAGGTAAGGTTTTCCGCTGGGATCGCTACCCTCTTGCAGGCCAGGCACCCTAAGACTCCGGCAAAAACCCGTTTTAGCCCCAGAAGAAGGCGTAAAGGGCTGAGATGATGATCAGGGCCGTAAAGGCGCCAATATTGAATATGGGCCCGGTTTTGAACATTTCCCGCGTAAGGGGAATACCCTTCGGATCTTCCTGCCCTTTGTTCTGTTGGAGGCTTACCAGAGCAATTACACCCATGGTCAGCAGGAGGGTATAACCCATCTGATCGAGGAAAGGCACGTTCACAAAGAACGGGCTGTCTGACCAGCCGTTCTGCCCGACTTTGAAGTAAAGGGCAATCGGGATAGATGCCAGGGCTCCCACAATGGCGCCCCGGTTCGTGGTCTTTTTCCAGAACAGGCCGAGCAGGAATACCCCCAGGATACCCGGGCTCACCAGACCGGTGTATTCCTGGATAAACTGGAAGGCCTGCTCGATGCCGCCCAACAGCGGGGCCATGATACAGGCTACCACCAGGGCCGCTGCGGCCGAAAGGCGGCCGACATTCACGGTTTTCTTATCGGAGGCTTTCGGGTCGATGTATTGCCGGTAGATGTCCATGGTAAAGATGGTGGAGGTCGAATTCAGCATGGACGCCAGGGACGAGACGATAGCGGCGGCCAGGGCGGCGAATGCCACGCCCTTCAGCCCCACCGGCAGAAATTGCAGCAACCAGGGATAGGCTTTGTCTGCAGTCGACAAGGTCGGAATGTTGTTATTTGCCAGATCGCCCAGTCGCTCCATGGTGGCCGGGTCGTTTACCATCACATAAGCTGCAATTCCCGGAATAACCACGATAAGCGGGATGATGATTTTCAAAAAGGCTGCCAGGATAATCCCCTTCTGGGATTCCCGCAGCGATTTGGCCGCCAGGGTCCGCTGGATGATATACTGGTTGAAGCCCCAGTAGTAGAGGTTGGCCACCCAGAGCCCGCCAATGAGTACCCCAAGGCCTGGCAGGTTTTTATATTCCGGGTTGGATTCGTCCAGTATCATTACGAATTTTTCGGGCACGGCCTCGTATACGGTCTTGAGGCCGGCGAACACACCCTGCCCGTCAGAGACGGCATTCAGGGCCAGATAGGTGGTGATGAGCCCGCCCAGCACCAGGAAGATCACCTGGATCACGTCGGTCCAGGCCACCGCAGAGAGCCCTCCGTACAGCGAATAGGCGGCTGCAAACAACGCCAGGCCGATTACCCCGTATACCATGGGGATGCCCATAATGGTCTCCAGGGCCAGGGATCCGAGATACAGCACCGAGGCCAGGTTCACAAACACGTATAGGCCGATCCAGAATACGGCCAGAATGGTCTTCAGGTTGGTGGAATACCGTTTTTCGACGAATTCCGGGATGGTATACAGGCCTTTTTCAATGAAGATGGGCAGGAAGAATTTCCCCACAATGAGAATAGTGATCGCCGCCATCCACTCGTAGGAGGCAATGGCCAGCCCCACGGCAAACCCCGATCCCGACATGCCGATAAACTGTTCGGCCGATATATTTGCGGCGATCAGAGAAGCTCCGATAGCCCACCAGGGAAGCGACTTGCTGGCCAGGAAGTAATCCTCGGCATTTTTCTGGTGCCCTTTTTTGTCGCGGGATACATAGAGCCCCACAAAAAGGATGAGCAAGGCGTAAGCGATGAAAATAAAATAATCCCAAAATCCGAAAGCTGAATTCATGGCCGAAGTGGTCTAGGTGATTGGTCAGATGTAGCTAAAATAACAGATTTGGGCAAATAGCCCCCGATTTTCAACCAAATGTTTGAGAACTCCTCAATGCAGGCCCCTGTAAAGCCTGGTCTTACTGGTTTTCTTCCACCAGGGGGAGGTACACTTCTGCTTTCCAGCTCAGGGCATTCCCACCCAGGGTAGGGTTGTTGAAGAACACCTCCACGGGTTTGGCCTCGACGGCTATACCGTGGCGCTCGGCATAGTCGAGCAGGGCATACCAGGCCCTGTCGGAGGTAATGTAGTTCCCGTTGTAGGTGGCCTTGAGGGCCGGTTTGGGGAAAATCCGCTTGTAGCCGATGTTAGGATGCTGGGGCAACCGGTCAGAGCGGATTATGGGGAAGCAGAAGTTGAAATCAAGGCTGTCGTTTTCTCTGTTCCATTCATTGACCACAATCATGGGGGGACCATTGAGGGTGGTGCCGCTCGAGGCCAGGTAATCGCTCATCAGCATGAAGTAGTCCATCATCCCACCCGCCTTGTTGTGCTGGTCGGTCTTTACGTTTACGTAGGCGTAGAAGGTGCCGGGCAGTTCGGCCTCCCCGTCGATATGTACCCTGAATTCTGCCAGGTGGTTTTTCAGGCGTTCGGCGAAGTCGCGTACCGTTTTTTTGCTCACCGCTTCCACTGCCGACCCACCGAACAGGACAGCCAGCTTGTTGCTCAGACTGTGATCGCGGTCGCGCACCTTGGCGGTAACCGTCGAAGTGGTATCGGTTAATGGCTCGATTGCCCAGTTAATTATGAACACCGAATCTCCGGCCTTGATGGTCTGCTCCAGGTTTCTTAAGTCTTTTTGCACCACGGGTTTGCCTGCCAGGCCTATTTCCTGGTCCCAGATTTTGATGGTCTGGTTAATGGTGCCGGGAAAGGTGCGGGCCTCGAAACGCACCACGTAGTCGTAGGGATAGACAAACAGGTATCCGATCAAAGCCAGCAGCAACAGCACCCCGGCGCCGAACAGCACTTTTTTCATAATTTCAGGTCTTTATTCCGGCGCGCCACTTTTAATTTTCAGCGCCGTCGTTAGCCATGGATGCATTGGCATGGGTCATTTGCAGGTTTTCGGTCACGAATTTGCCGAGGTCGCGCCCCTGTTTCACGCCCACCTCCACGGCGGCTCTGTAGTGAATACCCCCGTACATGCGGCTGATGGCCGCTTCCGATGCCGCCTGGGAAAAGGCATGGAAACTGCGTACCGGAAGCCCGTAGGGTACTTCGGTATCGTCGTCGAATGCAAAATCGTCCCCGAATATACTGGCCAGGGCCGTAGAGGCAGCACCCGATACCACGCTGTGCCCGCTGGTGTATTCCGGGAAGGGCGGAGTTTGCAGCACAGGCTTCCAGTTTTCGTCTATATACTGGTTAATGAGGGTTTCGGGCCGTATCAGGTTGCTCCGGTATTTTTCGTCCCAGCAGCTGATAAAGGCGTCTGCAATGGCCACCGAGGTTTTGGTGTAAGCATATAACGTCTTGTCGAAATCGCTGTTGGTCTTGCGGCTGGCAATCTTCGCGATGCCGATCCAGTGCGCGCCGGGGCTAATCTTCTTGGTGGCGAACATCAGGTGGCCCCTGGTAACCGAAACATAGGGGTTGCAATCCCAGAACTGGGCAATGGCCACTTCTTCTGATTCGTCTCCTTTCTGGGTAATCTCCTGGCTAATGTCGTATACTTCCCGCACTTCCTTCCAGAAAGGGGAATCGGGCTCCAGGGAAAAGGCCGGGGGCGGTACGGGCTTGAACTGGGCCGCCGAATCAATCACAAAAGGCCTGATCTTGTTCCAGTGGGGCTCGATGCCCTCCATATAGGCCGGGGGCGTAGGCTGCCAGCGCGATATGTCGTCGGTGTCCACAGTAAATTTCGACATGGTGCGGGTTTGCTTGTAATTGTCTTTGTCCATCCACCCGGCGATGAAATCGGCCACCTGCAGGCCATAGTCTCGGGAAGCCTCGAATTCTTCCCTGTTTTGCTCATCCCAATTGCCGTAAAGGCTGTCGCGGAAGGCAATTACCTGGTCTTCTGAAAAGATAAGCCGCCGGCTCAGGTCGATGTGAGCCACCAGGGCGGCCAGGCGGTAATTCACAGCTGCTCCGGCTGCAGGGGCCGGAATGCTGCCCAGATCGGTGAGCTGCCCCTGGAGTGAGTGGTACTCCGGGTTTTGCAAGGTCATGATCTCATAAGCCGCTATGTTGGGGTAGACATACACCCGGCTGGCCACAGGCGGGCTGAATATATCGTGTATCATTACTTCGGTGACCTTGTCTACCGAAGCGTGGTATGCTTCCGGGCTGATTTCAATGGGCGTGGCCTGTTTGGCACATGAGGCAAGAAGCAGGCCGGCAAACGCCATAATTCCAATTTGAATTTTCATCTGGGTTTCATTTTGTTTTCACTAATTCATACAAGGCTGCCGGCGCATCGTTGAACACCGCCAGCAGGTAGGGGGCCTGGCCGAGTCTGACCAGGGCCAGGTGGCGTATCGACTTGTTCGTAAAGTCGAGGCCCACCCGGTTGCCCAAAAGTATCTCATTTTCATTTTTAATCAAGGCGCCCGGAAAAGCGTCAAGCCTCCCTTGGTAGGGCTTCACTCCGAAATAATTCCCGGCTGCCAGCAATTCGGGCACCCCGTTCCCATCGAAATCCCCGGACAGGAATTCCAGAATGGGCGCAACCTGCAGGGCAATGGGAAAGGGCACAAATTCAAAGCGCCCCCCCTGGTTCTTCAGATAGCCTGAACGGAGTTCCGTAACGTTTAAGATTTCGGCTCCCTGAAGGGCTTCTGCTCCGAAGATCTGCTCGATGGTCTGGCCGGCAAAATCGAGGTACCTGGGGTATTTCTTCCGAAGCATGGGCATCTGAGAGGCCAGCTCGTCCAGGCCCACCAGCGGATAGTATGCCCCGTTGCGTTTGGTAGCCACTACAGGGTCTCGGCTGCCGTTTTCATCAAAATCTGAAAGGTAAACGTGCATGGGAGCCTCTGGAGAGGCCGTAAATTTGGAGTTGGTGCCCCAATTTCCAAGGGCGTAATCGGTGTCTCCATCCCCATCCATATCGAAGGGGGCAATCGCCTGCCAAAGCCCGCTGGGCAGTTCCATGGCAACTTCCCTGAAACTACCTTCGCGGTTGGCCAAAAAGCGCGGTGCCATCCATTCGCCCACCACGATCAGATCGGGGGTGCCGTCTGCATTGAAATCGGTCCAGATGGCATCGGTTACCATCCCAAGGGCCCGGCCATCGAGGGCTTTGGAGATTGCCCATTGCCCCCCTTGGTTTTCCAGCAGGTAGGAGTCGGGCCGGGCGCCGAAGTCGCCGGTAAGGGTCTGATTGCCCACAAAGAGGTCGGTATCGCCGTCCTGGTCGAAATCTGCCGCGGCCAGCACCGAGGTATTGGCCGGTTGCCCGGGCAGGGGCTGTGCGTTAAAGCCTGCCCCGCTCTGGAAATAGCATTGGTTATTCAGGTAATCCGAATCTCCGAAATAATCCGACCCGCCGTTGGCCACCAGCAAGTCTGCCAGGCCGTTGGCGTCAAAATCGCCCATCAGGGCAGCCGTATTTTCAGGGATGCTGTCGTTTAGCAGCGCGGGTATGCCCGAGGCGATAAAACGCCCTTCACGTTGCAGGTAAACCCGGGCAGGAATGCGCTTGGCGCCACCGAGGTAAAGGTCCTCGCTGCCATCCCCGTTCAGGTCGCCCACTGCCAGTGCCGGGCCGTGGTCGGCCTGGCTGTAGGGCAGCAGCTTTTCCCGGTTAAAGTCGGTGTAGTTGTCTTCTCGGTGCACAAAATCGAGGCCCATGTCGTCTTTGCTGCGCCTGAACCAGGGAGTGGCACCGGGCCGCAACCTGCCGTAATCGAATGGCTGGGTCTGAACGGGCTCCAGCTGAAGGGTTTGGTTCAGGCCGGGGTTTCGCACCACCTGATACCGGTTGTCGGGCCAGACCACCACCAGGGAATCTACCTGGGTGCCGGCCGGGAACCCGAAATGCAGGATGGGCTGGGAAGAAGCCTGAAACCCCCGTACCGGGAAGAGCTCGCGGGATTGCACCCCGCCATTGGCATAGGCAAAGGCTTTTGTGCCTATACCATAAGTATTTGCCGGGCTGTATCGCAACGCGACTTTCAGGAAGTCGCCCTTTCCCTGTGACTGGTTTACCAGCACGCTCGCCTCCCGGTTCAGGTTGTTGATTACCAGGTCGAGGTCGCCATCGTTGTCGAGGTCGCCCCAGGCCGTTGCCCCTGAAAGGAGCGTGTCCCGGGTTATCCAATCGCCGCTCCGGTCGGTGAAAAGCAGGTCGGCTCCCCCTTCGAACACGTAATTGTGTACGTTGCCCGAGGGCATCATCTCGAGCGCCTTCTGGTCGACCAGGCGGGTGTTGTCCATCTTGCTGCTGATCTGCTCGTTGGATATAAAGCGCACAAAATCGAGATCGTTGGGCCTTTTCGGGATGCCGTTCGAGATAAAAAGGTCCTGAAAGCCGTCGAGGTTGTAATCGGCAAAGAGGGCGCTCCAGCTCCAATCGGTGGCGGCCACCCCACTCATCAGGGCCGTTTCCATAAACCGGCCGTCGGGCTGGTTCACGTACAGCATGTTGCGCGTAAACTGGTAGTAATAGCCATACTCTTCGGTGCGCATCCGCTGGGTCTGTATGTTGTCGTCCCCTTCTGAGGTCTTCAGGGGAACCTCTTCCTCGGGGAGCATGTCCAGCGATATCATATCGGGTTGGCCGTCATTGTTGATGTCGGCTACATCGCTGCCCATGGAGAACCGGCTCGTATGCCCGAAATACTCGCGCAACCGTTCGCTGTAGGTGCCATCCCCGTTGTTGAGGTAGAAGTAGTCGTCTTCGTGGAAATCGTTCCCGATATACAGGTCGGGGCGCCCGTCCTGGTTGAAATCGGAAACGGCCAGCCCTAGCCCGTAGCCGTTGATGCCGCCATAAATGCCCGCTACTTCGCTTACTTCTGTGAAGCGCCCCCCGTCGTTGCGCAACAGCTTGTCTCCGGTCTCGTAGTTCCGTTCGAAGCGCAGGGAGGCCCGTCCGTAGGAATCCTGGCTGTGAACGGCGTGGTTGAGCAGGTACATGTCGAGATCGCCGTCCCCGTCGTAGTCGAAGAAGGCGGCGTTGGAGCTGTAGGTGTCAAAATCGAGGCCGAATTCGGCTGCCCGTTCGGTAAAGGTATTGTCGCCGTTGTTGATGAAAAGCTCGTTGTGGCCGGAAAATCCATTAATGCCTACCACTGCGCAGACGTAGATGTCGAGCAGGCCGTCGGCATTGACATCGGCCATAACCGAGCCGGTGTTCCAGCTGCTGTTTCCCCCGATGCCGGCCTGCTCAGAGATATCTTCGAACTCCATCTGCCCCTTGTTGAGGTAGAGCCGGTTTTTGACCTGGTTGCCTGAAAGGAACACATCGGGCAGGCCATCCCCGTTTATGTCGCCAATGGCCACCCCGCCACCGTTGTAGAAATAGAGGTAATCCAGGATGTTCAGGTCTTCGGTTTCCTGCAGTTCATTCACAAAGGTTATACCGGTCTTTGTGCCGGCCGGCTGGTCGAAAAGCGAGCCGCCTTGCCGGCAGCCGCTCAGCAATGACAGGAAAAACAATATGTACAGGGATTTATTCATTGATCTTGAATAAGCGGGGTTCGCTTTCGTTGGCGGCCACCAACAGGTAGGTGTTCCCGCCGGCATCGCGGAGTTCGCGCATAAATTTGACTTCCTGCCTGACCACAAAGCCACTGCGGTCGTATGGCTGCCACTCAAAGCCCATCTGCCCGTCTCCCAGCAGCACGTTTCCGTACCCGGCATCGAGGCGCGAGAACTGGGGTTTGAATTCAAAGTTGTTTCCGGCCATGACCAAATCGAGGTGGCCGTCTTTGTTGAGGTCGAGGCACTGGATGTTGCAGGTGCACGACAGCTGCACGCGGGGCGGCAGGGCCTGGATGCGGAACGAGCCCTTTCCGTCATTGATGGCAATAACCGATTCCGATGTTTTCGCCTGCTTAACGATCGACCGGTCGACCTGTTGGGGCGGGAAAAGTTCGCGAAGCGTTCTTTGGGCGTAGTCAGAGGCCCTCAGGTTTTCCTTCTTCAGGGAAACGATCTGGGAGGTAAGCTCCTTTTTCTGGTGCAGCGGGTAGTCGCCGTTTTCGGTGGTCAGGGTCACGATTTGCTCCAGGGTGCCGTTGTTGTCAAAATCGTTCACCCACATTTTCATGGGTCTGCCTGGCTCAGGTTTGTAATGCAGGTTCGTGCCCTGGTTGCCCAGGACCAGGTCGAGGTCGCCGTCCCCGTCCAGGTCGGCGGCAGTCACGGTGTTCCACCAGCCGTCGAGGGTGTCGAGCGAACTGTTCATACGTGCCAGGCGCCTGCCATTGTTGTGGAAGATGGCCGGTGTGCCCCAGTCGGCCACCGTAATCAGGTCGGCCCGGCCATCCCCGTCGAGGTCGGCCCAGGCGGCAGCGGTAACCATGCCGGCGTCCTTGGTGTCGTTGGCCAGGCGTTCGGTTACGTTGCGGAAGGTGCCATCGCCCTCGTTTTCCAGCAGGAGCTGATCGGGGTTAACCCCATATACCCCCACCACAGAACGGGAGCCGATAAAGACATCCATATCCCCATCCCCGTCAAAATCATAAGGGTTTACCGTCGACATATTCTTGGAGGCCGAGGGCAATTCCTGGGACGAGCGTGTAAAGCCCCCTTTCCCGTCGTTCAGGTATAGGCGCGGGCGGTAATTACGCTGCATACCGGCCTGGTTGCCCCCGCAGGCCACCAACAGGTCGAGGTCGGCGTCCCCGTCGGCATCGAAGAAAGCCGCAGCGGTATCTTCGTACCCGGCGTCTGCATCGAATGCCGGGGTTTTGGCAGGGCTAAGTGCCCCCCCGCCCCGGTGCAGGTACAGGAGCCCGGGTTGCCCGATGGCACCCCCCAGGTAAAAGTCGTCGTTCCCGTCTCCATTTACGTCGCCCACTGCCAGGGCAGGGCCTTCCTGCGATAGCTTTTCATAGATAAGCCCTTCGTGGTCAAAATCGTTGTATGCGTCTTCGCGGTGCGCTTTTACGTTGCGCAGTGGGATTTCGGTCAGCAGGGTTGTGCCCGGCCTACGGGCCGCCACCTTGTAGGTTTCGGTGGCTTCGTCTTGCGACAGGGTGAGATCGGCGTCAGCCGCCACCTCCCTGAGCAGGGTTGTTTTGTCGTTGGGCCAGATAACCCTGATGGAGTCTATGGAACGGGCCTCTCCCAGCCCAAGGGTCATTACGTAGTCAATGGACGACTGGAAGCCCCTTGAGGGGACCAGTTCCTGTACCACGGTATTGGGGCCGAAATAGAGCCGCGCCGTAGTGCCTATGGCAAACGGGTTTTTCTCGCCTCCCTTGAAATGCAGGCGGATGTGGTGGTGGTCTTGCAGGGCCTCTGTATTGTTGCGGTACACGAAGGCCGGCATGTTCACGTTGTTGATTACCAGGTCGAGATCGCCGTCGTTGTCAAGGTCGCCGTAGGCTGCCCCGTTCGAACGGGTGGGGGTTTCAAAGCCCCAGGCGGCATTCGCATTTTCGAAGGTAATGTCTCCTTTGTTCCGGAAGGCGTAATTCGGCTGCGGCTTGATGGGCATTTTCTGGATGATGGAATCGATGGATTCTTTTCGGCCGGTAAGCGCCATTTTCTGGATGATCTCATTGGCGAAGAAATCGACGAAATCGAGATCGGTGAGGTCGTGGTTGATCCCGTTGGTCACAAAGATGTCGCGCATCCCGTCGTTGTCCATGTCGAACATGAGGCCGGCCCAGCTCCAGTCGGTGGCTTCTACCCCGCTGTAATAGGCGACCTCTGAAAACGTGCCATTGCCGTTGTTCAGCTGGAGCGTGTTCTGGATGTACTGGTGGCCGAAATCTTTGCCTTCCTTGAGCTTGTACACATTGTATCCCTCAAATTCCATCACCGATTTTACCCGTTGCTCCGCCTCGGGCAGCATGTCGGTGATAAAAATGTCCTGCAGGCCGTCGTTGTTGATGTCGCCGATGTCGATTCCCATTGCCGAAAGGCTCAGGTGCCCGGTCCAGTTTTCGATCTGCTCGGTAAAGGTGCCGTCCTGGTTGTTGATATAGAGATAATCGCGCTCGTAAAAATCGTTCGACACGTAGATGTCGGGGTAAAGGTCCTGGTTGAAGTCTGAGACCAGCACGCCCAGGCCAAAGCCGATAAGGCTGCCGTAAATGCCGGCCTGCTCGCTAACGTCGGTAAAATGCCCGTCGTCGTTGCGCAGCAGCATATCGCCCACCCCCCTGAAAATGTCCGGCACCCCTTCCCAGTCCTGGGCCCGTACGTCGCGCTGCTCGGCGTAGCCCAGGCTGCTCACGGGGATGTTGCTGTTGTTCAGGATGTACGCATCCAGGTCGCCGTCTTTGTCGTAATCAAAGAAGGTGGCGTGGGTGGTAAAGCCGGTTTCGGCCAGGTTGTACTCGCGGGCCCGCTCGGTAAAGGTCAGGTCGCCGTTGTTGATGTACAGGTCATTGTCGTGGTTGTTGCCTTCCATGTTCCCGGCATTGCTCACATAGATATCGAGCAGGCCGTCGGCATTCACATCGGCCATGGTAACGCCGGTCGACCAGGGCTTGTTGCCGAGAACCCCTGCTTTTTCAGAAATATCCTCGAAGCGGAAATTCCCCTTGTTCAGGTAGAGCCGGTTGGCGACCATGTTGCCGGTGAGGAAGATGTCGGCCAGCCCGTCATTGTTGATGTCACCTATGGCTACCCCGCCCCCGTTGTAGAAGTTCCGGTATTTGAAAATATTGAAATCCTTCTGGTTCTCTACCTGGTTCACAAAG
Source organism: Robiginitalea sp. (assembly GCA_024642005.1). Taxonomy (GTDB): domain Bacteria; phylum Bacteroidota; class Bacteroidia; order Flavobacteriales; family Flavobacteriaceae; genus Robiginitalea. Next base: position 61,649 of record JAHECA010000004.1, on the reverse strand, counting down.
GCAATGCCGGTGCTGTCGGCCGGCAGAAGCGTAAACAAGGTAGCCTGTGCGGCTGTGGGTTCGGCGGGTTGCTCATTGGGGGAGCAGGAGGTAAGCAAAATCAACAGGGTTGCGAATACGGCAAGGGGTGCTTTCATGTCACTGTTTAACTTGGGTCAGGAAAACGGGGGAGTCGTCGTTCCGGGTTATGATGTATGTTTTTGATCCGGCTATCCGGAGGGTATCTATCGTCCGGCATGCGCCCGACAAGGGAGCGGTTAGCTGGCTGTCCCATGTAAAGTCCCCGTTTCCTGCGTTGTGCAAAATTAAGCCATTGATCGCATCCAGCCGCCCCAGTTGGGTGCTGATTTGAAACAGATTCCCCACCGGGAACAAGTCGGGCCTGCCATCCCCGTCGAAGTCGGCAATCCCGAAATCGTACAAGACCGATGCCTGGGCTATGCGCGGCAGCGGCTTTTTCTCAAAATGCCCTTTTCCATCGTTCAGGAAAATGCAGCTCGCCAGTTCGACAGCTTCCTTGCGGATTGAGGCTTCCAGGGCTTCCGGCCCGAAAACCTCGGCCAGGCTGGCCCGGGCAAAGGCTTCGTAGCTTCGGTATTTCTTGTTCAAAAAGGGCATTTGCTTGGCCAGTTCGTCTCGGGAGGCAAAGGGGGTCTCTACCCCATTGTGGTAATAGGTCACCAGGGGCTCCACAGAACCATTCCCGTCAAAATCGGCCCGATACAGCCGTACGGGCTTTTCGGGTGAAGCCCGGAATTTGCTGTTGAGCCCCCAGTTTGCCGCCAACAGGTCGAGGTCTCCGTCTCCATCCATATCGGCAGCTTTCAGGGCATTCCACCAGCCTTCGGTCTGATCGAGGCCGTTGCCCTGCATCCGGCGCCATACCGATCCTTCCCGTTTGAAAACAGCCACTGCAGACCAGGGCCCGGCCACCGTCAGTTCAGGCTGGGTGTCTCCATCGAGGTCGGCCCAGACAACCCCGCTAATCGCCCCGAAGTCGAGCAGGGCAGGAAGGTGCTGTTCCGTTGCATCCCTAAAATGCCCTGAACCGTCGTTTATCAGCAGGTAATGTCGGGGCGTTTCCCCAAAAGAGCCCGGCACGGCATCGGCTGTTAGCAACAGGTCGGAGTCGCCGTCGCTGTCGAAATCGAGGGCATCGGCTCCGGAGGCATTCAGGATTACCCCTTCCAGGAGGGGTGCCGGGGGCGCCAGCAGGCCATTTTTGTTCAGGTACAGGCGGGGTTGCAACGGTTCCCCGTCGCGGAATTCGTTCCCTCCGCTGGCAACCAGCAGGTCTGTCCAGCCGTCCCCGTCGGCATCAAAAAAGAGGGGAGCGGTATCTTCCCTGAGGGCGTCGGTCTCAAAAAGGTTTTGCTGAGTCGGCTCAAATCGGCCGCCGGCTTCTTGCAGGAAAAGGGCGGAGGCCTGGCGCTTGGCCCCGCAAATAAAGAAATCGTCGAGCCCGTCGCGGTTCAGGTCGGCCACCGCAACGGCTGGCCCCTGGTTGGACCCGGCAAAGACGATAAGGGGTTCGCGGTCAAAATCGAGACTGATGTTTTCAAGATGCCTGAATGGCACCAGCGAATCGTTTAGGGCCCACTGTGACTGAGGAAGGTTGGCAGGGGAGGGGTAGTACCGCCCGGTGGCATCTGCCTGACGCACTTCCAGGGTCCCTTTGGCAGGCAGGTCCTTCAGGGTCTGCCAGGCACCCCCGGGCCAGATTACGACCAGAGAATCGAGCAGGGTTGCCCCGCCCAGGCCCAGGTGCAGGGTGGGGGGGACAGCCGACAGGTAGCCGCGGGCCGGGTTGTTTTCCTGGGCAATGACCTGGTGGCCGGCGTAAGCGAGAACCTTTGCCCCTATCCCCTTCGTATTCAGGCCAGCCCCTTCGAAACGGATTTCCAGGGAAGACCCGGGGGCAGCATTATTTTGGAGGAGGGAGGCCGTTTCGTCTACCTGGTTTATCACGAGGTCGAGATCGCCGTCCCCGTCCAGGTCGGCATAGGCGCACCCATTGCTGTACGACGGGCGCGAGGCCATCCAGGTGCCGGTCATGTCGGAAAAGCTCAAATCTCCGTTGTTCCGGAAAATGTAATTCGGCACTTTTTTGGACGGAATTTCCCGGGTGAGCGGCAAGTCTGTGTCTTGCATGCCCTGGTCAATGCGGCGTTGGATGTCTTCATTGGCGATGAAGTTCATGTAGTCCATATCGTTGGTCGCCCCCTTAATTCCATTGCTGATAAAGACGTCTTTGAACCCGTCGTTGTCGAAATCGGCCATCAAAGAACCCCACGACCATTCTGTCGCGGCCAGGCCACCCAAAAATCCGATCTCAGAGAAGCGCCCACCCCCCAGGTTGAGCTGCAGGGTGTTTTGCATGTACTGGGGGGCATAGCCGTGTCGCAGGTACTGCTGGTAAATGGGGTAGCCGTATTCCAGCCCCGAAGTTTTATAGGTAACCAGATCTTCGGGCAGCATATCGAGGGAGACGATATCGGGCAGCCCGTCGTTGTTTATGTCGGCAAGGTCGTTGCCCATGCTGTAGTGGGTGGTGTGGCCGATGGACGGGTCTGCTGCAGAAATGGCTTCGCGGAATGTGCCGTTGCCCTGGTTCAGGTACAGGTAGTCGTTTTCGAAGAAATCGTTCCCTACGTAGATGTCTGGGTATCCGTCATTGTTGAGGTCGCCGATGCCCAGGCCCAGGCCATACCCGGCTTTCCCCTGAAAGATGCCGGCTTCACCGCTAACATCGGTGAAATGCCCCCCGTCGTTCCGGTACAGGCGGTCGCCAGACAAGGGGTCGTAGCCTTCACGCTGTGAGCCTTTCCCGTAAGTGCGGTTCGGGTGGACCGAGTGGTTGAGCAGAAACATATCCAGGTCGCCGTCGAGATCGTAATCAAAAAAGGCCGACTGGGTCGACAGTCCTGAAAAATCCAGGCCGTAATCGGCGCCCATTTCCCGGAATTGGGGTATGCCCTCTGGCGACAGGCCCTGGTTTATATAGAGCAGGTTCCGGCCTTTCAGGGCCCTGTACCCGGCTGCCTTGCAGATGTAGAGGTCTAACAGGCCGTCGCCGTTTACATCGGCATGGGTTACACCAGTGGTCCAGCCGTCGGCATTGGAGATGCCGGTGCTTGCCGTAACGTCCTCAAAATGCATCCCGCCCCGGTTCAGGTACAGGGCATCGGGTTGCTGGTTGGCGGCCAGGTATAGGTCGGGCAAATTATCCCCGTTAAAGTCGGCTGCCAGTACGCCCGCCCCGTTATAGTAATACAGGTAATTCAGGATGTTCAGTTCGGGGCTTTCGCGGAGTTGGTTGCTGAAGGTAAGCCCGCTGTCGGAAGGATCCACTTCGCTTAACAGGTAGGACGGGGTGTTCTGGCATCCGGCCAGATACACGGTAAGCAGCCAAAATAAACAGAGCTCTCTCATTCCCCCAAAACAGGGTGCTAAAATACATTAATTGCATGGTTAGGGGGTAATACTACCGGGCATTCCCCGGGGTTTTTACCAAATCTTTACTCTCGTTAATATTTCATTAGTCCTTGTGGCGTGAAGGGTATGAAAACAAAAAAAGCTGCCCGGTTGGGCAGCTTTCTTTGCAGTTGTTTTCCGGGGGGTTAGTACCCGGGGTTCTGTTGCAGGTTCGGGTTGGCGAGCAGCTGCGGCAGCGGGATGGGGAACAGCAGGCGCTTGGCGTCTGTGTCTCCTTTGAATTCCCAGTTGCGCAGGTACTGACCGAAACGGATCATGTCGTTCCGCCTCCAGCCTTCTGCGTACAGTTCGCGACCGCGCTCGTCCAGCAGGGCTGATTCCGTAACGCTGGCCAGGGGAGTGGCGCCGCGCAGCACGCGCAGGGCATTCACCTCAGCAGTGGGGTCTCCACCGCTGCGCAGACGGGCCTCGGCACGCATCAGATAAGCATCGGCATAGCGCAGCATCAGGTTGTGTCCCTCGAAGCCGCCTCCGAAACGCGGGTTGTATTTCATTACCCGGATACCGGTTTTCTCATCGTTGTTGATCAGGCTGGGGTTGCCGTCTCCGTCCTCGAATTCGCGGGAGAAGACCAGGGGCTGGCCCTGACGGTCTTGCAGGGCGTTGCCTGCCAGGCCGTACTGCTGACCTACGAGGAAGCCGTTCCCAACGTTCGAACCGTCTTCGAATCCACCGTTGTCTGACGTTCCGGCAGCGCCTGAGAAAGTCACACCGATGTTAGGCACACCACCGCGGCGCTCTTCCTGACCGTCGATCTGGGCGCTTTCCAGGTCGCTTTCGTAGCGGTTCTGGTTGGCATCTCCTTCGAAGAGGTCATAGTACTCAGCCAGGGTTGAGAAACCGTTCCAACCACCACCGCCGAGGCCGGTAGAGTTGTAGTGCAGTCCGTTGAAGATACGGTTGCCCACTCCTGCAGTACCCCACCAGATGGTTTCGGTATCGGCAGACGATTCGAAAATCTCGAAGTAGCCTGCCTGCAGGGCATAGCCATCGCCATCGATGGCGTCTACCAGGTTGATCACTTCCTGCATGTCGCCGGCAGCGGGAGTCCCGCCTCCGCCGGTGAGCTGGTTGTCATAGATGTGGCGGTTGAGCAACACCTTGGCTTTGAGCAGTCGGGCGGCAGCTTTGGTAGCGCGCTTCAGGTCGCCGGTACCGGCCTGTACGGAAGGCAGGCCAGAGATGGCGTTATCCAGATCGCTCAGTATGAAATCAACGGCTGCGGCTCCAGACAGTACTTCCGGTACGGTGGAAGAAGAAAGCTGGGTGTCGCGGTAAGGCACCTGGCCAAAGAGGTCCAGTACAGTAAACATAGAGTACGCACGCAGGAAACTGGCCTGGGCGGCTACTTCAGAAGTAGCCCCGCTGCGGCTGTCCAGGATCTGGGAAGCCAGCAGCTGATCTGAGTTGTACTGGTCGAAGGGGGTCAGGATGTCGGTTTCCTCAAGGCCCCACTCGTGCTGGTGGAGTTTCCTCCAGCGACCGTTGTCACCCCAGTCGGCACCCCGGGTCGGAACCAGCAGGGCGTCGGTGGTTACTTCGTAAAGGGCGTAACGGTTGGCCTGATCGGCCCATTGCCCGTAAACGTTGTTGTATAACTGATCCAAGGCGGAAGCCGGATCTTCGAGCCCCTGGAATCCTTCACTGATGAAGGAATCCGTTTCCTGAATTTCCAGGTTGGAGCAAGATCCAAGGGCGAAAACCGCAAGCAAGGATATAGTTAAATGCTTCAGAATTCTTTTCATGATAGACAATTTTTTTTAATTAAAATGAGGCGTTAATACCAAAAGTAACAGTCCTTGGGTTCGGGAAGGCTGACCAGTCGATACCCCTTGTCGGAACACCTGAACCGAGCTGTCCGGTCTGAACCGTAACCTCCGGATCGATACCGCTGTAGTCGGTAATCAGGAAGATGTTCTGCCCGGTAAGGGAGAAACGCAGGGTTTTAAAGGCTCCCTCACCACTTAGAGGCACATTGTACCCCAGGGTTGCGTTTTGGAAACGAACAAAATCACCTTTTTCCAGGAAACGGGTTGAAACCGCAGTGGAAGCACCACCGTTTTCACCGGCGTTGGCAGCATCCACAGTCACGTTACGAGCGGTAACGATCTGTCCGGCGTTGAAGAAGGAGTTCGCAGTGTTGTTGTACACTGAGAATCCAGACTGGGCATTGAAGAAAGTACTCAGGTCCCAGTTCTTGTATCGGAAGTTCAGGGTCAGACCGCTGGTAATGTCGGGAAGGGCATCTTCGCCTACAAATTGCTTGTCAGAATCGGGGTCGCCCACACCGTTGCCGTCTACGTCTTCGTAGATCGGGTTCCCGTTGCCGTCAAACCCGAGGAATTTGGCCATGTACCAGGAGTACAGCGATTGACCTGACTCGAAGCGCTGGGCAAAAGCTCCGGAAAGACCGGGGCCGTTGATGGCTCCTGTGTTGATGGCACCTGCGAAATCCTTAACCTCATTCTGGTTGTACGAGATGTTGAAAGCAGCCGAGAAGGTTACGTCCTCAGTCTGAATGAAATCGTAGTTCAGAGCGAACTCAATCCCCTGGTTGATTACGCTGGCGTCTACGTTACCGAATTGGAACGGGTTGGTAGAAGGCGCTGCAGGAGGAGTCTGAAGGATCAGGTCGCGGGTTTCGTTCCGGTATACGTCAACGCTACCATTGAAGCGGTCGTTGTTGAAACCGAAATCAAGACCTACGTTGAAGTTCAGTGTAGATTCCCACTTCAGGTCGGGTACGTCGGTAGCGACGATGGTCAGACCATTCTGGTTTACCGTGTTGTCGTTGTTAATGCCCAGGCCGGCGAAACGCTGACGGGCTACGAAGTTACCGTATCCGAGACCTTCCTGGTTACCGGTGATACCGGCACCCAGACGCAATTTCAGGGTAGACATGCTGTCGCCCATGAAATCTTCCTCGCCAATCTGCCATGCAAAGGCACCTGATGGGAAGAACCCGTACTGGTTCTCAGGGCCGAAACGGGAAGAACCGTCAGCCCGCATGGTGGCGGTAAAGAGGTATTTGTTGGCGTAGCTGTAGTTAACCCGGCCGAAGAACGATTGCAGCTCGTCGGTGTTGTCGAAAGTATCGGCTGTTACGGCCGATACGCCCTGGGTACTGTTGAGCGGGTTAACCTCTCCGGCAACCACGTTCGGGAACAGGCGGTTTACCACCAGCCCACCGGTGTTGGTACCGTAAAAGAACTGCTGGTAGCGTCCGGTAATGCCGGCGGCAGCCTCGTTGACGGTCTGGCGCAGGTCGGCTGCCATCTCGTTCAGTTCTGAGGTAAAGAAGCCCCTTCCTGCTGCGTTCCGGCCCTTGGTACGGAAATCCTGGTAAGCGTAGCCTACCAAAGCGTCGAGGTTGGAATTTCCGAACTGCTTGGTATAGTTCAGGGTAGCTTCAAGGGTCTTGTTCTCGCGCTCCAGGGTATTGTAGGTTCCGAAACCGGTGCCTTCAATGCCTGTGAAGTTTTGCAGGTTGGAGGAGAGGACCGAGGTATTCTCACTGTCAGACTTGTCGTAACCCAGGTTTACCTTGGCACTGAACTCCTGCGTGAATTTGTATTCGGCGCTTCCATTGACCAGCAAGCGGTTGGTCTGGGTGAGGTTCTGGGTCTCAGCCAGGTAGTTGGCAGGCTGGATTTGTCCCCCTCCATCGTCGAAAGTAGGGCTGGAAGGCCAGGTCGGGTTGGCGGAGTAGGCAGCTCCGAGGATATCGCCCCGGAAGCCGGCGCCGGCCGCATTGGGCGCTTTCTGTTGGTTTACCCGGCTGATAGATGATTGAAGGTTCAGCAACAATCTGTCATTGAAAAATTTGTGAGCCGCGTTGATACGTCCGGTGATACGCTCAAAATCTGATTTTTCGACCACACCGAATTGCTTCTGGTAACCGAATGTGGCGCGTACGTTTCCGCCGTTGTAGCTGCGGGCATAAGCCAGGTTGTGGTTGGAAGAAGCGGCATTTCTCAGTACCACATCCTGCCAATCGGTGTCAGCCCCGTAATTAACGTTGTTCGGGTTCCCGCCGTAATCTTCCACGGCTTGCAGGAAGCCCTTGGCGTTGAGCAGGTCGTATTGACGAACCGGCTTGGCAACGCTCAGGTTGGAAGACCACTCGAGCACCCCGCCTCTGGCAGCTTTCCCGCTTTTGGTGGTGATGATCACAACCCCGTTGGCACCCCGTGAACCGTAAATAGCGGTTGCAGAGGCATCTTTCAGGATGCTCATGCTTTCAATATCGTTCGGGTTGAGGAAGTTCAGAGGGTTCCCCACATCGCTCCCACCTTGTCCGGTGTCTCCACTGGCTGCCGTATTTTGGCCGAAAAGCGGCACGCCGTCTACAACGAACAGGGGGTTGTTGTTACCCCGAACCGAGTTCGATCCGCGGATGTTGATCTGAATTCCGGCTCCTGGCTCCCCGCTCACCTGCTGGATGTTGACCCCGGCAGTCTTACCCTGGATCAATTGTTCCGGTGAAGCGATTACACCGCCGTTAAAGTCTTTGGAAGTAACCGCAGCAACGGATCCGGTCGCATCTTTCACAGTGGTCTGGCCGTAACCGATGATTACCACTTCGTCCAGGGCAGTTGCATCTTCTTGCAGAACAACGTCAATGTTAGTTCTGCCGCCTACTGCAACCTCCTGAGTGGAATAGCCGATGTAGCTGAAAATCAGCACGGCATCGGTAGACGTAACTTCAAGGGAGTAGTTCCCGTCGAAGTCGGTCTGTGTACCAGTGGTGGTTCCCTTAACGACAACACTGGCTCCGGGTAGCGGGCCATTGGAATCAGAAACCGTACCTGATACTTCTTGCGCCTGCGCAAGTCCGAAGCATAAAAATGCTCCAACAAGCAGCAAGCTCTTCAGTAGCGTAATCTTCATAGATAGTGGATTTTTGAGTTTAGTTAATTATATTCAAGGGGTCAAAATATGCAAAAAAAATGTTAAATGCCTGTTTTCGGGCCATGGGGGGCTATCGAAAACGGTTTCGTGTTAATAACTTTCAGAATGTATTAATGTATTAAAGGCAGGTCGGTTAGATTGCTCAATTAATACAGAAAAGGGGTGTAAATTAGCAATTTGGGACCAAATATAGAGTTTTTTTTGTTTTCTCAACCATTCATTAATCTTTTTGAATACCCATATCCAAAGGTCTTTACTTTGTGTCAGACGCACCGCTGCAGCCAGCAAATGAAATTATGCTTAACTTCATCCGTAGAGATAGGCCAAGGCAAGTCGTGAAGAAAAAGATTACCCTAAAACACATCGCCCGGGAACTGGATGTCTCCATTTCCACAGTTTCCAAGGCACTTAAGAACAGTGACGAGATTAGCCAGGACACCAAGGAAAAGGTGCAGGCCTTTGCTAGGCTCTACAACTACAAGCCCAACAATATTGCCATCAGCCTCAAGAACAAGCGCACCAAGAATATCGGGGTGATCATCCCCGATATCGTGCACCACTTCTTTACCACGGTTTTCAGGGGCATTGAGCAGTACGCCAATGAAAAGGGGTACAATGTGATTGTCTGCGTTTCCGACGAATCGTTCGACAAGGAGGTGATCAATATGGAAATGCTCGCCAACGGAAGTATCGACGGTTTTATCATGGCGCTTTCGGCCGAAACCCAAAAACGGAATGATTTTAACCATTTAAGGGAAGTAACCGAACAGGGCATCCCCCTGGTGCTTTTCGACAGGGTAACCGACGAGATCGATTGCGACAAGGTGCTCATCGACGACGAGCAGGCCGCCTTCGATGCCACGGCGCGCCTGATCCGCAGCGGAAAGCGGCATGTGGCCCTATTTACCACCGAGGGCTACCTGAACGTGAGCTCCAAAAGGGAACAGGGTTACCGGAAGGCCCTGGTCGCCGAAGGGCTTCCCGTGGAGGAGGCGCTTATCCTCAGGTTGCCATACCAGTTCGAGGAGGAAAGCCTGAGCGAAGCATTTTTCCGTGAGCGCCGGTTCGACGCCGTGCTTTGTGTGAACGAGATTTTTGCCGTGAGGGGCATGCGCCTGGCTCAGGGGATGGGATACCGGGTGCCCGAAGATATTTCCTTTATTGGTTTTACCGACGGCCTGTTGTCGCGCTACGCTTCCCCTTCCCTTACCTCGGTAGCCCAGCACGGAGAGCGGATGGGCGCCGTGGCCGCCGAGATGTTGATCGAAAAAGTAGAGCAGGAATACGATGAAACCGACCGCAAAAGCTACCGCACCGAAATTATCCCGTCTTCCCTGGTCGAACGGGAGTCGACGGCTCTGGGCTGAGGGCCCGCAGAACGGATTGTGACCGTGAAATGGTCGCCTTCCCTCCCCGATCCGAATTCCTTATATATATTTGAAGCGCAAATACCGGTTGAAAAACCACCGGGCTAAAAGCCAACCCTGCAACAGTTATGAAAGGTTTCATCTTTGACCTCGACGGTGTAATTGTCGACACCGCCAAATACCACTACCTGGCCTGGAAGCACCTGGCAGACCAGCTGGGCATTGCCTTTACGGAAGAAGACAACGAGCGCTTCAAAGGGGTAAGCCGCAGGCGCTGCCTGGAAATGCTGCTCGAAATGGGTGGATTGCAGGTATCCCAAACCCAATTCGACACCTGGCTTCTCGAAAAAAATGAGGATTACCTAAGCTATATTGCCCGGATGGATGCCTCGGAGATTTTGCCCGACGTGCCCAAAGTGCTCAAATACCTCCGGGAGCGGGGGGTGCCCATGGCCCTGGGTTCGGCCAGCAAGAATGCAGGGCCCATCCTTGAAAAGGTGGGGCTTAGTTCGTACTTTAAAGCCGTGATTGACGGTAATAAAGTCGTGAAGGCCAAGCCCGATCCCCAGGTCTTTTTGCTCGCAGCAGAGCGCCTCGGTTTGGCGCCTCGGCAATGCGTGGTGTTTGAAGATGCCCAGGCGGGCATTGCCGCGGCCAATGCCGCGGGGATGTTTAGCATCGGCATTGGCCAGGCCGACGTGCTTTCGGAGGCCTGTCAGGTCTTTGGCGACTTTACGGAAATCGAAATCAGTTTTATCGACAGGCTCCTCAGCACGGAGCCCAAAACCTATCAATAATTTGGAAATGAACCAGGATTACATCATCCCCAATGATTGGTCTATCTTAGAAGAAGGATACGACCCGGCACGCATCAAATCGTCTGAAAGTTTGTTCAGCCTGGGCAATGGTGCCATGGGCCAGCGCACGAATTTTGAAGAGCGCTATACCGGCCCCACTTTTCAAGGCAGTTATATCGGAGGTGTTTACTACCCCGATAAAACCCGGGTAGGCTGGTGGAAAAATGGCTACCCCGAATATTTTGCCAAGGTGATCAACGCCCCGAACTGGATCGGGATAGATGTCGCTGTAAACGGGGAGCCCCTCGACCTGAATACCTGTACAGCCATAAGCAAGTTCCGTCGCGAACTGAATATGAAGGAGGGTTGGTACCGCCGCACTTTTGAAGCAACATTGGCCAACGGGGCCGTGGTTGCGGTCGAAGCCATCCGTTTCCTCTCGATGGAACTGGACGAGCTGGGTGCCATTCGCTATGCCATAACCCCGCTGGGAGCCGATGCCGTCCTGGAACTGGAACCGTATCTCGACAGCGGCATCCACAACGAAGACACCAACTGGGACGACCCCTTCTGGGAGACTACCGCCGTGAACGGGGCAGGCTCACGGGCCTATATTGAAGCCCGGACGCTCAAGACCCACTTCCATATCTGTACCTTTATGGACTCCCGCCTGGAACTCAATGGGGCTGTTATAAACCCGGGGGGTGAAAGCCAGGGTGAAGGGAAGCGAATCGGGCTGGGCTACCGCGTGGATGTACCCGCCGGCCAGCCCCTGGTGCTCTTCAAGTATGGCGGGTACACCTCAGACCGGAACCATTCCAGGGATGGGCTGCGGCAAGCGGCCGACCGGGTACTGGACAAAGCCCTGTCCGCAGGGTTCGACACCCTGCTTAAGGCACAGGCCGCTGCCTGGGCCCGGGTTTGGGAAATGAGCGACATCGCCATAGAGGGCGACGTAAAAGCCCAGCAGGGCATCCGGTTCAACATCTATCACCTGAATCAGACCTATACCGGACGCGATTCGAGGCTGAATATCGGCCCGAAAGGCTTTACGGGTGAAAAATATGGGGGCAGCACCTACTGGGACACCGAGGCCTACTGCATCCCTTTTTACATGGCCACCAAAGACCAGCACGTGGCCCGCAACCTGCTCAAGTACCGGTACAACCAACTGGATAAAGCCATTGAGAATGCGGGAAAACTTGGCTTTACCGGAGGGGCGGCCCTCTATCCGATGGTGACCATGAACGGGGAGGAATGCCACAACGAATGGGAAATTACCTTTGAGGAAATTCACCGCAACGGCGCCATCGCCTTTGCCATTTTCAACTACTACCGGTACACGGGAGATTACAGCTACATCCCGGAGATGGGCCTCGAAGTGCTTATCGGCATCGCCCGGTTCTGGAACCAACGGGCTTCCTTCTCGGAGCAGAAGCAGCAGTATGTGATACTTGGGGTAACGGGCCCCAATGAGTACGAGAACAACGTGAACAACAACTGGTACACCAACTATATTGCCCGGTGGTGCATTGGGTACTGCCTGGAACAGCTGACCAAGGTGAAAGAGGGCTACCCCGAAGACTATGACCGCGTTATCGGCCTCACACACCTGAGCGACCGCGAACGGGATAACTGGAAGAAGGTAGTGGAGAATATGTATCTGCCCTACAGCGACAGGCACCAGGTATTTCTGCAGCAAGACAATTTTCTCGACAAGGAACTGATTCCGGTAGCCAAGCTCGATCGCAAGCACCGCCCCCTGAACCAGAAATGGAGCTGGGACCGCATCCTCCGTTCGCCTTACATCAAGCAGGCCGACACCCTGCAGGGCTTCTACTTATTTGAGGACCAGTTCAGCCTGGAAGAGCTCGAGCGGCATTTTGACTTCTACGAGCCCTTTACGGTGCACGAGTCTTCCCTTTCGCCCTGCGTGCATGCGATACAGGCGGCTAAACTCGACCGGATGGACCAGGCCTACGCGTTTTACCTCCGCACCTCCCGCCTCGATCTCGACGACTATAACAAGGAAGTGCACGAAGGCCTTCACATCACCTCGATGGCCGGAACCTGGATGAGTATCGTGGAAGGTTTCGGGGGCATGCGCATGCGCGATGACAAGCTTACCTTCAGCCCGCGTATCCCCAAGGAGTGGAAGTCGTACTCCTTCAAGATCAATTTCCGCCACCGCATCCTGAAAGTGACGGTTACCGGCAAGGGCTGCTCCTTCGAACTGGAGGGCAAGGATGAAATGTCTATCAGGGTGTTCGACAAGCGGGTGGTGATTAGGCCCGGAAGCACGACACATGTGTGAAGCGCCGGGGGGCTGTGGGCTGCGCCGGGCACTGTGGGTATTATTTGTGATGGGGATGATGCAGACGCCGCATACTCTCAAGGCCCAGCTACGGGTGGAACCCCCGGGCTGGTGGACCGGCATGCGCGACAGTGCCCTGCAGCTGATGGTGTACGGGGAAGCGATCGGCAGCTGTGAAGTGGCACTCGATTACCCGGGAGTAAGCCTGGTGCAGGTCCACCGCGCAGACAGCCCTTCTTACCTGTTCCTCGACCTCGAACTCGGGGCCGATGCTGAGCCTGGCACCCTCAACTTTACCTTTGCCTGTGCTGGGCGTCTGCAGCGGTCGGTGGCCTTTTCCCTGGAGGGCCGTACCCGGCCTGCCGGCCATTTCATGGGTTTTGGCCCGGCCGATGCGGTGTATCTGATTACACCCGACCGGTTTGCCAACGGGGACCCGACGAACGACAGCGTTCCCGGCATGCGCGAAACCCGGGTCGACCGCACCGACGACTACGCCCGGCACGGGGGCGACCTCAGGGGTATTATCGACCACCTCGATTACCTGGCCGACCTTGGGGTAACGGCGCTTTGGCCAAGCCCCTTGCTGACCAACGACATGCCCCGCCAGTCGTATCACGGCTATGCCATTACCGATTACTATGAGGTAGATCCCCGCTTTGGCACCCTGCAGACCTATGTGGAGCTGGCCGAAAAGGCCCGGCAAAAAGGCATCAAACTGATTATGGACCAGGTTGTGAACCACTGCGGGTTGTATCATTGGTGGATGGCCGACCTGCCCTTTTCGGACTGGGTAAACATGCAGGATACATTCGAAGCCGGCAAGCAGGTACCCGTTACCAACCACCGCCGCACCGTAAACCAGGACCCTTATGCCACAGAGGCAGACAAGAAATTGATGCATGATGGCTGGTTTGTTCCTTCTATGCCCGACCTGAACCAGTCAAACCCCTTCTTGGCCCGCTACCTGGTACAGAACAGCATCTGGTGGATTGAGACCCTGGGCCTCGGGGGCATACGGCAGGATACCTACCCCTATGCCGACAAGGCCTTCACAGCGTCCTGGGCCGGAGCCATCATGCGGGAATACCCCGATTTCAGCATTGTTGGCGAAGAGTGGTCGTACAACCCCCTGGTGGTCGGATACTGGCAGGATGGGGCGGGGAACCGAGACGGGTACCGCTCCCACTTGCGCTCTGCCATGGATTTCCCGTTGCAGCGTACCCTTATCGAAGCCCTCAGGGAAGACGAAGACTGGGACAGCGGGCTCATCAGGCTCTATGAGGCCCTGGCCAACGACTTTTCCTACGCCCGCCCCGAATACTTGCTGTTATTCGGCGACAACCACGACATGGATCGCCTCTATACCCAGGTGGGAGAATCGCCGGAACTGGCCGAAATGACCGTGGCATTTATCCTGACAGCCCCCCGAACGCCCCAGCTTTATTACGGCACCGAAATCCTCATGCAGAATTCGGCCAAGCCCGGCGATCACGGACTCATTCGCACCGACTTCCCGGGAGGTTGGAAGGGAAGCCCGAAAAATGCCTTTACCGGGGCCGGGCTCGATGCCCCCGAACGCCGCATGCAGCAAACACTGCGGAGCCTGTTGCAATACCGAAAGGCAAGCCAGGCGCTTACAGCGGGTCTTACGCGGCATTTTGCCCCGGAGCAGGGCATTTACCTGCTGGCGAGGCAAGCCGGGGACGAAACTGTGGTGCTTTTGCTCAACAAGCAGGAGCAGCCGGTTAGACTCGACCTTGGGCGCTTTGCCGAACTGGGTCTGGAGGGGCGTGTCTTCACCGACCTGGTCAGTGGCCAGGAGCTGCTCTGGGGCGATGCTGTAACCTTATCCCGCAAGGGAGCTTATGTATTAATCCCTGCCCAATAGCTATGCGAACCAAGCAATCCCTCCGGGCTTTCCTCACCGTCATGCTGTTGCTCGGCTGCGGGAGTGGGTCGGAGCAGCCGGAGGCCAAACAAGATGAAAACACTATGAAAACAGCACGGAAAGCAGTGGTGTACCAGGTTTTTACGCGCCTGTTCGGCAATTCGAACACCACCAACAAGCCCTGGGGGACCCTGGAGGAAAACGGGGTCGGCAAATTTTCCGATTTCACCCCTGAAGCCCTTGCTGCCATCCGCGGACTGGGGGTTACCCACATCTGGTATACGGGGGTGTTACACCATGCCATGGTTACCGACTACAGTGCTTTCGGCCTGCCTTCAGACGACCCGGATGTGGTAAAGGGCCGGGCCGGTTCGCCCTATGCCGTCAAGGACTATTACAATGTAAACCCCGACCTGGCCACCAATGTAGCCGCCCGTCTCGAGGAGTTCCGGGCCCTGGTCGACCGCACCCACCAGGCCGGCATGAAGGTGCTCATCGACATTGTTCCCAACCACGTGGCCCGGCGCTATGATGGGCAGTCGACCCCGGCGGGGCTAAGGCCCTTCGGAGCCGACGACGACACCAGGGTGGAATACAGCCCGGACAATAATTTCTACTACCTGCCGGGGCAGGCCTTCCAGGTCCCGAACTGGCGGGAGGGATACCGGCCTCTGGGCGGGGAGGCGCACCCCGGAGCAGACGGCGCCTTTGAAGAGAACCCGGCCCGCTGGACCGGGAACGGTTCGCGCCTGGCCCGGCCCGACATGAATGACTGGTACGAAACCGTAAAGGTCAACTACGGGGTTCGGCCCGACGGGCAAATCGATTTCGACACCTTGCCCGAAGTCTACAGGGAGCTCGATTGGAGGGCTCACCTGGAGTTCTGGCAGGGGAAAAAGGTGCCATCGTCGTGGAGTAAATTCCGAGACATTGCCCTCTACTGGCTCGAGCAGGGGGTAGACGGGTTCCGGTATGACATGGCCGAGATGGTGCCCGTGGAATTCTGGAGTTACCTGAATGCCCACATCAAGGCCCGCAACCCGGGGGCCTTCCTGCTGGCTGAGGTTTACAACCCCTCCCGCTACCGCGATTACATCCGGAAAGGAAAGATGGACTACCTCTACGACAAAGTGGAGCTGTACGACAGCCTAAAGCACATTATCAAAGGGTATGGCTGGACCGACCACATCCCGGTAGTTCAGCAGGGGTTGGCCGATATAGAACACCATATGCTTCACTTCCTGGAAAATCACGACGAACAGCGCATTGCCTCCCCGGAGTTTGCCGGAAATGCCGAGCTGGCCCGGCCTGCGATGGTGGTTTCGGCCACCCTGAGCACTTCTCCCACGCTAATCTATTTTGGACAGGAAGTGGGTGAGCCGGGGGCCGAAAACGCCGGCTTCGGTAAGCCATCTCGCACCTCAATTTTCGACTATGTAGGGGTTCCCAATCATCAGCGCTGGATGAACGGGGGGGCTTTTGACGGGGGCGCGCTGAGCCCCGCCGAAGCCGAATTGCGCGATTTTTACAGCCGTCTGCTCAATTTCACGATCGGGAGCGAGGCCCTGATGGGTGCGTATCACGATATTCACTACTACAACAAGGAGCACAGCCCCGGATACGATCACCGGGTATATTCATTCGTGCGCTGGAAAGGAGATGACCGGCTGGTGGTTGTCAGCAACTTCGATATGCAGCGATCATACACCCTCGATTTGAAGGTGCCCGAAGGGGTGGTTGAGCAGTGGGGCCTAGAAGCAGGGTCGTACCCCCTGCAGGAAATGCTATATGGGAGAGGGACCTTCCGGCTCGAGGTGGTAGATGGACGGGGTAATATCCGCCTGGAACTGGCTCCTCTGGAGTCGGTAATCCTGCACCTGATTCCCTGAACAAAAGCGGCCGGGGATTCCCGGCCGCTTTTGTTCAGTTTGTCTCAGTTTATCAGGCCGCCTCTTTTGAGGCCGTCGCCTTGTAGACCAGGGCAATCACAGCGCCCCCGATCGCGTAATAAACAATGTCGAGTACGGCTTCCACTATATGACCGGTGGTGTCCATCATGTTGCTGGTTCCCATCCAGACCAGGCCCATGCCGAGCCCCACGAATAAGCCAATACAGGCCCCGAAACTCAGGCCTTCCGAGGCACTGTGATGCCCCCGGGCCCATTTCCCGTAGAGGCTGCTCATTGCGAAAGCGGCGAACAGGTTGCCCAGGAATACCAACAGCAGGTTCATTTCTGCATCGGGCTTCATCAGGGCGGTGTTGGAATGTGCTTCAAAAAAGCTCATGGCGGCCATACCCCAGATAACCCACCCCAGCAGAAAGAGAACAACGGCCCCCACCAGGGTAGCCACAATATTTTGTTTGTTGAACATACTTGAGTTGTTTAATTGGTTAATAGTGAATTAAATATAATCAATCTTATTTAGCAGCGGGCCTGCCGGCCCCGAAAATTGCATCGGCCTGGTCTGGCAGGTAACCCGGGAATTGGTATTTTAGTCCGACAAATTGAAGACAACATGCGAATTCTAGCAGGAATCCTACTTTTATGCGGTATGAGTGCGTGCACCAGTTCGGGAAAACAGCCCTTGATTATCGGCCATCGCGGGGCGATGGGCTACGAAACGGAGAACACCCTTTCTTCTGTCCAAAAGGCCCTGGAACTCGGGGTCGACATGATTGAGATTGATGTATTTAAAATTGAGAGCGGGGAAATCGTGGTGTTCCACGACGAGACGGTAGACCGCCTGTCAAACGGAGGGGGAAAGATTGAGGAGTACAATATTTTCGACCTGAAGCAGCTCACTTTGGAAGGAGGGCACAAAATTCCCATGCTGCAGGATGTGTTGCAGCTGATCGACCACCGTGTGCCCCTCAATATCGAGTTGAAAGGGGCTGGCACGGCCGAGCGCGTGCAAGTGATCACTTCCTATTACAGCGGGCAACAGGGTTGGTCGCCAAACCAGTTCCTTATATCCAGCTTTAACTGGGACGAGCTCAGGGCTTACCGCGCCCTTGACCCCGGTGCCCGTATCGCCGTGCTCACCGAAGGGGATCCAACCGAAGCCCTGGCAGTGGCCAAAGAACTCGCGGCCGAGGCCATTAACCCGGCTTACGGCAAAATTTCCCCCGAAAAGGCCAGAGCCATCCACGATGCCGGCTTCAAGATCAATGTTTGGACCGTAAATGAACCCAAACAGTACGAAGAGCTGAAGGCCATGGGGGTCGACGGTATCTTCACGAATTATCCCGATCGTATGCGTTAATGCTAGACCTGGTTGTAATCGGCGGTGGGGCAGCCGGATTCTACGGGGCCATACATACCGGTCGCCAGAATCCCGGCTCGAGCATCCTTATCCTGGAGCAGAACAAAGAGGTGCTTTCCAAGGTGCGGATCTCTGGAGGAGGCCGTTGTAACGTAACCCACCGGCCGCTGGAGGCCCGGGAGCTGGCCTCTCATTACCCGAGAGGCGGCAGGGAGCTGCTGGGGCCATTTCACACCCATGCCAGCCTGGAAACCATGGCCTTTTTCGAAAGCCTGGGGGTAGCCCTCAAAACAGAGGCCGACGGGCGGGTGTTTCCTGTAAGTGACTCTTCCGAATCGGTGATCGGAGCCCTCCGGGGCGAAGCCCGAAGACTGGGGATAGGCATTCAGACAGGAAGCCGTGTTACGGAAATTGCGGGTGCTCCTGAACCGGAAAACAGTTGGATAATTCATACGGCCGACCACACGTACAGGGCGCGTTGCCTCTTGGTTTGTCCGGGTAGCAGCAGCCATATTTGGCGCATATTGCGCAATCTGGGGCACCGCATCGTGCCTCCTGTCCCGTCCCTGTTTACATTTCGCACAGACGACCCGCGCCTGAGCGACCTCCAGGGCATCAGCGCAGAAGCACGTCTTGAAGTGCTCGCCCCCGGGCCCGGGGAAGAACTCGTTGCCGGGGTCAGTTTCCGCAAAGCCCAGCGCAGCGGGCAGTTACTAACCGAAGGGCCTGTACTCATTACACACTGGGGCCTCAGCGGGCCGGCTGTCCTAAGGCTATCGGCCTGGGGGGCCCGGTATTTTGCGGCATGCGGCTACCGGTTTAAAGTGCGGGTAAATTGGATGCCCGAATACCACCAGGGCGCCCTCAGGCCGTTTCTGGCTTCGGTGCGGGAATCGGACCCCAAAAAAACCGTCTGGCGCAGCCGGGCCACTACGCTTCCAGCCCGGTTGTGGACCCGCCTGGCCGAAGGGGCAGGTATTGGCCCTGAAGCCCGCTGGGCCGAAATATCCTCGGCAGGACTGGAACGGTTCTCGGAACAACTTTCGGGGAGTGTGTTTCAGGTAAACGGGAAAAGCACCTTCAAAGAAGAATTTGTAACTGCCGGGGGCGTTTCCCTGAAGGATATACATTTCAAGACGTTTGAGAGCAAAAAGTGCCCGGGCCTTTTTCTGGCCGGGGAAGTACTCGATATCGATGCCGTGACGGGGGGGTTCAACTTTCAGAATGCCTGGACGGGCGCATTCCTTGCCGCAGGGGCCATTGCCTCCCGCCTGAGGGCTCAGGAGAGCGCCAGATAAAGCAGGGCGGCCACAGTGGCCCCTGCAACCGGTCCTACAACCGGCACCCAGCTGTATCCCCATTGGCTGCTACCCTTCCCCTTAATGGGTACCAAATAGTGAATGATTCGGGGCCCCAGGTCGCGGGCCGGATTGATGGCGTATCCTGTGGTGCCACCCAGGGACAGGCCGATACCCCAGACCAGCAGGGCTACGGGCAGGGCCCCCAGGGAACCCAGGCCAATCACCGTTTGGCTGTCGCCCAGGGTAGCGTCTGAGAAGTAGAGTACCGTAAAAACAAGCACGAAGGTTCCGAGCCCTTCCCCCAACAGGTTCAGGGCCGGATTGCGGATGGCCGGAGAGGTGCTGAAAACGCCCAGTTGCATCCCCGGTTCAGCCGTGCGGTTAAAGTGGTCTTTGTGCATGAGCCAGACCCCGAGGGCACCGGCCAGTGCGCCCAGAAGCTGTGCCAATATATAGGAGGGGGCCTGTTGCCAGGGAAATTCGCCGGCAGCAGCCAGCCCCACGGTAACAGCAGGGTTCAGATGGGCCCCGCTGTAGGGCGTCGATACGACCACTCCCACAAAGACTGCCAGGGCCCACCCTGTTGTGATCACGATCCACCCGCTGTTCTGCCCCTTGGTCCCTTCCAGTACCACGTTGGCATTCACCCCGCAACCCATGAGGATGAGCAGGAAAGTCCCGATTATTTCTGCTGTAAATGCTGTCATGCTTTTTTGATTAGGTTGTTAGTGAGCGGTATCGGCCGACCAGGCTTCCAGCGCCCGGATGGCGCGGTACCAGCCGCGAATGCCCGCTTCTATAGACGTCCGCTCGGCGGTGGGCACAAAGCGTTTATCTGTCTGCCAGATGGATTGGATGTCTTCTAAGCCCTTCCAGTAGCCCACAGCCAGGCCGGCCAGGAAGGCGGCACCCATTACGGTTGTCTCCACCACTACAGGCCTTACGGTTTCGGTGTTCAATACCTCGGCCTGGAACTGCATGAGGAGGTTGTTTACGGTGGCCCCCCCATCTACCCTGACCTCCCGAATGGGGATGCCCGAATCGGCTTCCATGGCCTTGAGGATGTCCATGGTCTGGTAGGCGATCGACTCCAGGGCTGCCCGCGCCAGATGGGCATCGGTGGTGCCACGGGTCAGGCCGAAGGCCGCGCCCCTTGCCCGTTGGTTCCAGTGAGGCGCCCCCAGCCCGGCAAAGGCCGGAATCAGGTATACTCCGTCTGTGCCCGGAACACTGGCGGCAAGGGCTTCCACTTCGGCCGAATCTGCAATGATCTTCAGCCCGTCCCTCAGCCATTGGACCACGGCCCCGGCAATGAAGATGCTCCCTTCGAGCACGTAGGTAGTTTCCCCTTTGATCTTCCATCCGACAGAGGTCAGCAGGTTATTTTGGGAAACAATGGGCTCCTTCCCGATGTTCATCAGCATAAAGCAACCTGTTCCATAGGTGTTCTTTACCATGCCCGCCGAGGTGCACATCTGCCCGAAGAGCGCCGCTTGCTGGTCGCCCGCTATCCCCGCGATCGGGATGCCCTCCTTCAGAAAGGCTTCGGTGGTGCTGCCGTAGCATTCGCTCGATTCCCTTACCTGGGGGAGCATGCTTTCGGGAATATCGAACAGGGCCAGCAGTTCCCGGTCCCAGTCAAGGGTATGGATGTTAAAAAGCAGGGTGCGGGAGGCATTGGTCACATCGGTGATATGCAGGGCACCCGAAGTCATGTTCCAGACCAGCCAGGTATCGATGGTGCCCAGAAGCAAATCACCCTGGCGTGCCCTTTCGCGTGCCCCGGGGACCTGGTCGAGGATCCATTTCACCTTGGTGCCCGAGAAATAGGCGTCGACTACCAGCCCGGTCCGCTCGCGGATCAGGCGCTCATAGCCCAGCTTTTTCAACTCTTCGCAGAAATCTGCGGTGCGCTTGTCTTGCCAGACGATGGCGGGGTGCAGGGGTTTCCCCGTATGGCGGTCCCAGACCACCACGGTTTCGCGCTGGTTGGTAATGCCGATGGCTTTTATCTGGGCAGGGCGCACTCCTTTTCCGGCCAGGGCTTCTGAGGCCATGCCCGACTGAACGTCCCAGATTTCCAAGGCGTCGTGCTCTACCCACCCCGGCTGCGGGAAATATTGGGTGAATTCCTTTTGGCAAGAGGAGACGATCTGTCCTTTTTTGTTAAAGAGCAGGGCCCGGCAACTGGTTGTTCCCTGGTCGAGGGCCAAAATGTATTCTTCCATGGATTCAGGTTGGTTTGTGGGCTGGCCCATTGAAAGGGAGGGTTAATTGAGTTGGACGATTCGAAGGTTGAGCAGGCTGGCGAAAAGCACCCAAATCAGGTAAGGCACCAGCAGCCAGGCAGCCTTTTTGCTCACCACCCGAAACGCGCGTAGGGTCAGGATAATCAGTACCAGGAGCAGTCCGATAACCCAAAGGGCCGCTCCTGGGTTGCGCAGGCCGAAAAAAACGACGCTCCAGCCCCCGTTGACCAAAAGCTGAAAACCGAAATAATACAGAGCCGTTTTGACCCAGACATGGTGGAGCCCACGGGCCCATACCAGTCCTGCGGCTATTCCCATGCCGATGTAAAGGGCGGTCCAAACCGGTCCGAACAACCAGTCGGGGGGAGTAAAGGCGGGTTTGGCCAGGCCCGGGTACCAGGTTCCGACGGAGCTTTGGGTGGCAAACCCCGACAAGGCTCCGACCAGCAGGCAGACTGCGACCGAAATGGCAATACGTTGGTAGGTCTTTTTTCGGGCCCTCATGCTCCTAATGTAGGAATTATTTAGATTATGCGGCGGCGGCAAGATGGACTATCTTTGCCAAAAAACCGGCATGAATCTGGAGGAATTCAAGTGCAAGACGACTGCAGCCCTGCCCGAATCGGGATCGGTTTCTTGGCAGGCCCCCAGCAATATCGCCCTGGTGAAGTACTGGGGGAAGACCGGTGTGCAGCTACCCGCCAACCCTTCGGTCAGTTTTACGCTCGACGCCTGCCGTACCCGAACAGAACTGCGCTTCAGCAGGTCGGCTGGAGCTTCAGATGCTCCGGCCGTCCACGTTTTTTTTGAAGGGCATCTGGCCCCTGAATTCGCCCCCAAGATCAGTAAATTTCTGGGCTATGCGGTCGATTATCAGCCTTTTCTGAGGGGTTTGCAACTCGAAGTACACACTTCCAACAGCTTCCCCCACAGCAGCGGGATCGCCTCTTCGGCCAGCGGCCTGGCGGCCCTGGCCCTCTGCCTGACCGACCTAGAGCGCAGCCTGCTGCCGGAGATGACCCCGGAACAATTCAGACGGAAGGCTTCCTTCCTGGCCCGCCTGGGATCTGGCTCTGCGGCCCGCAGCATCGACGGGGGCCTGGTGCTTTGGGGCGCGCACAAGGGCCTCGCGGGGAGCTCCGACCTCTATGCGATCCCGTATCCGGGACAGGTACATCCGGTTTTCGAACGATTCCACGACACCATCCTTTTAGTAGACAAGGGCCGTAAACCGGTGAGCAGCACGGCCGGGCACGGCCTGATGCACGGCCATCCCTTTGCGGAAGCCCGGTTCGCCCAGGCCCGCAGCAACCTTGATCGCTTGAAGGGCATTCTCCGAGATGGCGACCTTCCTGCCTTTATGGAAGTGGTGGAAACCGAAGCCCTGAGCCTGCACGCCATGATGCTGACCAGCCATCCGTCTTACGTGCTGATGAAGCCTGAAACCCTGTCTATCCTGGAGCGGATCAGGGAGTATCGAGCCGAAAGCGGCCAGCCGGTCTGCTTTACCCTGGATGCCGGGGCCAACGTACATGTGCTTTACCCGGAAGCAGTTGCAAAAGAGGTGTACCCTTTCATCCGTCAGGAATTGCTGAAATACTGCCAGCAGGGGCAGCACCTGTGCGACCGCACCGGCCCTGGGGCAGGACGTATCGGTTGACTGGCGGTCGACGGATTTTGGCCAATCACCGGGGAGAAGTCCGCATAAGGGTATAATTTTCAATACTTTTGCAGGAAAGTTTGTATTTTTGATCGAGTAACTCCGCTGCATTTATGAAAGGACCGCTTTTCTATTCCAAAATTCTGCTTTTCGGGGAATACGGAATAATCAAAGACTCACGGGGTTTGTCAATCCCCTATAATTTCTTCAAAGGGGCCCTGAAAAAGGATGACAACCCGGATGAATCGGCTCAAAGGTCGAACGCGAGCCTTCGCCGGTTTGCGGGGCACCTCGAACACCTGCAGCAGGAAGACCCGGATGCCGTGCGTTTCGACCTGGAATTACTCCGGAAAGACCTTGACGAGGGGATGTATTTCGACAGTTCCATCCCTCAGGGCTACGGAGTGGGCAGCAGCGGGGCGCTTGTGGCTGCCGTTTACGACAGGTATGCCTTATCGAAAATCACGGTTCTCGAAAACCTGACACGGGAAAAATTGCTTTCCCTGAAGGAGATTTTCGGTAAAATGGAGTCCTTTTTTCACGGCAGGTCTTCAGGCCTTGACCCCCTGAACAGCTACCTGAGTCTGCCCATCCTGATCCATTCCAAAGACCACATTGAGTCTACATGCCTGCCTTCCCAAAACCCCGGTGGAAAAGGAGCCGTATTTTTGCTCGACAGCGGCAGCGTGGGCGAAACGGCGCCAATGGTGCAAATTTTTATGGAAAAAATGAAGCAGGAAGGCTTCCGCAAGGTGCTCAAGGATAAGTTTATCCGCTATACGGATGCCTGCGTGGAAGATTTCCTCAGCGGGGACATGACTTCCCTCTTCGGAAATATCAAAAAGCTGTCGCATGTGGTGCTGAACCACTTTAAGCCCATGATCCCGGCCGAATTCCACCAGTTGTGGAAGCAGGGTATCGAATCGAACGCATATTACCTCAAATTGTGCGGTTCTGGCGGGGGCGGTTACATCCTGGGCTTTACGGAAGACCTGGCCAAAGCCCAAAAAGCGCTCCAGGGGCACCGGCTGGAAGTGGTCTACAACTTCTGAACCCCCTGGCATGGTCAGTCGGAAGAACCGAATCCTGGCCCTGAAGGCCCTCAGCCTTTTTTCCATCGTACGGGGTTATAATATCGGCATCATTGCCTTGGCGCAGTATCTGGCCGCCATTTACATCCTGGCGTCAGAGCGGCCGCTCAGGGAGGTGGTCTTTGACCCGAACCTCTTTTTGATTGTGCTTTGTTCGACCCTGGTAATTGCCGGGGGGTACATCATCAACAACTTTTACGATTCCGAGAAAGACCTGATCAACAAACCGCGCAAGACCATGCTCGACAGGCTGGTGCCGCAGCGCACCAAGATCCAGGCTTATTTTGTTTTGAATTTCGCTTCCGTATTGTTGGCGAGTTACGTCTCCTTTCGGGCGGCCCTATTCTTTGCAGCTTATATTTTCGGGATCTGGCTGTATTCGCACCGCCTCAAGCGCATAACCTTTTTGGGTAATTTTGTGTCGGCCACCCTGGCCATTGCGCCCTTTTTCGCGGTGTTTGTCTACTACCAGAATTTCAAGACCGTTATTTTCGTGCACGCCCTTTTCCTGTTTCTGCTGATCCTGAGCAGGGAGCTAATCAAAGACATGGAAAACGTTGCCGGAGACCTGGCGCAGAATTACCGCACGATAGCCGTGAAATACGGTGCCTTGGTGTCTAAGCGCTACGTAACCTTTTTGATGCTGCTTGCCCTGGTGCCCGCCTACCTGCTTATCCGCTTTTTTGATATCGGCTATATGTACCTGTACTTCATCGCCAGCAGCCTGCTGTTGCTGCTCTTCCTGATCCTGCTCTGGAATTCGCACAGCAAGACGCACTACGTCTGGCTGCACAACATCCTGAAATTTATCATTGTCTCTGGGGTATTTGGCATCCTTCTTATCGATATCGATTTGGTTTTAAACCGAATCCTGTAGCGCATACAGGGGCAGCCCCGGCCAATTCATTACCTTTGCCGAAAACAGTGTATGAACAGATCGCATGGCTCCAAAGGCAACAAACCCCCGGGACGGGGTGGTTCCGGAAACGACCGACGGGCTTCCGGCCGGGGAAGCGGCAATTTCAGGAGTAAAAGCTATGCGCGGGGCAACGCCCCCATAGGCAACCAGCCCCCGGCTGCAAAAGCTGAGCCCGGGCTCATCCGCCTCAATAAATATGTCGCCAACGCGGGTATCTGTTCGCGCCGGGAGGCCGACACGTACATCGCAGCCGGAAATGTTACCGTGAACGGCAAACCCATCACCGAGATGGGATATCAGGTACGGCCCACCGACGAAGTCCACTTTGACGGCCGGCTGATCAAGGCTGAGAAGAAGGAGTATATCTTGCTGAATAAACCCAAAAACTTCATAACCACCACCAAGGATGAACAGGGACGGCGCACCGTTATGGAGCTGATCTCAAGTGCCACACGCGCCCGGCTGGTCCCTGTTGGAAGGCTCGACCGGAACACCACCGGCCTGTTGCTTTTTACCAACGACGGGGAACTGGCCAAGAAACTCACGCATCCGAAGCACGGGGTCAGGAAAATCTACCACGTGGAACTCAACCGGGTGTTGAAAACCGAAGACCTGAAGAAAATCAGGGAAGGAATTGAGCTGGAAGACGGGACAATCAAGGCCGACGAAGTGAGCCATATAGACGGGGCCAGCAAACGGGAGGTTGGCATCGAGATCCACAGCGGCAAAAACCGTATTGTTCGGCGCATTTTTGAGCACCTGGGCTACGAAGTGGTCAAACTCGACCGGGTGGTTTTTGCAGGCCTTACCAAAAAAGACCTGCCCAGGGGGCACTGGCGCCCCCTTACCCGGCAGGAGGTCATTAACCTTGGTATGATTAAGTAGCCCTAAGGGCCTCCTCCATCTTTTCGCGAATCCGGTCCAGGCACAGGTTCCCCAGGCTGCCCTGGTGGGTGTGAGAAGCACTCTTGAGGGGTTTGTAACTGCCGTCTGCAATGGAGGCGGCCATCTGCCGGTAGGCATCCCGAAACGGCACCCCGTCGTTCACCAGCTGGTTCAATGCATCTACGCTGAATAGGTAATCGTATTTCGGGTCGTCGAGTATATCGCCCCGTACCTGTGCCTCCCTGAGGCTTTCCATCGCCATTTCGAGGCAGGCTTTCAGCGATTCCACGGCCGGGAGCAATACCTCTTTGGTGAGTTGCAGGTCGCGGTGGTACCCGCTGGGCAGGTTGGTGGTGAGCAAGGCCAGCTGGCCCGGAACGCCCTGCAACAGGTTGCACTTACCCCTGATGAGTTCGAAGATATCCGGGTTTTTCTTGTGTGGCATGATACTGCTGCCAGTGGTGAGCCGGTCGGGAAAGCTGATGAATCCGAAATTCTGGCTCATGTACAGGCACACATCCATAGCCAGCTTGCCCAGGGTGGCAGCCACAGCCGAGAGGGCGGTTGCCGTGGCCCGTTCTACCTTGCCCCGGCCCATCTGGGCGGCCACCACATTTACTTTTAGGGCCGAAAAGCCGAGTTCGCGGGTGGTGAAATCGCGGTCAATCGGAAAGGAGCTGCCGTACCCGGCGGCGCTGCCCAACGGGTTCTGGTCGGCCACGCGGCAGGCTGCCTGCAACATGTACATATCGTCAATCAGGCTTTCGGCGTAGGCCGAAAACCAAAGGCCGAACGAAGAGGGCATAGCGATCTGCAGGTGGGTATACCCGGGCAGCAGCACGCCTTTGTGGGCCTCGGCCTGGTCCATCAGCAGGTCGAAAAGGGCTTTCACGCGCCCCTGCAACCCCTCCAATTCTGCTTTCAGATAGAGTTGAAGGGCCACCAATACCTGGTCGTTCCTTGAACGGGCCGTGTGGATCTTTTTCCCGGCGTCTCCCAGTTTCTCGGTGAGGAGGTATTCGATTTTCGAATGCATGTCTTCGAATTCGGGCTCGATGGTAAACCGACCTGCCTCGGCCTCGCGCTCGAGCAGGTCGAGTTCGCGTACCAGGTCGCGGGTCTCGGCAGCTGTGAGCAGGCCGATTTCGCCCAGCATACGGGCGTGGGCCCTCGATGCCCTGATGTCGTAAACAGCGAGCACCAGATCCAGCTCCCGGTCGTGGCCCACCGTAAAACGGTCTGTTTTTGCGTCTGGCCCCGTGCCTTTATCCCATAGTTTCATATGTCCTATTCTTTGAAGGGAGTACGATGAAAGGGGAACTTTCCCCGGCTACCCCCATGGTAAAACTACACTTTTTCCCTGCAAGGCCCTATCGCCCGGGCCCTGCGCCTGTTTCGCGCTATGCGCAGCCGGCTACCGGCCTTCCAGCAGCTCTTCGAGTATGGCGATGTACAGGCCCACGCCCTGCTCAATTTCCTCGAGGAAGATAAACTCGTCCGCAGAATGGGAACGCCGGCTGTCTCCTGGGCCCAGTTTCAGGGAAGGGCAGCTCAGGGCCGCCTGGTCTGACAGGGTGGGTGAGCCGTAGGTTGCCCGGCCCAACCGAACCCCAGCCTGCACCAGGGGGTGATCGGTGGCGATGCACGACGAATTGAGACGCAGCGACCTCGCCTTGAGCTTACAGGGCGCCTGGGCGGTCAGGATCTCCTCGATTTCCCGGTTTGAATAGCAGTCATTCACCCGCACATCGATTACCAGGTCTACCTTGGCGGGCACCACGTTGTGCTGGGTACCGGCATTAATCTGGGTTACGGTGAGTTTTACCTCGCCCAGCACCTCGGAAACCTTTGGGAACCTGTAGTTGCGGAACCATTCCAGTACGGAAATGGTATTGTATATGGAATTATTGTCGTTGGGGTGGGCGGCATGGGAGGGCGTGCCCGCCACTTCCGCATCAAAGATGACCAGCCCCTTTTCGGCAATCGCCAAATCCAGCAGGGTGGGTTCGCCCACTATGGCCACATCGATGGGGGGCAATACCTCGAGCATGCTGTTGAGCCCGTTTGGGCCCGAATTTTCCTCCTCGGCCGAAGCTACCAGCACCAGGTTGTGCGACAGGTTCTGCCGGGGGTGCCAATAGGCAAAGCAGGCCATGAGAGCGACCAGTGGCCCTCCGGCATCGTTGCTGCCCAGGCCGTAAAGCCTGCCGTCTTCGACGGTGGCCCGGAACGGGTCACGGGTGTAGGCCGTGTTGGGGCGAACCGTATCGTGGTGGGAATTCAACAGCAAGAGTGGCAGGCCCTCTCGATAATCCTTGTTGAAGGCGTACACGTTGTTTCCCTTGCGCCGTACAGCTATGCCCTCCCTTTCGAGCCAGGTGGCGATCTTGTCGGCCGTCTGTACTTCCTGCCCCGAATAGGACGGGATTTCGATGAGCTCCTTCAGCAGGTCTTTGGCACGGGTTGTAAGTTCCTCGATCCGGTTCATAGGGTTACTTCTGTAAAGGTTTTTCGCTGTGGGCTCAGCAGGGCAGGGGAGCCGATAAAGACCCTGCCCACTCCGCGCTGCAGCGATTGGAAGCAATTGTGCAGCTTGGGGAGCATGCCGGCAGCAATTTGCTGCCCGTCTTTGAGCGACTTGTACAGGTCCGGATCAATTACCGGAATGACACTGCCCGGGTCGTTCACATCGCGCAGCACCCCTTCCTTTTCAAAGCAGTAAAAAAGGTGGCTTTCGAATTCAGCCCCCAGGGCAATGGCCAGTTCGGCTGCAATGGTGTCGGCATTCGTGTTCAGCATCTGGCCCTTTCCGTCGTGGGTCAGGGCGCAGAAGACCGGAACAAGCCCTGCTCCGAGCAGGGCTTTGAGGGCTGGCAGGTTTACCTGTTCCACATCGCCCACAAAACCGTAATCAATAGCCCCGACCGGCCTTTTATGTGCCCGTATCAGGTCGGCGTCTGCACCGCTTACCCCCAGGGCCGGGCAGCCCAGAGCCTGCAGGCGGGCCACCAGCGTTTTATTGGCCCAGCCCCCATAGACCATGACGGCCACCTCCAGGGCGGCTGCATCGGTAATCCGACGCCCGTCGACCATTTGGGGCTCGATACCCAGTCGCGTGCTGAGCTGGGTAGCGCGTTGCCCGCCGCCGTGGATGAGCACCTTGAGCCCGGGCATGGCGGCAAAGGCACCTGTAAACGTCTCTACCAGCCCCGGTGTTTCCAGGAAGGCCCCTCCTATTTTTACGATGGATACAGTTGGTTTCATAGGGGCATCGGTTCAGGAATTCGTTTCCAGCAAATGGGCCAAAGCGAGCTGTGCAGACACCGTGCGGTTAGCCGCCAGGGGAATGACCAGGGAACGCGGGCCGTCGAGCACGGCATCTGCCACCACCACATTGCGGCGTACCGGCAGGCAATGCATGAAATAGGCGTCGCCCAGTTTGTCGGCTGTCATCATCCAGGCCGGATCCTGATTCAGGATGGTCCCGTAATCGGTATAGCTGCTCCAGTTCTTCACATAGACGAAATCGGCTCCCTGCAGTGCTTCTTTCTGGTCGTACACGGGTTGGAGACCACCCATAACCCCGGGCGCCAGATCGTACCCGGGCGGATGTGTTACCGTAAAATCGACGTCCATACGCCGCATCATCTGCACAAAGGAGTTGGCCACCGCCTGTGGGAGGGCGCGTGGATGTGGTGCCCACGACAATACCACCTTAGGCCGGGCCGTACGGCGGTATGTATCGATGGTAAGCGCATCGGCCAGAGCCTGCAGCGGGTGGCCCGTGGCACTTTCCATGTTCAGGATGGGCACCCCGGCATAGCGGACAAAGCCGTTCAACACCTGTTCGGCGTAGTCGGCCTCCCGGTCTTTCAGGCCTGCGAAGGCACGAATCCCAACCAGGTCTGCGTACTGCCCCACAACGGCTGCTGCTTCCTTGATATGTTCGGCTGTACCCCCGTCCATGCGGGTTCCGTCTGCGAATTCCAGGTTCCAGCCCTCAGAGCCGAAGTTCATGACCATGACCTCCAGCCCCAGCAACATGGCCGCTTTCTGTGTGCTCAGGCGGGTTCGAAGGCTGCTGTTGAAAAAGAGCAGGCACAGCGTTTTGCCGCGCCCGAGGTCTTGCAGCAGACGCGGGTTGGCGGCCAGCTGCCGGCCTCTTTCCAGCCAGGCCGGGAGATCGGGAATATCGTCGGTATGGTTATAGTGATTCATGTCAGTTCGGTTTTCAATGCGGCGAACAACAGGTCGAGCGCCTCGGGGGTAACATTCAGGGCGGGCAAAACGCGCAGCAACTGCTTGTTTTTGGCGCTGCCCGTAAAGATGTGGTGGTCGAATATAAGCCGCTTCCGAAGTTCGGCCACCTCGAAATCGAACAACAGGCCGAGCATGAGCCCTTGTCCCTTCACCTCTTTTATGGCCGGGATTTCAGCCGCTTTTTTCCGCACATACTTTTCCATTTGGGCCGCGTGGTCCTGCAGCTGTTCGCTTTCCATGACCTCGAGCACGGCGATGACCGCCGCGCAGGCCAGGTGGTTGCCGCCGAAGGTGGTGCCCAGCAGGCCGTGCGAGGCCTGAATATCGGGGTGGATCAGGATGCCGCCCACCGGGAAGCCGTTGCCCATGCCCTTGGCTATGCTGATAATGCCAGGCAGAGCCCTGCTGTGCTGGAAAGCAAAAAAACGGCCGCTGCGGCCAAAGCCGCATTGTACCTCATCTGCAATGAGCACGGCCCCGTACTGCCGGCAGAGCTCTGAGGCCGCCTGGTAAAATGCCGGACTGGCCATATCGAGCCCGCCCACGCCCTGTATGCCTTCCAGAATCACCGCGCAAACATCGCCTTTTTGCAATTCGGCCTCTAGTGGGCCGGGTTGGTTGAGGGGTAAAAAGGTGACCTGGTGCGACGCGTTCAGGGGCGCCACCAGGGCCGGGTTGTCGGTGGCGGCAACCGCGGCCGAGGTGCGGCCGTGGAAGCTGTTTTTAAAAGCCACCACCCGGGCCTTCCCGGTGTGGAATGAGGCCAGCTTCAGCGCATTTTCATTGGCTTCTGCCCCTGAATTGCACAGGAACAGCCGGTACTCCTCGCAACCCGAAACAACGCCCAGCTTGTCGGCCATCTGCTGCTGGAGCGGGTTCTGGACCGAGTTGCTGTAAAAGGCGATCTGCCGCAACTGCCCTTCCAGGCGCTTTACGTAATGCGGGTGGGTGTGGCCAATTGAGATTACGGCGTGCCCGCCGTAAAGGTCCAGGTAGCGTTCCCCTTTGTCGTCGGTTATCCAACTTCCCGAAGCCGACACCGGGGTGATGTCGTACAGGGGGTACACGTCAAACAGTTCCATAAGCCTATGCTTTGCGGATTTGAGAAATTTTGTCGTAAGAGGCAACTATGCCCCTGATAAGGGAAGAACTAAGCCCCTGGTGCTCCATTTCATTCAGGCCTTCGATGGTGCACCCCATGGGGGTGGTAACCCGGTCGATTTCTTCTTCGGGATGATTTCCGGAGGTAATGAGGAGTTCAGCAGCCCCGGCACAGGTATGCATCGCCAGTTCCTGGGCCTCCCGGGCGTCAAAGCCGAGTTGGATGGCCCCCTGGGTCGTGGCTCTGATAAGGCGCATCCAAAAGGCGATGCCGCTGGCGCAGATAACCGTGGCGGCCTGCATCTGGTTCTCGGGGATAACCATGGAGTGGCCCATCCGGTTGAAGATGGCCCCGGCCAGCTCAAGGCGCTTTTTGCCTTTTTCATTCGAGCAGATACAGGTCATAGACCGGCCCACGGCAATTGCAGTATTAGGCATGGCCCGGATGATGTGCTGGTCATTGCCAATGATCTCCTCCATTTTGGAAATCCTATAGCCTGTTATGGTTGAAATGATGACGTGGTTTTCGTGCAGTAAGTCTTTTACCGATTCCAGGATGGCCGAGAAATGGCCGGGCTGGATGGCGAAAATAAGGATGTCAGAGGCCGCCACCGCCTCCCGGTTGTCGGAGGTGATCTTGACGTTGCCATACGATTCGAAATCCCTTATGGGGTCGAGGTTGCGGCGGGTGAGGTACATGGTGGTGGCCCCCCCGGTGTGCAATATGCCTGTGGCGATGGAAAAGCCAAGGTTGCCGGCTCCGATAATGGCTATTTTCATAGTGTTCTTCTTTAAAAAGCGCTGCCCTTGAGCTTCAGGCCGCAGCGTTCGGGCAGGCCGAACATTAGGTTCATATTTTGCACCGCCTGCCCCGAGGCCCCCTTGAGCAGGTTGTCGATTACCGAGCTCACCAGCAATACGCCTCCGTGTTTGTGCAGGTGCAGGTGGGCGAAGTTGGTGTTCACCACCTGTTTCAGGTGCAGGGGTTCATCTGAAAGCGCCGTAAAGGCCGCCGCAGCGTAATAGTCGTGGTACAGGGCACGGGCCTCTTCCAGCGAGCCGGCGAAAGGGGTGTAAGCCGTCGCGAAAATACCCCGGGTGAAATTTCCCCTCATGGGCAGGAAAAACAGTTCTCCGGTGTTGGGCTGCAATCCCCTCAGGCTCTGGTTGATTTCGCCCAGGTGCTGGTGCGTAAAGGGCTTGTACCATGACAGGTTGTTGCTGCGCCAGCTGAAGTGGGTCGTCTCCGACAGGCCCACCCCGGCCCCGGTGCTGCCGGTAGTGGCATTTACGTGCACGGCCTCGGCAAGCAGTCCGGCCTGGGCCAGGGGCAGCAGGGCAAGTTGAATGGCGGTGGCAAAGCAACCCGGGTTGGCGATGTTGCGGGCAACTTTGATTGCCTCCCGAGAGCGTTCCGGCAGGCCGTACACGAACTCGCGGCCCTCGAAGCGGGCGTTTTCCTCCAGCCGGAAATCGTTGCTCAGGTCAATTACCCGGGTGGTGTCTGAAAAAGGGTTTTCCAGCAGGAAGGCGCTGGAGTTGCCGTGCCCCAGGCACAGGAATACCACGTCTACCCCAGCGTTCACCCTGTCTGCAAAACATTGCCCGGTAACTCCCAACAGGTCGGGGTGGGCACTGCTGAGGGGCTTCCCGGCCCGGGTGGTGCTGTACACAAAGTCGAGGCTCACCTCCGGGTGCTCCAACAACAGCCGTATAAGTTCCCCTCCCGTATAGCCAGCCCCGCCGATGACCCCTGCCGAAATCATGACTTGTCGTGTATTTGGCTGGCGATTTTGCCTGGCGTGGAAAGGATTTTGATAAAGCCCTTGGCTTCGTCGGCTGTCCATCCTTTGTTCATTTCCCCGTAGCTGCCGAAGGAGGCGTTCATCAGGTCGTTGGCCGACTTAATGCCTTCAAGTTCAAACCGGTTGGGGTGCAGGCGCACGAACACCTCTCCGCTTACATGGCGCTGGGTATCGGCCAGGAAGGCTTCGATGTTGCGCATCACCTCGTCGAGGTACTGCCCTTCATGGAGCAGCATCCCGTAGAAATTAGCCAGCTGTTCCTTCTGGAACTGTTGCCACTTGCTCAGGGTGTGCTTTTCGAGCAGGTGGTGCGCCTTCAGGGTGATCAGGGCCGAAGCGGCCTCGAACCCGACCCGGCCTTTAATGCCGATAATGGTGTCGCCAACGT
Source organism: Robiginitalea sp. (assembly GCA_024642005.1). Taxonomy (GTDB): domain Bacteria; phylum Bacteroidota; class Bacteroidia; order Flavobacteriales; family Flavobacteriaceae; genus Robiginitalea. The sequence continues at coordinate 27,951 of JAHECA010000004.1, read as the reverse complement.
GTATGTCGCGGCCAATGCCATAGGCCGAGGCTATTTTTTCAAGCGCCTGTATGTTGGCAACAGGCGGGGCCTCGACCCCGTTGAGTGCGGTAAATTCGCCCCGGGTAAATCCCAGGCAGACCGTGCGGGGGTCAGTGATGCTAACCTGGCTCGGATAAGCCTGTTCGGGCAGGGCCTCGCGCGAACCAAGGGTTTCGGCCCCTCCGACCGAAGTGCCCCACAACCCTTTGTTGATGGAGTATTTTGCCTTTTCCCAGCTGTAGGCAATGCCGTTTGCCTTCAGGTATTCAATCTCGGCCTCCCGCGACAGCTTTCTGTCGCGGATGGGCGTAACAATCTCGATTTCGGGGGCCAGGGTCTGGAAGATGAGGTCGAAGCGCACCTGGTCGTTTCCGGCCCCCGTGCTGCCATGAGCGATGTGGGTGGCACCTACCGTGCGGGCATACTGCACGATTTCAAGCGCCTGTACGATGCGTTCGGCACTTACCGAGAGCGGATAAGTGTTGTTGCGCAGCACGTTGCCGAAGATGAGGTACTTCACAACGCGGTCGTAAAATACCTGCTCGGCGCCAATGGCTTTATAGGTGGCTGCACCGAGCTCGAGGGCCCTGGCTTCGATGGCCTTCAGTTCTTCCGTGCTGAAGCCACCGGTGTTTACGGTAACAGCATGGACTTCAAAGCCTTCCTGGTGTGAGAGCTGGTGGGCGCAATAGGAGGTATCGAGCCCGCCGCTGTAGGCCAGTACGAGTTTTTTCATGTGTTCTTCTTTTTTAGAAAGAGGGTTTCCTTAATGCTTCTCAGCCGTTCAAAAGTTTTCCTGCTGATCTTTTTATCAGACCGGGCGACCCGTTCGGCCCGGGGTTCGGCCGGGTCGTATAGCATGCCCGTGCACAGGCACATTTTGCGTTCGGTGCGGGTAAGGATATCGAAATTCTTACAGGTCTGGCATCCCTTCCAGAACTCCGGGTCGTCGGTAAGTTCTGAGAAGGTAACCGGGCGGTATCCCAGCTCGTAGTTCATTTTCATGACGGCCAGCCCGGTGGTGATGCCAAAAATCTTGGCTTCCGGGAATTTTTTCCGGGAAAGGTCGAAAATGGCTTTCTTGATCTTCTTGGCCAGGCCCTGGTTGCGGAAATCGGGGTGTACGATCAGGCCCGAATTGGCCACGTATTTCTGGTGGCCCCATGCCTCAATGTAACAGAACCCGGCAAACTGGTCGCCTTCTATCGCGATAATGGCATTGCCGTTCATCATTTTTTTGATGATGTATTCAGGCGTTCGCTTCGCGATTCCGGTGCCCCGGATTTTTGCCGATTCTGCAATAGTGTCGCAGATGATCTCTGCGAATTTTACATGTGATGCATTAGCAATAACAATGTCCATTGCCAATTAAATTAAGTAAAGTAAGGGGAAAAGAGAAACGGATAATGCGGAAATGGACTCACCTAATTCCAAAACTATAGCGCACCCTTACGGGCGGCGACGTTCGGGCCGGTGCGGCACTGTGAAGAAAAGGGCAGTTCCGGAATTTGGTGCGTGATCTTTCATTTCAAGATCAAATGTACAAATATTATTCATCAGGCAGTTTCAGAGCCTGAATTTTTGGAAAGTGCAAAAATATTACCTCTGTACGTAACGATTTCGTAGATCATAAAGCCATATACTGCAAAATATTCAAAAAGCAACCACGCGGTTTTCTCTTCGACCCGGGGGCCGGAGTAAGCGGTATACGATACCAGTACCAGGGCCGACCAGACCAGGGGGAAGCGCCAGCGGGTAAACAGGCTCAGGAGCAGCGGGAAGGTGAGGTACCACGGGTGTACCACCGCGGCAATCAGGTAATACAGGGCCATTACCGCCAGGGCCCCGCTGAACCAGTGCCGTCCCTGCCGCATTTTGGGATGCAGGGAGAGCCCCAGGCAGAGGATGGCCGTAACCCAGGGCACAAACCGCCCGTACTCGGCTATGAACTGCCAGGGTTTTGCCCCTTTCCATACGGCCAGCCGTTCGGCCAGGCTGTAAAGGCCGGCATTGAATTCGAAATTGGAGAACCAGAGCCTGAGGGTCTGCAGGTAATGTGGGCCGAACTCCGGGAAGTACAGCGGGGAGAGGCAGGCAAGCAGTACGCCCCCCACGATCCCGAAGAAAACAGCGCTCCGTTTCCAGCCCAATACCGGCAGCAGCAGGGGCAGCAACATGAGCGGCATGAGCTTTACGCCTATGGAAAGGGCAAACGGAATGGCTCCCAGGGCCCATCTTCCCTGCAGGACCAGGTACATGGCCAGGACAAAGAAAAACAACATGACGCCTTCAAAATGCAGGTTGCCGGTAAGCTCCACGATAACCATTGGATTCAGGAAATACCAGAAGATCATATGGGGCGGCTTGTTGAGTTGCCTGAGCAGCCTGCGCCCGATATAGAGGATGCCCAGGTCTGCAAGAATCACCGTGGCCCGCAAGGCGATGATGCTGCCTAGCAGGGTACCCCCGCCCAGGATTTGGGCCAGGGCGAAGAAGTATTGGTTCACCGGGGGGTAGTTGCTGTAGTTTGAGGCGCTGAGCGATTCCATGCCCTGGTAGAGCTGCTCAGCCAGGGGGAAGGCTGGCCCAGCCCCCTCCATCCACTGGCCGGGGGTGAACAAATACGGGTTGAAGCCCTGTGCCAGCAGGCTGCCGTCCCAGATAAATCGATAGTAGTCGGGCGAAAGATTCGGTACGGCCAGCAGGAATACCAGGCGGAACAGGATGCCTGCCCCCACCAAAAAGCGGTAGTTCCATTTTTCGAACTGTATCAGCTTGTAGCAAAGGAAAAAGAGCCCGGCCAGCAGGGTGAGGAGCTTTGTCGAATCGCTGCGCACCAGGTCGTAGGCAAAGGCGGCATAAAAGCCCATGCTCAGCAGGACCATCAGCAGGGGAATCCGGTGCAGGTTCCAGAAAGTAAGGAGCGACCTGCTCATTTGGCTTAGTTTGATTTCGCCCCACAAGTAACTAAAATTTCCCTACAATACCATGCGTTCGCGGCATTCCCTCTCAAAACGAAACCGCCGGAGCCTTCAGGCTTCCGGCGGTTCGGAACAGTTTGGTTCTGATGTGGTTTACGCTTTGGCAGTCAGTGATTTGAAAAACACAAAGCCAAACCCAAGGAACAGCATGAAGTGGAAGGGGAACAGCCCGAAGTCATTCAGCGGAATGGCGCTGTACATCCCGAAGAGGAAGTACACCATCAGGGCGAATTCCAGGATCATGTTCGGCGAGAGCTTCTTGGCCAGGTATTTATTTCCTTTCCAACTGTCTGAAAGGTTGCTGATATTGAATTTGGGAGTGCGCACAAACTCTGAGCGCTTGCCCATATGGCCTTCCAGAACGGCCACGCTATTGTGAAGCGAGAAGCCGAGGGCCACCGAGAAAAAGGTAAAGAACAGTTTTATATAGTCTACAAAGCTGTCGAACCCGCTGCCCTGTATGCTCTTGTAGGTAAACCAGTAGCAAACGAACAGGATAATGGTGCTCACGATAAAGAAGCTGGTCACTTCAAAAACCCAGCCCAGGTGGCCGAAGGTATTTTTGATGTACAGCATGGGGATGCTCAGGACGGCCACGATAAAGACCGACAGAAACATGCTGCTGTTCAGCAGGTGCATGACCCCATGGAACTTGGTTTTGAAAGGGATGTTCTTGGCACGGATTACGTTCCATACCGTTTTGCGGAAGTTTTCGGCCCCGCCCTTGTTCCAGCGGAATTGCTGTGAACGGGCAGCGCTGATAACCACGGGCAGCTCGGCCGGGGTCTCCACGTCTTCCAGGTATTTGAATTTCCAGTTTTTAAGCTGCGCCCGGTAACTCAGGTCGAGGTCTTCGGTCAGGGTGTCGCCCTCCCAGTTGCCGGCGTCATAGATGCACTCTTTCCTCCAGATACCGGCGGTGCCGTTGAAGTTGATGAAGTGCCCTTTGGAGTTGCGGCCAACCTGCTCAAGGGTAAAGTGCGCGTCCAGGGCGAAGGCCTGGATCTTGGTCAGGGTGGAGTAGTCGCGGTTGATGTGCCCCCAACGGGTCTGAACCACGCCGATTTCCTCATCCTTGAAGTAGGGGACCGTTTTCTTGAGCCAGTCGCCGCCGGGAAGGAAGTCGGCGTCGAAGATGGCGATGAATTCCCCTTTGGCTATTTTCAGGCCTTCCTTCAGGGCGCCGGCCTTGTAGCCTTCGCGGTTTTCGCGGCGAATGTGCTGAATATCGAGCCCTTGCTTTTGCAGGTCTTCGATCATGGCAGCGGTCTGCTTCACCGAGTCGTCGGTGGAGTCGTCGAGCACCTGGATTTCCAGCTTGCTTTTAGGGTATTCGATTTTGGCAATGTTTTCGAGCAGCCGCTCTACCACGTATTCTTCGTTGTAGATAGGCAACTGAATGGTAACGAAAGGAATTTCTTTCGGGTCAAGCAGGTTGAACTTGGGAGCCTCCTGATTGCGTCGTTTGTGGCCCAAATAATTCACCAGCAGATTGAGCTGTGAAAGACTGTAAAAGAAAATCAGCAGCAGTGCCAGGCTGTAGATCGCGATAATCAGGTAAGTGAGTGTTAGTCCCATATATTATTTAAAACTGTATTTAAAAATCCAACCCAAGATTTTTATGCCGGCAAAGATAGTGCCTTTTACGGTTCCGGACACCTTGGATACCCCAATTCTTTTTTTGTAACGCACTGGGATTTCGGTATATGTGAGTTTCTGCTTCAACGCCTTCAACTGCATTTCAACCGTCCAGCCGTACGTCTTATCGACCATTTGCAACTTTTTCAGGGCATCGGCCCGTATGGCGCGGAAAGGGCCCAGGTCGGTAAAGCGCGACCGGAACAGTATCCGCATCAGAAAAGTTGCAAGCCAGTTGCCAAAGACCTGTTGGGGGGTCATCGATCCGGGTTCCCTGAGGCTCTTGTTTCGCGCCCCGATAACCAGCTCTGCCCTGCCATCGAGGATGGGCGCCACCAGTTTCGGGAGTTCCTCCGGGTAGTCGGAATAATCACCATCCATAAATACGATAATATGGGGTGGGTTGGATTTTTCAAACAAATAATTTACGCCTCTCTGGCAGGCGTACCCATACCCCATGCGCGATTCGAGGAGTACTGTGGCCCCTGCCTTGCGGGCCACGTCGCCTGTTCCGTCGGTGGAACGGTTGTCTACCACCACGGTTTCGCGCACCTCGGCGGGTACCTCGGCAAGGACTGCCCCGATGGAGGCGGCTTCATTGTAGGCTGGGATAATGAGGTCGATGGTCGTCATGCCGGTTCGGTAGCTGCGCTGCAAAGGAAAGCATTCCCGACCAAATCAGGCCTGCTTTTGCACCTGCTGCAACAAATCGACCTCATGGCCGGGCACCAGTTCCCGGGAGTTGATGCGCCCCGTCAACGGGCCGTTTTCGAGCCGGAGCACGCCCCGCGGGCACACGGCCGAACAAATGCCGCAGCCAACGCAGCTGGCCCTGACGATATTCTCGCCCCGCTGGGCATAGGCCCGCACATCGATGCCCATTTCGCAATAGCTCGAGCAGTTGCCGCACGAAATGCACTGCCCGCCGTTGGTAGTAATCCGGAAGCGCGAGAAGAGCCGTTGCTGCAGGCCCAGGATAGCGGCCATGGGGCAGCCGAAGCGGCACCATACCCGGCTACCGAAAATCGGGTAGAAGCCGGTGCCGATCACCCCCGAAAAGATGCTGCCGATCAAAAAGCTGTACGATTTGCGCAAGGTTTCCGATTTGAACAGGAAAACGTGCTGGCTATCGCTCAGGTAATGGAAACCAATCAGGGCCAGGACCACTACAAAATAGGCCCATGCGCCGTATTGGGCATCTTTCTGCAATTCCTTGCGACGAAAGAGCATGACCCAGGCGAAGAGCGCTGTGAGCAGGCCGGCGACACCGAGCAGGAATTGCGGCCGGCTTAGCCAGTACCTGCGGGTATCGGGGCCCAGGTACGAATAGACCACAGCCGTGGTCATGAGCACCACGAAGACCAAAACGCTGTAAATGACCCAGCGTTCCACCTTCCAGGCAAAGAGGCGCTTGTCGCTCAGCTGGCGGAAGGGATCGCCCGCGGTTTCGGCCAGGCCCCCACAGCCGCACACCCAGGAGCAATACCAGCGCTTCCCGTAGAAATAGGTGAGCAACGGGCTGATGACCAGTACCGACCCTATTCCAAACAGGAGCAGGGCCAGCCCGAGGTTCCCGGCCCCGAGGAAGCCCTTGATCCGGTACCCCTCAAAATTGTAATAATTCAGGGGCCAGATGTTCTTCAAATCGTAATACGGCAGGTCTCCGTTCAGGCGTGCCATCACCTCCGGGATGATAAAGGCGAAGGCGAGCTGGAAGAACATGACGCTCAGGGTGCGAAGCACCTCGTACCGGTTGTGGCGGTATTTCCAGATGAATTTGACGCCGAAAGCCAGGATGGCCAGGGTGTAGAGGGTCCCGTACACGAACCACTGGCTGGCCGGGTTGCCGCTCAGCGCCCGGCTTAGCGGGTCGAAGAAGGCGACCAAACCGCGGTTGGGCCCGTCGGGTACCTGCCCCAGGTACTGCGGATAAAAATAAAGCACGATGTAAAAGCCGGTAAGCAATATGCCCAGGCCCCAGGCCCAAAGGCCGCGGGCCGACACCGGCCTGAACCATAGCCCGTCGTTGCGGATGCCCGGCGGGTGTGACGCGTAGGAGGCCCAGCTGTATCCGACTACCCCTGCCAGCATCAGGGTCAGGGAACCGGCAAGCCAGGCAGCCCGGTTCGGGAAGGAAATGCCCAAAGCTGCCAGCAGCAGTACGAACAGCCCGGAAAAACCTGCGAACACAGCGAAGCGCTGAGCGGTATTGAGCGCCTGAGGAGGACCTCCGGCCAGGGACATGGTACGGGCTGCATTCATGAGGGTTGGGGTTGATGGGTTGCAAAGGCGCGCCTGATCTGACGGCTGTAATCGCCCGAAAACTCAGGGTCAAAAAGGGCCTGGTCCATGCGGTTGACCACCTCGCCGATGGGAAGCCCATCGCTGAGCCAGCGCTCAAATACTTCGTGGCGCAGGCGCATCCCGAGGGCATTCACCCCCAGCAGTCCGCCGTCGCTGATCCGATAGGCCAGGGTCAGACAGATGGGTTTGTCGGCATGTCGCCAGTGGTAATGGGCCTCGTCGACACCCTGGGCCTGCTCCGGGGAAACCCACCCGTAGGTGTGGAATTCGACATCGAGGAATTTTGCCGAATTGAACCAGGGGCCGGGCCGGTATTCGGTCGGCTGCCCACAGAGGCTATGCGCGACGGTTTCGCCCATCATGCGGCCGGTGTACCAGACAGCCTCCACTGCTTTTCGACCTTTCATGGGAGCACGCTGCTGGGCGCAGTCGCCAATGGCGTAGATGCCGGGCAGGTTGGTTTCCAGATAGCGGTTGACCAGCACCCCGCGGTCGAGGTCTATACCCGACCCCTTCAAAAAGCCGATGTTCGGTGACACCCCGGCAGTAAGCCCCACCAGGTCGCAGGGGATGGTTTCCCCCGAATCGGTAACCACGGCCTGCACGCGCCCGTTTTCTCCCGGGAGGATTTCCTTCAGGTTGGTCTGCAGGCGCAGGTCGATATGGTGCTCGCGAATGTGCCGGTTCAGCAGGGCCGAGTCCCGGTCGGGCAGCACCCCGTTCCAGAAACTGGATTCACGTACCAGGAAGGTTACCTGAATATCGCGGCTTCTCAGCATTTCGGCCAGTTCGATGCCGATCAGGCCCCCACCCACGATCACAGCGCGCCGACAGGTGTTTTTATTCGGGGCGTTTTGCTCCAGCAATTCCAGGTCTTGCAGGGAATACAGCCCCTGCACCCCTTCCAAATCTTGCCCCGGCCAGCCGAATTTGTTCGGGCTCGACCCGGTGGCGATCACCAGGCGGTCGTAGGCGATATCGCGTCCGTCGCTTAAAAGCAGGGTATTTGTTTCAGGGCGCACGGCCTTAACCCTGGCGCGAAGCCGGTCGATACGGTTACGGGCCCAGAACCCGTCGTCGTAGGGCTTGGTCTGGTCAAAGGTGAGGTGGCCCATGTAGATGTACATCAAGGCGGTGCGCGAAAAAAAGTAGTCAGATTCGGCCGAGATCAGGGTTATCCGGTGGTCGGAGCGCTTGCGCACATGTCGTGCGGCCGTAACCCCGGAAATGCCGTTCCCAATAATGGCGATATGCATGGCTTGCAGCTGGTGGTTGGTGCTTAAGTCGGAGGGAAAGTAAGAACTTTACGCGAGGCAACGGCCGACGAAACCCAAAATCTGTATCTTTAATCCGATCAATCGTTTAGACATGGTAAAAATCGGGCCCATACTGCTCCTGCTCCTCCTTTTTTCGTGCAAGGCGGCCGGGGTGGCCAAGATCAACGGAGTCAGCTTTGTGGCCTCTGGCGAAGCTGTCAGCCAGGCTCATATAGACCCTGTGCTCAGTGTTTATGCCGACCATGCCGCCGTAATGCCTTACGGCTTCATCCGCGAACCGGGAAATCCGGAAATCAGTTTCAACACCGACCGGCAGATGTACGGGGAAACCCGTGCCGGGGCCCGGCAGTATATCGAGCTGCTGCACCGCAATGGCATCGAGGTAATGCTGAAACCCCAGCTCTGGATTTGGCGCGGGCTTTTTACGGGCGAACTGCAGATGCAGTCCGAAGCGGATTGGCAGCAATTCGAATCCCATTATACCGACTTCATCCTAACGTATGCCACCCTGGCCGAAGAAACCCAGACCGAGTTGTTCTGTATCGGCACCGAACTGAAGCGCTTCGTAAAGGCCCGGCCCGAATACTGGCACCAGCTAATCGCCCAGGTGCGGGAGCGTTTCAGCGGGCAGATTACCTATGCCGCCAACTGGGATGAATACGACCAGGTCCCCTTCTGGGCAGAACTCGATTTGATCGGTATAGACGCTTACTTCCCCCTTTCTGAGGAACGGGACCCGTCGGTGGCCGTTTTGCGAGAGGGCTGGGTGCGCTGGAAACAGCCCATGCAGGAATTGTCGCTCCGGCTCGATCGCCCAATCCTGTTTACCGAATACGGGTACCGCAGCATGGACTACACCGCGAAAAAACCCTGGCTCATAGACCGGAACCAGCAGCGGGTAAACCTGAAGGCCCAGTCGAATGCCAAAACCGCCCTTTTCGAGGAATTCTGGAATGAGCCCTGGTTTGCCGGGGGCTTTGTCTGGAAGTGGTTTATCAACTACCCGTTATCGGGAGGGCCGTCCGACAACCAATTTACACCCCAGAACAAGCCCGCAGAAAAGGTGATTCGGTCATACTACAGCCGCAACCGCTAAAGTGGCCCCTCTTGCAAGTTGGCAACCTTTTTTATAATCTTTGTAAAACACTTATGGGGATGGGGAACGCCAAATACGCTTTTGTATTGGGGATTTGTGGGATGTGGGCTGCTTCACTGCACGCGCAGGACAGCCTTTTGCAGGTGGTTGCCGAACCGGGCGACGGGGTGTATTCCCTTTTGCGCAAACACGGGGCCGACCCGGCGCGTTCCCTGTCCGAATTCCTGACCCTGAACAAAAGCCGGATGCACGGGCTTACCGGCCTCTTCGAAGGATCGACCTACCTGATCCCGGTCTTGAAGGGAGCTCCCGAGGCAACAGCAACCGAAGCAACAACTCCCGAGGAAGCGATTCCCGCGCCCATTTCGGATGAGGGCCGCCCGGCTGCAGAGGCTTACCCCATTTTTGGCCCCGGCTACGCCGAGGTAAAACCCGAGAGCACCCGTCTCAAGAATACCGTCTACTATCTGATTTCAGGCCACGGCGGGCCCGACCCCGGGGCCATGACGCGGTATGGCGATGCTTCGATTTCCGAAGACGAATACGCCTACGACGTAACCCTGCGCCTGGCCCGCAACCTTATTGCCAACGGGGCCGAAGTGTATGTGATTATCCGCGACCCCGACGACGGCATACGCGATGCGCGCATCCTGGAAATGGACAAAGATGAGGTGGCCTATCCCGACCAGGAAATTCCCCTGAACCAGGTGGCCCGGCTCAAGCAGCGCGTCGATGCCGTAAACAGCCTGTATCGCGAAAACACCGGCAAACACCAGCGCCTGGTAGTGACCCATGTAGACAGCCGCAGTCAGGGACAGAACATCGATGTGTTCTTCTATTTTCACGAAAAAAGCAAATCGGGCAAGGAGATGGCCGAGAGCATCCACGAGACGTTCCGGAAAAAATACGCCCAGTACCAGCCCAACCGCTTGTATTCAGGCACCTTTGAAGACCGCAGCAACCTGTATGTGGTAAAAAACACCCTGCCGGCCACCACCTTTATCGAGATCGGCAACATCAAAAATACCCGCGACCAAAAGCGCATCCTCGACCCAGACAACCGCCAGGCCCTGGCCAACTGGATCTGCGAGGGGCTCATCCTCGATTTCGAGTCGCACTGAGCTATTTCAGGGAAATATTTTTCAGGTAATACCGGTACAGCGATTCAGGGCAGCTGCCCAGCCATTTTTTCAGGTGGATTACCGCAAAGTGGTATTGCAGGCGCAGGGCACCCACCTGCCGGTGCCTGCGGGCCGAGGTGGTCACCGCTTCGGGCAAAACCACAAAACCGTAGCGACGGTATATTCGATTGGTCAGCTCGTTGTCTTCATAGATGCGATACCCTTCGTTGTAGCCCCCCAATTCTCCGAACCATTGCGCAGGCAGGAAGAGCGACTGGTCGCCGCCCCGGCAGATGGGCCAGTTCAGGCGGGTGAACCAGGCAAAGAACTGCAACACTCCCCCGGGCTGGTCGAACCGCAACCGGAAGCACCCGGCGGCAGGCCCTTGTGCCTGGGCCGTGGTGATCATGGCATCATAGCCCGGAGGCGGGTAGGTGTCTGCGTGCAGGAAATACAAGAGATCACCCCGCGCGCTTCGGGCCCCGGCATTCAGCTGTACGGCCCTGCCCGGCGGGGAGGCGATTACCCGGGCTCCCAGTGATGCCGCTATCTCGGCGCTCCCGTCCCTGCTGCCCCCATCGACCACAACGATCTCGCACAACGCACCGGTTTGCGCCTGCTCCCGCAAGTAGGGCAGGAGCTGCCGAAGGCCCTCGGCCTCATTCAGAACAGGGATGATGATGCTGATTCGGTTCATTCGGGCGGAACCTCGTTCAAATTCCAGTCATAGGGAAGGAAGCCAATCCGACAGCCGGGCTCCAGTGGGGTATCGAGATAGGTATCCAGGAAGGCCGTAAGCTTGTCCCGCGAATTCCCGAAATCGCTGCGGTACCACTGGAAAATGCGCGACAGCCTGGCCGTCCTGGGGGTAATCTGGTTGCGGGCCGTGTCGTTGATAAAGGCCCGGGCGGCTGCGTCGAGTTGGGCATTCAGCTCTTTTTCAGTAAAGGCGCGGGGTTGCAGCGCCGGGCAGGAAAGGGAGGCGCAGTTCAGGGCAAAATGGATGCGGGGCTCGCCCATTTTTCGCAGTACCTGGTGTTCAATGGCGTCGAGGCTGTAGGCCTGTCCGCCCAGGGTAATCAGTACCTGACCCCACGGGTCGGGCAGGTCACGGATGCTGCCCAGGGGGTAGTGGTCCAGTATCAGGCGCACGGTTAGGGCATTGTAGAGGTTTATGAAATAGGCCAGCCGCCGGCTGCTGCCCCAGGTTGAGTCTGGCACCTGGCTGCCAAGCCCGGCCAGGTAGGCCTCCAACTGTCCCCGCTGGGCTGTTAAACCGCGATAGTCTACCAGGCCGTCGGCCCGTACATAGTTCCGCAGCAGGCCGTCCCAGAGCGCGTGGTCGGGGCCGGTCTCGCCGGTTTGGGCCTGCAAATCAGTCAGCGGGGCGCAGGCGAGCAAGACCAGCAACAGGAAGGACTGTATTCTCGCCATCCGGGGTATCGGGTGTGGTTTGCGCATCGCAAGTGGGGTTGTTTAGTTTGCCAGGTATGGAACTTACGTATTATTCAGATTCGGGCAATCAGGCCCAAAAAAAGTTTGACCAGGTTGGGCTCGGCCCTGGCGGCCACCGCGAGTATTTCTGCTACCCGCACCGGCTCCAGGTGGTCGGGATCGCACTCGTCTGTGAGCACCGAGACGGCCACTACCGGCAGTTTCAGGTGGTTGGCCACGATTACCTCGGGTACCGTACTCATGCCCACTGCATCGGCACCGAGCATCCGCAGCATGCGGTATTCGGCCCGCGTCTCGAGCTGGGGGCCGGTCATGGAAACGTAAACACCCCTGTGCAGGTCAATTTTGAACTCGACTGCCAGAGCAGCCAGGGTTTCAGACATGGCTGAGTCGTAAGGCCTGCTCATATCGGCAAAGCGCTCGCCGAATTCCGAGACGTTTTTAAAGGCCAGGGGAGAACCCCCCTGCAGGTTAATGTGGTCGTCTATGAGCATGAGCTGCCCTTTGCGGTATTGCGGGTTGAGTGCCCCGGCAGCGTTGGAAATGAGCAGTTTTTTAATGCCCAGCTGGTGCATGACCCGAATGGGGTAGGTTACCTCGGTGAGGTCGTAGCCCTCATAGAGGTGGAAGCGCCCCTGCATGACCACGGCCTTCTTTCCGCCGAGCATGCCATACAGGAGCTTGCCACTGTGGAATTCCACAGTGGCAAGCGGGAAGTTGGGGATATTGTGGTAGTGCGCTACCCTGGGGTCGGTTATCTCGTCTGCCATGCGGCCCAGGCCTGAACCGAGCACAATGCCGATTTCGGGCTCGGCAAACCCTTTGGAATGGAGGTAGTCTACGGAGGCTTCCAGTTGCTTGCTAGTCATGGGAATGGGGATTAAAAAATGGTGCGAATACGGGGTTTCCGGCAATGTCTTCGTACCGGTCAATATCGTTGCGGGGGGGCAGCAGGAAGGTCGGGACCCCTTCCAGGTCATTCAGGGTAGCTGCCAGCACCGTGTCGGTGCCCCACGCCTTGCCGCGGAACAGGTCCGGGATCGGCCGGGTGAGCCCCAGCAGGTAATATCCGCCGTCTGTGGCCGGGCCCACCACTGCCTGGTGCGTATCCAAACTGGCAAAGGCAGCCGCCAGGTCGTCGGCATAGAGTTCGTACAGGTCGCTGCCAATCAGTACCACTTTGCGGTAGCCTGCTGCAAAAGCTACCTTAAAGGCATGTTCAATGCGTGCCCCCAGGTCTGGCCCCTGCTGCACGTGCCCGGCAAATAGGGCAGGGTCCCAGATCTGGCCATCGCCCAGGCGTTCGCTGTAAAAAACATGCTTGTCGGTATTTTTCAAAGTCCGGGAAACAGCCGCCGTGTGTTTGAGCAGGAAAGTGTAAATGGCCAGGGCAGCCGAATCGCCAATAGTGGCTGCCAGGCGGGTTTTACATTTCCCGAGTTCGGGGTTCCGGGTAAGGATGAGCAGGGCCTGTTTGGGTGTGCGCGGCAAGGGAGCGGTTTTTACTGGGTGTCGCTGCCCGCCACAAAAAAAGCGGGCGGCCACTCCCGCAAAGATACTATTTGCTGGGATTGCCGCCCGCCCAAAGTGATGGCGCATTCCGGATTTCACCGGAGTGCCCCCACTGGATTCGGATTATTCGGGCATGGCCCGGAATGCATAGGCCATCATGGCCATCAGGTACAGCCAAAACAGGAGCGGGGTCCTGAATCGGTGCAAGATTTGCCCGAACCGGCAGATTCTCAAGTAGTAGCTATTGTTTTTCATAGTCAGATAGTATTCCCGTAAAAGAGCGGTTATGACGAATTAATAGGGCTGGCCGGTGTTTACCCCAGACTATTTAGTCAAAGGGAAAACCGGTATACACGCGGAAAATGAAGGCGTACAGCACCACCAGAAACATGGCGAAGCTGAACCAGGCGAAAGCTCTGAAATAATTCCGGACGATAAAGCTGCCCAGGTTTTTAAAGCCTTCGATGTAGATTTCCTTGACGAGTAATATTGTTTTCATAAGGGGACTTTTACGGATTTTGATTTTCTCTGAGGCAAAGTTGAGGGTACCATTCTATATGGGTTTCCGTATTGGACTTATGAAAGCAAAACATCGACCAACTGCACGGTTGCCTCCCTCAGGGCGAATATTTGGGCACTTTAACGGGTGAAGGCAATTCCTACAACGTCTGGAAAAAGGGGATATTCATCGCCAAAATGCAGCCCAGTTGCCACAGCGGACAAAAAAAAGAAACCGGTGCGGGCGGCACCGGTTTCAACCAAACTAACTCAATTGGACTAAGCAATAAATGAGATTCAAATTTCAACAATTTTAAATCAGGGTGTGTTACCCCAGTTTTAAGTTTAGGTTGTTAATCGGAAAACAAGCCTTGCAATGGCTAAAGGGACAAGAACCAGTAAACCCCAGGTAAAACAGTCTGCCCGATTACTTTGTACCCGAAGGGCTTTGGGGCAGGAAAGCCGCTGCCGAAACCTGCCTGGCAAACGCCTCGAGGTCAATCCCCATCAGGTCGCGGCCCACCTCCAGGATTTGCTCCCGTTCTTTTTCAGGCAGGCCGATAAATCCGACCTGGGCCCCCACGATCATGCCCGCCACAGCCGCCACGGTATCGTTGTCGCGCCCGTAGTTTACAATAAACGCCAGGGTTTTTCCAAAATCGCCCTGCCCGTACTGAAGCCCTGCTATCAGTATTTCCCATATTTCCCCCGCGTGGAAAGGGATGGCCTCTTGGTCTTCCTCCAGCAGGCCGTAGATGTATTCCTGCTGCAGCCAGGCCAGGGAATCGTAGGGGTACCCGGTTGGGGGGACTTGTGCCATGGGGTCAAGGGCCAGATGCAGGCTTTCAGCCGATTTCAATCGGGCTTTGCGCACATAGTCGCGGGCAGCCTGGGCGGTCTGGGCCGAGATCCGGCCCACCAGGCGGCTGTCCTGATACCGGTAGGGGTCAATAAAAATGGCTGTATTCAGCAGGGAATCGGTGTTACGGGTATGCAGGGCCATCTGGGTTAGGGCGGCCACCAGGGCCGAAATGTCGCGGGCGTAGCCCAAATCGAACAGCGTGTGCTCGTAGGCGAGCAGGTAGGCAGCTTCCGGGTCGGGCGAGATGAGCCCGAACATGGGCGTATACAACATGCCAGCGCAAGACATCTCCCCCCCGTAAAAGCGATCGCGGGCTTGCGAATAGGCCTCAGGCCCTTCCTGATAAGCACGGGCCACCCTGGCCCACTCCCGTATCCAGTCTACCTTTTGCAGCGTACTGTCCAGCGCATCGGTGCTGCCACCGGCAGCGGCCGCCCCCAAATCGCCTGCCACGCTCTGGTAATAATCGGTAATGCTTTTGGCAAAAGCGCCCGGGCTGAGTGCACCGGTGTTTTGGCTCAGGTAGCGGGCGGTGAAGGCCTTCCACCGGGTGTCGTCGGTGCCCGAGCCCGGCGGGAGGTTGTGGCTCCAGGTGCCTTCGGGCGACTGGGGCCTGATAGCCGGGGTAAAACCGGTAATATAGCCATAAACGCGCCGAATGTCGGTGCGGCCCCACATTTCGGTGGAGGCGCCCATGGCATCGCCGATGGCCGAGCCCACCAGGGCCCCCAGCACCCGGTCGTAGTAGGTGGCCGAATCCAGCGGCGTCATCCCGGCTCCGTAAACAGGGCTCCGGGGAATGTTCAATTCCAGGGTTTCGGGCGGGCGTTCGGTGCAGGCGACCAGCCCCCCCAACAAAGATGCGATCAGCAGGAAATTCTTAAGAGGCATGCAGCAGGAAGTTACGGGCCAGACCCAAAAGGTACGCTTTTTCCTCCAGGCTGCGCTCCAGGGGCAGCTGGGCGAGGCCGATGAGCCGTCTCACAATTTCGGCCCCCGCCACCTGCACGGCCAATTCCCGGTTGGCCGGGCCCGAATAGCGCTCCAGCACCCGGTTCACGATTTCGGGATCCCCGGTAGCGAGCAGCAGGTGGCCCGCCATTACCCCCAGGTCGAACTCGGCAAAGCCGGCAAAGCTGAATTCGGGGTCGATTATATAAACAGTGCCCGAAGCCTGCAGCCAGCTACCCGGATAGTAGTCCCCGTGGAGCAGCACCTTGCCCGCTTCCAGGTAATGGTGGCCCAGGGCCGTAACCACCGCTTTCAGGGCGGCATCCTTTTTAAAGGGGGTTGCCAGGGCTTCCAGGCCGGGCTGTATCTGGTCGAGGTTAAAGCCGTTGTCTTTCAAAAAAGGGAGCACGAAAATGTGCTGGTGGTTCAGCCTGCGCAGTTCCAGGTTGTCGGGAAAACCCGCCGGGGCCGGGGTGGCGTGGATGCGCCCCAATACCTCGACCAGGGTGTGCAGGGTTTCGCGGGCCACAGTGCGCTCCTCGTAGAGGAAGGTCATGTCTTCGGCCTGCCCCAGGTCTTCGAGCAGCATCAGGTACGAATCGGGGTCAAATCCCAATACGCCGGGCAGGTGGGCTTCGATGCCTGATCCTGCCACGGCCCGATAAAACCACTCTTCGGTGCATATACGATCGGGTGGCGCCGGTATTTGGGGGTATTTCTGCACAAAGGGGCGCGACTGTTTCAGGATGAGGGAGCGCCGGTTCGTGCCCAGGCGCAGCACTACATTCATATTGCCTTCGCCCGCTTTGGAGACGGTGCGAATCTTTTCGCCGGGTTCCAGCCAGCCCAGGTTTTTCAGGCTGGCTGTTATCGCCTCGGGATGGGAAGCGGTGTCAAATTGCTGCAACGGTCGTTCTTTTGCCGAAAGATAGCAAGTTTCCCCCCAGCCCAAAAGCGTCTGATCGCCTTAATCAAAAGCGAAACCAGTGGCCAGGCGAAAGAGGAATGCATAGAGTACGATTACGAACAGTCCAAAGCTGAACCAGGCGAAGAGCTTGAAGTAATTCCGAACCAGAAAGTGGCCCAGATCGCGAAAGGCTTCCAGGTAGAGTTCCTTGAGGAGTAGTGCTGTTTTCATGACGTTGAATTTTTGAGTCTTTACCTGTTAACAATCCAGCAGCGGGCCAAACCCACTGGAAAGCCGTTGGTTTTCGATCAAAGGAGGGAGAATTGGGGTGAATGGGGCGATTGATCTGCAGTTCGGGGCGTTTGACGGCGTAATGTTTTCAAAATAGCCGGAAAATACTGGTCACCTTCGGCGACGGCATCCGTTTTGCAAAGGGTTGTGACCTCGGAATGCTCTACAACGGCATTTAGCAGAATGCCAGACAACCGGGCCAATCCGACCTGAACGTATTTGGCACGTCGCAAAATTTTGGAGGTGAAAGAGCGGATGCAAATTGTGCAAAATTCACAGATTTCGGCTATCTTCTGTATCGATTCCGGATTTGAAAATGCCCTTGTGTAAGGGGTCAGATCATCGGAACCCTAATCGCAACTCTAAACACGCAATTATGAAAAAAGGAATGATTAAGGTAAGTGTCATGTATCCGAGTACGGATGGGAAGAAATTCGACCTGGATTACTATTGCGACCAGCATGTCCCAATGGTTGGAACGCTATTGGGCGATGCTGTAAAGGGCGCAGCCATTGAAAAAGGGCTTGCAGGGGCTGCCCCGGGCACGAAGCCTGCCTATGTGACCATCGGGACCTTGTATTTCGAAAACATGGCATCGTTTCAAAATGCCTTCGGTCCAAATGCAGCCGAAATTATGGCCGACCTGCCCAATTTCACGGATATTGAACCGGTGGTTCAGATCAGTGAGGTATGGGTGTGAAGCTGTATGGAAGACATTGACGCTTACATCGCCCAGTTCCCCGAAGAGGTTCAGGCCAGACTGGATAAGCTGCGGCAGCTGATCAGGGCCTGCGCCCCCGATGCCGAAGAAAAAATCGCTTACGGCATGCCCGGGTACAAAACCCACGGCCGGCCCCTGGTGTATTTTGCCGGTTACCCCCACCATGTGGGCCTGTACGCCACCCCCTCGGGGCATGCCCGGTTTAAGGATGCGCTTTCCATGTACAAGCAGGGGAAGGGGTCGGTACAGTTCCCGCTCGACCAGCCCATGCCCTATGAGTTGATCGAGCAGATCGTTCGGTTCAGGGTAGCCGAAAACAAGCAAAAGACCCTCAAATAGAATTTTTTCAGGCCCTGCCTGAAGGCAGCCCTGATGGAGGTTTAATACAAAGCCTTCGCTGTGCTGAAAAAAGGGGAGAACTTCGACACGCGGCAGCGGGAATTGCCAAATGACGTAATTTGAGGGGCATATTCCCGAAATTGAATTCGATAACCTGGATAAAGGGCACACGACATGACAAAGCACCGCATTTACACCATGGCCTTCGCGGGGGTTTATCCCCACTACCTGGCCAAGGCCGAAAAGAAGGGCCGAAACAAAGCTGAGGTAGATGCCATTATTTATTGGCTCACGGGGTACGATGCCTCCGGGTTGCAAAAGGTGCTCGACGATCGCCTCGATTTCGAAACCTTTTTCGGACAGGCCCCCCGGTTGAACCCGAATGCTTCCAAAATAACAGGGGTGATCTGCGGCTACCGGGTCGAAGACATAGAAGACCCCCTAATGCAGAAAGTCCGCTACCTCGACAAGCTTATCGACGAACTGGCCAAAGGCCGGAAGATGGAAAAGATATTGCGGGAATAACCCGAACCCCAATCCGCCAGGCAGCCTATCAGGCCAAACTATTCGATCTTCCGCCCCGGGGTGTAAGGTGCCCCGGCTTTTACCAGTGCCGCCTGAAAAGCGGCCAGCTCGTTCTCAAAGCCGGCAAAGGCCTTGAGAAACTGATCATACTCCTGCTCGGCCCTTGCTATGGACTGCTGCTGCGTTTCCGTGGGAAGCTGGGTAGTACCCCAGTGGCCTGAGATCACACTCCAGATACGGGTAGCGGCGGCAGGTGCAACCGATTCGTTTTTAGCAGCACGAGCAGGGTCTCCATAGAGGGTTTCGCGCAATCCTGATAACTTGCTTTTCAGTGTTTTCAATTGTCCGAATAACTCGGGTTTCAGGCTGGAAGTCTGCAGCAATGCTGTTTCCATGTACCGTAATTGTTCCCGGGCCTCACCCAGTTTAGTGCCGGCGGCCCCCACACGCCTGGCCAGGTCGGCTGTCTGGCGGGTAAAGGAAGCCAGCAGCTCATAATTGATATCGGCTTTTGCCTGGGGGGTTGGCTTCACCAGAAACGACCGGGGGTTGCCCTGCGGGTTGAGTTGTCCGTTTTCGACCAGGTAGAGTTGTGCGCTATACGTGCCGGGCATGACCAGGGGCCCCTGGGGCGCTTCTGCCCAAGGGGGTACAAAGTCGGGTTGCGAAAGGTCGACAGGGTCTGGGGCAGGCATGCGCAAATCCCAGTTTACCCGGTGCACCCCTTTGCTGGCCGGGACGCTCAGCCAGCGCACAGCCTGGCCGGCGGCATCTGAAATCAGCAGGAGTGCGCCGGGCTCAGACTCCAGGGATTCTGAATTTAAGGTTTCCCACCCCGGAAAGGGGATGTCGGCACCCTGGGCGCTGAGTCTTTTTTCGCTTTCCTCCCGTTTTTGCCTGCCGGTCCTGGGCAGGTCGCCCAGGTAATAGGTCAGCAGGGCACCGTGAGGCGGATTGGGGCTTTTGAAAGCAGACGAACCTGCCGTGGGCATGCCCTTGGCCTGGGAAGGCACGCTCGGCACATACCACCAGGCATCCCGCACGCCAAAGAGGGCGTTGGTTCCTGAATTGGCCACCTGGCTTACTTCCCGCAGGGAGGAATAGTCATCCAGCACATAAATTCCCCTCCCGAACGTGGCGCCCACCAGGTCGTTGTCGCGCGGGTGCAATTCGATATCCTGGAAGGGGATGGTCGGCACCCCTGCTCCCAGCCCGATCCAGTTGACCCCTTTGTTCGGGGAGAAATAAAGGCCGTATTCCGTGCCTATGAACAACAGGTTTGGCTCGACGGGGTCTTGTTTGATGACCCACACAGTGGTATTTGCGGGCAAATCCCCCTGAATAGACTGCCAGGACCTGCCGGCGTCGTTGCTCATAAACAGGTAGGTGGTGAAATCGCCCAGCTTATGGGCGTCTGCAGCGACAAATACCGTGTTGGGGTTGTGGGCGGAGGCTTCCACGTCGTTGATGAACGACAAGGCCGGTACTTTGGGAAGGCCGGGTGCCCGCCGCCAGCTTTGCCCGCCGTCTTCGCTCACATGAAGCAGGCCGTCGTCTGAGCCGGTGTACAGCAGCCCTTTTTTCACAGGCGATTCCGATATAGAAGTGAGCGTGGCGTACTTCGACATGGCGCCTGTATCGTGGAGCGCATCCACGCTGGGCACATTTTCAAACATCTTCAATTCGAACCGCACCCGGTTGGTGGTCAGGTCGCCGCTGACGGCCGTCCAGGAATCGCCCCGGTCGTTGCTGCGCCATACCCGTTGTGAGCCGTAGTAGATCGTCTTGGGGTCGTGCGGGCTGATGAGTACCGGACTGTCCCAATTAAAGCGTTCAGGCGCCTCCCCGGGGGCTGGCTGAGGTTGGATCAGCAGGGTTTCTTCGGTGGCCCGGTCGAGCCGGTACAGCATGCCTTCCTGGATTTCCATATACACGATATCGGGGTCGGTTGGGTCGAAGGCGCAGTCGTACCCATCGGCCCCCAGGGGTACATACCAGTCCTGGTTGCGGACCCCTTCCGTATTCATCGTGCGGGAAGGGCCTATGAGCGTGCCCAGGTCCTGGGCGCCGGCCACGATGTTGTAGAAGGGCTCTGCATTGTCTAGAGACAGCTTGTAAAATTGTGAGATGGGAAGGTTCTCGAAATGTCGCCAGGTTGTCCCTTCATCGAAAGATTCATACAAGCCCCCGTCGGTGCCGGCAATCAGATGCTGCCCGTTGTCAGGGTCGATCCACAGGGCGTGGTTATCGCTGTGCTTTTCGCGCCCTGTGCCCAGGTAGTCGATGGTCTTGCCCCCGTCGCGCGTCACGTGGAGAAACACGTCCATCTGGTAGACCAGACCGGGGTCCACCGGGGAGGCTTCCAGCTCCTGGTAGTAATGGGGCCCCGTACCCCCCGAGATATAGGTATTGCGCTTTTCCCAGCTTTCGCCCTGGTCAACAGACCGGTAAAAACCTTTCTCCTTCTCGCCGGCCTCAATGGTTGCATACACCAGCTGGGGGTTGGCAGGGGTTACCGCGAGGCCGATCTTGCCCATGTCACCCTGGGGCAATCCTGTTTTGACCTGCCTCCATGTTTCCCCGTTATCGGTAGATTTATAGATGCCCGATTGCGGGCCACCCGCCAAAAGCGACCAGGTATGCCTTCTTCGCTGATAGGCGGCGGCGTAGACCACGTCGGGGTTCGACGGGTCGAATTCCACATCGGTGACCCCTGTGTTATCGTCAATTTTCAGTACCAGGTTCCAGGTCGCGCCCCCGTCGGTTGTTTTGTACAGGCCGCGATCCCCGCCTGAAGACCAGAGCGGGCCTTCGGCTGCCACCAGCACCACATCGCTGTTGCGGGGGTCGATCAGAATCTTGCCGATATGCTCCGACTTTTTGAGTCCCATATGCCGCCAGGTCTGGCCGCCGTCAAGGCTTTTATAAACACCATCGCCCCAACCCACGTGCCGGCCGCTCACGTTTTCGCCGGTCCCGACCCAAACCACGCTCGGGCTTGTCGGGTCAATGGCGACACATCCGATGGAGAAGGAAGCCTGATCTTCGAATACGGGCTTCCAGGTGATGCCGCTGTTGATGGTTTTCCACACCCCGCCTGAGCCGGCGGCCACATACCAGTTGCTCTTGTCGTGGGGGTTCACGGCAATATCTGCAATGCGCCCCCCCATCAGGGCCGGGCCAATCGCGCGAAGATTCAGGCCTTTGGCGGCTTCTTTGTAAAGGTCCAGGGCTCCCGACTGGGAGAAAGAGGCGCTTGTGAGAAGCAGCGCAAAACCAAGCAATGCAGTAATGGGTTTTCGGAAAATAATGCTCATGGGTCTACAGGATGATGGGTTAAAACGGCAGGGGATTTGATTGCGCCACGCCATGCTTCAAGATACATTTTCTCGCCATTTGCCGCAACACCTGGTTTAAAGGCCCCGGCAAGGCGTTTCCATCAGGGAACACCCCCAGGGTCAGTGCCCTGTTTTATTTTGCTATTTTTAAGGGGCACCTCTTTGGCCATACGCCCGAAACACCCGCCAAAATGAAATTACATAAAGTACTTCCCTTCGTATGGATCCTGCTTGCCTCTTCTTGCCAGGGACCCGATGCCAACCTTACAAAAAATGCAGAGCAAATTGCCCTGGCGCAGCAAAATAAAGAACTCCTCAGACAGGTTTACACCGACGTGTTTGTAAACTGGAACCGGGAAAGGGTGCAGGCCGTGCTGGCTCCCGATTTCCTTTCGCACGACTGGCCTGAAGACAGCCCAAAGGGAGTGGATGGCTTTTACGATTTCTACGGTCCGGTTTTGGCTTCGTTTCCCGACGCGCACTACGCGGTTCACGATTTGATAGCCGAGGGAGACAAGGTTACCGTTTACTGGACTTTGAAGGGAACCCATAAAGGTGACTTTATGGGGATGCCTCCGACGAATCGCGAAATCTCCATGGACGGCATTGCGATTTACCGGGTCGAAAACGAAAGGCTTAAGGAACGCTGGGTAGTCTATGATTTCTACGCCATGGTGGAGCAGGTCAGGGCCGGGGTGCAAGCCATGGCGCAACCCGATTAAGCAAGGCCATTCAGTTTTTCAGCGGCAGGTCCATCGGTGGCCTGAAGGAGGTCAAGCCCTCTTCCCGTATGGTTTTTTCAACCTCTTTTAGGGAAGTGGGCACAAAAGCGCTCAGGTTTTCCGCCCCGGTTTCCGTAATGACCACAACATCCTCAATCCGTATGTATAGCTTTTCTTCGGGAATCCAGATCATGGGGTCTATGGTAAAGACCATGCCGGGTTGCAGGGGGGTACGGTGCACCCGCCCCACATCGTGAACCGCCATGCCCACTGGGTGCTGAAAATGACCCCTGAATTTAAGTCCTTCCGCTACGGCTTGTCGATGGGCGGGTCGTTCAAAGGATTTTCCCTGGAGGTAGGCCTCCATATCTGCTGCTGCCCGATCCAGTACTTCGTCAGAGGTAATTCCGGGTTTCAGGTGCCGGAACAAGGCATCCCGGTAGGCGACGATATATTCGTAAAGCGCGGTTTGTGCGGCGTCGAAGGTGCCGTTTACCGGCCAGATACGGGTAACATCACTGGTGTAATTGTGATAGTCCGGGGCATAATCCATCAGCACCAGGTCCCCGTCTGACAGGGCATCGGTCTTCCGGAAGTAATGGCCCATATAGGCATTGGACCCTCCCCCGATAATGGCGGGATACCCGTCTCCCTGGGCGCCGTGCAGATAGAAAATATATTTGGCGGCCGCATCCAGCTGATATTCGTAAACCCCCGGCGCCGTCGATCGCATGGCTTCCACAATGCCCATGCCGGCTATCTGCGTAGCCTTTCGGATCACTTCGATTTCCTGTGGACTTTTGATCAGTCGCATGCTATCCAGAAGGGGGGAGAGGTCCTTAATCCGAAATGCCGGAAAGCGATCGCTCAGCAGTTTTTTGAACAGGGATTCCCGGGGAATCTGCGCATCCCAGGGATCGGCAGCCGCGCGAGCCTGCCCGTGCAGGATCTCATCCCGGCTGTCGTTACCCGTTTCAGCAGGGCTCAGGGGGGTATACAATTCGGGTACCTCTGCTTTGATCAACCCGGTGTTCACCAGGTCAGTCCCGAGAAATTCAATGGGAAGCACCCGCTGTATGCCCGTGAGCTGTTTTACCAGTTCCGCATCTTCTGCCGACAAGATCTTGCCCTGGCTTTGCTCCCTGCCTGCATCCCGATGTGGCAAATACAGGGTAGTGCTTCTGTTTTTGCCGTTCAGCAGCAAATAGGCATGGCCCTCTTCCAGGCCGCATAAATAATAAAAGGTGTTTGACTGCCTGAAGACCTTAAACCCGGCAACGCTGGGGGCGCCTTGAATGAGCGCGATGGCGTTGGTTCCGATGGCGTCAAAAATCCGGGCCCTTCGCGATTCGAATTCCGACGGGGCAAAATCGCTCTGGAAATAGTGCTTTTCCTGCGAATAGGCGCTGCTAAGGGCAAAAAGGAGCAAAAGGTACAGGCGAAAAACTATTTTTAGACAATTCATTTCGGGCATTTTTTGATTTTGGACTGACGTGCTGAGTTAAAGCTTAAATTAAGCATAATTTTAAGGAGTAAATACAACCGGGGCCATTCCGGGGTTCACCGGCCTTTTTGTCCCGGGCGCAATTCTTTATCAACCGTAAGAACTTTACCATGGCGTATTTCAGCAGACCCTTTTGCAAGACCCTTTGCCTGCTAGGTTTAATGCTAGTGCAGTCTAATGTGTTTGCACTTACTGATACCTATCCGAAGAACCCAAATATCGACATTCTCAATTACAGGTTTGCCATAACCCTGTCTGATGATACCGATGCGATCCAGGTGCAGGTAACGGTCGATTTTTTGTTTAAAGTAAGGGAGATGCGCAAATTGAGACTCGATTTGATTAATGTCGCGCCCACACCTGGCAACAGGGGAATGACTGTTACCCAGGTTAGTTCAGGGGGAAGCGAACTGGTCTTCACCCATGAGCACGACGAGCTGCTGGTGTTCTTTCCCGAAGGGTCTGAACCCAATCAGCGCAGGCAGGTAACCATTAGTTACCACGGCATTCCGGCCCTGGGGCTTCATATCGGGAAAAACCAACACGGAGAGCGCACTTTCTTCAGCGATAACTGGCCAAACCGGGCGCGTCACTGGCTGGCAACGGTCGATCACCCATACGACAAGGCAACCTGCGAGTTTGTGGTAACTGCTCCGGCCCGTTACCAGGTTGTTTCGAACGGATTGAAAAAGGAAGAGACCAATTTGGATAAGGGATTAAAACGCACGCACTGGAAGCAATCGGTGCCGATTGCTTCCTGGTTGTATGTACTGGGGGTAGCCGAGTTTGCCGTACAGTATGTGGACGAATTTGACGGTAAATCCATTCAGACCTATGTTTTTAAGCAAGACCGCGATGCCGGGTTCTACGATTTTGCCGAACCCACCAAACAGGTCCTGGAATTCTACAGCGATTACATTGGCCCCTATTCCTATGAAAAGTTGGCCAACATTCAGTCGAATAGCGTAAGCGGGGGCATGGAAGCGGCTTCCGCCATTTTTTACAGCGCAAACTCGGTTACCGGAGACCGCAGCCTGCGCTGGCGCAATGTGGTGATACACGAAATTGCGCACCAATGGTTTGGCAACGCGGTAACCGAGGCCGATTGGGATGATGTCTGGCTCAGCGAAGGCTTTGCCACCTATTTTACGCTGCTTTTTATAGAGCACGCCTATGGCAGGGATGCCTTTGTCGACGGTCTTCGGAGCAGCCAACAAAGTGTGGATGCATTCCACGAAAAAACCCCCGGTTACACCATTATCCATAACAACCTGGCAGACATGAACCAGGTAACTTCCTCCCAGACCTATCAGAAGGGAAGCTGGGTCTTGCACATGCTGCGCGGGGTGGTGGGTACCGAGGTGTTTTGGGAAGGGATACGCACGTATTACGGAAAATACAAAGATTTAAACGCCACCACGGCCGACTTCAAAAGGGTGATGGAAGAAGTTTCGGGGAAAGACCTGGGCGTATTTTTCAGGCAGTGGTTATACGAGCCGGGTGCCCTCGAGTTGGAGGGCTTTTGGCAGTACGATGCCTCAAACGGCAGAGTAATTATCGAGCTGAACCAGGTACAGGCCAGCGGCCCCCTGATAGAGATGCCCGTAGAGGTGGAAATTACCGGCGCTGATGGTTCCAGGTCTCTGCAGCGCATCCGGATATCCGAAAAGACCAATCGCTTTGAATTCGAAATGGCGGGGGAACCGAAGGGGGTGGAGCTTGACCCCAATTTGTGGGTTTTGATGCAGGCTTCGTTTGGCAGGAAGTGATTGGTCGCGAACACGGTCCTGATCGGATCGACCGCCCGAAATAACCTAACTGGCCTCGGGCATATGAGCTAAAATAATTAGTAGGTTAGAAGGATTGCCCACAGTATCAAAGCGATGAAAAAAAAGACATGCCATTTTCTTCGGGTATCCCTGATTATGGTTGCTGCGGTTGTATCGTGCAAGAGGAATACCGCACCGGCCGATGTTGAATTCCCGGAACCCGATTCCCTGGAAGTATTGAAAGACCCCGCCTTTGAGCCGGCCGATGAAATAGTAGGGCTGAGTGAGAAATGGACGGGCGACCTGGATGGAATGATCGAGCGCGGCCAAATCCGCGTGTTGGTCCCTTACAACCGTACCAGCTATTTTATCGATGGGATGCAGAGAAAGGGGCTCACCTTTGAGGCTGTTACCTTGTTTGAGAAAGAATTCAATAAGCGTTTGGGGAAAAGGCCCGGCAGCCCAGGGTATGTTAGGGTAATCTTTCTGCCGGTGACCCGCGACCGGATCCTGCCTTCCCTTACCGAGGGGTATGGGGATCTCGCGGCGGCAAACCTGGTTATCACGGAAAATCTGCGGGAGGAGGTTGACTTTTCGGTACCTGCCCTGAGCAACTGGAGCGAGCTTGTGGTGTCAGGTCCATCGCGAAGGCCATTTGAACGATTTGATGACCTGCTTGGGGACACAGTATATATTCGGCGTTCGAGCAGCTATTTTGAGCACCTGGCATCCTTTAACGACTCCCTCCGCCAGGCGGGGAAGCAGGTCATCCACACAGAACTGTTGGACGAGTACCTGGAAGACGACGACATCCTTGAAATGGTCAATGCCGGCCTTATCCCAATTACCGTCTCAAATGCGTTCATTGTTGACCTTTGGGAACCGTTGCTTCCCGAGCTGCGGGCACATCGGGGGCTTGTTATAAAGAACGGGGGTGAAGTCGCCTGGGCCATGCGCAGGAACAGCCCGGAACTCAAGGCTGCCGTGGATGCCTTTCTGCGGGAGAACGGGCAGGGCACCCTCATTGGCAATGTCCTGCTGAAAAAATACCTGAATACTGCAGATTACGTGAAGAAGGCGAACTCTCCCGAGACTTTAGGTCGTTTTCGGGAGCTACGCGGATTGTTCCGGAAATACGGTGGGAGATACAACTGGGACTGGCTCCTGCTTGCAGCCCAGGGCTATCAGGAGTCTCAGCTCGACCATTCCAAAAAGAGCCCGGCAGGAGCGGTAGGGATCATGCAGATCAAGCCCAGTACCGCTGCCGACTCCAACGTGGGGATAGCCGATGTTTACGAGATGGAGAACAATATTCATGCTGCTGCCAAATACCTGGACTTCCTCCGCAACAGGTATTTTGGCAGTCCGGATATCGAGCCGTTCAATGCGATGTTGTTCAGCCTGGCGGCCTATAATATGGGCCCGGCCCGGATGAACCAGATTCGAAGCAAAGCATCGACCCAGGGTGTTAACGTCAATGTTTGGTTCGGACAGGTAGAACTGGTGGCAGCCAGGGAGGTGGGTCGGGAACCGGTGCAGTATGTGAGCAACATCTACAAGTACTATGCCTCCTTTCGGTCGTTGCAGCGGTACGGCGTCAAGACGGGGAAGAAGGTGGATTAAAGGAGGGTTCGACCTTTAAATGGCTGCCCCCGCCCCGATCCAGGCATTCCGTTTGATCCGAATCGATTTCAGGTCCAATGACTTCCGCTGGGCCGGGTCTACGGGGTGGTTTTCGGTGATGAGGTTCACCTTGGGCCCCAGCGTCACGTCGTCTTCGAGGGGAATGCCTCCCGGGTCGAGGAAGGTGCAGGCATGGGATTGAAAGATTTTCCTAAATACAAAGTGAAATACTGAAGCCTTACTAATCCCCTTGTCCTTATCTGGAATTTGGAATTTGGCCCTGGGGAAGTCTCCAGGAGATACCTCGCTGAGCTCGGTGTTCCTGAATGGTCCCCCGCCTGAAAACTTGTCCCGAGTGCAATCGAGGGATGCCAGAACCCTACTGCCAACTGCCACTGCCGACTGCGAACTGCGCCGCGGGGCGGCGCACCTCCAGGAGATACCCGGAAGTGAGCTCCGCCCTACTTCCGGGTGTTCCTTTGGTCCCACTCCTGAA